>NZ_JALGRS010000001.1:0-545906 GCF_022815565.1 Rathayibacter sp. VKM Ac-2926 | reverse complement strand
CGAGATGCCACTTGTGCACGCCTTTCACGGCGTGTCGCGTGCACAAGTGGCATCTCGCGGCGGGGGTCAGACCCGTGCGGGCGTCAGGGCGGTGGCCACCAGGGCGGCGCAGAGGAGGGCGATCGCCGTCAGAACCGCGGCGACGCCGAGGGGCGCGGCCAGGAGGGGGGTCGCCAGCACCGCGAGGGCGGCGGGCAGGACGAGGGCGGCGCGGAGCGGGCGGCCCTCGGCGAGGGGCAGGTGCACGGCCCACAGCATCACCAGGAAGGCGGCGACCGGCACGGCGACCGCGGCGCCGATCACGGTGTCGCTCGCCTCCAGGTGCCCGGCCGTCGCCGCGACCGCCGACTCGAGGCCGGCGCCCAGGCCGCCGAGCGCCGCGAAGATCACGAAGTGCGCGTACCCCCAGCGGAAGGAGAGGTCGCGCCGCCGCTCGAGCAGCTCACCCGAGGGGTGCAGGAAGGACAGCCACCACAGCGCGAAGACGATCACCAGCGCGCAGGCCGCGACGATCACGAGCGAGAGGCTCACGCCCGACTCCGTCACCGCCTGCTGCACTCCGGTCACGGCCGCGAGCACGCCCTCGCCGAGCAGGATGATCGTGAACAGCCCGTAGCGCTCGGCGATGTGGTGCGGATGCCAGCTCGACTCGCCCGCCCGCAGCGCCCACAGCGGCACCGCCAGCTCGAGCGCCGCCAGCACGACGAAGCTCACCACTCCCCCTCTCTCGGGCAGGAGCAGCTCGTCCGGCAGCAGGAGCCGCAGCAGCCAGCCGACCTGCACGAGCGAGAACCCGCCCGCGCTGCGCAGCGCCGAGACCCGCTGCTCCGGCGACGACACCGCGACCCGCAGCCACTGGCTGACCAGCGCGAACCGCATGATCGCGTAGCCGACGGTGATCGCCGTGAAGTCGCCGTCCTCGAACGCCGTCGGCACGCCGGCCGCGAGCACGAGCACCCCGCCCATCTGCGCGAGCGTGAGCAGCCGGTAGGGCACGTCGTCGGTGTCGTAGCCGGAGGCGAACCAGGTGAAGTTCATCCAGGCCCACCAGATCGCGAAGAACACCATCGCGAAGGGGAGGACCGTCTCGCCGAGGTGCCCCTCCTCCGTCGCGTGCGCGAGCTGCGCGGCGATCTGCGCGATCGCGACGACGAAGGTCAGGTCCACGAGCAGCTCGAGCGGCGACGACACCCGGTGCGGCTCGTCGACGGCGCGCGGGTGCATCCGGACGCGGAGGAGGGTCATGCGCTCATCCTGCACCCGCGTGCCCCGCCGCCGCGCTGCCGTACTCTGCTGCCATGCATCGAGGGGCCGCCGTGCGGTGGGGGCGCGTCTACTTCACCGTGCAGGCGCTCGGCGGGGCGGCCTGGTGGCTGGCGGTCGCGCTCGTGCCCGCGGTGCGGCTGGCGACGCTCGGGCCGCTCGATCCGGTGCCGGTCGCCGTGCTCGATCTGCCGCTCTTCGTCGGCGCCTCCGCCCTCGCGGCGCTCGGACTCCGCTGGGCGGCGTGGACCGCGACCGTCTGGACCCTGCTCGTCACCGTCGCGCTCGCCGTCGTCGCGACGGTCACCGGCGACGCCGGCTGGGGCGTCCTCCTGATGCTCGCCGCGTCCGGCGGCTCGGTCGCGGCGCTCTGCCTGCTGACGCTCGGGCGCATCCCGACGCGCTGGCTCGCCTCCGGGCCGTTCGCCTTCCGGCTCGCCGCCCGCGGCCGGACGCCGCTCGCGCACCTCGCGGCGACGCTCGGGCAGATCGTGGTGTTCTGGTGCGGCGCGCTCGTCGTGATCCCGCTGGTCGTCGCGGCGCTGGAGTCGCGCTGGGGGCTCGCCGTCGCGTTCCCGGAGCCGCTGCGCGCGGTCGGGCTCGCGCTGCTCGTGCTCGCGAGCGCGCTCGGGCTGTGGTCGGGGGCGACGATGTCGCTGCTCGGCGACGGCACCCCGCTGCCTGTCGCGATGACGAACCGCCTCGTGATCGCCGGCCCCTACCGCTGGGTGCGCAACCCGATGGCGGTCGCGGGGATCGGCCAGGGCGTCGCGGTCGGGCTGCTGCTCTCCTCCTGGCTGGTCGTCGTCTACGCGCTGCTGGGCGCGCTGGTCTGGAATCTCGCGGTGCGCCCGCTCGAGGAGGCGGACCTCGAGGCGCGGTTCGGCGCCGAGTTCCGGCGCTACCGCGACGCCGTGCGGTGCTGGCTGCCGGGGCGTCCGGTGCCCGGCGCGCGGTGAGTGCCGCCCGCCTACGATGGTCCGGATGACGATCGACAGGGCGACCGCCACCTCCGAGCGCGGAACGACTCCGCCCGGAAGCGACCGCTCCGTCCTCGCCCGCCGCGCTGTCCTCGCCCGCCGCATCGGCCTCGGCCTCGCCCTGGTCGCGGCCGCCGCGCTCCTCCGCGTCCTCTCGCCAGACGCCGCCGGCGACGTGCTCTCCGACGCCGTCCGCGACTTCCTCACCCTGGCGATCAGCGTCGTCATCGAGTCGCTGCCGTTCGTCTTCCTCGGCATCGTGCTCTCGATCGCCGTGCAGCTCTGGGTGCCGGAGGCGGTGCTGCTGAGGATCCTGCCGAAGCGCGCCCTGCCGCGCCGCCTGGTGATCTCGCTGCTCGGCGTGCTGCTGCCGGTCTGCGAGTGCGGCAACGTGCCGCTCGCGCGCGGCCTGATCGTGAAGGGGCTGTCCGTCTCCGAGTCGATGACGTTCCTGCTCGCGGCGCCGATCGTCAATCCGATCACCATCGTCACGACCTATCAGGCCTTCGGCTGGGCCGACGGGATCCTGGTCTGGCGCATCGTCGGCGGCTTCGTGATCGCGAACCTGGTCGGCTGGATCTTCAGCCGGCACACCGACCCGATGACGCTGCTGACCCCGCGGTTCCGCGCGGCCTGCGAGGCGGGCGAGCGGCCCTCCCGCACCGTCCGCGCCAAGGCCCGCCGCAGCGTGCTGCTCTTCGCGGAGGAGACCGGCGCGATGCTGCCGGCGCTGTTCGTCGGCGCCGCGATCGCCGGCCTCATCCAGGTCGGCGTCTCGCGCGACGTGCTGACCACCCTCGGCGGCGACCCGCTCTGGTCGGTGCTCGCGCTGATGGTCCTCGCCTTCGTGATCTCCATCTGCTCCAACGTCGACGCGTTCTTCGTCCTCTCCTTCGGCTCGACCTTCCTGCCCGGCGGCATCATCGCCTTCCTCGTCTTCGGCCCGATGATCGACATCAAGATGCTCGCGCTGCTGCGCACCACCTTCTCCGCGCGCACGCTCGTGCGGATCACCGCGCTGGTCGGCCTCTGCGCCGCCGTCCTCGGCCTGGCGGTGAACCATGCGCTCTGAGCGCCTGCTCGCCCGCTGGAAGGGCGTCGTCCTCAGCCTGATCGGCGTCGTCTCGACGCTCTGGCTCGCGGCGACCGGCCGCCTCGGCCTCTACATCCACCCGCGCTACTTCGAGTTCTCGGTGATCCTCGCCGCCGTCGCGGTGGTGCTGCTGATCTGCGCGTTCGCGATCGTGCCGGGGGCGGAGGAGGACGACGGGCACGCGGAGGACCACCTGCACGAGCACGCCCCGCGCCGGCGCTGGCGGGCCGGCCTCGCCGCGCTCGGGAGCCTCGCGGTGATCGCCTGCGCCGCCGTCGCGCTGCTCGTCGTGCCGCCCGCCGCGCTGACCGCCTCGACCGCGACCCAGCGCGAGGTCAACACCAGCGCCGTCGACGCCTCCGTCACCGCGCAGGCGCCCACCGGCGACACCGCGTCCTTCACCGTCCGCGACTGGGCGACGCTCCTGCGCCAGGGAGCGAGCGAGCAGTTCCTGGCCGGCCGCACCGCGACGGTCAGCGGCTTCGTCACCCCCGACGCGAGCGACCCCGAGAACGTCTTCTACGTCGCCCGCTTCATCGTCACCTGCTGCGCCGTCGACGCGCAGCCGGTCGGCGTGCCGATCCACCAGCCGGGCTGGGCCGACACCTGGACCGAGGGCGAGTGGCTGGAGGTGACCGGCGGCTTCGGCGCGAACCCGAGCGTCACCAGTGCCGAGGCGGTCGTCCTCGAGCCCGACGTCGTGACGCCGATCGACGAGCCGGCGATGCCGTATGTCTACTGAGCGCGCGTTCTCCCGCGTCTTCTGGAGCGTCACCGCCGTCCTCGTCCTCGCCGTCGGCGGCCTCACCGCCGCCACGATCGCCAAGGGCCCGCGCGTCGCCTCGCTCGAGGTCAGCACCTCGGGCGTCGTCGAGCGCGACGGCGGCCGCGCCCGCGTGCACCTCGACCAGGCGATCGAGCCCGACGCCCTCGACCGGGTGCGCGTCACTCCGGAGACCCCGCACACCGCCGAGCTCGAGGGCGGCGTGCTCACCGTGACCTTCGACGACACCCTCCGCTACGCCACCGAGTACGAGATCGCCATCGACGGCGCGCAGGGCACCGCGACCGGCGCCGAGTCCGACCTCTCCGCCGCGTTCACCACCAAGGACCCCGACCTCTACACTCTCGACCGCACCGCCGACGATCCCGCCCAGCCCGACGCGATCCGGGTGCGCCCGCTCTCCGGCGGCGACACCCGCGTCCTCTACACGGCGGACCGGATCCAGGACTACGCCGTCGTCGGCCCGGTGCTCGTCGTCGTGACCCTCGAGCCCGACGACACCACCCTCATCCGCACGCTGACCCTCGACACCGGCTCGGAGGGCGTCATCCCGCTGCCCGGCCCCGGCGTCGTCCGCGAGCTGCACGCCTCGCCCGAGAAGGGCGTGCTCGGCTGGACCTTCACCGGCTCCGCGCCCACCGGCCCGCTCGACCGCGCGCTCTACGCCTACGACCTCACCGACCAGAAGGCGGAGGCCGTGCCGATCACCGGCATCGACGGCGGCCCGCTGCGCGCGACCGACTGGATGTTCGTGCCCGGCACCACCTCCGTCGTCACCCACTCGCTCGACGACACCGTGCTGCTCGTCGACCTGCTGACCCCCGGCACGATCAGCCCCCTCGGCCAGCACGCCGAGCTGCGCGGCTTCGTCCCCGGCGCGAACCGGCTGGTCGTCGCCGACCCCGACTCCGGCTCCGTGATCGACCTCGCCGACGGCTCCGTCGAGACCCTCGCGCTGCCGCCCGCCGACGTCGGCCCGACCACGTCGCCCGTGCAGCTGCTGCTCCTGGACTCGTCGAGCTACCTCGAGCTCGAGGCCGACTACTCGCCCGAGACCGGCACCGCCCAGTACTCGCTGGTGCGCGTCGACGCGAGCGGCACGACCGAGGTCTTCCGCACCTCGCCGACCGGCCGGATCCGCGGCGTCTGCCTCTCGCCCAACGGCCAGTTCGCCGCCGTCGAGGCCGTCTCCGCCGAGGGCGTCCCCGACGACTACCCCGACGTCCCCGGCTTCAGCGCCACCTCCACCGTCCTCGTCGACCTCGGCACCGGCGACACCTCCCGCAGCGTCAACGGCGTCTCCCGCGACTGGTGCGCGTAGCCCCCGCAGGGCGGCCCTCCCTGCTGGTCGAGTAGCCCCAGAGGGCTGCACTTCATGCTGGTCGAGTAGCCCCGCAGGGGCGTATCGAGACCCACCGTCACCCGCAGGGCGGACCTGCAGACTCACGTCCCGACGCCGGCGGATCTCGATACGCCCGCTCCGCGGGCGACTCGATCAGCATGAGCGTCCCCAGCTCGACGAAGTGCGTGCGCGGTTCGACATGCCCGAGGTGACCTGCGCCCCGCAGCCGCACGCCGCCGGTACCGCGATGAGCGTGGTAGTGCGCTAACAATCACGCAAGCGAACTACAGCTGGCCTATTGCGCAGCGCTGATAGTGCGCTAACATCGCTTCATCCCACCCCACAACAAAGGAGTTGACGTGACTGAGCCGTACACCGTCGTTGCCCTCTCGCCCCTGCAGATCCCGATCGTCGAGCCGGAGGACGCGGTCCGCAACACCAAGCGGATCATCGGATTCATGCGCACTGCCGTCGGCATCGCCTCGACCGAGGGCTACCCCGTGAAGCTCGTCGTGATCCCCGAGATGGCGATCCAGGGCATGCACATGGCCTTCAAGGCGGGCGACCGCGAGGCCGAGAAGAAGTTCGCCCGGACCATCCCGGGCCCCGAGACCGACGAGCTGGCGAAGGCCGCCCGTGAGCTCGGCACCTACATCGCCGGCGAGCTCTACCTCGTCGCCGACGACGACTTCCCCGGCCGCTACTTCAATGTCGCGTTCATGATCGACCCGGCCGGCGAGGTCGTCTACCGTCGCGCGAAGGCGACCAGCGACGGCTTCGAGGGCGGCACCCTCGGCACCACCAACCCGCACGACCTCTGGGACGAGTGGGTGGAGAAGAAGGGCGGCGGCGACGCGCTCGAGGCGATCTACCCCGTCGCGAAGACGCCGGACATCGGCAACATCGGCTACGTCATCTGCCACGAGGGGGCCTACCCCGAGATCGCCCGCGGTCTGGCGATGAACGGCGCCGAGGTCATCATCCGCGCCACCCTGATCGAGCCGCAGACGATGAACGGGATGTGGGAGGTCCAGAACCGCGCTCACGCGATGTTCAACAACGCGATCGTGGTCGCCCCGAACCTCGGCCCCGAGCTCGGCCCGGACGGCGTGCTCAACGACCTCTTCGGCGGCCAGTCGATGATCGTCGACCACAAGGGCACGGTCATCGTGAAGCAGGAGGGGCTCACCCCCGGCGACAGCTTCGTCAGCACGGTCATCGACATCGACGCCCTGCGCCGCGCCCGCCAGTCCAACGGCGTCTTCAACGGCTTCAAGGATCTGCGCACCGAGCAGTACGCGGCGATCTACGCGAAGCCGATCTACCCGAAGAACCAGTACCTCGAGGCGCCGCCGGAGGCCGGCTGGCTCGCCCGCGAGCGCGCCACGCGTCAGCGCAACATCGATCTGCTGATCGAGCGCGGTGTCTTCACCGCGATCGACACTCCCGCGGCGAGCGAGCTGCAGGCCGACGAGGAGACGCTCCAGCTGCAGGACTCGGCGCTCTAGGCGCCGGCCGCAGGCCCTCTGCCCCTGCCCCTGCCGGGCCGGGCCGCCCTCCCCGCGGCCCGGCCCCCTCCTCCCCCGCACGCCCCTCCCTCCTCCCACGACCCCCCCCTGCACGACCCCCCCCCCGCACGACCCCGATCACCCTCACGAAGAAGTGGAACGCATGATCATGTCCGAGAACACCCGCATCCGGCGCCGCCTGCTCGTCGGCACCACCCTCCTCGTCACGGCGGCCTTCGCCCTCAGCGGCTGCCGGGCCGGCACCGACGAGTCGTCGGCGGACAAGGCGACCGGCCAGGGCCTCGTCATCGGCTGGAGCCAGCGCGGCATCAGCGGCAGCGACTGGTGGAAGACCCTCGTCGAGGGCGGCCAGGCCGAGGCCGAGAAGCTCGGCGCGACCATCCAGCTCCTCGACGCGAACGGCGACACCGTCCGGCAGAACTCCGACGTCCAGACCCTCGAGACCAAGAACGTCGACGTCGTCGTCATGAACCCGAACGACCCGATCGGCGTCGGGCCGTCCGTCGCCTCGCTGGCGGACGCCGGCATCCCGCTGGTCACCGTCAACTCGAGCCTCGACGCGTCCCTCGTGCCCGACATGTTCTGCTACGTCGCGGAGGACCAGGAGTACACCGGCTCGCTCGCCGGCACCGAGGCCGCGAACCAGGCGCTCGCGCGCTTCGACGGCGGCGCGGTCAAGATCCTCGGCATCGGCGGCTTCCCCGGCGACGTGCTCAGCGACCTCCGCTTCAACGGCTTCAAGGAGGGCTTCGACGCCGTCATGGCGGAGCACCCCGACACGGAGGTGACCTACCTCGACACGAAGTACGGCGAGTGGAAGCCCGACAAGGCACTCGACCCGATCCGCGACGCGGCGACGGCCAACCCCGACCTCAACGTCGTCTACAGCATGAGCGACGTGATGAACGGCGGCGTCGTCCAGGGGCTGCAGCAGGCCGGGCTCTGGGGTCCGGACGTCCTGCTCGCGAGCTACGACGGCGGGATGGTGTCGGTCCAGCAGATGGTCGACGACCCCACCGGGCCGCTGATCGCGACCGCGTCGAACCAGCCGTGGGACCAGGGCGCCGAGGCCGTCCGGATGGCGGTGGCCGCCTACAACGGCGACACCGAGGCCTGCCCCGACAAGACGCTCTACATCGACACGACGGTCGTCACGCCGGAGAACGCCGCGGACTACCTCATCCCCGAGGACACCTACGTCCGCGCCAAGGACGACGAGTGAGCACCGCCGCCGCCGTCGACGAGCGACCGGTCGAGCTGGTCCTGGAGGGCGTCACCAAGTCCTACCCCGGCGTCCAGGCGCTGAAGGGCGTCAGCTTCGCGGTCCGCCGCGGCAGCATCCACGCCCTGGCCGGCCAGAACGGCGCGGGCAAGTCGACCCTCGTGAAGATGCTCTCCGGTGCGGAGGCCCCGGACGCGGGCACGATCACCCTCGGCGGGGTCGTGCAGCGCTTCCGCGACCCGGCCGAGGCGCAGGCCGCCGGCATCCACACCATCTACCAGGAGCTCAGCCTCGTGCCGTCGCTGACCGTGGCCGAGAACATCTTCCTCGGCCAGCTGCCGCTGAAGGCCGGTCGCGTCGACTGGGCGCGGATGAACGCCGAGGCGCGCACCGCCCTCGCCCGGGTCGGCTTCGACCTGGACGTCCGGCTGCCGGTCTCCCGCTTCTCGGTCGCCGAGCAGCAGGCGGTGGAGCTCGCCAAGGCCCTGCGCAAGAACGCGCGGGTCCTGCTGCTCGACGAGCCGACCTCGACCCTGCCGCGCCCGGACGTGCTCAAGCTCTTCACCGTGCTGCGCCGGCTGGCGGAGGAGGGCGTCGCGCTGATCTTCATCTCGCACCGGATGGACGAGGTCTACTCGCTCTGCGACTCCGTCACCGTCCTGCGCGACGGGGTCGCCGCGGCGAGCATGACCACGGCGGGCAGCACGCCGGCCGACGTCGTCACCGCGATGATCGGCAAGAGCCTCGAGGGCTCGATCGCCGACGCCGCGCTGCGCGGCGAGCGCAGTCCGCGGCTGGGCTCCGGCGGTGGCGAGGAGGTCCTCCTCTCCGTCTCCGGGCTGAGCGAGGAGGGCCGCGTCGAGGACGTCTCGTTCGAGCTGCGCCGCGGCGAGGTCCTCGGGATCGCCGGTCTGATCGGCAGTGGGCAGTCCGAGCTGGCGGGGCTGCTCGCCGGCGCCCGGCGCTCGACCTCGGGTCGGATGCGCGTGGCCGGCGAGAAGGTGGCCTTCTCCTCGCCGCGGGACGCGATCCGCCGCGGGATCGGCCTGCTGCCGCAGGACCGGAAGGCCCAGGGCTTCGTGCCCGAGCTCGGCGTCGCCGCGAACATCACCCTCGCGAGCATGCCGATGTTCAGCCGCTTCTCGGTGCTCGACATCCGGCGCGAGCGCCGGGTCGCGCTCGAGATGATCGAGCGGCTCGGGATGAAGGTCTCCGGCGTCGACCAGCCGATGAGGACCCTGAGCGGCGGCACGCAGCAGAAGGGCATCCTCGCCCGCTGGCTGGTCCGATCCTCCACGCTGCTGGTCTGCGACGAGCCGACCCGCGGTGTCGACGTGGGCGCCAAGGAGGACATGTACGAGCTCCTGCGCGCTTTCGCCGACTCCGGCGGCACCGTGATCCTCGCGAGCTCGGAGATCTCCGAGGCGATGATGTGCGACCGCGTCCTCGTCATGGCCGGCGGCCGCGTCGTCGCGGAGTTCGACCACGACGACATCGATCCGAGCGGCACCACGCTCCTCGAGCGCCTCGCCTGACGGGCGATCCGCGACTCTCCCTCCCGCCGGCGCCGCCGGCCCCCACGACCTCAAGGACGAGAACACCATGCCGAAGAACACCCTCGACCGGCCGCCCGCCTCGCGGCGACCGGACACCTCCTCCTTCGCGGCGGTGACGCAGCGGCCGACGTCCGCGGCGGGCGCCCTCGCCCGCCGCGTCCTGCCCAAGAGCTACCTCGTGCTCGTGCTGATCGCGATCATCATCGCGGGCTACTACGTCTCCGCCGACTTCCTCACCCTGCGCAACGCCGAGAACGTGATCGCGGCGGCCTCGATCGTCGCCGTCCTCGCGGTCGGGCAGTTCTTCGTGGTCCTCACGGGCGGCATCGACCTGTCCGTCGGCTCCACGCTGGCTCTCTCGACCGTCGTCGTCGCGCTGACCCTGCAGTCCGGGCTGTCGGCCGAGGCCTCGGCCGCGGTCACCCTGCTGTGCTGCGCCGGAGCGGGTCTGATCAACGGCCTGCTGATCGTCTGGCTGCGCATCCCGCCGTTCATCGCGACCCTCGCGACGATGAGCGCGATCAAGGGCTTCAGCTACATCATCCAGTCGACGAGCCTGATCCAGATCCTGGACGAGCGCTTCATCGACGAGTTCTCCCGCGCCGAGGTGCTCGGGGTCCGCAGCCCCGTGCTGATCTTCGTGGTCGTCGCGATCCTCGCCGGACTCGTCGCCCGCTTCACCACGTTCGGCCGCTCGCTCTACGCGATCGGCGGCAACCCGGAGGCGGCGAGACTGTCGGGCCTGCCCGTCGCCCGCAACCTGATCATCACCTACACGCTGTCGGGACTCCTGGCCGGGCTCGCCGGGCTCATCGCCGCCGCGCAGCTCCGGCAGGGCTCCTCGCTGATCGGAGTCGGCTACGAGCTGGACGCCATCGCGGCGGTGGTCGTGGGCGGCGCCTCCCTGATGGGCGGCAAGGGCGATCCGATCAGCGCCGTGATCGGGGTGTTCGTCCTCGCGACGATCATCAACATCATGAATCTGGTCGGGATCTCGTCCGAGCCCCAGCTGGTGATCAAGGGCGGGGTGATCATCCTCGCGGTCTTCCTCTCCAGCGCCGGCGGAGTCGCCAGGATCGGCGCGTTCGTCGGGAAGCACGCCCCCCGCCGCCGCGCCGCCCGGACGGCCTGACCCGCGTGGCCAGGGGCGCGGCGGGGCCGGGAGGCGCCCGCGGGGCGCGGATGGTCGACGTCGCGCGCCTGGCCGGGGTCTCGCAGCAGACGGTGTCCCGCGTCGTCAACGGCTCGGACAACGTGGCCGCCGATGTCCGCGAGCGGGTGGAGCGGGCGATCGCCCAGCTGCGCTACCGCCCGAATCCGGCCGCGCGGGCCCTCGCCAACCGGCGGTCGATGAACATCGGCATCGTCAGCTTCGGCCTGGCGCAGTACGGTCCGTCCGTCGCCCTCACCGGCATCGCGGACGAGGCCCGCCGCTCCGGCTACGCCACCAACCTGGTCACGCTCGGAGCGGTCGACCGCTCGAGCATGCGCTCCGCACTCGATCACCTCGTCGCCGATCTCGTCGACGGGATCGTGGTCCTCGCGCCGCTGACCTCGGCGGTGCACGCCGTCCAGGGCTTCGACGCGGCGGTGCCGCTGGTCGCCTTCGAGCCGGGCGGCGTCCCCTCCGGCTCGACCGTCGTGACGGACGAGGAGGCGGGGGCGCGGCTGGCGACCGAGCACCTGCTGGGGCTCGGCCACCGCACGGTGCACCACCTCGCCGGACCCGCCGGCTGGCTGGCCACCGAGGCGCGGATCCGCGGCTGGACCTCGGCGCTCGGCACGGCCGGCCGGGTGCTGCGTCCCGCCCTCGCCGGCGACTGGTCCACCTGCTCCGGCTACCGCGCCGGCGCCGAGCTGGCGGCCGACCCCGACCTCACGGCGGTCTACGCCGCGAACGACCAGATGGCGCTCGGCCTGCTCGCCGCGTTCGCCGACGCGGGCCTCCGGGTCCCCGCCGACGTCAGCGTCGTCGGCTTCGACGACATCCCCGAGGCGCGCTACTTCCGCCCCGGCCTCAGCACCGTCCGCTTCGACTTCGAGGCGGTCGGCCGCCTCGCCGTCGACCGCATCCTCGCCCTGATGGGCGCCGACGACGTCCAGCACGTCACCATCCCCGCCGTGGGCGCCGACCTCGTGCCGCGCGCCAGCACCGCGGCGCCCCGCTCCAGCCATCGACCACCCGCCTGACCAGGCCTCTCGAGAGAAGGAACCACCATGACCATCGACAGCACCGGAGCCGCCGTGCGCGCGTTCGGCCGCACCGACCTCGCCGTCTCGAGCGTCTGCGTCGGCACCAGCGCGCTCGGCAGCTTCCCCGCCCAGTACGGCTACGAGGTGAGCACCGACGTCGCCGTCGCGACGATCCGCCGCGTCTTCGAGGGGCCCTTCACCTTCATCGACACCTCGAACGAGTACGGCGGCGGCGACAGCGAGCGCCGCATCGGCTCCGCGATCCGCGAGAACGGCGGAGTCCCCGACGGCGTCGTCGTCGCGACGAAGGTCGACCCGCTGCCGGGCTCGAGCGACTTCTCGGGCGACCGCGTGCGCCGCTCCGTGGAGGAGAGCCGGGAGCGCCTCGGCCTCGACGTCCTGCCGCTCGTCTACCTGCACGACCCCGAGAAGATCACCTTCGAGGAGGGGACCGCTCCCGGCGGCCCGCTCGAGGCGCTGCTCCGGCTGCGCGACGAGGGCGTCATCCGCTACCTCGGCGTCGCCGGCGGACCGATCGATCTCGAGCTGCAGTACCTCGCCACCGGCGCCTTCGACGCCGTGATCAGCCACAACCGCTACACCCTCGTCGAGCAGACCGCGGTGCCGCTGATCGAGGACGCGCACGAGCGCGGCGTCGCGTTCGTCAACGCCGCGCCCTTCGGCGGCGGCATGCTCGTGAAGGGCCCGCGCGCCGTCCCGCGCTACTGCTACGCGCCCGTCGGCGATCGCACCCTCGCGCGCGTGCTCGAGATGGAGCGGCTCTGCGCCGACTTCGGCGTGCCGCTCGCGGCCGCCGCGCTGCAGTTCTCCACCCGCGACCCGCGCGTCGCCTCCACCATCGTCGGGATGTCCGAGCCCGACCGGATCCAGCAGACCCTCGACCTCGCCGAGACCCCGATCCCGCAGGAGCTCTGGGACGCCCTGCTCCCGCTCGCCGCGGTTGGCCGCGACGGCCTCGAGAAGTGATCCCGCGGTCCCCGGCCCGCGCGGTCCTCGACACGAAAGGAACACCCGCATGACCAGCATCAAGAACCCCGAGCCCGTGGACGTCGTCATCGTCGGCGCCGGAGCGGGCGGCGCGACCGCCGCGAAGGTCCTCACCGAGGCCGGGCTGCGCGTCGTCGGCCTCGAGCGCGGCCCCTGGCTGAAGCCCGAGCACGCCTCCGGAGACGAGCTGAAGTACCTCAACCGCAACTTCATCTGGCAGGACCCGAAGCTCAAGCCCCGCACGTACCGCCAGAACGAGAGCGAGGAGGCGGTCGTCACCAACTTCTCCGCCACCCCGCAGGTCGTCGGCGGCGGCACCACGCACTGGGGCGGCATGGTCCCGCGCATGACCGAGTCCGACTTCAAGCTCCGCTCGCTGCACGGCGACGTCGAGGGCGCGAGCCTGGTCGACTGGCCGATCAGCTACGACGAGCTCGAGCCGTACTACACCCGGGTGGAGTGGGAGTTCGGCACCTCCGGCCTCGCCGGCGCGAACCGCTGGGAGGGCCGGCGCTCGAAGGGCTACCCCACCAAGCCCTCGCCGCTCAGCCAGATCGGCCGCACCTTCGCCACGGCGATGGACCGGCTCGGCCACTCGACCTTCCCGATGCCGCAGGGCATGGTGACCGAGCCCTACCGCGGCCGGCAGCCGTTCAGCGAGAACGGGTTCTGGCAGCAGTACCCGGACCCGGGCACCGGCAAGTCGTCCACGCTGATCAACTTCATCCCGGACGCCGTCGCGACCGGCCTCTACGATCTGCGTCCCGACTGCTACGTCAGCGAGATCCTGGTCGGCCCGGACGGCAAGGCGACCGGCGTGCGCTACCAGGACGAGGACGGCAACGAGTTCGTGCAGAAGGCGAAGGCCGTGATCGTCGCCGGCGGCGGGATCGAGACGCCGCGTCTGCTGCTGATGTCGAAGTCCGCGCTGTTCCCCGACGGGCTCGCGAACGGCAGCGGTCAGGTGGGGAGGAACGCCACCTTCCACCAGTACTCGTTCTCCGTCGGGCTCTTCGACCGGGAGGTGAGCGACCCGCTCTACGGCTGGGCCGGCCACTACATGAGCCTGTGCTCGTTCGACTTCTACGAGACCGACGCCAGCCGCGGCCACATCCTCGGCTCGCTGATCTTCCCCTCGATGATCGGCCACCCGGTCAACTGGAGCTTCCCCGGCCGCCCGAGCTGGGGCCAGGCCGCCAAGGACGCGGACCGGGAGCTGTTCAACCACTCGATGAAGATCGGGATCCTCCTGCACGACCTCCCGCGCGAGAGCAACCGGGTCGACCTCGACCCGACGGTGAAGGACGCCTGGGGCCTCCCGGTCGCCCGGATCACCCATACCCCGCACCCGAACGACTTCGCGCAGGAGAAGTGGCAGGTCGCGAAGAACGGCGAGATCCTCGAGGCGGCCGGTGCCGCGAAGGTCGTGCCCGTGAACATGGAGCGCATCACCGGCAACACCTCGCACGAGCTCGGCACGGTGCGGATGGGGAACGACCCCGCCACCTCCGTCGTCGACCGCTGGTGCCGCTCGCACGAGGTGCCGAACCTCTACGTCTTCGACGCGAGCTTCTTCCCGACGGCGACCGGCATCAACCCGGCGCTGACGATCATGGCGAACGCCTGGCGCTGCAGCGACCGCATCATCGCGGTCGACTCCCGCGGCTGGTCGTCGGACGACTGAGCCCGCGCGCGGCACCGCGCACCACATCATCACGAACCGGCAAGAGAGGACATCATCATGGGACAGGCAGAGTGGGTGACCGTTCCCGTCTCGACGCGAGACGTCGACGGGCCGCTGTTCTTCGACCAGCACGAGTGGGACACCATCGAGGCCGCGACGGCCCGGATCATCCCGACCGACCACCATCCGGGCGCGCGAGAGGCGAAGGTCGTGCGGTTCATCGACCGCATGCTCTCGGGCACGCGGTTCGTCTTCCCCGCGGCGGACGGCATCGGCTGGCTCCGGATGGAGGGGCTCGAGGAGCAGGCCTGGCAGGAGCGGATCGACAGCCGCCGCACCTTCTACCGCGAGGGCGTCGTCGAGCTCGACCGCCTGGCCGCCGAGGCGCACGGGCGGCCGTTCGTCGAGCTGGACGACGAGCAGCAGGACGCGGTGCTCGTCGCGCTCTCGCGGGAGGAGAAGCCGGCGCGCTTCCTCTTCGCGGAGTCCGACGGCCAGGGCAGCGGAGGAGCGCCGGCCGGCAACCAGCCGGTCAACGAGGACTTCCTCGAGTTCTTCCCGCTGCTCGTGCTGAACACCCGGCAGGGCTTCTACGGCGACCCGGTCTACGGAGGGAACGAGAACCGGGTGGGCTGGGGCGTCATCGGCTTCGACGGCCCGCCGACCCTGAAGTCGACGATGGACGGCAGCTACACCACCACGCAGTACATGGTGCCCGAGGCCGAGTGGCCCTACGAGCGCCACCCCGCGGTGCTGCGCTACCGCCGGCCCTAGGACGGGCGGGGCGCGAGACCGGGCGGCGGTCCGGCGCAGGTCATAATCGGGTATGCCCTCGACCGGATCGCCGCCCCCTCCCGCCGGCCGGGCCACGGCGTGAGCCGGGTCTCCTCGCGGGCGCACGGCCCGCGGATGGTCGACGTCGCCGCGCTCGCCGGGGTCTCCCAGCAGACCGTCTCGCGGGTGATCAACGGCGCGCCGAACGTGTCGCCCGAGATCCGCGAGCGGACCGAGAAGGCGATCGCGCAGCTGCGCTACCGTCGCAACACCGCCGCGGCCGCCCTCGCGAGCAACCGGACGATGAACATCGGCGTCGTCAGCTACTCGCTCTCGGTGCACGGCCCGTCCGTCGCGCTCTACGGCATCTCGGAGCAGGCGAGGCGGAACGGCTACTCCACGCGGCTGATCACGCTCGGCGACGTCGGCCGCTCGAGCATCCGCCACGCCCTCGACGAGCTGACCGCCGACGAGGTCGACGGCATCATCGTCCTGGTCCCGCTGGGGAGCGCGGTCGAGACGCTCCGGGGGCTCGACTCCCGCGTCCCCATCGTCACGTTCGAGCAGGGCTCCGCCCCCGGCGCGTCCAGCGTCTCGATCGACGAGGTGCACGGCGCGCAGCTCGCCGTCCGGCACCTGCTCGAGCTCGGGCACGAGACCGTCGCCCACGTCGGCGGACCGGAGGGCTGGATGGCCTCCGAGGCCCGGGAGCGCGGCTGGTCGACCGAGCTCGCGCTCGCCCGTCGCGTGGCGCGCCCCGTGCTCCGGACGACGGACTGGAGCGTCGCCGAGGGCTACCGGGCCGGCGTCGAGCTCGCCGCCGATCCCGACGTCACCGCGGTCTTCGCCGCCAACGATCCCTTCGCGCTCGGCGTGATCAAGGCGTTCGACGACCACGGGATCCGCGTTCCCGCGGACCGCAGCGTGGTCGGCTTCGACGACGTCCCCGAGGCGGGCTACTACCGGCCCAGCCTCTCGACGGTGCACCTCGACTTCGCCGAGGTCGGCCAGCTCGCCGTCGACCGGGTGTTCGCGCTGATGCGCGGCGAGGCGGTCGAGCCGCTGCCCCTGATCGCGCCCACTCTCGTCGCGCGGGGGAGCAGCGCCGCGCCGCGCTGAGCGTCGCTGCTCCGGTTCTCCGGTTCTCCGGCAGGCGGCTCAGACGCCGTGGATCTCGACCGGCAGTCCGTCCGGGTCGCGGAGGAAGAACATCGCCCGCCCGGTGTGCGGGTCCGTGCGCAGGGGCTCGCACGCGACCCCGCGTCGGACGAAGTCGGACCGCACCGCCGCCGGGTCCGCCGCGGCGAGGGCGAGGTGCCGCAGCCCCAGCGCCTCCGGATCGGACACCCGCTCGGGCGACGACGGGAAGGTGAACAGCTCGAGCAGGTACTCGCCGTTCAGGCTCAGGTTCGCCATCCACGATCCGCGCTCCTCGCGCAGCACCTCCGAGTCGAGGCGGAAGCCGAGCACGTCGAGGTAGAACCGCTTGGCGCGCTCGTAGTCGCTCACGATGATCGCGACGTGGTGCAGCCCGAGCAGCGCGCTCATCGGGGATCCGTTCCGGTCACGGTGCCCCAGCGTAGCGACGCGTCCTTCCGCCGCAGGTCCTTCCGCCGCAGGTCCTTCCAGCGCAGGTCCTTCCAGCGCAGCGCCGGCCGCTCGACCAGCCACCACGAGGCCACCGCGAGCAGGAGCGTCACCGCCACGACGAGCGCCAGGTCCGCCGCCATCGGCAGCCGCCCCAGCACCTCGAGCACGAGCTGCTGCACCGGATAGCTCCACAGGTACAGCCCGTAGGAGAAGTCGCCGAACCGCGCCGCCCGCCGCAGCACCGGCAGCGATCCGGTGCCCACGACGATCACGAGCACCGGCAGCGCGATCCAGAGCACCACCTGCTGCAGCGGAGTCCCGGCCGCGAGGAGCAGCACCGCGAGCGCCACGACGCCGGCCGGCCAGCGCAGCCACGCGGCCGGCACCAGCAGCCGCACCGCCGCGGCCGCCGCGAAGAACGCGCACAGCTCCGCGGAGGACCCGAGCGCTCCGCCCAGCCCCGTCACCACCGCGAGCCCCACGAGCGCCACCACCGCGAGCACCCCGCGAGCCCGCCCCGGCACCCACCGCAGCGCCAGCACCCCGAGGTAGCAGCAGAACTCCACCCCGAGCGTCCAGAGCGAGCCGTTCACCGCCGGCCGCGCGTGCACCGCCGAGTCGAAGACGCCCGGCAGCTCGTACTGCGCCAGCAGCGGCACGTTGAGCGCATAGGCCCAGGTCTGCGGCGAGGAGAAGTACGCCCCGGCCGGCAGCGACGTCACCAGCGGCCCGAGCACGAGCATGCTCAGCGCGACCACGACGATCAGCGCCGGGAAGATGCGCAGCACCCGGTGCCAGAGGAACCGCCCCGCGCTCGGCGCGCGCTCCATGCTCCCCGCGATCAGGAACCCGCTGACGCAGAAGAACACCGAGACGCCGAGCGAGTGCACGGGCAGCCCGAGCAGCCGCGGCGCCGGCTCGCCGAGCAGCACGGCGCCGTGCCCGACGACGACCATCAGTGCGGCGACCAGCCGCAGGGCGTCGAAGTCGTTGCCGCGCGCAGTCACGCCCTCACCGTAGAGGGCGCGAGCGACACCGCGAGCCTCAGTCGAAGCGCATCCCCTCCGGCCGCGGCGGCAGCACGAACAGGATCAGCAGGAACACCGCGCCCGCGATGGGGATGAACAGCGCGAAGATCCACATCCCGCTGCGGTTCACGTCGTGCAGCCGTCGCCAGACCAGCGCGAGCGAGGGCACCAGCGTGCCGAGCGCGATCGCCCCGGCCAGCACGGCGACCCACGGCGTAGCGAAGTCCAGCTCGCCGGAGCGGAACGGCGTGAACGACAGCTGCAGTCCCGGCTCCGAGCCGTCGATCAGCTGCAGCGCGAGGTTCAGCAGGGTCCCCGCGAGGATGATCCACCAGTACTCCGCGCGGCTCGCCCTGCCGCGGAAGCGCGCGTACTGCGAGAAGAAGCGCCGGATCGCGGCGAGCGGAGGAGCACCGTAGTACGGCTGCCCGGGGACGGGGATCGTGCTCTGACTCATGCGCTTCACGCTATCCCGCACTCGTCGGGCAGGTCGTCGTCCGCGGGGAGGAGACGCCTCGCCCTAGCGGACCGCCGCGGCCTGCTCGCGCCGCACCGCCGCCGACGAGCGCGCCTCCACGATCAGGCTCACCACGAGCCCGACCGCGATCATCACGATCGCCACCCACGGCAGCAGGTCGAGTCCGCTCAGGTCGATGGTCAGCCCGCCGACGATCGCGCCGCCGCCGATGCCGATGTTGAACGCGGTCGTCTGCAGCGCCGCGGCGAGGCTGCGCAGCTGGAACGAGGAGGTGCGCAGCATCCGCGTCTGCAGCATCGCCGGGATGCCGCCGAACGCGATGTTCCAGACGATCGCCGCGACGACGATCGCGACCGTGGCCTGCGACCCGGCGGCCAGCCCGAGCGCGACCAGCGCGAGCACCACGGCGATCGCCGCGACCACGAAGCCGGAGCGCGGGAAGCGGTCGGTCGCGAAGCCGGCGAGCACGAGGCCCACCGCGCCCGCGCCGCCGAACGCGAAGAGGAGGAGCGGGACGCTGTCGGGGGAGAACGACGCGTTCTCGAGCCACGGCGTGACGTAGGTCGAGAGCGTGTTCTGGCCGATCAGCACCAGCAGGATGACGACGCAGACGCCGATGATGCGCGGCAGGCTGCGGTCCTTGCGGGCGGGCAGCCGGATCTCGCCGGTGCGCAGCGGGATGCTGTGGTCGACCGCGGGCAGGAACTTCACGACGAGCAGCGCCAGCAGCAGCACGATCGCGCCGAGGATCGCGAACGTCGGACGCCAGCCGAACGCGTGGCCGAGCGCGGTGCCCACCGGCACGCCGAGGACGAAGGCCGCCGAGCCGCCGCCGGCCGTGATCGCGGTCGCCCGGCCGAGGTGCTCCGGAGCGACGAGGTGCGCCGAGTAGGCGGCGACGATCGCCCAGAACAGCCCGTGCGCGAGCCCGCCGAGGATGCGCGCGCCGACCAGCAGCGCGAACGTCGGCGCGAGCGCGGCCAGCACGTTCGCGACCGCGATCGTGCACAGCGCGACGAGGAGCAGGCTCTTCCGCGAGAACCGCTGCGTCACGAGCGTCAGCGGGGTCGTCGCGATGACGACGGTCGCCGCGAAGATCGTCACCAGCTGCCCGGTCAGCGGGATGCTCACGCCGAGGTCCCGTGACATGTCCGGGATGAGGCCGGTCGGCAGGAACTCGCTGGTCACCGAGACGAAGACGGCGCCGGCGAGCGTGAGCAGGCCGATCCAGGGGAAGGCGGCGGGGGAGGTCGTGCGGGTGCTGGAGCTGGTACGCGGAGGGGTGTTCACGGTGTCCTGAGGGAGGAGGGGCGGGCGGCGACCATCAAGCCTCGCACGCCCGCGCCTCCCTCAGGTGTCCGGGGGATTACTTCGCGACGGTGCTCACTTCACGGCGCCTTACTTCACGACGGTCTTGGCCGCGCTGATCTTGCTCAGCGTCGTGTAGCCCGCCTTCGTGCCGGTGACCGTCACCGTGATCGCCTTGCCCGCGTCCGCCGACACCGTCTTGTAGGTCGCCGACGTCGCGCCCGAGATCGCGGTGCCGCCGCGCTTCCACTGGTAGCTCAGCGTGACGGGCGCCGGCGACCAGGTGCCCGGCACCGCGGTGAGGGTCTGGCCGACCTTCGCCGTCCCGGTGATCGTCGGGGTCGCGCCGGTCAGGACGCCGCCGGTGACGAGCGCGGTGGTGGCGCTGGTCTTGGTGGCGGGGGAGTAGCCGGTCTTCGTGGAGGTGACGGAGACGGTGATCGTGGCGCCGGCGTCGGAGGCCTTGAGCACGTAGGTCTTCGCGGTGGCGCCGGAGATGTAGGTGCCGTTGTTCTTCTTCCACTGGTAGCTCAGCGTCGTGCCCGCGTCCCAGGTGCCGGGGTTCGCGGTGAGGGTCGAGCCGACCTTCGTCGTGCCGGTGATCGTCGGCGTCGGCATGAGCGTCTGCAGCGCTGCCTTCGCGGTGACCGCAGCGCTGGTCTTCGTGACCGCGGTGTAGCCGGACTTCGTGCCGGTGACCGCGACGGTGATCGCCGCGCCGGCGTCGGCCGCGACGAGCGTGTAAGTCGTCGCGGTGGCGCCGCTGATCGCGGTGCCGTTGCGCTGCCACTGGTAGGCGAGCGTGACGGGCGAGGGCGTCCAGGTGCCGGGAACGGCGGTGAGCTTCTGCCCGACGGTCGCGGTGCCGGTGATGGTCGGCGTGGCTCCCGTGATGACCGCGCCGTTGGTGACGGCCGCGGTCGTCGCGCTGGTCTTGGTCGCGGGCGAGTAGCCGGTCTTGGTGCCGGTGACGCTCACGGTCAGCGTCGCGCCGGCATCGGAGGCCTTGAGGACGTAGGTCTTCGCGGTCGCGCCGGAGATGTAGGTGCCGCCGTTCTTCTTCCACTGGTAGCTCAGCGTCACGCCGGAGTCCCAGGTGCCCGGATTCGCGGTGAGCGTCGACCCGACGGTCGTGCTGCCGGTGATCGTCGGCGTCGGCATGAGCGTCTGCAGCGGCAGCCCGACCTGGGTGGCCGAGCTGGTGCGGGTCGCGGTCGTGTACCCGTACTTCGTGCCGGTGACGCTGACGGTGAGCGCGGTGCCCGAGTCGGCGGAGGCGACGACGTAGCTGCTGCCCGTGGCGCCGGCGATCGCGGTCCCGTTGCGCTTCCACTGGTACGCCAGCTCGACGGGCGCGGGACCCCAGTTGCCCGGGTTGGCCGTGAGCGTCCCGCCGATCGCGGCGGACCCGGTCACGGTCGGCACCGAGTTCGTGAGCGAGCCCGCGGTGACGGTGACAGCGGCGCTGGTGCGCGAGGCCGTCGCGTAGCCGGCCTTGGTGCCGGTGACCTGCACGGTGATCGCGTTGCCGAGATCCCACTGCGAGACGACGTACTGAGGACCGGTCGCGTCGCTGATCGGGTCGCCGTTGCTCAGCCACTGGTAGCTCAGCGCCACCGGCGAGGGGCCCCAGGTGCCGGGAACCGCGGTCAGCGTGTCTCCGGCGGTCGCCGAGCCGCTGATGGTGGGCGTCGCGGGGGTGAGGGTGCCGACGTTGGAGACCTTCAGGACGAAGTCGCCCTCGTCGAAGCTGAAGTTGCCGACCTGGAGGAAGTACGTCTTACCCGCCGTGACAGCGAACTCGACGTTGGCGCGGTCGAAGGAGTAGTCGTAGCCCTGTGGCTCAGCAGACTGCTCTCCGCAGTCGAGCATGCTGCCCGGTGTGACGCCGTCCGAGTCGTAGCTGGCGATGTTCATCGGCGCGAAGCTGTCACCGACGTCGGCGCGCACGGTCCCGGTGGATGTTGCGCGGTACTTGTACCAGACCGAACCCATGAAGGGATTCCAGTCGCAGCCCGCGTACGGCTCGTACCAGTTGCTGTCGATCTTCGTGGTCGAGCCCGCGATCGTGGTGGGCAGCGTCGAGATGGCGGACGCCGACGAGTACGTCGTATTGGGGATCGCTGCACTCGCGGAGAGAGAGAACTGCGCAGTTCCGGCTGGGACGTCGGATGAGAGGTAATCGGAGGTGACCTGGAAGTAATAGGTTCGCCCGGCCTCTGCTTGGAGGAAGTTCACGTCTCGGAAGCCGAGTTCTGCGCAACTGATCCGGGTGGCATCCGTGGTCGGACCCTCGGGGAATGCGCTGACGATCTGGGTGTACCCCGGCGAGGATCCGCTGAAGGTCAGTGTCTGCCGCTTGGTCGACGTGTACTTGAACCAGATCGAGCCGTCTCCGTGCTCGAAGTAGTCGGTGTAGTCGGGGTCGGTCGTCCGGCAGGTCGAGTCCTCGCCCTCCGACAGGGTCGCCCCTACATAGGGAAGGCCATACGCGGAGTACGGCAGGCTCGTGACGACAGTCGCGTTCTCGCGGAGGTCGTTCGCCGGAGGAGTCGCGGCGACCAGCGCGCGCGGCTCGGCGGCCTGCGGCGCGGCCTGGCGAGCGGCCGATTTGTCCGTGTGCCACTGGCCGGAGGTCTCGGAGACCGGCGCAGCCGAGGGTGCGGCTTCCGCCGCCACGGCCGCCGGTGCGACCAGCAGCCCGAAGCCGACCGCGAGGGCGGTGGCGAGGGCGAGGGCCCGCGCGCGGGCGGGACGGTGTTCGGGCATGACGACTCCAGGGCGAGCGGCGAGCGGGTGGCAGTGCGGTGCCTGCGGGACCCGAGCGCGGCTGCACCACGTTCGTCGAGAAGGCTCCTCAGTGTGATGAGATTCACAGGGAGCGGGTACCACCCGTTCGGGGCGGCCTGGAGAGAACTACTCAGCCGGGCGCACAGCGCGGCCGAGAGCCGGCCGCTACTGCAGCGGGTACGCGCGCCCGTTCACCAGCAGGGTGTCGCCGGCGGCGCTGTCCGGCCCGAGGTGGTCCTCGAGCGACGCGGTGGCCGTGTCGGCGGCGGCGCCCTGGGCGGCCACTCCGGTCGAGAGCAGCAGGCCGCAGGCCAGCGCGGTGATCACGGTGGTGCGGTTGCTCGGCATGCGGTTCATCGGCGTCGTCCTTGGCGTCGTGGGGGGTCGCCGCCCCCGGGGTGTGGGGGCGGTTTCAGAACGCTCCGAGCCTACGGCTCCGACCCGATGCGCCGCCTGGCACCTTTCTGGGGTTCCCCTGTGCGCCTTGTGGTTCGGCAGAGCGGAGGCCCCAGTCACGGACGCGCGGAGATCGCGTCCGACGCTCGGCTCGTGCTGAGGATCTGGTCTCGGAGGTCGGGCGAGAGCGAGCGGGCGACGAAGACGAGCGAGCGGCGGATGTTCTCGGGACGGCGGTCGAACACGGACTCGTTGTGAGCGAGACGGTTCCTGACATCTCGTAGGTCGGTGAGGGCGGCATGGATCTTCACGCGATCGGTGCCGGGCCGGTACGCCCGATTCAGTGCCGGCACCCACAGCGTCTTCTCGTGGAGCCCGTCCGAGAGGTAGGTCCAGAAGCCGAACATCAGTTCCGCGATGACCTTGCCGCGGGGCGTCCGCCCGCCGGCCGTGTACCTCGCGTACCTGCGGGCGGTCTTGATCGCGGCGCGCGGGGTCGCGTTCTTGTCCTGAGGCACACCGTGAGAGTCGAGAGAACGATGAACGGGCAGCAGTTGCTCGAACGACGCCTGTTCGATCCAGTCGCCGCCGCGAATTCCAGGGTGGGCGAGCAGTGCCCGGTCGTACGCGTTCCGCAGACCGACCTCGAGGTGACCGAGGTCGTGGAGCAACTCCGCCGACAGGCGTGCGTTCCACTCGTAGAAGGCGAGAGCGCGAGAGTGGTCGCCCCCTGCGGCTCGAACGTATTTAGCCAAGCGCTCGACGGTGAGCCAGTCGACGATCCATGATTCAGCACTGCTCGGCATGCTCCGCCCTCCCGGCGTACAATCGACCCATCGAGAGCCTTTGATGACCGATGCCGCTCAGGCGGCATGTCCCTCTGGCCACGACACGGGAACCCCGGTATCAGGCTACTGACCCGGGGTTTTCCTCTGCCCGCCCTGGCGCCCCGCGCTGCCGCGCGCACGCCCGCCGTAGGCTGGCCGGATGACGTCCCGGGTGCGCCTCCTGCTGGCCTCGTCGCACCCCGGGCCGACCGTCACCGTCACCGTGCTGGCGACCGTGCTCGCCGCGGCGTCCGGGCACGCACCAGGGATCGTCGTCCTCGTGGCGCTCGCCGTCTTCGCCGGGCAGCTCTCGATCGGGCTGGCGAACGACTGGATCGACGCCGACCGCGACCGCGCCGTCGGCCGCACCGACAAGCCCGTCGCGCTCGGCCGGATCGGCGTCGGCGAGGTCCGCGCCGCCGCACTCGGCACCGCCGCGGTCGCCGTCGTGATCTCGCTCCTGCTCGGGCCGGTCGCCGCAGTCGCGCACCTCGTCCTCGTCGCCGCGGGCTGGGCCTACGACGCCGGGCTCAAGCGCACCGCGTTCTCCGTCGTCCCGTTCCTCGTCGCCTTCGGGCTGCTCCCCGTCGTCTCCGTCGCAGCGGGTGGCGGGCAGCTGCCGGCCTGGTGGGCGGTCGTCACGGGCGCGGTCTTCGGCGTCGCGATCCACTGCACCAACGTGCTCCCCGACCTCGTCGACGACGAGGCGACCGGCGTCCGCGGCTTCCCGCACCGCCTCGGGCTGCGCCTCTCCGGCGTCGTCGCGTTCGGCTCGCTGATGCTCGGCGCGGTGCTCGTGCTGCTCGGCCAGGTCGCCGGCGACGATCCGGTCGGCGGCCCGGGAATCGTCCTCGCCGTGGTCGCGACCGTGGCGGTCCTCGTCCTCGCGGCCGCCGGCATCCGCCTGGTGCTCACCGGCCCGCCGACCCGCACGCTGTTCCGCCTGGTGATCGCCTCCTCGCTCGTCCTCGTCGTCGAGCTCGGCCTGGCGGGCGCGCGACTGGTCGCCTGAGCCGGCCCCACCAGCAGCCCTACGACCACCGCATCGAGTACACCCGCGCCAGCAGGTCCGAGGTCGGCAGCGCCAGCAGCGCCCGCAGCAGGCCCTCGCGCCCGAGCAGCCCCGCGCCGCCGGTCGGCCGCCCCGCCGCCATGTTCAGCTCGGCCTGCCGCGCTGCGCGCCGCGCCACCCGCATTCGCCGCCGGGCGAACGCGGGGAACGGCCCCGCCGAGCCGCTGCGCACGGCGTCTGCGAGCAGCGGCGCGAGCTCGGCCGCGTCGAGCCAGCCCAGGTTCATCCCCTGCCCGCCGATCGGACTGATCTCATGCGCGGCGTCGCCGATCAGCACCACCCGCCCGACGCCGATCCGCTCGGCCGCCCGCCGGCGCACCTGGAAGCCGCTGAGCATCGTGCAGGTCGCCGGGTCCGGCTCGGCGCCGGTCCGCGCCCGCACCACGGTGCTGAGCGCCAGGGCGGAGGCCGGATCGGGCGCCGCGTCCGGCCGCCACGCGGGCGCCACCAGGTCGTCCCCCGCGAGCGCCACGTAGCGCCGCCGCCCGCCCGGCAGCGGGAACGACTCCACCACGCCGTCCGGCCCGACGTCGACGAGCGCCGACGACGCCCGCGCGGCCGGCTCCGGGTCGGCGAAGTCGCCCATCACGTAGGAGTCGGGGTAGTCGCGGCCCGTGCTGCGGATCCCGAGCAGCTCGCGCACTGCGCTGCGCGCCCCGTCCGCGCCGACGACGAAGGCGGCGCGCACCGTCACCGGAGCGCCGTGCTCGTCCGCCCCGGTCGCGTCGACGTGGTCGCGCCCGCGAGCGAGCCCGGTCAGCGAGACACCCGAGCGCAGCGCGCCGGGCGCCGCAGCCTCCAGCCGCTCCCGCAGGATCGACTCGGTCCGGTGCTGATCGAGGGTGACGACGTACGGATGCGTGCGCGAGGCCCGCGCGAACGACAGCGCCCCGAGCACCCGGCGCCGGCTCACCGCGACGCCCTCCGCGACCCGGACGCCCTCGGCGAGGATCCGCTCGGTGGCACCGACCTCGGCCATCGCGTCGAGCGAGGGCGGATGGATGCCGATCGCCCGCGACCCGGCGGGCACCGCGGTCCGCCGCTCCCAGACCTGCACATCGACCCCGCGCCGGGCGAGCAGCGCGCCCAGCAGCACGCCGACCGGTCCGCCGCCGACGACCAGCACGTCGGTCCGCTGCAGGCTCATCCCCCCATGCAAGCAGACGCGCGGGAGCGACAGGCCGGGGGAGAACGTCACGGCCCCGAAACAGCCCCGGCATCTGCGCTCCCTAGCCTGGCCACGGTCTCCGCGGTCGGCGCGGAGCACGACGCCGCTGAACGGGGCACACATGAGTGGGAACACGGTCCGCCGCGACGCGATCAAGGACGTCGAAGCCTACGTCCCGCCCGCGGTCGTCTTCGATCAGACCGAGGCGCCGGGAGAGATCTTCGGCTCGAACGTCTTCAGCACGATCGTGATGCGGCAGCGCCTGCCGAAGTCGGTCTTCAAGTCGGTCATGGCCACCATCGAGCACGGCGCCGTGCTCGACCCGCTGGTCGCCGACGCCGTCGCCTCGGCGATGAAGGACTGGGCCCTCGAGAAGGGCGCCACCCACTACGCGCACGTCTTCTACCCGCTGACCGGGCTCACCGCCGAGAAGCACGACAGCTTCTTCGAGCCGGTCGGCGACGGCTCCGCTCTGGCCGAGTTCGCCGGCAAGACCCTGGTCCAGGGCGAGCCCGACGCGTCGAGCTTCCCCAACGGCGGGCTCCGCAACACCTTCGAGGCCCGCGGCTACACCGGCTGGGACGTCACCAGCCCGGCCTACGTGCTCGAGAACCCGAACGGCAACACCCTCTGCATCCCGACCGTCTTCGTCTCGATGACCGGCGAGGCCCTCGACCACAAGACGCCGCTGCTGCGCTCGCAGCAGGCGATGGGCGAGCACGCCGTCCGCATCCTGAAGCTCTTCGGGCACGTCGCGCCGAAGCCCGTCGTCTCGTTCTGCGGACCGGAGCAGGAGTACTTCCTGATCGACCGGCACTTCTTCCTCGCCCGCCCCGACCTGCTGAACGCCGGCCGCACCCTCTTCGGCACCAAGCCGCCCAAGGGCCAGGAGTTCGACGACCACTACTTCGGCGCCATCCCGGAGCGCGTGCTCGGCTTCATGATGGACACCGAGCGCGAGCTGTTCAAGCTCGGCATCCCCGCGAAGACCCGGCACAACGAGGTCGCGCCCGGGCAGTTCGAGATCGCCCCGATGTTCGAGCGCGGCAACATCGCGGCCGACCACCAGCAGCTCCTGATGACCACGTTCAAGTCGGTCGCGAAGAAGCACGGGATGGAGTGCCTCTTCCACGAGAAGCCCTTCCTCGGGGTCAACGGCTCGGGCAAGCACGTCAACTTCTCGCTCGGCAACAGCGAGCTCGGCTCGCTCCTCGTCCCCGGCGACACCCCGCACGAGAACGCGCAGTTCCTGGTGTTCTGCGCCGCGGTCATCCGCGCGGTGCACCGCTACGGCGGGCTGCTGCGCGCCTCCGTCGCCTCCGCCTCGAACGACCACCGCCTCGGCGCCAACGAGGCCCCGCCCGCGATCATCTCGATCTTCCTCGGCGACCAGCTCGCCGACGTCTTCGAGCAGCTCGCGAAGGGCCCGGCGACCTCGTCGAAGGGGCGCGGCGCGATGCAGATCGGCGTCGACACCCTGCCGATCCTCCCGACCGACCCGGGCGACCGGAACCGGACCAGCCCGTTCGCCTTCACCGGCAACCGCTTCGAGTTCCGCGCGCCGGGCTCGATGCAGTCCGTCGCCGGCCCGATGGTGACGATCGCCACGATCATGGCGGAGTCGCTCGACTTCGCCGCGACCGAGCTGGAGACCGCGGTCGCCGCCGGCACCGACTTCGACACCGCCGTTCAGGACCTCCTGACCGCGATCATCACCGAGCACGGCGCGGTCGTCTTCAACGGCGACGGCTACGCGGACGCCTGGCCGATCGAGGCCGAGAAGCGCGGGCTCGCCAACCTGCGCACGACGCTCGACGCCCTGCCCGAGCTGATCACCGACTCCGCCCTCGAGCTCTTCGAGAAGTACAGGGTCTTCAACCACCGCGAGATGCACAGCCGCTACGAGATCGGCCTCGAGCAGTACGCACTGTCGGTCGGCGTCGAGGCGCGGCTCACGCTCGAGATGGGCACGACCTCGATCCTGCCGGCCGCCGTGCGGCACCAGACCGAGGTCGCGCTGAACGTCGGCGCGCTGAAGTCCGCGGGAGTGGAGCCGGATCTCGCGCCGCTGCACGAGGTGAGCGCGCCGATCGCCGACCTGCGCACGGCGCTCGCCACGCTGAAGGACGCGCTCGCCGCGGAGCCGGGCCACACGGCCCTCGCCGAGGCGGAGCACGCCCGCGCCGCGCTGATCCCGGCGATGGCGGCGGTCCGCGAGGCGGCCGACACCATCGAGAGCCTCATCGCCGACGACCTGTGGCCACTGCCGACCTATCAGGAGATGCTCTTCATCCTGTAGCCGGGCAGGCCTGATCGCCTCGCCCTGCTCGCCGCCTCAGCGCGCGCGGAGCAGGGCGAGGAACTCGTCCGCCATCGCCAGCTGGTCCTGCAGCTTCGCGCGGCGGAGCGACGCCTCCTCCTCGAAGGCGGCCAGCCGCGCGCGGATCGCGGCGGTCTCCTCCGGGGTCTCCGCCTGCTCCAGGCTGTCGACGACGCGCAGCAGCTCGGTCATCGCGTCGAGCGTGTAGCCGAGCGGCTTCATCCGGCGGATGAGCAGCAGGCGGTCGAAGTCGCGCTCGGTGTAGAGGCGGAACCCGCCCTCGGTGCGGCCGCTCGGCCGGAGCAGCCCGACCTCGTCGTAGTGCCGGATCGTCCGCAGCGACAGCGACGACCGGTCGGCGAGCTCGCCGATGCGCATGGTCGCCTCGACCTCCTCGGCCGTCAGCTCGGTCGTGCGGTCGTCCGCCATCGTCTCTCCGTTCCGGTCAACCCTCACGTTGCGGTAGGTTTGCTGTCGAGGGTCCCGCACCATTCTCCCCGTGCGCGGGTCCGGCTCGCGCGACGCCGCGCTCCTCCCCTTCCGACCGCCGCTCCCACCGAGCCCGTCCGCCCCTGGAGACCGTCGTGTCCGTCCCCACCAGCCCGACCAGCCTGCCCGGGCCCCGCCCCGCCGTCGCGAATCGCGCGATCACCGTCCTCGACGCCCTCCGCTCGCCGCGCCAGCTCTCCCGCGAGGTGCTCGCCGGCATGGTGACGACGCTCGCGCTGGTGCCCGAGGTGATCTCCTTCTCGGTCGTCGCGGGAGTGGACCCGATGGTGAGCCTCGTCGCCTCGATCGTCCTCGCGCTGACCATGTCGATCCTCGGCGGGCGCCCCGGCGTGATCACCGCGGCTGCCGGCTCCGTCGCGCTGGTCATCGCGCCGCTCGTCTCGGAGCACGGCGTCGAGTACGTGCTGCCGACGGTGATCCTCGCCGCGGTCATCCAGATCGTCTTCGGCTTCGCGGGCCTCGCCCGGTTGATGCGATTCATCCCGCGCTCCGTGATGATCGGCTTCGTCAACGCGCTCGGGATCCTGATCTTCCTGGCGCAGGTGCCGCATGTCATCGACGTCCCGTGGATCGCCTACGCGCTCTTCGCCGCGACCCTGCTGATCATCTTCGTGCTGCCCCGCTTCACCACCGCGGTGCCGGCCCCGCTCGTCGCGATCGTCGTCGTGACGGCCGTCGTCATCCTCGCGAACCTGGCCGTCCCGGACGTCGCGGACGAGGGACCGCTGACCGGGCAGCTGCCCGGCATCACCCCGTTCCTGGTGCCGCTGGACCTCGCGACCCTGCAGCTGATCCTGCCGACCGCGCTCAGCGTCGCCTTCGTCGGCCTGATGGAGACGCTGCTCACCGCCAAGCTCGTCGACGAGATGACCGGCACCCCCTCGCACAAGGGCCGCGAGTCCTGGGCGCTCGGCGTCTCGAACCTGCTCGCCGGCTTCTACGGCGGCATCGCCGGCTGCGCGATGATCGGCCAGACCGTGCTCAACGTGAAGACCGGCGGCGCGCGCACCCGGATCTCGACGATCGTCGCCGGCGTCTTCCTGCTCGCGCTGGTCACCGGCCTCAGCTCGGTGATGGGCCGCATCCCGATGGTGGCGCTCGCCGCGGTGATGATGATCGTCGCGATCAGCACCGTCGACTGGCACAGCCTCCGCCCCTCGACCCTGCGCCGGATGCCCGTGCCCGAGACGCTCGTGATGGTCGTCACCGTGGTCGTCGTCGTCGCGACCGACAACCTCGCGCTGGGCGTGCTGGTCGGCGTGATCCTGGCGATGATCCTCTTCGCCCGCCGCGTCGCCCACGTCATCGCGGTCGAGCGCGCGGTCGCCGCCGACGGCGCGTCCGTCCGCTACACCGTGACCGGCCCGCTCTTCTTCGGCAGCAGCAACGACCTCGTCGACCGCTTCGCCTACTCCGACGACCCGGCCGCCGTCGTCATCGACCTCGGCCGCGCCCAGATCTGGGACGCCTCCACCGTGGCCGCCCTCGACTCCATCGAGACGAAGTACCGCGACCACGGCGCCACCGTCACCATCGAGGGCCTCGACGAGCGCAGCACCGGCTTCCACCGCCGCCTGACAGGCCGCCTCGGCAGCTGAGCAGCGTCCATGCTGATCGAGTAGCCCGTGGAGCGGGCCTCTCATGCTGATCGAGTAGCCCGCGGAGCGGGCGTATCGAGATCCACCACCGTCAGAACGCGAGTCTGCAGCCCCGCCCTGCTGATGACGTCGGGTCTCGATACGCCCCTGCGGGGCTACTCGACCAGCATGAAAAGGGGCGCGGCGCGTCCTCTCCCTCGTCCGGCACGGTCCGGGTTGCGCGCGGGGGACCGAGTGGAGGAGCCTCGGAGGCCCCCGGAGTACGCTCGCGCGCATCCCTTCCGACGCTCAGCAAGGAGTACGACCATGACCGACGACGCTCAGGGCTTCACCCTCACCCGGCTGTTCGACGCGACGCCCCAGGAGATCTGGAGCGCGTGGACCGACCCCGACGAGCTCGCCCAGTGGTGGCACCCCCGCGGGCTGACCACTCCGCGCGACACCGTCGAGGTCGACCTGAAGGTCGGCGGCCGCTATGCCTACACGATGGTCTCGACCGCGAGCGGGGAGACCTACCCGACCGGCGGCGTCTACCGCGAGATCACGGCTCCCGAGAAGCTCGTCTTCACCTGGGGCGAGCCCGGCGACGCGGACGCGCCCGTCGTGACCGTGTCGATCCGCTCGGCCGGCGAGCTGACCCGGCTGACCTTCGAGCTGGCCGGCGTCGACGGCGAGCAGGGCGACGACTCGTTCTACGACGGCTGGGACCAGGCGATCGACGCGCTGGCCGACCACCTCGATCCCGCCGCCTCCGTCGCCGGCTGAGACCTTCGCCTCCCTGCTCGGAAGCGTCAACCCCTGGAGCGGACGCCGCTGCGCGGGGTTGTCTGGTGGGCCCGCTCGACTCCGAGACGCGGGAGAGACGGAGGCCGCCCTTGAGCGCGCACACCAGCAGGAGCGGCGACCGCATCGCCGCGATCGAGACCTACGCCGACGACGCCGGCTGGCACAACCGCATCGCGGGCGCCGCCGTCCCGCTCACCCGCCACGACTCCCGCGAGGAGGCCGAGCGCCTCGGCGCCGAGATGGCGCGGCAGCGCGGCGGCGGCCACCGGGTCCTCGCCTAGCGGCGCTGCCCCGCCCCCGCCGCCGCTGCCCAGGGCCTGCCCAGGGCGCGGTGACAGGCTGGCGGCAGCCGATGACGGCGAACCGGACGAGGGAGCAGTACCCGGCAGCACGACAAGACTGACTCGAAGGAGTGAGTCGTCGTGTCCTGGATCGTCCTGATCGTCTCCGGTGTCCTCGAGGCCGTGTGGGCCACCGCCCTCGGCAAGTCCGAGGGGTTCACCCGACTCTGGCCGTCCGTGATCTTCGGGTTCGGCGTCGTCGCCAGCCTGTCCGGCCTGGCCTACGCGATGCGCGATCTGCCCACCGGCACGGCCTACGCCGTCTGGGTCGGGATCGGCGCCTCGCTGACCGTGCTCTATGGCATGTTCATCGGCGGCGAGGGCTTCTCGCTCGTCCGCACACTGCTGGTCCTCGGGATCGTCGGCTGCGTGATCGGGCTCAAGCTGCTGCACTGAGTCGGCGCCTTTCCAGGCGACGTTCCGCGCCATCGCATTGCAGGAGAACGATCGTTCCCCTAGGCTCGGAACCCCAGGGAGAGCACCGGTACGGCAGGTGCTCCCCGCCCCGAAGGAGGAACCATGCCCACTCGTTCTGCACGCACCGCCTGGAACGGCTCGCTCGAGACCGGCGAGGGCCAGGTCGAGCTCTCGAGCTCGAAGCTCGGCACCTACGACGTCTCGTTCCCCAAGCGCGCGGCCGACGACGCCAACGGCTCGACCAGCCCCGAGGAGCTCCTCGGCGCCGCGCACTCCGCCTGCTACGCCATGCAGTTCTCGGCCGTCCTCGGCCAGGCCGGCGGCACCGTCGAGGCGCTCGACGTCCGCGCCGACGTCTCGCTCGGCCCGGACTCGGCCGGCGGCTTCAAGCTGACCAAGATCGCCCTCGTCGTCAGCGGCGAGGTCTCCGGCATCGACGAGGCCGCCTTCCTCAAGGCCGCCGAGGACGCGAAGAACACCTGCCCCGTCAGCAAGGCGCTCACCGGAGTCGAGATCACCCTCGACGCCACCTTCGAGGGCTGACGCTCCTCGCTCACGCACACGAGCACCCCGTCGCGCATCGCGGCGGGGTGCTTCTGTGCGTGCGGTGGGGGATCTCGATACGCCCGCTCCGCGGGCTGCTCGATCAGCAGGGAGGGACCCCGCGTCAGGCGTCCGCGCGGTAGCGGAAGCCGGCGCCGAGGTGCTCCTCCGGCAGGCGGTCGCCGCGGCCGTGCAGCTTCTGGCGGAGGGTGCCCTCGACGTACTCGTCGGGGTAGGCGCCGCGGCGGCGCAGCTCCGGCACGATGAACTCGACGACGTCCTCGAAGGTGCCCGGGGTGATCGCGTAGGCGAGGTTGAAGCCGTCGACGTCGGTGTCCTCCACCCACTCCTGCAGGTGGTCGGCCACCTCGGAGGGCGAGCCGACGATGAACGGGCCGAGGCCGCCGATCGCGCCGAGCTTCGCGATGTCGCGGACCTTCCACTCGCTGCCGTCCTCGTTCGCCTCCTGGAAGTTGGCGACGGTCGACTGGATCGCGTTGCTCTTCACGTTGCCGATCGGCTCGTCGAGGTCGTACTGCGAGAGGTCGATGCCCATCCAGCCGGACATGAAGACCAGCGCGCCCTCCTCGCTCGCGTAGGAGAGGTAGTCGCGGTGCTTCGCGTGCGCCTTCTCGCTGGTCTCGTCGGTGATGATCGTCAGCAGCGTGTAGATCCTCGCGGAGTGGCGGTCGCGGCCGGCCGCCTCGAGCGCGTCGCGGATCCGCGAGACGGTGGCCTTCAGGCCGGCCTTGGTCGATGACGCGACGAAGATCGCCTCCGCGTTGCCCGCCGCGAAGCGGATCCCGCGCGGCGACGCGCCCGCCTGGTAGATGACGGGGGTGCGCTGCAGCGACGGCTCCGAGAGGTGGATGCCGGGCACGGTGAAGTTCTTGCCGCGGTGGCCGATCTCGTGCACCTTCGCCGGGTCGGTGAACACGCCGGACTCGCGGTCGCGGAGGACGGCGTCGTCCTCCCACGACCCCTCCCACAGCTTGTAGAGGACCTCGAGGTACTCGTCGGCGACGTCGTAGCGGTCGTCGTGCTCGAGCTGGTCCTCGTGGCCCATGTTGCGCGCGGCGCTGGGGAGGTAGCCGGTGACGACGTTCCAGCCGACGCGGCCCTTGGTCAGGTGGTCGAGCGTCGACATGCGGCGTGCGAACGGGTACGGGTGCTCGTAGGCGGTGCCGGCCGTGATGCCGAAGCCGAGGTGCTCGGTCGCGGCGGCCATCGCCGAGACGAGCAGGATCGGGTCGTTCACCGGGACCTGCGCGCCGTGCCGGATCGCGGCCTCGTTCGAGCCGCCGTAGACGTCGTAGGTGCCGAGGACGTCGGCGATGAAGATGCCGTCGAAGGTGCCCCGCTCGAGCAGCTTCGCCAGATCGGTCCAGTAGGAGAGGTCCTTGTAGCGCCAGGACTGGTCCTGAGGGTGGCGCCACATGCCCGAGGACTGGTGGGCGACGCAGTTCATGTCGAAGGCGTTGAAGCGGATCTGACGAGTCATCCCTCGATCGTGCCCAGAGTCGCCGGGAATCGGCACCGCTGTCGTCGCACGACGTCACAAAGCGATGCCCGTCGGACTGCGCCTGCAACCCGAAACAGCGCGACCGCTGATTCGGGTTGTAGCCTTAACCCGAAACAATGCACCCGCTGATTCGGGTTGTCGAGGGGAGCCGGATGACGTCCGAGTGGCCGGCGCACGAGTACGAGACGCGGCCCTGGCGACAGACCGTCCGGGCCGGCACGCGCGCTGACCGGATGCTCAGCGAGGTCGTGGTCGCCCTGCCGCCGCTGATCGCGGAGTCCTCCTGGGAGCCGCCGCCCGCCTCTCGGCCGGCCCTCGACGACGCGCGGCACGCGGTCATCGCCCTGGACGCCGAGTACGGGAACCGGCTGGGGGTGCTCGGTCGGCTCCTGCTCCGAACCGAAGCCGTCTCCTCCTCCAAGATCGAAGACGAGGACGCGACCCTGGAGGACTACGCCCGCGCCACCGTCGGCATCCGGGCGAACTCCAGCGCGACGTCGATGGTGGCGGCGGCCGACGCGATGACGGGCATGGTCGACGCCGCCGGCCGGACCGGACTGATCGACGAGGCCGCGATCCTCACGGCGCACCGGATCCTGATGGCCGACGACCCGGTGGACGCCCGCTACGCCGGGGCCTACCGGCCGATGCAGAACTGGATCGGCGGCAGCGACCACTCCCCGCGCGGTGCGGTGCACGTCCCGCCGCCGCCCGAGGCGGTCCCGGCGCTGATGGCCGACCTGATCCGGTTCTCGAATCGGAGCGACCTCGACCCGATCGTGCAGGCCGCGATCGCGCACGCGCAGTTCGAGTCGATCCACCCCTTCACCGACGGCAACGGGCGCATCGGCCGCGCGCTGATCACCGCGATCCTCCGCCGTCGCGGGCTGACGAGGACCACGGTCGTCCCCGTGGCGTCGGCGCTGGTCGCGGATCGCGAGCGCTACTTCGAGCTGGTGAACGACTATCGGGATGGGGCGCTCGCGCCCTTCGTCGACGAGCTCGCGCGGGCCTGCGCGGTCGCGGCTCCGGAATCGGCCCGGACGGCCGCCGTCCTCGAGGCGCTCCCCGCGGCGTGGTGGGCCGCCGTCCGGCCGCGCGCGGGGAGTGCGGCGGCGCTCCTCCTCGACGGGCTCCTCGATCACCCGATCGTCACGACTGCCCGCGCGATCGAGCTGACCGGACGGGCGCCCTCGAGCGTCGGCGCGGCGATCGGGCAGCTCGTCGCCGCAGGCGTGCTGACGGCGCTGACCGACCGCAAGCGGGACCAGGCCTGGGTGGCGGTCGACGTCCTCGACGAGCTGGCCGACCTGGAGGACCGCATCGGCACGGCGATGCTCGACGCGCAGTCGGGCTGAGCCGGTCGAGCTGCTCGCCCTCTACGCCAGCTCGCGGGCCAGGAAGCGCACGTGCTCGCGGATCTGGAACACCTCGCCGCCCTCGTGGCCGTTGAACGGGTAGACGCGGATCTCGCGCGGGCCGGCGTAGCGGTTGTAGGAGGCGTAGACGGTGGAGGGCGGGCAGATCTCGTCGAGCAGGGCGACGGAGAACATCGCCGCGACCTCGGCGTGCGGGGCGAACGAGGTGCCGTCGAAGTAGGACAGCGTGTCGAAGACGAACGACTCCGAGCCGCGGTGGGTGCGCAGGTAGCGCACGACCTCGCCGTAGGGCATGGTCTCCACGATCCGCACGGCGTGGCCGATGTGGCTGAGGAACGGGACGTCGATGATCGCGGCGCGCGCCGACTCCGACTCGCCGAGCAGGCCCAGGATGCCCGCGACGGCGAGGCAGATGCCGCCGCCCTGGCTGCCGCCCGAGATCGCGACGCGCGCGGGATCGATGGCGGGGTGGGCGCGCAGCACGTCGAGCGCGCGGACCGCGTCGGTGAAGACGCGGCGGTAGAAGTGGTCCGCGGGCGACTCGATGCCCTGGGTCATGAAGCCGCTGACGTGCGGGCCGCTGCCGACCGGGTCGGGGGTGTCGCCGCCGCGGTGGCCGGAGCCCTGGCCGCGGGTGTCCATCACCAGGTGCGCGTAGCCGGCGGCGCTCATCGCGGTCCACTCGTCGACCAGGCCGCGGCCGCCGCCGTAGCCGATGTAGGTGACCAGGGCGGGGAGCGGGCCCTCGACGCCGCGGGGGAGGATCAGCCAGCCGCGGATCGGGTGGCCGCCGAAACCGGAGAAGGTGACGTCGAACATCTCCAGGAGCGGGAAGCCGGCGTCGACGGGCTCGAAGACGGGCTCGGTCGCGAGGCCGCGGGCCTCGGCGATGGTCTCGCGCCAGAAGTCCGCGAAGCCCTCGGGCTCCGGCAGGTCGGGCTGGTACTGCTCGAGGAGCTCGAGCGGGAGGTCGAACTGCGGCATCGCGGTCTCCGGGGTCGTTCGTCAGCGGACGCTCGAACCTATCGCGGCGACACGCGTCCGCGGTGCCTGGACGCGGCGTGGGAGTGCGCCCCAGGACGGAATTCCTCCCCTCCGCGGGCGTTCCCTTCCCCATGACCACTTACGGAATCATCGGAGCAGGCAACATCGGCAGCCAGGTCGCGCGCGCGGTCCTCGCCCAGGGCGACGAGGTCGTGATCGCGAACTCGCGCGGTCCCGAGACCCTCGCCGACCTCATCGCGGAGCTCGGCCCGAAGGCGCGCGCCGCCACGGCGCAGGAGGCGGCCGAGGCCGCGGAGATCGCGGTCGTGACCGTGCCGCTGAAGAACCTCGAGGAGGTGCCGGTCGCGCCGCTCGCCGGGAAGATCGTCCTCGACACGAACAACTACTACTTCGAGCGCGACGGCCGCATCGAGGCGCTCGACAAGGGCGAGACGACCACGAGCGAGATGCTGCAGAAGCACCTCCCGGAGTCGAAGGTCGTCAAGGCGTTCAACCACATCATGGCCGCGGACATCACGACCGACGGCACCCCTGCCGGCAGCGAGGACCGCCGCGCCCTCGCCACGTCGAGCGACTACCCCGAGGCCGTGCACTTCGTCACCGACCTCTACGACCGCCTCGGCTTCGACACCGTCGCGATCACGCCGCTGAGCGAGTCCTGGCGCGTCGAGCGCGACCGCCCCGCCTACGTGGTGCGGCAGAACCGCGAGGAGCTCGAGGCCAACCTCGCCAAGGCGCCGCGCACGGTCTGACCGAGCGGTCGGTCCGACCCCTCGTCCCACGGGAGGGGGGCAGCGCCTGCGACACTGGAGCGAGACCCACCGCGCACCAGTGAGCCCGCCGGCTCCGAGAGGAGAGGTCCGCGCATGCCCCCCGAGATCCCCGACGTCCCCGCCGTCGATCGGCTGACCCGCCGCGGCCTCACCCGCCGCGGCGTCGTGCTCGGCGGCCTCGCCGTCCTGCCGCTGCTGAGCGCCTGCACCTTCGACTCCGCGTCCCCCTCGGACTCCGAGCCGCAGGAGGCGCCGCGCACGCAGGCCGCCGCGCCCGCCGGTCCGGTGACGCTCGCCGCCGACGCCGCGAGTGCGAGCGCTCTGCTGTTCACCGCGGCGCCGCTCGTCGTCGTGGTGGAGGACGTGCCCGCCTCGGTGCTGCTCGCCGCGCAGGTGAGCATCGCCTGGGGCGTGCCGCTGCTGGTGGAGAGTGCCGGATCCACGTCGACCGCGACGGCCTCGGCCTCGCCGTCCGACTCCTCGATCGACGCCGAGCTCGCCCGGCTCGGCACCACCCGAGTCGTCGCCGTCGGCGCCGTCGCGGAGCACGCGGGTGTCGACACCGTGACCGCCGCCGCCGAGGCCGCCGCGATCGAGGAGGCGACCGGAGTCGCGGTCGGCGCGCTCGACGTCGCCTCCCTCGTCGCCCTCGCGCCCGGTGCCCCCGCGGCGCCGCCCTTCGGCGCGCTGCCGACGCGGGCAGAACCGCTCGCCGGGGTGACCGCCCTCGCCCAGGCCGCCGACGTCGCGGCCGTCGCCAACGCGCGCGCCGTCGGCGTCCCGGTGACCCTCGTCGGCGACTCCGTGACCGACCTCCTCGCCTCGGGGCCGGCCGTCACCGCGATCGCCGACGCGGGCGCCTCCTGCACCCTGCTGCTCGGACCCGTGCTCGCTGCGCAGTCGCTGCCGGAGTGGTCCGTGCGCGCCGCCGCGAGCGGCTGGCAGCTGCCCGGCGGCGGGCAGCGTCTCTTCGGCGGGCACCTCTACGTCGCGATCTACGGCACGCCCGGCGCACCCGTGCTCGGCGTGCTCGGCGAGCAGGGCCTCGACGCGACCATCGCGCGGGCGGAGGCGGTGGCCGAGCCGTACCGCTCGCTCACCGATCTGCAGGTGGTGCCGAGCCTCGAGATCATCACCACCGTCGCGGCGGGCAGCGCCGGCGGCGACGGCGACTACTCCAACGAGCTCGACCCCGCGGGCATACGCCCCTACATCGACGCGGCCGCCGCGGCGGGCATGTACGTCGTGCTCGACCTGCAGCCGGGCCGCTCCGACTTCCTCACTCAGGCGCAGGCCTACGAGGAGCTGCTGCGCCTCCCGAACGTCGGCCTCGCCCTCGATCCGGAGTGGCGGCTCGCGCCCGACGAGGTGCCGCTCGCGCAGATCGGCCGCGTCCAGGCCACCGAGGTCGACAGCGTCTCGAGCTGGCTCGCGGACCTCGTGCAGCGCGAGGGCCTGCCGCCGAAGATGTTCGTGCTGCACCAGTTCCGGCTGTCGATGCTGCAGGACCGCGACAGCATCCGCCGCGACCGCCCCGAGCTCGAGTTCCTGATCCACGTCGACGGCCAGGGCGGCCAGCCCGACAAGCAGGCCACCTGGAATGCCCTGCACGAGGGCGCCCCCGAGGGCATCGCCTGGGGCTGGAAGAACTTCTACGACGAGGACCTCCCGATGCTGACCCCCGCCCAGACGATGGCCCAGGTCGCCCCCCTCCCCGACCTGATCACCTACCAGTAGCCCCCCTCCGCGAGATGCCACTTGTGCACGCGACCCGCCGTGAAAAGCGTGCACAAGTGGCATCTCGCGGTCGGGGTCAGCGACATGAGCGCCGTCGAGGGAGACCTCGTCGATGTCGACGGTCGTCCTGGTGAGGAGGCGGGTCATGCTTCGTGCAGGCCACGCTCCAGGGTGTCCCCGGAGTGTGCGCTCGCGACCGCCGAGAGGAGTCACGTCCACCCGCTGACGTCTGAGTTCTCGCGAGATGCCACTTATGAGCGCGACACGCCGTGGAAAGCGTGCACAAGTGGCATCTCGCGGAGGGGGACGGACGGGGCCGGGGTCAGGAGGGCTGGTGGGCGGCCTCGCGGCGGCCCTCCTCCTTGGCCTGCTCGACGAGGGTGGCGACGCGGCGGCGGGAGCGGGTGCGGCCGGCGAGCAGCGCGGCGAGGATCAGCGCGAGGCCGAGCAGGACGGCGAGCTGGGGCAGCGGGACGGCGGCGGTGGTGGTCGACTCGGTGAGCGGGGCGATGTCGACGGGGTCGAGGCCCTCGGGGGTGACGACGGTGGGGGCGACGGTGAGGTCGGTGCCGACGGCGAAGAGGGGCCAGACGTCGTCGAGCTGGAGGGTGACGGCGCGGCGGTCGCCGGGGAGCAGCTCCTGCTGGGCGGCGTCGGCGGCGACGAGCGGGGCGGAGGCGCCCTGGGCGGTCGCGCTGCCGTCGAGGAGGAGGCGGACGTTGCCGGTGTTGACGATGTCGGCGGTGACGGTGAGGGAGCCGGGCTGGAAGGGGTTCCAGGAGAGGCGGTAGTCGCCGGTGAGGTTCTCGACGGCGACGGCGGGGGCGACGTCGCCGGTGACGCGGGTCATCACGCGGAAGCCGATGCGGCTCTCGACGCCGACGGAGGAGCCGCCGACGTCGGTGCCGACGGAGACGAGGGAGGCGGCGAGGCCGGCGGCGTGGTCGCCGGGCTCCGCGTCGTCGGGGACGGTGACGGTGAAGGGGACGATGCCGGTGCCGCCGGGCTCGACGGTGACGGTCTCGGGGGCGGTGATCCAGGTGCCGGCGTCGACGGACTCCTGGTCCGAGGGGAGCATGTTGAAGCGGCCCTTGTCGGTGAAGTAGCCGTCGGCCGCGTCGATGCGGAACGTGACGGTCTGGTCGCTGAGGTTGCGGACCGCGGCCTGCTCCTCGGCGGTGGCGCCGGGGTCGAGGTCGAGCTCGACCCAGGAGCGCTTGTCGACGGCGCCGTCGGTCGCGGGGCTGACCGCCCAGGTGATCTGGTCGGTCGCGGCGAGGGCCGGGGGAGCGGCGGTGAGCGCGAGCGCGCCGACGAGGACGGCGAGGAGGGCGCGGAGCACGGAGGTCATGGGGAGTCCAGGTTCTCACGGAATGGGTCTCGATACGCCGCCTGCGGCGGCTACTCGACCAGCATGCAAGGAGCGGGCGGGGCCGCTGCATGCGGATCGAGTAGGTCGCGGAGCGGGCGTATCGAGATCCACCGTGTCCAGCACGCCGGGTCTCGATACGCCGCCCATGGCGGCTACTCGACCGACATGGACAGCGCGGGCCGACCGCTCGCGGGACCAGCCCGCGGAGCGGGTCCGTTCCATGCTGATCGAGTAGGCCGCGGAGCGGGCGTATCGAGATCCACCGTGTCCTGCAGGGTGGGTCTCGATACGCCGCCTGCGGCGGCTACTCGACCAGCATGACGGGGCCTACTCGAAGAGGGAGAGGGTGAGGGTCGAGCTGTAGTCGCCCGCGTCGACGGTGGTCGGGGTCTTGAGGGTCAGGGCCGCGTTCGCGGTCCAGGAGCCCTCCTCGGCCACTCCAGCGCTGTCGTTGGTGATGGCCAGGAGCTCCTGGTCGACGAGGCCGACGCCGTCCGGGCCGCCGTCGATGGCGGTGTCGACGACGTCGCCCTCGGCGACGAGTCCGGAGTCGCCGCCGTCGATCAGGTTCGGCGCCCAGCCGAGGTTCTCCGCGCCGATGGTGTCGCCGGTCGACGAGGTGAAGTCGCTGGCGGTGCCGAGGACGTACCAGCCGGCGCCGGCGGGGATGTCGGCGGCGTCGCGGGTGTCGGTGACGGTGACCGTGGGCAGGGTGCCGGTGAACTGGCGGACGACGCTGGTCGAGCCGTTCTCGGTCAGGGCGGTGGAGTCGCTCGCGACGGTCATCGAGAGGGCGCCGCCGCCGGTGAGCGGGGCGATCTGCACGTTGACGTCGACGTCGTCGGCGCCCTGCTGCTCGTCGGCGAACGCGGTGCCGGCGACGCCGAGCAGGAGCAGGCCTCCGGCGATGCCGGCGGTTCCGCGGAGGAGGAAGGAGCGAGTGTTCATCAGGGTGTTCTCCGTTCTCGAGACGGCGTCGTCGCCGTCCGGTTCAGTGGTGTCGGGTGGTCAGTGGAGTCTTGGAAGGAACAGGGTTCAGCCGCAGCTCGCCGCCGCGTACGGCGCCGTGGCCGTCGCGGTGGCGGGCTTGCCCGCGACGAACGCGGTGGCTGTGGCGGTCGCGGAGCCGGCGGGCAGCGCGGCGGTGCGGGTCGTGAACGAGTGGGTGACGGACTTGCCGGCGGCCACCTCCTCGAACGTCTTCGAGCCCGAGGTCGAGGTGACGACCATCTTCACCGGGAAGGCGTTCGGGTTCGTCGCGACGACCGAGAGGACGACCTTGCCCTGCACGCAGCGGGTCGACGCCGTGGCGGTCGCCGTGATGGCAGGGGCCGCGGTCGGCACCGTCTGCGGGCTGACGCTGGTGAGGGTCGGGACGACCTTCTGCATCAGGCCGGTCGCCGGGTCGAAGGTCACCTTGTCGATGGTGGTCTCGCGGTGCTGGCCGTCTCCGCCGGGGATGGCGAAGCGGTGGTAGGCGATGTACCAGTCGTCGGTGCCGGGGACGTTGATGATCGAGCTGTGGCCGGTGGCGAGGATGCCCTGCGAGGGGTCCTTCTCCAGGATCACGCCGCGGTAGGTCCACGGTCCGTCGATGCTCGTCGAGGTCGCGTAGCCGACCTTGTAGTTCTCGGAGCCGGTGTCGTCGATCGAGTAGGTCAGGTGGTAGAGCCCGTTGCGGTGGTTCATGAACGCGCCCTCGCGGAAGTCCGTGAGACCCGAGATCGTCTTGATGGTGCCCGCCTTGACCGAGAGCATGTCGTCCGAGAGCTCGGCGTACACGGGTGCGCCGTTGCCCCAGAAGAGGTAGCTCTTGCCGGTGGCCGGGTCGGTGAACGCGGCCGGGTCGATGGCCTGGCCGGACTTCACGGACTCGCCGTTGGTGATCATCGGGGACTGCTGCGCGGTGAACGGGCCCATCGGGCTCGACGCCACGGCGACGCCGATCGTCTTGCGGTCGAGCGCGGCGTTGTGGCCGGAGAAGTAGAAGTAGTACTTCCCGCCCTTCTCGATGATCGTCGGCGCCCAGGCGTTGCCGGTCGCCCACGGGACGTTCCCGTTCGCGCCGTCGAGGGTCAGGATCGGCTGCGCGGAGCGGGTCCAGTCGACGAGGTTCTTCGACGACCAGGCGTAGAAGGTCTTGCCGCCCCAGCCGGGGAAGCCGTCGGACGTCGCGTAGAGGTAGTAGGTGTCGCCGAAGACCGCGATGTTCGGGTCGGCGTAGAGGCCCGGGAGGACGGGGCTCTTCATCTCGACGGCCTTGAGCGTCCAGGTGGTGGTCGCTCCGCCGCCGGCCGGGGTCAGCACGACGGTCTGCGGGGTGCGCAGGTCGCGGACGGTGCCGGAGGCGGGGCTCGCGGTGACGCCCGCGGCGGTCGAGTAGGTGGCGGTGAGCTTCGAGCGGTCCGTGCCGGGCTTCACCGGGAGGGTGACGGTGCGGGTCCCCTGGTCGACGATCGGTGCGGTCTTCAGCACGTCGCCGGTGAGCGTCACGTCGGCCAGCACGGTGGTGTTGCCGGAGGAGGCGAGCACCTCCGCCGAGCTCAGCGCCCGGTTGTAGAGAGCGAACTCGCGGACCTGGCCGCGGAAGCGGTTGTCGGCGTCGTAGTTCGAGCGGCCGATGGAGTTCGCTGTGGTCGTGCCGCCGCCGATGTCCTTCGGGTCGGCCGTGACGGTGCCGCCGCCGACGCGGACGCCGTCGAGGTAGAGCGTCGCGGTGGTGCCGGAGAGTGTGTAGGTCAGTTGCGCCCACTGCCCGCGGGGCACGGCCGAGCCGGAGGAGACGGTCTGCTCGGTGGTGTAGTTCCCGGTGGTGAGGCTGGTGCGGTAGTTGTTGCCGGAGGTGAAGAGGTAGCCGTCACCCGCGCCGTTGGTGGTGTTGCCGAGGCCGTAGAGGAAGTACGCGCCGCTCTGCGCGGGGTCGATCCAGACCTCGGTCTGCACGGTGACGTCGGTGACGCCGGCGAGCAGGTCGTCGGGCAGCTCGATGTAGTCGTCGGTGCCGTCGAGCTTCACCGAGCCGGTCTGCCAGGTGCCGCCCGAGACGATCGTGCCGTTCAGGCCGTTGCCCGAGCTGTCGGTCACGGTCGTGCCGGAGCCGCCGTCGAAGGTGTAACGGAGGATCTCGCCCTTCGAGTTGACGGGCTTCGGGGTCGGGCCGGTGCTCGTGGCGCCGTAGGCCGCAGTGATGCGGGCCTCCTCGGCGCTGGAGAGCCGCAGCACCGAGCCGTGGCGGAAGGGCTTCGAGAACGAGTAGGTGTTCGCTCCGGTGGTGCCGACGGGCAGGGCCGTGAACAGCATGTCCGCGAGGGTGTCGGTGACGTAGGCGGAGTAGCCGAACGAGTCGCCCATCACGACCCAGCGGCCGTCGGGCAGCTGGTAGACGGTGAGGCCCTCGAGGTGGTCGGCGAGGCCGCGGGAGGTCTCCTCGCCGCGGGCGATCACGCGGGTCCACGGGCCGGCCAGGCTCGAGGCCTTGTCGACGACGGTGCGCCAGTCGGAGGTGGAGAAGCGGTAGTAGACGCCGTTCTCGACGGCGATGGTGGTGTCGATGATGTTCGGGCCGTCGGCGTTGTTGGTCGACGAGTTCTCGTCGAGCCAGACCTTCGGGGTGGAGAAGGTCTGGAAGTCGCGGGTGGTGGAGACGTAGACGCGCAGCGCCCAGTCGTCGGTGCTCACCTGCGTCCTGTCGCGGCCGGACCAGTAGACGTAGTACTGGCCGGTGGCCTCGTCCCAGATCGCCTCGGGCGCCCAGACGTTGCCCGCGTTCGGCGCGCCGGCGAAGACGAGGTTCTGCTGGCCCCAGGTCACGAGGTCGGTGGAGCGCCAGACGACGAGCTTCTGGCTGGCGTTCACCTGGTCCCAGGAGCCGCCGCCGGCGGTGCCCTCGGCGTGCAGGTCGGTGCCGAGGATCCAGTACTCGTCGCCGGTGGGGGAGCGGACCAGGTGCGGGTCGCGGACGCCGAGCGTGCCGGCGAGGTTGGCGAGCACGGCCTTGTCGTTGTTGAGCTTCGACCAGTGCAGGCCGTCGGTGCTGGAGCCGAAGTAGATCTTCTCGTAGTCGGTCGAGGCGAAGTGGGTCCAGAGGTAGCCGGCGTCGTACTCGGTGTCGAGGTCCGCGGGCGCGGCGGTCACGGTGACCGGGAGCTGCCGGGTGGCGGTGGTGCCGGGGACGGTCGCGGTGAGGGTGACGGGGGTCGAGGCGGCCTGGCGCTTCACGACGCCGGTGGTGCTGACGACGGCGGTGTTCGAGGAGGTCCAGGTGACGTCGTAGGAGCCGGCCTTCGCGGGCAGCGTGACGTTGCCGCGGACGTCGCCGGCGTTGACGATGCTCAGCGCGTCGAGCGCCTTCTGCGCGTCGGCGTTCGCGTCCTGCGCGGGCACGGTGGCGGTGAAGGTGCGGGTCTGCGTCGCGGAGCCGCGGGTGACGGTCGCGGTGAGCACGGCCTGGGCGGTGCCCGTGGCGGGCCGGGTGACGACTCCGCTCGAGGAGACGACGGCGGCGTTGCTCGAGGACCAGGCGATCGCCGAGCCGTTGGGCCCGGTGGTCGGCAGGGTGAGGTTCGCGGTGACGGCGGAGAGGTCGCCGAGGCTCAGCGCGGCGGCGTCGCGGGTGGTGCGCGTGCCGTCGCTCGCCTGGAGGGTCGCGACGTCGGCGGCGCTGAGCGCGCTGCTGTAGATGCGGAAGTCGCGCACCGAGGCGGCGAGGAACTTGTCGCCGGTGTAGACCGAGCGGCCGATCGCGTTCGCGGTGGTGCTGCCGCCGCCGATCGCGCCGGGGGTGATGGTCACGCCGGTCTGCTGCGCGACCTGGGTGCCGTCGAGGTAGAGCCGCGCGGTGTCGGAGGCGTCGTCGAGCGTGTAGGTGAGCGTCTTCCAGACCCCGCGGGCGAGGTCGGCTCCCGAGTTCACGGTCTGCTCGGTGGTCCAGTTGCCGGTGGCGATGGAGGTCTTGTAGCTGTTGCCCGTCGTGTACAGGTAGCCGTTGCCCGCGTTGTTCGTCGTGTTGCCGAGGCCCCAGATGAAGTACGGGGTGCCCTGGCTCGGCTTCACCAGCACCTCGGTGCTCACGGTGATCGAGCTGAGGCCGGCGAGCACGTTGTCGGGCAGCTTCACGAAGTCGTCGACGCCGTCGAGCGTCACGCCCGCGGCGCCCGAGGCGACCGCGCCGCCGGAGAGGACGCCGTCGCGGCCCTTGCCGGAGCTGTCGACGGCGGTCGTGCCGCTGGTCGCGTCGAGCGCGTAGCGGAGGACGAGATCGTCGGCCGGAGCGGCTGCGGCGGACTGCGCCGTCAGCAGCGGGACGGTGAGCGCGAGAGCCGTCACGAGGACGACCGGTCGCAGGAAGGGCTTCATCGCACTTGCTCCTAGTTCGGCACCATTGCTGAAGGGAAAGGCTCCGGCACGCACCGGCGATGTTCACGGTAACACGATGTTGACGTCAACGCGACGGGAATCCGAAGGGGATTTCCGCGCCTCGGATCGGTCGCGCCGAGACGTCGAGAACGGTCGCCCCGAGAGTTCCGAGGCGACCGTTCATGACGGATCGAGTGGCGCTGCGCCCGGACGTCAGGTCCGGTTGCGGGCCATCACTGCGCGCTGCAGGAGCACGAAGACGAGCAGGATGCCGCCGGTGATGATGGTGGTCGCCTCGGGCGGGATGCCGCCGTCGCGGGTGATCAGGACGTTCATCAGGCCGAGGACGAGGGCGCCGATCACCGAGCCGAGGACGAAGCCGACGCCGCCCGTCAGCAGCGTGCCGCCGATGACGGTCGCCGCGATGGCGTCGAGCTCCCAGCCGGTGCCGGTGATGTTCTGCGCGCTGCCGAGGCGGGCGGTGTAGACCACGCCGGCGAGGCCCGCGAGGGTGCCGCTGATCACGTAGATGAGCAGCTTGGTCCGGACGACGGGCAGGCCCATCAGCGCGGCCGACGGCTCCGAGCCGCCCATCGCGTAGACCGTCCGGCCGAGGCGGGTGCGGTGCAGCACGAAGAACGCGGCGGCGACGACGAGCACGGCGATGATCACGCCGGGGCTGATCACGAAGTCGTTGACCTTCGGTCCGTCGATCAGCTTCATCGGCGTCGCGAGCGACAGCACGGCCGAGTCCTCGGGGAGGCGCTCCGGGACGGTGCTCAGCATCGAGGCGAGGCCGCGGGCCAGGAACATCATCGCGAGGGTCGCGATGAACGGCTGGACGTTGAAGTACTGGATCAGCACGCCCGAGATCAGGCCGAACGCGGAGCCGATCAGCACCATCAGCAGCATCACGAGCCAGGGGTTCCAGCCGCTGTTGATGAGCAGCACGCCGCTCACGCTGCTGAAGGCGATCACCGCGCCGACCGAGAGGTCGATGCCGCCGGTGAGGATCACGAAGGTGAGGCCCACGGCGAGGATGATCAGGTGCGCGTTGTTGATCAGCAGGTTCGAGATCGTGCTCGCCTGCAGGATGCGCCCGTAGGCGACCTCGCCGTAGACGATCATGCCCAGGAAGATGACCAGGGCGGCGAGGGTCGGCAGCTTGTCGAGGTGCTGGCTCAGCCACGAGGTGGCGGAGGAGCGGTTCGACTTCGCCGGCGGGGCGGGTCGGGTCAGCACGGCGCTCATGCGGGGATCGCCTCTTTCTGCGGGACGCTGCGGCGCGCCTCGCGACGGTTCTTGAAGGCGGAGCGGACCCGCTCCGACTGCAGCAGGCACAGGGCGACGATGACGATCGCCTTGAAGGCGGGTGTCGCCGAGGACGAGACGCCGAGGAAGACGACCGTCTTGTCGAGGGTGGCGATCAGGATCGCTCCGACGGCCGCTCCGGTGATGTTGAACTTGCCGCCCGCGAGGGAGGTGCCGCCGACCACGACCGCGAGGATCGCGTCGAGCTCGAGCTGGTAGCCGGTGCGCGAGACGTCGACCGTCATCACGCTCGCGGTGGCGAAGACGCCCGCGACGCCGGCGAGGACGCCGGAGCCGATGTAGGCGGTCATCAGCAGGCCGCGGCGGTTGATGCCGGCGAGGCGGGCCGCCTTCGGGTCCATGCCGATGGCCTCGATCATCAGGCCGAGCGCGCTGCGGCGCACCAGGACTCCGACGACCACGACGATCGCGATGGCGAGCAGGAAGACGACGGGGAGTCCGAAGACGTAGCCGTTGGCGAGCCAGCGGAACGGCTCGTTCGTGGCGGCGGTGTTCTGGCCGCCCGTGATGACCTTCGCCAGGCCGCGGCCGGCGAGCATCACGACGAGCGTGCTGATGAAGGGCTGGAGTCCCACCACCGAGACCAGGACGCCGTTCACGGCGCCCAGCACTCCGGCGACCAGCAGCGCGAGGCCGAAGGCGGCCGCGGCGGCGCCGAGCGAGTCCGGCGCGCCCTGGGCGTTGAGGAACTCCATCGAGACGGCGCCGGCGACGACCATGATCGAGCCGACCGAGAGGTCGATGCCGCCGGTCGCGACCACCAGGCACATGCCGACCGCGATCATCAGGATCGGGGCGGCGGCGCGGGCGATGTCGATCACGTTGCCGACGAGATAGCCCGTGGTCGGGCTGACGGTGACGCCGAGGTAGCTCGGGTCCTTGACGACGTTGACGAGCAGCAGCAGCACGATGGCCACCGCTCCCCAGAAGTACTGACGACGGATCAGGCTCGCGAGGAGCGAGCCCCGGTCCGGTCGCGTGTCGCTGCTCATGATGCGGCCTCCTGCGTGGCGCCTTCGAGAACGACGACGTCCTCGTCGACGACTCCCTCTGCGGCGATGGTAGTGACGATCGACTCCGCAGTGACAGCGGGTCCGTTGAGGATCTCCGCGATCACGCGGTGGTCCTTGAGGACGATGATGCGGTCGCTGAGGCGGACGACCTCGTCGAGCTCGGACGAGATGAAGACCACGGCGACGCCCTCGCCGGCCAGGGCGACGACCTTCTCCTGGATCTCGGCCTTGGCTCCGACGTCGATGCCGCGGGTCGGCTCGTCGAGGATGAGGATCTCCGGGGCGGTGGCCAGCCAGCGCCCGAGGAGCACCTTCTGCTGGTTGCCGCCGGAGAGCTTGCTGATCGGGCGGTCCGGGTCGGCGGGGCGCACGTTGAGCTCGACGAGGTACTTCGCGACGATCTCGTCCTTCTCCTTCTTGGAGAGGGGGCGGGCCCAGCCGCGCTTGGCCTGGACGGCGAGGATGAGGTTCTCCCGGACCGAGAGGTCGCGGATGATGCCCTCGTCGCGGCGGTTCTCGCTCGAGAAGGCGATCTTGTGCGCGAGTCCGGCGGTCGGCGTCGGGACGTCGACCTTCTTGCCGTGCAGTGTGATCTCGCCGGTGTCGGGCTTGTCCACGCCGTAGATCAGGCGGGCGAGCTCGGTGCGGCCGGAGCCGAGGAGGCCGGCGAAGCCGACGACCTCGCCGCGGTGCAGGGTGAGGTCGGTGGACTCGATGGAGCCCTTCTTGGCCAGGCCCTTCGCGGTGTAGAGCGGGGCCTCGCGGTAGAGGTGGTCGCTGTCCGCGCGCTCGGAGTCGAGGGAGCGCAGGGCGGCGATGTCCTTGCCGATCATCTTGGAGATCAGCGAGGTGCGGTCGAGCTCGTGGGTGAGGTACTCGCCCACGTAGGTGCCGTTGCGCAGCACGGTGAGGCGGTCGCTGATCGCGTAGACCTGGTCGAGGAAGTGCGAGACGAAGAGGATCGCGACGCCCTCCGCGCGGAGGCGGCGGATGACGACGAAGAGGTTCTCGACCTCGTTCGCGTCCAGGCTCGAGGTCGGCTCGTCGAGGATGAGCACGCGAGAGTCGCTCACCGTGGAGCGGCTGATCGCGACCAGCTGCTGCATCGCGATCGAGAGCGAGGAGAGCGGGCGGCGCGGGTCGAGGTGGCCGAGGCCGAGGCGCTCGAGGGCGCGCTTCGCGGCGTCGTGGGTCGCCCGCCAGTTGATGCCGAAGGGACCGCGCACCTCGTAGCCCAGCATGACGTTCTCGCCGATGCTGAGGTTGGTGCAGAGGTTGACCTCCTGGTAGACGGTCGAGATGCCGGCCGCCTGCGCATCCGCGGTGCCGGCGAGGCGCCGGGGCGTCCCTCCGACGACGATCTCGCCGCTGTCGATCTTGTAGACGCCGGTCAGCGCCTTGATGAGGGTGGACTTGCCGGCGCCGTTCTCGCCCATGAGGGTGTGGACCTCGCCCGGGAACAGGCGGAAGTCGACACCGTCGAGGGCTTTGACGCCGGGGAAGCTGATCGAGATGTTCTTCATCTCGACGATCGGAGGCGAATCCGCCATGTCGCGTCGTTCCGTTCTCGAGTGGCGCTGCTCTGCGCCGGAGGTGGGAGCGACCGGGACCCGCGGTGGGGTCCCGGTCGCTCCGGAGGGGGGTGGTGCTTAGAGGTGTTTTCTAGAACTTGCGGTCGGGCAGGGCGGTCGCCGCGGCCTCGGGCGAGTCGAAGGTCTCGCTCGGGACGACGATCGAGGACTCGACGGTCTCGCCGGCGAGGGTCTTCTCGACGGCGTCGAGGGCGGTCTCGCCGAAGAGCGGGTTGTACTCGGCGACGAAGCTGAGCTCACCGTCGGCGAGGGCCTGCAGGGCGTTCTTGGTGCCGTCGATCGTGGCGATCTTGACGTCGACGCCCGGGGTGAGGCCGGCCTCCTGGACGGCCTGGACCGCGCCGAGACCCATCTCGTCGTTCTGCGCGAAGACCATCTGGACGTCGTTGTTGTTCGACTTCAGGACGGTCTCGAAGACGCTCTTGGCCTCCTCGGTGGACCAGTTGGCGGTCTGCGCGCCGACCTTGGTGAAGGCGGAGTCGGCGCCGATGACCTCGTCCCAGCCCTCGTTGCGCTCGTTGACGACGGAGACGCCGGCGGGGCCCTCGAGGGTGAAGTACTTGGCGCCGTCCGGGAAGGCGCTCTTCGCCCAGTCGGCGACCGAGGTGCTGACCGCGATGTTGTCCGGCGCGATGCGGGTGACGTAGAGGTCGCTGTTGTCCGGCTCGATGCCGCGGTCGATCAGGATGACCGGGATCTCGGCCTCCTGAGCGCGCTCGAGCGAGTCCTCCCAGCCGGAGCCCTCCGTGGCCGACAGCAGGATGATGTCGACGCCCTCGTCCACGAAGGACGTGAAGGAGTCGATCTGCGACTTCTGGTCGCCGTTGGTGGCGGGGGCGTACTTGAGGTCGTAGCCCGCGTCGGCGGTGAACGTCTCCTCGATGTTGGTCTCGTTCGCCTGACGCCACGCGCCCTCGGGGCCGACGGCCACGAAGCCGATGGTGGTGACGTCGTCTCCTCCGCCGCCCGCGGCCGTGTCCGAGCCGCCGGAGCAGCCGGCGAGGCCGAGCGCGAGTGCGCCGACTGCTGCGAAACCGAGGAACTGGCCGAAACGCCTCGTGTTGTACATGGATCTCCTCCTTGAGATCACGGACGCGCGGGAGCGCCCGTGGGTGCGGGCCCAGGGGCCCGGATGTGATGAGTGCAGTGCGGGCCTGGCGCCCGAGGTGCAGTGAGTGCAGGATGTGCGGTGGACGCCCGTCGTGAAGTGACACGTCCGGGTGCGTCCTGGGCAAAATGTTACCGTGAACAATTCTTGTGACGCAACAGCGCATCGGCGTCTCCGGTAACGATCGTGCATTAACGCCGGAGACCCGCCGCCTCCCGGGGGAGGGGCGGGTCTCGATACGCCGCTGCGCGGCTACTCGACCAGCATGGAGGCCGCTGCGCGGCTACTCGACCGGCATCAGGCGGGTGCTACTCGCCGTGCTGCAGGCGGCGCCGCAGGAGCAGCGCCCCGCCGCCGAGCAGGAGCGCGAGCGCTCCGAGCGGCAGCAGCGACAGGTCGGTGCCGGTGGCGGCCAGGTCACCGTCGGGTCCGGCGACGGGCGCGGGCTCGTGCGGTGCGGGATCGCCCGGCGCCGGAACCACGGGCGGCGCGGTCTCGGTCGGCATCGGCACGGGCGTCGCGGTGGCGGTCGCGGTCGGCTCCGGAGTGGGCGTCGGCGTCGGCACCGGCTCCGTCCCCTCCTGCGCCAGCACCGGGACCGTCGACCAGTCGATGTCGCTCGCCAGGCCGTACGAGGTGTACGACGGCTGGTTGTACGCGGTCTGCTGGCGCGCGACCTCGACCCGGTACTGCGGGTCGTGCATCAGCGTCGTCAGCTTGCGGTCGGTGACCTCGGTGCTCGAGTAGATCCGGATCGCGCTCGAGTCCGCGGTCGGCAGCAGCAGCTCCTCGCGCCAGTCGCCGAGCACGTCCGCCACGAGAGACGGGTTGCCCTTCGTGCCGTTGTTCGTCACGGTGCCCTCGGCCGAGAGCAGCACGGTGCCGTCACCGGTGACGATCGTCGGAGTGACGGGCGTCGCGTCCTGCATCGTCGTGCTGGCCACGATCTGCGTGGTCATGTCCGCGGCCCAGCGGATGCTCTGGTTGGTGCCGGGCTGCTCGGCGGGATCCCCGCCGTCGAGCGGGTCGCCGCTCGCCGAGAGCTTTCCGATCGCCCAGACCTCCTGGCCGGGGATCGCGGGGTCGATGTCGCCGATCATCCCGCGGCCGGTGTCCTTGCCGGAGTAGGCGCCGAAGAGCACCTCGCCGGTCGCGGCGTCGCGCAGCGCGTAGCCGTAGGGCGCGCCGACGCCGCCCTCGTGCACGCTGAAGATCTCGAGCCCGGGGTTCGCCGGGTCGATGTCGGTGACGTGCATCGCGTCGCCGTGGCCGAGCTTGGCCTCGGTGCCGGGCGCGCTGCTGCCCTCGGGCAGGGTGTCGTAGGAGCTGTAGAGCAGGCTGCCGTCGTCGTCGAGGGTGGCGGAGCCGTAGACGATCTCCTGCCGGCCGTCGCCGTCGACGTCCGCCGCGCTGAGCGAGTGGAAGCCCTGGGTGGTGAGCGTCGCCCACTCCGGGCTGGAGCCCTCGCGGCCGTGCGGGGTGTCGTTGAAGGGGTTGGTCAGCGGGACGTGACCGCTGTCGGCGACCCAGCGCTGCGACAGCTCGCTGCCGTCCCAGTCGTAGGCGACGACGACCGCGCGGGTGTAGTAGCCGCGGGCGAAGACGGCGGACTGCGTCTCGCCGTCGAAGGAGGCGACGCCCGCGAGGAAGCGGTCGTTGCGGTTGCCCGGCTCGATCCGGGAGTAGGCGTAGTCGCCCCAGAGCAGGCCGTCGTCGCCGCGGGCCGGCTCGTAGGCGACGGTCTGCAGCTCCTCGCCGGACTCGCCGTCGAAGACCGTGAGGTACTCGGGGCCGGTCAGGATGAAGCCCTCGAAGGTGGTCAGGTCGTTGCGGTCGCTCCGGCTCGGCGCGTAGACGTCGATGAAGTAGTCGGCGAGCTCCGTCGCCCCGGCGCGGTCGAGCGGGTAGGCGTGCGTCGGCGCGATGCCGAACGCCTCCTCGAGTGTGGCGGGCCACTGACCGGAGGTGACCTCCTCGCGGGTGCCCCAGCCCTCGAAGATCCCGATGAGGTGCTCGCGGTAGCCGGCGGCGGAGAGGCGGTAGTCGTCCTGCGGGGTGACGCCCGCGGCGACGTCCTCGGGGAGGAGCGTGATCGACTCGGCGCGGGCGGTGTCGCCGCCGGGCAGGATCGTCGTGCCCGGCGCGGTCTTCGTCATGATCTCGGAGCGGCCGTCGCCGTCGAAGTCGGAGACGAGGAACTGCGTGTAGTGCGCGCCGGAGCGGATGTTCACGCCCAGATCGATGCGGTGCAGCAGTGTGCCGTCGGCCTCGTACGTGTCGAGATAGGTGCTGCCGGTGTAGCCCTTCTGCGAGACGTCCTTCGCGTTCGAGGGGTACCACTTCACGACGTACTCGTAGTCTCCGTCGCCGTCCATGTCGCCGACGCTCATGTCGTTGGCGCTGTAGGTGTAGGCCTCGCCGGCCGGAGTGACGCCGTCGGCCGGCTTCTGCAGCGGCAGCGTCTCGAAGGCGTCCGCAGAGGCGGTGGCCGGAGCGCTCGGTTCGCCGGGCTCGCCGTCGACGAGCGGGACGACGCGGTACTCGTCACCGGGCGCACCCGCCGGGTCGTGCAGGTTGGTGCTGTCGGTGACGACGCCGATCCGCTCCGCCCCGCGGTAGACGGCGAAGTCGGCGCCGACCATCCCACTGTCGGAGGAGCCGGTCACCTCCGTCGCGAGCAGCCGCCAGCTGACGAAGACGCCGCCGTCGGGCGAGGCGAGCGCCACGACCCCGCGGTCGAGGTCCTCGAGCTGCGCGGTGAGGACGGGGTTGGCGGGGACGGCGGGCGGCGCGGTGGTCTGCGCTGCGGCAGTGGACGCGCCGGTCAGCGCGAGCCCCGCGGCGAGCGCGAGGCCGAGGCCGGAGCGGAGCGCCCCGGCGGCGGTGGTCGGACGGAACGGACGTGAATTCGGCATTGAATCCCTCGGCATCGATGGTCCGGGATGCAGGAATGCGCTTTCCCCGGTCCCGCGCCACCCTACGTGAGACGTTTCACAGGGGTCAACCGTGTCCCCCGGATCTCGATACGCCCTCTGCGAGGGCTACTCGATCAGCATGAGGCGCGTCACCAGGCGTCGTCGGCCGCGTCGTCGTCCGTGGTGTCCGCGGCGATCATCTCGACGATGGTGTCGACGGTGAGCCAGGGGCCGTTGCTGACCTCGCCGATCTTCTCGCGGTCCTTGAAGACGACGATGCGGTCGCTGAGGCGCACCACCTCCTCCAGCTCGGAGGAGATGTAGACGATGGAGACCCCCTCCTTGGCGAGCTGGGCGATGTGCGCCTGGATCTCGACCTTCGAGGCGACGTCGATGCCGCGGGCCGGCTCGTCGAGCACCAGCAGGCGCGGCCGGGTGGCGAGCCACCGCGCCAGCACGACCTTCTGCTGGTTGCCGCCGGAGAGGTACTTCACCGGCATGTCCGGGTCGGCCGGCGTGATGTTCAGCGCCTCGACGTAGGTGGCGACGAGCGTGTCGGTCTCGGCGGCCGACAGCGGGTGCGCCCAACCGCGCAGCGCCTGCAGCCCGAGCACGAGGTTCTCGCGCAGCGACAGGTCGCCGATGATCCCGTCCTCGCGGCGGTTCTCGCTGGAGTGCGCGATGCGGTTCCGCAGCCCCGACACCGGGTCGACGATGTCCGCGTGCTCGCCGTCGATCAGCACCTCGCCGCTGTCCGGCCGCTCGACGCCGCTGAGCAGCGACGCCAGCTCGGTGCGTCCGGAGCCGCGGAGGCCCGCGAAGCCGACGATCTCGCCGCGGTGCAGCTCGATGTCGGTGGGGGAGACGGCGCCCCGGCGGCCGATGCCGACCGCGCGGTAGATCGCGGGGCCGGTGGGCTGGCGGCGGTGCTCGCGGCGGTCGGAGCCGATCTGCCGGAGCGCGTCGATGTCCTTGCCGATCATCTTCGCGATCAGCTCGGCCCGGTCCATCCGCCCGGCCGGGTACTCGCCCTCGGTGCAGCCGTCGCGGAGCACGGTGATGCGGTCGCTGAGGGTGAGCACCTGCTCGAGGAAGTGCGAGACGAAGACGATGGCGACGCCCTGGCCGCGCAGCCTCCGCAGCACCGTGAAGAGCCGGGCGACGTCGCCGAGGTCGAGGCTCGAGGTCGGCTCGTCGAGGATCAGCACCCGCGGCCGGTCGACCATCGCGCGGCCGATCGCGACCAGCTGCCGGATCGCGGGCGACAGCGAGCGCAGCGGCAGGCGCGGATCGAGGTCCTCGAGACCCAGCTCGGCCAGCATCTCGGCCGCCCGCGCGTGGGTGCGCGACCAGGAGATGCCGAGGCGCCCGCGGATCTCGTGCCCGATCATCACGTTCTCGCCGATGCTGAGGTTGTCGGTCAGCCGCTCGTCCTGGAAGACCGCGGTGATGCCGGCGGCCTTCGCGTCGGCCGGTCCGCTGAAGCGCCGGGCGACGCCGTCGACGACGATCTCACCGGCGTCGGGCTGGTGGATCCCGGTGAGCGTCTTGATCAGCGTGGACTTGCCCGCGCCGTTCTCGCCCATCAGGCCGTGGATCTCGCCCGGCACGAGGCGCAGCCGCGCACCGGCCAGCGCGGGCCCGGAGGAGAAGGAGACGTGGATGCCCGTCATCTCGACGACCGGGTCCGGGCGTGCGGGACCGGGGCGTGCGGGAGTCGTCGTCGACTGAACTGACACGTGCCGTCCTCGGTTCGTGTGCGGGGCGGCGCCGGGGGAGCGTCGCGCCAGGGGTGCCGCCGATGATACGCGAGCGCCGGTCGCGAGCGTCAGCTGCGGGGCGGCGCCGTCGACTCGCGCACCACGAGCTCGGTGGGGATGCGGGTGCGCTGCGGGATCTCCTGGCCGCGGATCCGCGCGTGGATCACCTCGGCGACGGTGGTGCCGAGCTTGTCGAAGTCCTGCCGCACCGTGGTCAGCGGCGGCAGGAAGTGCCGGGCGGTGGGCAGGTCGTCGAAGCCGACGATGCTGACGTCCTGCGGCACGCGGATGCCGCGCTCGACGAGACCGTGGATGACGCCGAGCGCCATCTCGTCGTTCGCGACGACCATCGCGGTGAACTCCGGGACGGACTGCAGGCTGCGGGCGAACTCGTAGCCGGAGTCCGGGGTCCAGTCGCCGATGACGATCGGGCGCTCGCGCATCCCCCACGCCTTCGCCCGGCTGTGGAAGGCGCGCTCGCGGGCGCGGGCGTCGAGCCAGTCGAGCGGGCCGGACATGTGCAGCACGTCGCGGTGGCCGAGCGAGGCGAGGTGGTCGACCGCCTGGCTCATCCCGGCCTGCTGGTCGACCGAGACGGTGAGGAAGTTCGCGTCCTTGTCGGACTTCACGACGAGCGTCGGCACGCCGATCTCGACGGTGCGCAGCGTCGCGACGGAGGAGGAGCGCGGCGCGATCACGCAGAGCGCGTCGATCCCGAGACCGGAGAGGTGCCGGATCGCGTCGACGGGGCTCATGTCCTGGTCGTCGCGCAGCGCGACGGAGGTGACGGAGTAGCCCTTCTCGCGCGCGGCCCGCTCGATGGCGCGGAGGGTGCTGGACGGGCCGAACTCGGCGCCGCTCTCGATCATCACGCCGATGCGGTCGGTGCGCTGGGTGACGAGCGAGCGCGCCGCGATGTTGGGGCGGTAGTCGAGCTCGGAGACGGCCTCGAGGACCTTCTGCCGGGTCGACTCCTTGATGTTCGGGTGCCCGCTGAGCACGCGGGAGACCGTCATGTGCGAGACGCCGGCGACCGCGGCGACATGCCGGAGGTTGGGCCGATCGGCCATGGCGCGGACCTCCTCCGCTCCCCTGAGGGGAGAGCCGGGCACCCTCGGTGCGGCGGGATGACGAGGGCTCGACATCGCGGGTCCGTTCAGCATAGTCAAGCGGACCCGTGGGATCGCTCTCTCGGGAGTCGGCCCGCGTCGTGCAGGACGAACGAGCGGGCGCCCGGCTCCCCGGCGATGGAGCGGACGGTGAGCAGGCCGGCCCCCGCGTCCCAGCGGGTGGCCCAGGCGGGCAGGCTCGCGGGGAAGGCCGTCCGCACCTCGACCGCGCGGCCGAGGAGGCTGGGGAACGCGAGGGTCGTCTCGCCCGCGTCGTCGCCGCGGTCCCAGAGCGAGAGGGAGATCGCGTCCGGTCCGCGCAGCGCGGAGGCGACCCAGCGGTCGGTCCAGCCCGGCAGGCCGAGCGGCCAGAGCGGCACCGACGCGACCAGGTGCGCCCGGAGTTCGCCGGCGGTGCGCACGGCCTCGGCGACGAGCGCGCGCTGCTGCGCCGTCATCCGATCCAGGTGGCCGGTGAGGAGGAGCCGGCCCGCGAGGCCCGTCACCAGCGTGAAGGCGATCGCCTCGTCGCTCATCTCCGGCTGCGGGCAGGCCCAGTTCGCGGCCTGCTCGGGGAGCATCGAGAGCGGGGCCGCCGCGGCGATCGGCGGCGCGAGCAGCGGATCCTCCTGGTCGGAGGTCGACTGCAGCTGCAGCCGGGAGAGCATCGCGGAGTCGGCGCGCATCGCTCCGGAGGCGCAGTTCTCGAGGATCAGCTGCGGGTGGCGGTCGAGCACGCCGTCGATCCAGGCGAGGTGCGCGCGGGAGTGCTCGAGGAGTCCGGCGCCGGCGCTCGTCGCGTCGCGGTCGGTGCCGGGGCCCGGATCGATGTTGTAGTCGAGCTTGACGTAGCCGATGCCGAACTCGCGGACGAGCCGGTCCACGGTCTCGTCGAGGTGCGCACGGGCTGCAGGATGGCGCAGATCGAGGTGGTGGCGGCCGCTCTCCTCCACCCGGATCCCCGAGCGGGAGAGGAACGCCCCGTCGGGCAGGGATCGGGCGAGCGGGCTTCCGGTGCCGATCACCTCGGGCTCGAGCCAGAGCCCGGGCACCATGCCGTGGCCGCGGATCGCGTCGACGACCTCGCCGAGTCCGCCCGGGAAGCGCCGGGTCGACGGCGTCCACTCGCCGACGGTGTCCCACCAGGACTCGGTCTCGGCGTACCAGCCGGCGTCGACGCAGAACACCTCGGCGCCGACCTCGGCCGCCGCGGCGATCAGCGGCAGGAGCTTCGCGGTCGTCGGGTCGCCGCCGAGGGTGTTCAGGTAGTCGTTGAAGACCAGCGCGGGGCGGCGGTCGTCGGGGTGGGCGCGCCGGGCCGACCGCTTCGCCCGGGTGAGGGCCGCGGCGGCGTGCTCGAGGCCGGTGCCGACGGCGACGAGCGCCGGCACCGAGGTGAAGGGCTCGCCGGGCGCGAGGAGCACGGACCACTGGTGGTCGCGGTCCGTGGGGCCGGAGGCGGCGAGGTAGGCGTCGCCGATCTGCTCGCCGGCCTCCCAGCGCCACGGGCCGTTGTGCGCGACCTCGCAGAGCCAGGTGACGTCCTGCCGCCGTGAGCGGAGCGCGGCGAGCGGGAGGGCGCCGCCGGTCGACCAGGTGCCGGTCGCGGTGCGGACGACCGACTCGCGCGGGGGCTGCTCGGTGTGCTCCGGATGGAGGTCGGGCAGGAGTGCGCGCAGCTCGCGCGCCTCCCAGCGGCCCTCGCCCAGCCACTCGCTGCGGCCCTCGAGCAGCTCCCAGTCCGCGGCCGGGTCGGCGGCGGCGCCGACGTCCAGCCGGGTGCCGAGAGGCATCGCCCAGCTGGTGACGGCGGTGAGCAGCACCGGCCCGGTGCCCGCGTTCTCGACGGTCGTGCTCACGCGGAGGGCGGTGCCGAGCGCGTCGATCGTGGTCGTGGCGCGCAGGCCGTCGGCGCTCGCCGAGACGATCCGAAGGACGGTCGCCCCGGCCTCGCCCCCGCCCCCGGCCTCGTGCGAGACGTAGCGGAGGGAGTCGCCGATCGCGGTCTGCACGAGCCGGTCGGTCGAGGTGACGTGGCCCCGGCCGGCGGTGAGGATCCCGACCAGCGGCAGTGCGTGCTCGAAGCGGATCTCGAGCTCGCCGGAGACGAGTCGCGCGAGGCTCACGGGGGCGTCGGGGGAGCGGCGGAACTCGAGCTCGAGCGGCCCGGCGCGCCAGGAGAGGGTCTGCGCTGACATGGGGGATCTCCGATCGCACGAAACGTTCGCCTCGGACTCTAGGCGGGGTGCGCGGGAGGGATCAAGCGCGGAAGCGAAACGTTTCGCCCCAGTGGTGGGAAAGGGCGGGAGAAGGGTTGCTCGGAGGGGTTTGACCTTGCGCAACTGCCGCTGTTACCGTGAACAAATTCTCGCCCCGGCTCTCGGGGCCGCGCTCTCGCGGCCCGACGGGGGCGCCCGCATCACGATCGACGACGGAGTCATCCATGCACCTGACCGCGCCCGCACCGGGCCTGCGCCGCCGGCTGATCGCCGGTCTCCTGATCCTGCTGGCGACGATCGTGGCGCTGCCGCTGGCCGCCGCGAGCCCCGCGGCCGCGATCGGCGAGTCGACCTTCACGAATCCGCTCGAGCCGGACACGGCCGACCCGACGATCGAGTTCCACGACGGGAACTACTACCTGGTCGCCACGACCTGGGACAACCGCGTGGTGATGCGCAAGGCGCCGACGCTCGCGGCGCTCGGCACCGCGACTCCGGTGACCGTCTACTCCGACACGAACCCGGGCCGGAACGCGAACATGTGGGCGCCCGAGCTGCAGCGGCTCGAGGGCCCGAACGGCTGGCGGTGGTACCTGATGTACACGATGGGCACCGCGGGGAACTTCGACGGCCAGCACCTCCAGGTGATCGAGAGCGCGGGCGACGACCCGATGGGCCCGTACAGCTACAAGGGCCGGCCGGTCCCGGTCGACTCCTGGAACATCGACGGCGCCTATCTGCAGCTGAACGGCGAGCTCTTCATGACCTGGTCGGCGTTCCAGCCGGGCAACGGGCTGCAGAGCAACTACATCGCCCGGATGTCGGACCCGTGGACCGCGGTCGGCCCGCTGAACGTGCTGTCCGAGCCGGTCGAGCCGTGGGAGACCATCGGCATGCCGGTCAACGAGGGTCCGATCCCGCTGCAGAAGGACGGCCGCACCTGGATCGTCTACTCGGCGAGCTTCTGCGGCACCGAGGACTACCAGCTCGGCACGCTCGAGTACGACGGCACCGGCGACCCGGTGCTCGCCTCCTCCTGGACCAAGAGCGACGGCCCGGTCTTCTCGAAGGCGAACGGCGAGTACGGCACCGGTCACAACGACTTCTTCGACTCGCCCGACGGCACCGAGACCTGGAACCTGTACCACGCGAACCCCGGCCCGAACGACGGCTGCAGCCGCCAGCGCTCGGCCCGCGCGCACCTCGTCGACTGGACCGCCGAGGGCGAGCCCGACTTCGGCGTCCCGCTCGGCACCGCCGCGCGGATCCCCGTGCCCAGCGGCGAGAACGCGCCGATCACGGCCCGCGTCGAGGGTGCGGCCTGGCAGCTGGTCAGCCGCAGCACCGGCCTCTGCGCCACGGTGTCCTCCGCCCAGAGCGGCGACGGCGCCGGCGTCGTGCAGGGCTCCTGCGCCACGCCCCGCGCGAGCTGGACGCTCGACAGCACCGGCGACGGCTTCGTCCGCGTCGTGAACGCGAGCAGTGGGACGTCGCTCGGGCCGGTCGGCTGCTCGACCGCCTCGGGTGCGTCGCTGCAGCAGTCCGCGTGGCTGACCACCTCCTGCCAGCAGTGGACGGTGGCTCCGGGTTCCGGCGGCTACTCGACGCTGACGAACCGCACCAGCGGCAAGGCGCTCGACGCGGCCTCCGGAGCGATCCGCCAGTCGACGCCGAGTGCCGCCGCCTCTCAGGAGTGGGCGCTGCGCCCGGTCGGCGCGGTCGCCGTCACCTCGCTCGTCACCGGCAAGTCCTTCGACCTGCCGAACTGCTCCACCGCCGACGGCGCGGTGCTGCAGCAGCGGGAGTGGCTCGGCTCGCCGTGCCAGCGCGTGACGTTCACGGCCGCCGCGGACGGCGCCGTCGAGATGCACCCCGTCTCGGCCGCGGCCAAGTGCCTCGCGGTCACCGGAGGCTCCACCGCCGACGGCGCGACCGTCACGCAGGGCGCGTGCGGCGTGACCGGCAGCAGCTGGCGGCTCCGCCCGGGCAACGACGGCACCGTCGAGCTCCGCGCCGTGCACAGCGGCAAGGCGCTCGACCTGTCGAACTGCTCGGACCAGAACGGCACCCGGATCGGCCAGTGGAGCGTGCTGAACAACGACTGCCAGCGCTTCCGCGTCTCGCTCGGTGCGCCGGCCGCGCCGGTCGCGCTGCAGCTCGCCGCCACCTCGTCGGTGCGCTGCGTCGCGGGCAAGCCGGTGCTCACCACGACGGTGAAGAACACGGACGACCTGCCCGCCGACATCACCGTCACCACCGCCTCCGGCACCAAGACCTTCCCGGCGGTCGCCGGCGGGAAGAACGCCACGGCGAGCTTCACGGTGCGCCAGCCGACGCTGGCCGCCGGCTCGGCCTCGGTGACGGGCGCCGGAGTCGACGACGCGGGCCGTGCGGCCACGCAGTCGGCCGCCTACCCCGCCATCACCTGCTGACGCCGGGTCTCGACAAGCCACCCCCCCCCCCCGTGCAAAGGAGCACCATGCCCACCCCCACCCGCCGCGCGCCCTTCCGCGCGGCCCTCGCCGCCCTCGGCCTCGGGGCGGTGCTCGCCGCCGGCCTCGTCGCCCCCACCGCGACGGCCGCCGACGCCGCGGTCCCCACCGCCGGCCTCCTCGCCGACTACCGCTTCAGCCAGACGACCGGCGCGACCGTCCCCAACTCGGCCGGCGGCGCCGTGGGAGCCGCGCGCGTCGTGAACGGGACGGACGCGCTCTGGACCGGCACGTCACTCCGTCTCGCCGGCGGCGCGAAGACCAGCGCGGCCCCCTGGGTCGAGCTGCCCGACGACCTGCTCACGGGCAAGACGTCAGGGACGGTCACGATCGAGACGCGCGCCGACGCCTCGATGCTGTCGACCTTCCACTTCCTCTGGAACATCGGCAGCGACAGCACCTCGCAGTACTGGTTCGCGTCCGTGCGCGACAAGGTGCGCACCGCGATCACGACCACCGGCGGTGGCGGTGAGAACAACGCCCGCGGCGCGTCCGGCATCGCGGCCGACCGCTGGTACAGCCTCAGCTCGGTGATCGACGGCGCCGCCGGCACGATCTCGTTCTACGTCGACGGCACCCGCGTCGCCTCCGCGCCCACCGCGCTGCGGCCCGCCTCGGTGACGGATCAGTCGCTGAACGCCATCGGCCGCGCGCCCTACCCCGACCCCTTCTACAAGGGGGAGGTGTCGACGTTCCGCGTCTACGACCGCGCCCTCACCGGCGAGGAGGTCGCGACGGTGTCGACCGTCGACGCGAAGCTGCACGCCTCGTCGTTCGCGCCGCTCACCGCGGCCGTGCTCGACGGCGTCACCCCGCTGACCATCGACGACTCGACCACGAACCTGCCCGACTACGGTGGCACCGTGACCTGGGCCTCGAACGACCCCACCCTCCGCGTCTCCGCCGACGGCCGCAACCTCGCCGCCGACCGCCCCGCCGCGGGCCAGGCCGCCCGCACGTCGTCGCTGACCGCGACCGCGTCGATCCGCGGCGTCGCGCAGTCCCGTGCCGTCGCCGTCACCGTCGAGCCGCAGGTCGGCGTGGACACCCCCTACGGCTATCTGATGGTGCACTTCGTCGAGGACGCGCAGGGCTACGCCGAGAAGATCTACCTCGACGTCTCCCGCGGCGACGACCCGGAGAAGTGGGACCCGCTGAACGGCGGGAAGCCGATCCTCGCGTCCGACCTCGGCACGACCGGCGTCCGCGACCCGTACCTCACCTACAACCCCGAGACGAAGAAGTACTACATCATCGCCACCGACCTCCGCGTCTTCGGCGGCGACCAGGGCTCGGGCTCGTGCACCACCTGGTGCTACTGGACCACGCAGGGCAGCACGAAGATGAACGTCTGGGAGTCGAGCGACCTCGTCTCCTGGAGCGACCTGCGCCAGTTCGACGTCGCGCTCGACGCGGCCGGCACGAAGCAGCTCGAGGCCGGCATGATGTGGGCGCCCGAGGCGACCTGGGTCGCCGACTACAACGGGGCCGGCAAGGGCGCGTTCGTCGTCTACTGGTCCTCGACCGTGTACCCGAACGCCGCGCACACGCCCGGCACCGGCGCGTCGCGGGTGCTCTGGGGTGCGACCACCGACTTCACCCAGGCCACGTACTCCTACGGCGGCACCTTCATCGACACCGGCGCCGACGTCATCGACACCACGATGATCCAGGACGGCGGCACGACCTACCGCATCTCGAAGGACAACGGCACCGGCCGCGGCATCTACATGGAGTCCACGACCGCGAAGCAGTGGTGGCTCCCGTCCACCGCGTGGACGCAGCTGCAGGACCGCATCGGCGCCGTCTGGGCCGGCGGAAACGCCGGGGGAGTGGAGGGGCCCGCTGTCTTCAAGGACCACGACGCCGATCGCTGGTACCTCTACGTCGACGTCATCCCCTCGACCGGCTACCGGCCGATGGTGACCACCGACCTCGACGCCGGCTGGACCCAGCTGAACGACCCCGGCTTCTCGCTGGCGCCGTCGACCAAGCACGGCGGCATCGTGTCGCTCACCGCCGGTCAGTACGCCGAGGTCCGCGCGGCCGACGCCGCGACCGCCGTGCGCTCCGACCTGGGTGAGGTGGGCTCCGTCGCCGCGCTGCCCGCCCGTGCCGACGTCGTCCTCGCCTACGACCGCGGCACCGCCTCGCAGCCGGTGACCTGGGACACCTCCTCCGTCGGCGCCGCTCCCGGCCGCTACCCGGTCACCGGAGTCGTGCGCACCATCGGCGCGAACGACAACCAGTGGGTCGGAGCGGGCGGATCGACCGAGTACAACGCGCCCGGCCGCGTGCTCTCGAGTTCGACGGCCGTGCGGGTGACCGCGACGGTGGTCGTGGCGGCGTCCACGGCGACGCTCACCGCGTCGACCCGCTGCGTGGCCGGCAAGGTCGTCGTGACCGGAGTCGTGAAGAACGCCGGCACCTCGCCGCTCACCGTCGTGATCCGCTCGGCCTGGGGCACCTCGCCCACGCTGACCGCGGCCCCCGGCGCGAACGCGACCCACGCCTTCACGACGCGCGCCACGTCCGTCGCCGCGGGCACCCTCACCGCGACGGCCGGCGCCGCCACCCTGCAGGCCCCGTACACGGCCCGCACCTGCAACTGACCTGAACACGCTGGTCGAGCAGCGCGCAGCGCGGCCCATGCTGGTCGAGTAGCGCGAAGCGCGGCCCATGCTGGTCGAGTAGCGCGAAGCGCGTATCGAGACCCACCCGCCGGACGATGGTGGATCTCGATACGCCCTCTGCGAGGGCTACTCGATCAGCATGAAGCGGCACCGGCGAGCTGAGCAGGCGTGAGCGACCCATGCTGGTCGAGTAGCGCGAAGCGCTCAACGAACATGCTGGTCGAGTAGCGCGCAGCGCGTATCGAGACCCACCCACCGGGTGGTGGTGGATCTCGATACGCCCGCTTCGCGGGCTACTCGATCAGCATGAGCGGCGCATGCTGGTCGAGGAGCGCGCAGCGCGTCAGGACCGGCGTTCGTCAGAACGGGGGTGGTGAGTCCTCGAAGCGGGGGCCCGGTGGGGCGCCGGCGAGGGCCGGTCGGCGGATCGTGACGAGGCGGCCGGTGGGGGTGGTCCAGACGATGCTGCCGTCTTTGCGGGGGACGTAGGTCCAGCGGTCGCCGTGGCGGACGTGGTGGTGGGACGTGCAGAGGCAGACGAGGTTCTCGAGGGACGTCTCTCCGCCGTTCCTCCATTCGAGAGTGTGGTCGGCCTCCGCCCGGGACGCGGTGCGGGTGCAGCCGGGGAAGCGGCAGGTCTGGTCGCGCAGCTGGAGGTGCAGGCGCATCTGCGGGGGCGGGACTCGGTAGGTGCGGCCGACGGAGACGACCGCGCGGGTATCGGGGTCGGTGAGGACTCGGGTGAACGACGCGCCCGTCTCGACCAGCGCTCGGGCGAGATCGGCCGGAATGAGGCCGTAGCCGTCGAGGTCCGCGGGGGCATCGTCCAGACCGGCAGCAGTCGATGCGGCGAGGGTGAGCCGCACCTCCGCGCGGATTCCGGGCACGTACGACGCGGACAGCTGAGGCCCGTCGCCCGCGGGCGTGGTGCCGGCGATGTCGCCGTCGCGCAGCAGATCCGTGAGCACGTCGGCCTTCAGCTGTGCCGGCGTGCGCTCGTCGCCACCGTCCCCACCCTCGCGGAGATTGCGGGCGATGCGGTCGACACGCTCGGCGATGCCCATCGCGTCCGGCGCGGGCAGCAGCGCGCAGAGCGTCGCCATGCCGTCGACCTCCGGCGAGATCCAGACGGCGCGGTCCTGCCGGGCGCGGACGTGCCGCTGGGCGAGAGGCTCCTCGTGGAGCTCGTCGCGGAGTCGGGCGACGATCCGCCTCAGCTGCGTCGGGGTCACGTCCGGTGCGACCTCGGCGGCGCGCTCGTCGAACCGGGCGCGGGAGCCGGCGGGCAGGGTGGCGGCGGTCGCGCAGACGATCTCGCTCGCGTCCCACAGCAGCCGGCCCTCGGCCAGCAGGGCGCGGGTGCGGGGGAGGTCCTCGATGAGCAGTCGGGCGTGCTCGAGGACCGTCTCCGTGGCCCGCTCGGACAGGCGGAGCTTGACCGCGAACTCGGCGCGGATCGATCGCTCGACAAGGGAGTGCGCCTCGCTGCGGGAGAGCGACTTGCCGCGGGCGAACGCGTCCGGGACGGTGACGGCCGCGCGGTAGGCGAGGTGCAGGGTCTGCGCGCGGGTGAGGAGCAGCTGTGCGGAGGTGCGTCCGATCTCCGCGGCGATGTCGGTCAGCGCGTCGACGGCCGAGAGCGCGCTCGGCTGTCCTGCCGCTACCGGGTCGCTGTGCTCATCCATACGCGTATTGAACCAGGGACCACCGACACCCGAGCGGCCGTCGAGCGGAACCCTCGGACAACTCCGCAAGATCGGGTCTGTGGAGGAGAGCGCTACTCCCGTCGCCACTCCTCGAGGAACTCGGCGGTGGTCTTCGTCTCGAGCTCCAGCTCGATCTGCCCGAGCAGGACGTAGGGGTCGCCGATGTCGGCGGGCGTGCGGATGACCTCGGCGCCGGTGTCGAGGCGGGTGACCACGAGGTCGTGCGTCGTCATCACGCCGCCGCCGAGCAGGGCGTCGATCGTCATCCGGAGCCAGGTCAGCGTCCGGGGTCTCAGCTCGGCCCGCAGGTACTCGGCCGCGACCTCGCGCTCGCCGTCGTCGTCCCGCCCGTCGTCGTCCCGCCCGTCGTCCTCGTTCACGCCGTCACTGTAGCGAGCGCCCCCCCGCGGCTCGGCGTCAGTGGCGCACCTGGAACCAGCGGATCAGCTCGCGCAGCGCCGGCAGCGTCGCGCTCGCGTCGACGTCGGAGTCGATGTCCTCGAAGGTGCTGCGGTAGCCCGGCAGCTCGGTCGTCATCGAGTCGGTGATCGCCTCGTACGCCATCGTCCAGGAGGGGAACAGCCGCTGCGCCGGCGCCTCCTCGAGCAGCACGCGCAGCCCGGCGTGCCGGGGGTCGTCGGCGATGATCGCCATCCGCTCGCGCAGCGTCGCGCTCGGTCCCTCGAGCAGCTGCAGGAACCGCCCGTCGCGGAACAGCAGGATGCCGGTCAGGCCGAGGCGCTCGTTGTTCGCGCGGCACTGCTCGAGCAGTGCGGGCAGGTCCGCCTCCTCGAGGCCGGCGGCGGTGTGGCTCGCGTAGACGATGGAGCGGAGGTCGTCGTCCTGGGACGGGCGAGCAGCGGAGTCGGACATGCCGTCATCCCATCAGGGGCGCGGCGCGACGGCAGCCCCCTGCCCTGATCCGCGCGGCCCTGCTATGCGTCGCGCCAGGAGGCCTCACAGCAGGTCCGCTCCGCCGCTCCTTCGAGCCCGCTCAGCCCGCGCACCGAAACCTCACCGAAAGCTAATTGTTCACGGTAACATCGCGCTCAGTACCGATCTCAACGACGAGAGGCCCCACGAATGACGACGAGACGACGGATCCCGATCGCGACCGCGGCGGTGATGGCGCTGACGGCGGGACTGCTCGCGGTCGGCCCGACCGCGCAGGCCGCACCGGCCACCTCCCTCGACAGCGCGAAGGTGCTCGAGCTGCCCTTCGACGGCAGCATCACTGACACCAGCGGTCGCGGCAACACGGTCGGGATGCAGAAGGGCACCGCCGCCTACGGCACCGGTCTCGCCGGCCAGGCCTTCGAGTTCACCGGTTCCAACGCGGTGTCGCTCGGCACCGACGCCCGGCTCCAGCCCGCCGACCTGACGGTCTCGTTCTGGTACAAGCCCACCGCAGCGATGACCGGCGAGCAGGTCTTCACCTGGAACAAGACCGCCTACAACTCCGACGGCTGGTACCTCACCTCCGAGAGCGACGCGACCCCGCTCGCGCTCTCGATCGGACCCTCGACCGGACAGCCCTACAAGGTCGCGATCGACACCGCCCGCGCCGGCTTCTTCCCGACGAACGAGTGGACCCATGTCGTCGCCACCTACGACAGGGCGACCAAGCAGGTCGCGTTCTACCGCAACGGCGTCAAGCAGCCCACCGTCACCAAGTCCGAGGCGACCGGAGCGGCCACCGGCGTGCTCGGCTCCGAGGGCACCTCGACCAAGACCCTCGGCTTCAACGGCCCGCAGTACAACGGTGCGCACCTGCGCGGACTCCTGGACGACTACGTCCTCTACGGCAAGGTCGCCACGACCACCGACGTCGTCGCGCTGACCAAGGCGCACAACGCGTCCTTCGACCCGGCCGCCGTCGCGAAGGCCGACCTCGACGCCGTCACCCTGCCCGCGAGCACGAGCACCGGCTTCTCCGTGCCGACCCGCGGCGCGAAGGGCTCCGACCTCAGCTGGACCTCCTCCGACGAGTCCGCGATCGCGATCTCCGGCGGCACCGCCACGGTCACCCCGCCCACCGGCGCCGCGACGACCGTCACCCTCACCGGCTCCTCGACCTACGGCGGCAGCACGGCCGTCACCCGCACCTTCGCGATCCAGGTGCAGCCGAAGGGCGTGAAGAGCTCGAGCTACCTGCAGGAGGCCGGCCTCTCGGACGTCACCGTCCAGGACCCGTACCTCGACAATGGCGAGCAGCAGACCGTCGAGTACCTGCTCAGCCTCGACCCCGAGATGTTCCTGCACTCCTTCTACACGCAGGCCGGTCTCACCCCGACCACGGCCGGCGGCTACGGCGGCTGGGAGCGCGAGAGCGGCACCCGGTTCCAGGGCCACTTCTTCGGCCACTACATCTCCGGCCTCTCCCAGGCCTACGCGAGCGAGCAGGACGCGACCACGAAGGCCGCGCTGCTCGCGAAGCTGACCGCCTCCGTCGACGGCCTGAAGAAGGTCCAGGACGCCTACGCGCTCAAGGACCCGGCCAACGCCGGCTACGTCTCGCCGTTCCCGGTGAGCTACCTGCCCTCCGGCGCCGACGGTCTGCTCGTGCCGTTCTACAACCTGCACAAGGTGCTCGCGGGCCTGCTCGACGCGCACCAGTACGCGCCCAGCGCCGTGTCGGCGGAGGCGCTCGTCGTCGCCGACGGCTTCGGCTCCTGGATCACGAACTGGGCCGGCCGCCAGGCGGACCCGGGTCAGCTGCTCAACACCGAGTACGGCGGGATGAACGAGGCGCTCTACCGCCTCTACGAGACCACGCAGAAGCCGGCGCACAAGCGCGCGGCCGAGTACTTCGACGAGACCGCGCTCTTCCGGAAGCTCGCGAACAACGAGGACGTCCTCAACGGCCTGCACGCGAACACGACGATTCCCAAGCTGATCGGCGCGCTCAAGCGCTACACCCTCTTCACCGACGACCCCGCGCTGTACGCGACGCTGACCGCCACCGAGAAGGCGGACCTCGACATGTACCGCCGCGCCGCCGAGAACTTCTGGCGGATGGTGGACGAGAGCCACAGCTACGCGAACGGCGGCAACAGCCAGTCCGAGCACTTCCACGGCGCGGACACCCTCTACCAGTACGCGACCAACGGGCAGACGACCGGCTACGGGGAGAACTCCACCTCCGAGGGCTGCAACATCTACAACATGCTCAAGCTCACCCGGGCGCTGTTCCAGGTGACGAAGGACGTGAAGTACGCCGACTTCTACGAGAACGCGTTCATCAACGGCGTGCTCTCGGTGCAGAACCCGGAGACGGGCATGGTCACCTACTTCCAGCCGCAGACCGCGGGCTACGCGAAGGTGTTCGGCGAGGAGCACGACGAGTTCTGGTGCGACCACGGCACCGGCGTCGAGAGCTTCACCAAGCTCGGCGACTCGATCTACTTCGAGGGGCCGAAGACGGTCTACGTGAACCAGTTCCGCTCGTCGGTGCTGACCTCGGGCGGCAGCAATCTGAAGGTGACGCAGACGGCGGACGTCCCGAACACCGACACCGCGCGCTTCACGATCGCGGCGCTCGGAGCGGGAGCGGTCGCCGAGGGCACCACGCTGCGCCTGCGCATCCCGGCCTGGGTCGACGGAGCGCCGACGCTCACCGTGAACGGCGCCGTCCGCGACGTCGCCGCGCTGACCGAGGGCGGCTACGCGGTCGTCCCGGTGGCGGCGGGCGACACCCTCACCTGGAAGCTGCCGGCCGCGGTCGCCGCAGTGGCGAACACCGAGAACGCGAACTGGACGGCCTTCACCTACGGGCCCGTCCTGCTCGCGACCGAGCTGAACCGGAACAACGTCGACGCCTCCTACCCCGCGGGCGTGCTCGTGCAGATGAGCGTCGCCGACAAGACGGTGAACTCGAACGTGGTCGTCGCGAACGCGGCCGCGTGGAAGTCCTCGGTGAAGCAGAACCTGCTCCGCCTCCCGAACGGCGCGAACGGCAACGGGACGACGACGATGCGCTTCGGCATGACGAACGTCGACGCCGCCTCCGAGGCCCGGATCTTCCAGCCGTACTACAGCCTCTACAACGCGCGCTACGCGACCTACATGACGCTCATCGCCCCCGACTCCGCGGAGGCCCAGGCGCTGATCCTCAAGGAGAAGCAGCAGCTGCGGGTGGAGGAGACGACGATCGACTCGCTCACCTCGTTCGACAACAACAACTCGGAGGCCGACAAGAACTACAAGTACAACCGCTCGGCGGTCGGGACCTGGCGCGGCGAGGGCTACCGCGACGGCGAGCGGTCGGCGGACGCGTACTTCCAGTACGACATGATCGTCGACCCCACGCTGCCGAAGAACTACCTCGGCGTCCGCTACTACGGCGGCGACGCGGGGCGCACCTTCGACGTCTACCTCAACGACGTGAAGCTCAAGACCGAGGTGGTCTCGGGTGCCGCGGGCGCGCTGAACTGGTACGTGCAGTACGACGAGATCCCTCGGGCGGTGCTCGACGGGATCGCGGCGAAGGACAGCTACAAGCGGAACCAGGCCGGCGCGTACGTCCTCGACGCCCAGGGGAACAAGGTCCCCAAGGTGACCGTGCGCTTCCAGGGCACCGGCACCGCGAGCAACGTCGGCGGCGTCTTCGGCGTCTACACGACGGAGTCGACCGGGTTCGCGACGAACGCGGAGCTGGCGAAGCTGACCTCGTCCGTCGGGACGTTCTCGCCGGCGCTCGCCGCCGGAGTGCGCGACCTCACGCTGACCGTGCCGGTCTCGACGACGAGCGTCGCGCTCGACCTCGACCCGGCCGTGGCCAGCGGACTGGTGAAGGTCGACGGCGTGCTGATCGACGACACCGTCGCCCGGACCGTGACCCTCGCGGCCTCGGGGACCACGGACGTCGTGATCACCTCCTCCGCGCAGGACCACACGACGCTCGCGACCTACCGGCTCGCGATCGTTCGGGCCGCTCCCGCCGCGGTGATCGACCTGACGGTCTCGGCCACGACGCGCTGCGTCGCCGGCAAGGTCGTCCTGACGACGACGGCCCGCAACGACTCGAAGGCCGCCGCGTCGATCTCGATCGCGACGCCCTACGCCACGAAGTCCTACCCGGGCATCGCGGCGGGCAAGAGCGCGACGCAGGCCGACACGACCCGCGCCGTCTCGATCCCGGCCGGCACCGCGACCGTCACCGCGACGGCCACGATCGACGGCACGGCGGTGACGACGACGAAGGCGGCCCCCTACTCCGCCCGCACCTGCGGCTGACCCCGCCCACCGACAGCGGCCGCCCGGGGACCCTTCCGGGCGGCCGCTCCGTCCTTCCTCCCTCCGCGAGATGCCACTTATGAGCAGTTTTCACGGCGTGTCGCGCTCATAAGTGGCATCTCGCGGCGGGGATCGGGGCGGGGGGAGGCGCCGGGCGTTATCTATTCGTTACACTTCTCGACCAAACCGGCACCACACTGCGAACGGGCAGGTCAAGGGCGGAGCATGACTCCCATGGAACAGACAGGGAAGAACCCGCGCGTGCCGAAGCTGCGGTTCATCGCGCTCTCGGCCGTGGCCGGCATCGTCGTCGCGGGCGTGCTGCTCGCGATCGCCGAGCTCGTCGCGCTCGTCGTCGCGAAGAACGCCAGCCCGGTGCTCGCACTCGGCGCGTTCGTGGTCGACATCGTGCCGCGCCCGCTCAAGGAGTTCGCGATCGAGACCTTCGGCGCGAACGACAAGATCTTCCTGCTGGCGAGCATCGGCGTCGCCGTGCTGGTCGCCGCCGCCCTCGCCGGCGTGCTGCAGCTGATCCGCCCGCCGCTCGGCCAGATCCTGCTCGTGATCGCCGGCGGCCTCTCGATCGCCGCGATCGTCACCCGCACCGGCGCGACCCCGCTCTCCGCGGTGCCCACCCTGGTCGGCCTCGTCGTCGCGATGATCGTCATGCACTTGACCGTCTCGCGCCTCCGCCGCTGGCGCGCCGCGTCCGCCGCCGAGAAGACCGGGGCGGCCCCCGCCGCCCGCCCGGTCGGCATCGAGCGCCGCGGCTTCTTCCGCGTCACCCTGATCGCCGCCGTCGGCGCCGCCGTGATCGGCGCCGGTGCCCGCGCCGTCAACGCCGCCACCTCCTCGCTCGCCAGCGTGCGCGACGCCCTGCGCCTGCCCAGCCCGCGCAGCACCGTCTCGGTACCGGCCGGCGCCGACCTCGGGATCGACGGACTCACTCCGCTCTACACGCCCAACGCCGACTTCTACCGCGTCGACACCGCGCTGACCGTGCCCTCGATCGACCCCTCCACCTGGTCGCTGAAGATCTCCGGGATGGTCGATCAGGAGATCACGATGTCGCTGCAGGACATCTTCGACATGGGCCTGGACGAGTACGGCATCACCATGACCTGCGTCTCGTACCAGGTCGGCGGCGACCTCGTCGGCAACGCCAAGTGGCTCGGCGTCCCGCTCCGCGACGTGCTGAAGAAGGCCGGCGTCCAGAGCGGCGCGGACATGCTGCTCTCGACGAGCGTCGACGGCTACACCGCCAGCACCCCGCTCTCCGCGGTCACCGACGAGAACCTCGACGCGATCCTCGCCGTCGGGATGAACGGCGAGGCGCTGCCCTTCGAGCACGGCTTCCCGGTGCGGATGGTGATCCCCGGCCTCTACGGCTACGTCTCCGCCACCAAGTGGCTGACCGAGCTGAAGGTCACCACCTTCGCCGCCGACGAGGCCTACTGGACCCCGCGCGGCTACGACGCCGAGGCCCCGATCAAGATGTCCTCGCGGATCGATACCCCGCGCATCGACGCCGCGATCCCCGCCGGCGCGACCAAGATCGCCGGCGTCGCCTGGGCGCAGACCACCGGCATCGCCAAGGTCGAGGTCAGCATCGACGACGGCGACTGGCAGGAGGCCACGCTGTCGACCCCGGTCAACCTCGACACCTGGGTGCAGTGGTACATCGACTGGGATGCCGCGAGCGGCGCCCACTACGTCGCCGTCCGCGCGACCGACGCCAACGGCATGCTCCAGATCGAGGACCGCGCGGGCGTCGCCCCCAACGGCTCCTCCGGCTGGCAGCGCACCCTCGTCCGCGTCAGCTGACGCCTCGAGGCGTCTGGGCGACCCAGGTGCCTGCGGTGGGCGGATCTCGATACGCGCTCTGCGAGCGCTACTCGATCAGCATGAATCGGGGCCGACCCGCAGCACGGCGGGCCCCACCCCATGCTGGTCGAGTAGCCGCGAAGCGGCGTATCGAGACCCGCCGGCTCAGGGGCGGAAGGTGGCCGCGTGGTGCTCGGGGGCGAGGTGCGGGCCGGTGCCGAGCATGCGCTCGCGGAAGGTGGCGCCGGTGGGCTCGGGGTCGAGGCGGCCTCGGCGCCGCAGCTCGGGCTGCACGAGTTCGATGAAGTCGCGCATCGAGGCGAGGCCGAAGACGGCCTCGAGCATGATGCCGTCGAGGTCGGTCTCGTCCATCATCCGCTCGAGCTCGTCGGCGACCTCGACGGGGTCGCCGGTGATCGCGAAGCCGCGGGTGCCCTTGCCCTTCAGCTCGTCGAGGATCTCGCGCACCGTCGGCGCCGTGCCGTCCGGGCGGGTGAGGAAGCGCTCGATGTTGCTGGTGCCCATCTGCCCGGCCTGGTCGTCGAGGACCAGCTGCTCGGCGAGCGTGCGGTCGAGGTCGTAGGCCAGCAGATCGACGCCCGTGTTGCCGGCGTAGTAGTGCGCGGCCAGCTCGTCGGTCTGCAGCGCGTCGAACTCGGCGCGCAGCTGCGCCGCCTCCGCCGAGGTCGGTGCGACGACGATCGTGACGCCGACCATGACCTTCACCGATTGCGGGTCGCGGCCGTTCTCCGCGGCCCGGCGGCGGATGTCCACGATGTCCGCCTTGACCTTGCCGTAGGTCGAGCCCTGCACGAACACGCACTCGGCGTTCTTCGCGGCGAAGGCGCGGCCCACCGGCGAGGTCCCGGCCTGGAAGAGCAGGGGCGAGCGCTGCGGCGACGGCGGCAGCGTGTGGTAGCCGTGCGAGCGGTAGAACTCGCCCTCGTAGGCGACCGGGCGGATCTTCTCGGGATCGGCGAAGACGTTGCGCTCGTGGTCGAGCACGATGACGTCGTCGTCGTTGCCGCCCTCCCAGAAGGAGAAGGCGACGTCGACGTACTCCTGCGCGGCGCGGTAGCGCTCGTCGTGCGGGACCATCGCGGACTGGCCGAGCATCGCGGCCATCGTGTTCTGCGAGGCGCCGGTGACGATGTTCCAGCCGATGCGGCCGCGGGTGACGTGGTCGAGGGTGGAGAACTTGCGCACCGCGTGCAGCGGGTGGTCGGCGCCGGTGGTGCTGGTGACCACGAAGTTCAGCCGCTCGGTGCCGACCGCCAGCGCGGGGATGAGGTACGCGCCGTCGAGCGCGAAGGTCATGCCGGCCTCGACGAGGACGTCGGAGAGCTCGCCGCGGCGGGAGGAGTAGCCGAAGGAGCCGCCCGCGAAGAAGAGGAAGTCGAAGCCGGCGTCGTCGAGGAGGCGCGCCATCCGCTGCCAGTAGTCGATGTCGCGGAAGTCGCCGTCGCGGCTGCGCGGGTGCGACCAGCTGATGGTGCCGCCGACGTGCGGGGTGCCCGCTTCGAAGACTCCGAGGACGATCCGCTTCTGCATGCTCTCCCGCGTTCCGGCCGGCGTCCGCCGGCACTGCTCCGGGAACCCTAGCGAGCGCGCGTTTCGGGGCTGTTGCGGGGGAGTGCGTGGGGTGGGTGGGTGGGTCTCGATACGCCCGCTGCGCGGGCTACTCGACCAGCATGGGTGCGGGGTGCGCGGCCAGCAGGGAGGGCCGCGGCGCGGGTTGCGCGGCCGGCATGTTGTGCGGGTTGCCGCTTAAGTCCTGCACAACATCAGCTGAGACGGGGGTCCCTCCGCTGACAGGGGAGGCCCTGTGCTCTCAGCTGATGTTGTGCGCGGCGGGGTCTCGATACGCCCGCGGCGCGGGCTACTCGACCAGCATGGAGGGCCGCGGCCCGGGCTACTCGACCAGCATGGAGGGCCTCGGCGCGGGCTGCTCGACCAGCACAATGCGCGCGACCGGCAGAGGGGGCGCCAGCATGCTGGTCGAGTAGCCGCGCAGCGGCGTAGCGAGACCCGCGCGTCAGCCGCCGACGCCCGTCAGGCCGAAGCGGAACTCGAGGCGGCCGTCGAGCGGCCGGACCTCGTACTCGGGGTGCGGGCGGGCGCCCCAGGAGTCGTCGCCCGCGACGCCGCGGCGGCGCAGCGCCGGGCGCAGCACGGTGCGCTGCACCGGCGGCAGCTCGTTCGGGTGCTGCGCGTTCTCGATCTCGTACGGGGTCCACGGCAGGGCCGAGAACTCCATCTCGCCGGCGCAGTCGAGCCGCAGCCCGAAGCCTGCGTCGTCGGTCACCTCGGCCCAGCGCACTCCCGTGCGGCTGCCCGACTCCTGCGGCTTCAGGTAGGGAGTCAGCTCGCGCGCGACGTCGCTCTCCCAGACGTCGAGACGCGCGCCGAGCCGGCGGTCGGAGTAGCACTCGTCCGGTCCGTCGCCGTACCAGCGCAGCCGGTGCGCGTCGGCGCCGGTGGTCAGCTGCATCCCGAACTCGGGCAGATCGGGCAGTCCGTCCGGCACCGTCATCGCGACGGTCACCTCGATCCGCCCGTCGCCGGTGACCCGGTAGTCGACGTCGCAGACCGCGCGCGGAGTGGTCGGCAGCTCGTAGCGGAAGCCGACGACCACCGCGCGCTCCTCGACGGACACCCGCGCCGTTCGCAGCGCCTCGCCCGCGGCCCGCGCGTAGCGGCTCGCCAGCAGCCACTGCCCGTCCTCGAAGGGACCGCCCCAGCCGCGCTCGTTCGAGGTCGGCGCGTGCCAGAAGGACGGCATCGGGATCGAGGTGAGCAGCTCCCGGCCGCCCTCGGGCCCGCCGCCCCAGCGGTACGACATCAGCCCGCCGTGCAGGCGGGAGAAGAGGACGCTGAAGTGCCCGCCCACGACGCCCACGTTGTGGGTGCCGTCGATGAGCTCGGGCCTCGGCGCGTGCTCCGGCCGCGAGAACCCCGCGATCTCGAAGACGTGCTGCCCGCGCGCGACGACGTGTCCCGCCGTCGCCCACCGCGTGTCCTCGCGCAGCCGGAGCTCGACGTCGAGCGTGTACTCGCCCGGCAGCTCCGGCAGCGGCACCGGCTGCGGGTAGGTCGACGACCCACCCGCGGCGACGTCGGTCGCGAGCTCCCGCTCCGCCAGCACGCGTCCCTCGCGCCGCAGCACGACGACCGCCGCGTACGCGGAGGAGGAGGTGGCCAGCAGCCGGTTCCCGATCACGATCTCCGACGCCGAGACGTCGACGCGGAACGGCTGGTACAGGTGCGCCACCTCCTGCAGCTTCGGCGTCGGCGTGCGGTCGGCGAAGAGGATCCCGTTGCCGCTGAAGTCGCCGTCGTGCGGCGACTCCCCGCTGTCGCCGCCGTAGCCGAGGAACGGCACCCCGTGCCGGTCGGTCATCGCGACGGCCTGGTCCGCGAAGTCCCAGATGAAGCCGCCCTGGAACAGCGGCTCCCGCTCGGCGAGATCGAGGTAGCGGTCGACCGCACCGAAGGAGTTGCCCATCGCATGGGCGTACTCGCAGAGCAGGAACGGCTTGTCGCGGTGCTCCGCGAGGTACTGCTCGATCTCGGCGGCCGGCGTGTACATCTGGCTGACCACGTCGGTCGTCTCCGGATAGCGGGAGTCCCAGTGCACCCCCTCGTAGTGGACCGGACGGTCGTCGACCGCGCGGAACCAGTCGGCGAGATCGCGGAGGACGGTGCCGCCGAACGACTCGTTGCCGAGCGACCACATCACCACGCTCGGGTGGTTCTTGTCGCGCTCGAGCAGGCTCCGCGCCCGGTCGTGCAGCGCGGGCGCCCACCGGCCGTCGTCGCCGGGCACCGACTCGGCGAGCGGCGCGTCGAGGTAGCGGACGCGGTCCCACAGCCCGTGCGTCTCGAGGTTCATCTCGTCGATCACGAGGAAGCCGTACTCGTCGGCGAGGTCGTAGAAGTAGGAGTTGTTCGGGTAGTGGCTGGTGCGGATCGCGTTGACGCCCACCCGCTTCAGGATCCGGAGGTCCTCCTCCGTCTGCGCCCGGTCGACGACCCGCCCCTGCAGGCCGAACTCGTGCCGGTTGACCCCGCGGAAGACGACCCGCCGCCCGTTGAGGCTGAGCACGCCGTCCTCGATCGCGAAGCGGCGGAGCCCGACGGTCTGCGGGACCACCTCGGTCACGGCGCCGTCCGCGTCCCGCACGCGCACCGTCAGGCGGTGCAGGTGCGGGTCCTCGGGGCTCCACAGCCGCGGCTCCGCGAGCCGGAGGCGGTGCACGCCGTCCGGATCGAGCCGCAGCGGGCCGACGCCGTCGAGCTCGACCGTCGCCGAGCCCGCGCCGTCGAGCCGCAGCTCGACCGCGATGCCGGCCCCGTCGTCGTCGACCGACGTCCGCACGCGGAGGTCCTCGACATGCACGCGCGGGCGGCGCAGCAGCACGACGTCGCGGAAGATCCCGGAGAAGCGGAAGAAGTCCTGGTCCTCGAGCCACGAGCCGGCGCTCCACTTGACCACCTGCGCGGCGAGCAGGTTCTCGCCGGGCAGCAGCGCCTCGGTGAGGTCGAACTCGCCGGGCGAGAAGCTGTCGGCCGAGAAGCCGAGGTAGACGCCGTTCAGCCAGAGCGCGATCGTGCTCTCGGCGCCGCGCACGTCGAGCGCGATCCGCTCGCCGGGCGCGAGCGGCGCGTCCAGCTCGAAGGTCGTCCGGTAGGAGGCCGTCGGGTTGAAACGCTCGGGGGCCTGCCCGGGCAGGATGCTCTCGCGCCCGTCCCAGGGGTACTGCGTGTTCACGTACTGCGGGCGGTCGTGGCCGTGCAGCTGGATGTGCGCCGGCACGGGGATCAGCTCCCAGTCGCCCGCGTCGAAGTCCGGCCGCTCGAAGCCGGCCGGTGCGTCGGCCGGGCGGGGCGCGCAGTGGATCCGCCACAGCCCGTTCAGCGACTGCTCGAACGAGCTGACGCCCGTCGCGGCCTCGTCCGAGGAGCGGAACCAGCGGTGGTCGGAGTGCGCCGGCCGCCGGTTCTCGGCGAAGAAGCCGGGGTCGGAGAGCCGCGCGAGGTCGAACCCGGCGGTCGACGCCGCCTCGCCCGGGAGCTCCGCGAGGCTCACTTGATCGCCCCGGTGATGCCCTCGGCGAAGGAGCGCTGCAGGACCATGAAGACGATGACGGTGGGCACCGAGGCGAGGAAGACGGCCAGCATCAGCACGCCGTAGTCGACGACGTAGCCCGCGCTGAGGTTCGAGATCAGCATCGGCATGGTCTGGAAGTCGTTGTTCACGAGGATGACCTTGGGCCAGAGGAAGTTGTTCCAGGCGGTCATGAAGGTGATGACCGCGGCCGCGGCATAGGTCGAGCGCATCGACGGCAGGTAGATCCGGGCGAAGATCCCGAGCTCGCTGACCCCGTCGATCCGCGCGGCCTCGATGATCTCGTAGGGGAACGAGCGCGAGGCCTGCCGGAACAGCAGGATCAGGAACGGGGTCGAGATCGCCGGGATGATGACCGCGCCGAGGGAGTTGATCATCCCGACCTCGGCGAAGACCTGGAAGAGCGGGATCATCGTCGCCGCGAACGGGATCATGATCGCGATCAGCAGGACCGCCATCAGGAGGTCCTTTGCCCGCGAGTGGAAGACCTCGAAGCCGTAGCCGGCGATCGAGCAGACGATCAGCGCGAGCACCGTGGTGCCCACCGCGACGGTCGCCGAGTTCCACATCGCCGAGCCGACGTCCTGCAGATCGAGCAGTCCGGCGAAGTTGTCGAAGAGCGCCAGGCCCGGGATCATCCGCGAGTCGAGGACGTCCTGGCTGGTGTTCGTCGCCGAGACGGCCATGAAGTAGAGCGGGAAGATCGAGAAGAGCGCGAAGACCGAGAGGAAGAGGTACTTCGGCAGGCCGCGCAGCCGCGAGGACAGCGGCGCGCTGCGGACGGGGACGGACTCGCTCGGAGTGACGGACTCGACGTCCTCGATCGCGGGCAGGGTGCTGACGCGCTCAATCACGCTTGTCACCGACTTTCAGCTGAACGAACGCGAGGACCGCGACGAGGATGAGGATCACGTAGGAGAGGGCGGAGGCGTAGCCGAAGTTCGGGTTCTTCAGGAACGAGACCTCGTAGAGGTAGTGCGACATCGACATGGTCGTGTAGGCCGGGCCGCCTCTGGTCAGCGCCCACGACTCGTCGAAGAGCTGCAGCGTCCCGTTGGTCGACATGATCGCGGTGAGCAGGATGATCGGCTTCAGCTGCGGGATCGTGACGTGCCAGAAGGTCTGCAGCGCGTTCGCGCCGTCCATCCGCGCGGCCTCGATGCTCGAGTAGTCGACGTTCTGCAGCGCCGCCAGGTAGAAGACCATGTTGTAGCCGGTCCAGCGCCAGAGCAGTCCGAGGATGATGACGAAGCGCCCGGTGTCCGGATTGCCGAGCCAGTTGATCGGCGAGTCCATCAGGCCGATGCCCATCAGCACGTCGTTGACGAAGCCGTCGTTGGCGAAGATCGTGCGGAAGACCAGCGAGTAGGCGACGAGGGAGACGGCGCACGGCAGGAAGATCGCGGTGCGCCAGAAGGTCTTGAACTTCAGGTTCCTGGTGTTGAGCAGGTTGGCCAGCACCAGCGCCATGATCAGCATCACCGGCACCTGGATGATCAGGTAGATGAAGGTGTTCTGCAGCGTCAGCCGGAAGATCTCGTCCTGCAGCAGGCGCTCGTAGTTCAGCCAGAACGGCTGCGCGTAGCTGAGGTTCGCCCCGCGGCCGGTCTGCAGCGAGAGCAGGAAGGCCTGGATCATCGGCAGGAAGCTCACCAGGAAGATGAGCACCGCCGCCGGCAGGAGGAAGGCCCAGCCGGTGAGGCTGCGGCGGCGCTCCCCGGTCATGCGGATCGGGCGGCTGCGGAGATCGCGCTGCGGCCGGGGTGGGACGCGCAGGCGCGGGCGCGGAGGGGCGGAGGTCGACACGGGCGGGCTCGCATTCTCGGAAGGAGAGGGATGGGGAGGGACGGGCCGGGGAGGAGGAGTCCTCCCCGGCCCGGGGTGCGAGCCGGCTCGCGGCGACGTCGGGTCTCGGTGACGCCGGCTCGCGGCGAGCCCTAGCTCATGGCGAACTCGACGTTCTTCTGCGCCTCCTCCAGCGCCGAGGCGGGGTCCGCACCGCCGATGATCTGCGTGATCGCGGCGCTCACGGCGTCGCGGCCCTCGTAGTAGTAGGCGCCGGTGTTGTTGCTCGGCACCTCGGCGCCGAACTCGGCGACCTCGGCGAAGATCGGCTGGCCGGCGAAGAACTCGTTCGGCTGCTCGTAGGCGGTCGAGGAGCCGGCGGGCAGCCAGTTCGCGACGGCGCCGGACTTCGGCAGGATCGTGTCGTAGAGCTCGGTCGAGCCGGCGAAGGTCGAGGCGAGGAAGTCGGCCGCGAGGTCGACGTCGGCGTTCGCGCTGATCGCCCAGGACGATCCGCCGCTGGCCGTGTAGTTGGTCGCGCCGGAGATGCCGTCGAGCGAGGGGACGTTCGTGATCGCCCAGTCACCGGCCTGGTCCTCGGCGGTCTGGATGGAGCCGACGATCCAGATGCCCTGGATGGTGCCGCCGACGGAGCCGTTCACGAAGGTGCCGAGGTACTCGTCCCACGAGTTGACCTCGACGAAGACGCCCGAGTCGACGAGCTGCTTGTAGACGTCGATCGCGGCGAGCAGCGCGTCGTTGTCGGTGATGGTGGGGTTGCCCTCGTCGTCGAAGAGGCTGGCTCCGGCGCTCTGCAGCATCATCATGATCATGTCCGAGGAGCCGGCCTGGCCCGAGAGCAGCGGCGATCCGGTCTTCGCGAGGACGTCCTTGCCCTTGGTGAGGAACTCCTCCCAGGTGATGTCGGTGAAGTCGTCGATCGTGTAGCCGGCCGCCTCGAGGACGTCGGTGCGCAGCGCGGTGACCGCGGTGCCGGAGTCGAACGGCACGCCGTAGTGCACGTCGTCGAGGGTCGAGTAGGCGGCGACGGCCTCGGGGAACTCCGTGAAGTCGACGGCGTCGGCGGGCAGCTCGCTGAAGATCTCCGGGTAGTTGACGAGGTTCTTCTGGAACGCGTTGTTCTGCATCAGGAAGACGTCGGGCAGCTCCTCGTACTGCTGCGACTGGGCGAGGGTGGTCAGCTTGGGCTGCAGGTCGTCCCAGGGGGTCTCGATGATGTCCAGCTTGAAGTCCGGGTGGTCCTTCTGGTAGATCTTCTCGGCCTCCTCGAGGGCCGCGATGTTGAACACCGGGTCCCAGGCCCAGACGCTGAGCGTCTCGTCGCCGTCGCCTCCGCCGGCGGCGTTCCCGCCACCGCCGCCGCCGGCCGCGCAGGCGCTCAGCGCGAGGACGAGGGGCAGGGAGACGGCCACGACGGTCGTGAACTTCTTGGAGCTTCTTCGCACGGATTCGTTCCTTCTGTGTGGGTGGGGGTGCTGTGTGGGAAGTGCAGTGCTGCTGCGGATGCAGTGGTGCTGCGGGAGGAAAAAGCGGAGGGGGCGCCCGGGCTCAGCCGAGCGGCTGCCAGGGCCCGTACGGGTCGCCCGGGGTCTGGTTGCGGGTCCACCACTTCGCGCGGTAGCGCTGGCCCTGGTGGACGACGACGTCGCCGGTGTCGAAGATGCGCGAGGCCGTCCAGACCGCGGTGCCGTCGGGTGCGGTCGCGAGCTGCTGCCACGGGCCGTTCGGGTCGCCGGGGGTCTGGTTGCTCGTCCACCACGAGGCCCGCCAGAGCGAGCCCTGGAAGAGCACGCTGTCGCCCTGCTGGTAGACGGAGGTCGCCGACCAGGTGGCCGCGGCCTGGCGCCGGAGGGCCAGCGCGTCGACCGTCAGGCCCGCGCCGCCGGGGCCGCTCGCCAGGATCGCGACGGTGGCGGTGCCGGCCGGCAGCGAGAACTCCGCCGAGCGCACGTCGGCCCAGCCGCTCGTGGCGGGGATCTCGGTGCGGTGCTCGACGCCGTCCGCGCCGGTGACCACGATCCGCGCGGAGTCGAGTCCGCCCGGCCGGTCCGCGCGGAGGGACAGCGTGTAGACGCCCGCGGGGACCTCGTCCTGCTGCTGCACCCCGCCCGAGAAGGCCTGCGCCGCGCCGAGCCGGAGCGCGTAGCGCGAGCCGTCGGCGCCGGGCGAGGGGTTCGAGACGAAGCCGGTGGTCGTCGAGGCGGGGTCGGTGGTCTGCGTCCAGCCGGTGACCGTGGTCACCGCGATCCGGTCGGCGGCGAAGTCGGGGTTGAGGATCCAGTTGTTGCCGGCGCCGACCTGCCACTCGCCGGAGCGGGCGTTCAGGTCCCACTCGCTCAGGGACTCGAAGCGGACGTCCGCGCCGGTCCCGCTGAGCGGCAGCCACTGGTTGTAGCCGAGGCCGTTCCAGGCGAAGTCGGCCCAGCGGTCGCCGGCGTAGATCACGGTGTCCTGCTCGGTTCCCTGCACCGTCAGGAAGAAGCCGCTCTGGGTGACGTGGCTGTAGTCCTTCTCGGTGCCGGGCAGCACGTACATGCTCGAGTACGGCCCCTGGATCCGGCCCTCGAGCGAGCGCACGAGGTAGGTCTGCGAGGTGTTCCAGCCGTGCAGGTCCGAGCTCGCGACGTAGTACTGGCCGTCGAGCTTGAACATCGCGTTGCCCTCGCGCCCGGCGCCGCGGTAGACCTCGACGGCCGTCTCGACCGAGAGCGAGTCGGTGTCGCTGATCCGGCCCACGTAGGTGCGGCTGCGGCCGTCGCGGTAGGAGAAGACGAGGTAGTCCGCGCCGTCGTCGTCCGTGAAGACCGTCTGGTCGCCGGTGCCCTGCTCCCAGCCCGGCTTGCTCGGGTTCCGGTAGACGCCGGGGATATGGGTCTGCAGGTTCGCGTACTTGAAGTCGGCGACGGGCGAGTCCCCGCTGAGGAAGAGGACTCCGGCGTTCGTGACGCGGGCCGGGTCGGGGCTCTCGAACTGGGTGAGCAGGACGTACTTCCCGGTCTGCTCGTTGTAGGCGACGCCGAGCCGGCCGATCCAGACCGCGTCGGCGAGCGTCTCCATGTCCGAGAAGTAGCTGCCCGTGACGTCCTTCGAGGCGGGGATGTGCAGCGCGGTGTCCCTCGTGGCGACGTCGTTCTCGAACGTCCAGTTCACGAGGTCCTCGGAGGAGTACGCGGTCACCGCGACGAAGTCGCCCTCGCCGGCCCGGGTGTAGGTGCGGGTCGGGGAGTCGTAGTAGAGCTGCGAGCCGGTGTACTCGACGCCGTACCAGTAGTAGCGGTCGCCGAAGCGGAAGATCCCGCCGCCCTGGGAGAAGATCGGGTCGCCCGCGGTGTCGAGCCAGAACCGATCGTTCTCGATGGTCTCGAGCGTGCCGTCGGCGAGCGGGACGAGGGCGGCGGCGGTGGTCTGCAGCCCGTTCTTCGCGGCGACGACGGCGGCGGCGCTCGCTCCGGCGTCGTCGAGGACCTCGCCCGCGGTCACCGTCGCCGCGGCGAACGGTGCCCAGGACGCGGCGGTGTAGGCGGAGGGGACGCGGGTGCGGTACTCGTCGAGCCGCTCGCGCAGTCCCGAGATCCGGACGAGGCCGGTCTCGGCGGCCTCGAGGGCGCTGCGGGCGGCCAGCAGGGCGGCGTCGGTCGAGGCGGCGTCGTCGCGGGCGGCGGTCGCGGTCGCGACGGCGGTCGAGAAGGGGGCCCAGGAGGCGGCGGTGAAGTCGGCTGCGGCGAGCGCGCCCACCCGGTCGAGCGCGGCGGCGAGGCGGGCGCGCTCGTCGACGAGCACGGCGCTGGTGAACTCGGCGGAGGCGTGGTTGATGAAGCCGACCGTGACGACCCGGAGGACGTGGTCGCCGGGGGCGAGCCCGGTGAAGCTCGCGATCGGGACCGTCGTGGTCGATCGGGTGCCGCGGTAGTCGGCCGAGCCGATCCTCACGCCGTCGACGAAGACGTCGGCGGTGCCGTTGGTGGTGGCCTTCCGGCCCGAGAGGGCGACCGTCTCGCCGGTGAAGGCGATCTCGAAGGCCGCGCCGCCGGTCGCCCAGGTGTGCGTGCTGTTCTTCGACCAGGCGCCCTCGTAGAAGGTGGCGTCCGGCGTGCCGCGCACGGTCGTGGTCTCGGTGAAGGCGACCGTCGTCGTCCGGATCTCGGTGGCCTCGGCGGTCTGCCCGGCGAGGGGCGACAGGCCGGCGAGCACGAGCAGCCCGGCGAGCAGAGCAGCGATCAGGGCGGGGAGCCGCCTCGTCGTCGTACGCGTCATGTCGTGCCTCCGTCGTCGCAGGTCCACCGTGGTACAGCGCTGTACCACGAACGCGAATCTAGCCTGGAGGATCCTGTGAGGGCAAGGAGACTTTTCTCTGATCAGCGTGTCGTGCCGCGGGCGACGACCTGCGATCGGGCGAAGAGCGTGGTCGCGGGAGCCTCCACCCGGTCGATCCGCGCGACCAGCCGCTCGAGCGCCGTGCGGGCGATCCACTCGATCCGCGAGTCCATCGAGGTGAGCGGCGGGGAGAGGAACGCCGACTCCTCGATGTCGTCGAAGCCGATCACCTGCACCTCGTCCGGGATGCGCAGTCCGCCCTCGCGCAGGGCCGAGATCGCGCCGGTCGCGAGGACGTCGTTGAAGCAGACCAGGCCGTCGAACGGCACCCCCGCCTCGACGAGCGCGCGGGCGACCCGGAAGCCGGAGCCGATCGTCCAGTCGTAGCCCGTGACGCCCACCAGGCGCGGATCGAGCGCGCGGCCCGCGGCGGCGAGCTCCTCGACGACCCCGCGCAGCCGCTGCTCGGCGTTCCCTTCGCGGGCGGCGCCGATCCGGTCGGCGTCGAAGGGCGAGTGCGCGCCGACGACGGCCAGCGCGGTGCTGCCGCGTGCGAGGAGGTGCGCCGTGGCCGCGCGGGCGTCGGCGACGTCGTCGGTCGTTACCCGGTCCACCAGCTCGTAGGTGTCGCGGGTCCCCAGGCAGACCAGGGGGTACTCGACGGCGAGCGCCGAGCGGTCGAGGGTCTCGTGCTCCGACAGCGAGAGCAGCAGCCCGTCGGTGAGCTGCGAGTTGAAGCGCTGCAGCAGCCGGCGCGAGCCGTCCCCGCCGTCGTCGGGGTAGGTCGTGACGGAGACCGCGAGGTCCATGTCGCGGGCGGTCTCGATGACCGCCTCCGCCAGCTCGGCGAGGTAGGCGGCCTTCAGGGTCGGCACGGCGAGCGTCACCGCATCGGTCCGTCCGCGGGTCAGATTGCGGGCCGCGACGTTCACCGTGTAGCCGAGCTCCGCGACCGCGGCCCGGACGCGCTCCCGCGTGCCGTCGGCCATCCGGCCCGTGCCGTTGACCGCGTTCGACGCCGTCTTCAGCGAGACCCCGGCGCGCTCGGCGACCGACTCGAGCGTCGCCTTCCGGCGCGGTGGGGCCATGTCCTCGCGCCTTCCGTCGTCCCGGGCGGTCCGCCTGCGCCCTCCCCATGGATACACCACGGCTCGGACCTCGTCCTGCGCGAGGGCCGAGGTCAACCCTCCCCGGCGGTCCGAGCGCGCCGACGGAGAGCGGCGGATACTGGAGGGGCACCCGATAGCAGACAGATGTCGGACTGCGCGGAGCGCGGCCCGGCGAAGGAGGAACCGTGAAGGCACTGCGCTACACCACCGTCGGACAGGCCCCCGAGGTCGTCGAGATCGAGAAGCCCGTGCCAGGTCCGGGCGAGATCCTGCTGAAGGTGACCGCCGCCGGCGTCTGCCACTCCGACGACTACGTGATGAGCCTCCCCGAGGAGGACTACCTCGCCCAGCACTACCCGCTGCCGCTCACCCTCGGCCACGAGGGTGCGGGCGTGATCGAGGAGTTCGGCCCCGGCGTCGAGACCGGCCTGCAGATCGGCGAGGCCGTCGCCGTCTACGGACCGTGGGGCTGCGGCCACTGCCTCAACTGCTCGCGCGGCGCGGAGAACTACTGCACCAACGCCGAGGCGGAGGGCATCCGCCCGCCCGGCCTCGGCAACCAGGGCTCGATGGCGGAGTACATGATCGTCGACGACGTCCGCCACCTGATCCCGATCGGCGACCTCGACCCGGTGAAGAACGTCTCGCTCACCGACGCCGGGCTCACGCCGTACCACGCGATCAAGCGCAGCCTCCCGAAGCTCGGCGCGGGCACCTACGCCGTCGTCATCGGCTCGGGCGGGCTCGGCCACGTCGGCATCCAGATCCTCAAGGCGCTCTCCGGCGCGACGGTGATCGCGCTCGACGTCAGCGAGGAGAAGCTCGAGCTGGCGAAGCACGTCGGAGCGGACGTCACGCTGATCAGCGACGCCTCCGCCGCCGAGAGGATCCGCGAGATCACCGGCGGGCTGGGCGCGGACGCCGTCTTCGACTTCGTCGGCGCCGGCCCGACCATCGCGACGGCCACGGCGGTCGCGGCCGTCGAGTCGGACGTCACCATCGTCGGCATCGGCGGCGGCCAGGCGACCGTCGGCTTCGGCACGATCGCCTACGACGCGGCCCTGCGGATCCCCTACTGGGGCTCCCGCAGCGAGCTGATCGAGGTCTTCGAGCTCGCCAAGGCGGGCCGCATCGACGTCGAGGTGCAGCGCTACGCCCTCGCCGACGCCCCCCGGGCCTACGCCGACCTGCACGACGGCACGGTCCGCGGCCGCGCGGTCATCGTCCCGTAGGCCGCGATTGCCCGCAGGGGCGGCGACCCATGCTGGTCGAGTAGCCCGCAGGGCGTATCGAGACCCACGTCCGGCAGAACGGCGGACCTCGATACGCCCTCTCGAGGGCTGCTCGATCAGCATGGAGGAGACCCGCCCGTCTAGCCTTCGAGGATGCGCTCCCGGCTCCTGCACGCCCGCGAATCGTTCTGGTTCCTACCCACCCTGTTCGGCGTCCTCGCGATCGCCCTGGCCTTCGGGCTGATCGAGCTCGACCGGCTGCTGATCCGCGCGGGCATCCAGGACCTCCCCCTCGTCGAGGACCTCTCCGCGACCGGCGGCCGGGCGATCCTCTCCGCGATCGGCGGCACCATGCTCGGGGTCGCCGCGACCTCGTTCTCGATCACGATCTCCGTCCTCGCCACCACGTCCTCCGCCTACGGGCCCCGGCTGGTCCGCAACTTCATGGCCGACCGCGGCAACCAGGTCGTCCTCGCGGTGCTGACCTCGACGTTCCTCTACTCGCTCATCGTGCTCCGCTCGGTGCACACCGAGGAGGACGCCACCCTCGCCTTCGTGCCCGTCGTCGCGGTCGGCTTCGCCGTGGTGCTGGCCGTCGGCGACGTCGCGGTGCTGGTCTACTTCATCCACCACATCGCGCTGTCGGTGCAGGTGACCACGCTGCAGAAGCGCGTGCTCGGCGAGCTCGAGGACGTCATCGCGGAGCTGTCGGGCGACGAAGACGAGCGGGACCGGCGCGAGGAGCCCTTCCCCGCCGGCGGTGTCGTGCTGACGGCGCCGCGCTCCGGCTACGTCGAGCAGCTCGAGTTCGAGCGCCTCGTCGCACTCGGCGCCCGCCACGACGCGGTGCTGCGGACGCTCGCCTCGCCCGGCGACCACGTCCTGGCCGGCGACCCCGTGCTCGAGCTCGTCGGCGGGAGCGACCTCGAGGAGGCGGCGCTCGCCGCGGTCGTGATCGCCGACGCGCGCACCCCGCACCAGGACCTCCGCTACGCCGTGCAGCAGGTCGTCGAGATCGGCGTCCGCGGCCTCGCGACCGGCACCAACGACCCGTACACCGCGGTCAGCGCACTCGACGCCCTGACCGGCGCGCTCGTCGAGCTCTGCCGGGGCGACGGCCCGCGCACCCGCTTCCGCGACGCCGACGGCGTCGCCCGGCTGTGGTGCACCTGGCCGACCGCCGCGGACCTCCTGGCCGAGGTCTACCTCGCCCTGCGCGCCTACGCGCTGGACCAGCCGCTCGTGGTCCGCGCCGGCGTCCGCCTGGCGCAGCGCCTCGAGCCCGTCGCCCGCGGCACCGCGCGCACCGAGCTGCACCGCCAGCTCGAGGCCTTCGCCGGTGCCTACGACGCCGCCGACCGCGACGCGCTCGAGGCCCCGGTGGTGCGCCGCGACCTGGCCGAGCTGCTCGCCCGCCTGTCCGCCGTGGAGTCCGCGCGCAGCTGAGGTCCAGCTGCACCGCACGATCCGTGCCGTTCTGCCGCGTCGGTGTCAGAGGTTGGGCGCGAGCGCGGCCGGGGTGCGACCCTGTCCGGGCTCGACCCCCGAACCCCGCTCGCCACCCCTGAGGAGCACCCGTGTCCCGTCCTCGCCCCCGGCCCCTCCGCACCCGCCGTCGCCACCGCGGCCCCGCGGCCGCCGCCTCCGTCCTGATGACCGTCGCGCTGCTCGGCGCGGCGGCGACCACCGCCCAGGCCGCTGATCCCGCCCCGTCATCCTCGGTGCCGACCCAGGCGGCCGAGCACCCCGCCGTCGAGACGAGTGTGACCGGAGCGTTCGTCGTCGAGCCGGGTCGGCCGATCGTGGTCGGCACCCCGGTCACGTTCACCTACCGCTGGAAGAACACCGGCGACGTCCCGTTGAAGGGCCTCCGGGAGGAGCTCGCCGTCGGTGCGACATACGAATGGATCGAGAATCAAACTGTCGCACCGGAGGACCTCGTCCTCGGGGTCGTCCGGACGGCCGGCGACGAAGGCACCCTGAGGACCCCCGCGGGCGCGACCGTCCCGTACTCCATCGCCGAGTACTTCCTCCGGATCCCCGGCGCCGGTCCGCAGCCGTCCGTCGCGGTCGAGCACCCCGGGATCACGATCACCGTCACCGGACGCTTCGACCTGAGGCCGGGGGAGACGGTCTCGGTCGAGACCCCGTTGCACATCTTCCGCCACGTCGTGAACACGGGTGATGTCCCACTCGTCATCGAGGGGATGCTGCTCCAGCCCGGCCACTCGGTCGACCTCCCCCTGATCGCGGACGCCAGTCCGGAGCAGTTGAAGCAGGGCTTCGTGCAGGTCGAGGGGAGTCTCGGGCGGGTGCCCACGCCGACCGGTTTCTACACCACTCCGTCCTACTCCGTCCGGATCCCGATTCCGGGTGCGACGCTGACGGTGGACTCCGGGCCTCCTGCTCCCGCGCCGACCGTCGCCCCGTCGCCGACGACCGTCCCCACGCCGACGTCCGCTCCGTCGGCGGGACCCGTGGTCGAGCATCCCGGGATGACGATCACCGTCACCGGCAAGTTCCTCATCAAGCCGGGCGAGACGGTGCAGGTCGGCATTCCGGTGCAGTACACGCTGCATGTCGCGAACACCGGCGACGTCCCGCTCACGCTGGCCGGCACCCGGATCGAGCCGGGGCGGTCGACGGACGTCGTCCAGAACAGGACGGTCACGCAGCAGGATCTCGACAGGGGATACGCGGAGACCGCGGGGAGCTTCGGCCGGATCCCCACTCCCACCGGCTCGTATGCGAGTCCCGACTACTCCTACCGCCTGCCGATCCCCGCCGTGACGCCGACTCCTGCCCCGACGCCGACTCCGACGGCCACACCCACACCCACACCCACACCCACACCCACGTCCACGCCCACGCCCACGCCGACCCCCGCGGTCGAGCACCCCGCGGTGCCCGGGCTCGCCGGCCGCGTCGCCGGCTCGCCGGCCCTCGCTCCGGGGGAGAAGCCGAGGATCGGCACGAGGGTGACGTGGACCGTGACGGTCACCAACACCGGCGACGTCGAGCTGCAGGACGTGCGGCTGCGCGGCGGGAAGGAGCGGGTCTTCCTCGCGCCGGGCGAGACCCGGACCCTCACCCGGTCGACGACGCTCTCGGCGCACGACCTCGAGACGAGGCGCGTCTCGAGCATCACCCAGGTGTCGGGCCGTACTCCGGAGGGAGCGCTCGTCCACCTGGAGGTCCGGGGAGCCCGCCTGATCCGCCTCCCGTAGACGGGCGCCCAGCGGACTCACGAGGCCGGCAGCACACCGGTCGAGCCGCATCCCGTGCTGGTCGAGCAGCCGCGGAGCGGCGTCTCGAGACCATGTCCTGCAGCACGGTGGATCTCGATACGCCCTCTGCGAGGGCTACTCGATCAGCATGAGGCAGGCGGCTCTTCCCATGGTGGTCGAGTAGCCGCGCTGCGGCGTCTCGAGACCGCGCATCAGCGCAGCGGCGCCGTCGACGAGCGCAGCACCAGGCGGGCGGTGACCGCCGTCCGCTCCTGGCGCTCGCCGGTGCGGATGCGCGCGGCCAGCATCTGCAGGGCCTTCTCGCCGAGCAGCTGGTGGTCGAGGTGCATCGTCGTCAGCGGCGGCGAGTAGTACGCGGAGTCGGGCATGTCGTCGACGCCGACGATCGAGTAGTCGCCGGGCGCCGTCCGGCCGCGCTCGGACATCGCGCGGAGGAAGCCGAGCGCGATCTGGTCGTTGGCGGCCGAGACCGCGGTGAACGACTCCGGGTCGACGGCCCGGCCCTGCGCGGCTCCCGACTCGGCGTCCCACTCCGCACAGCGCAGCACCTCGAGCGGGGCGACCCCCGCCTCCGTCAGCGCCGCCCGGTAGCCGCGCTCGCGGTCGACGGCCTCGTTGCGGTCGCCGGGGCCCGCGAGGTGCAGGATCCGCCGGTGCCCGAGCTCGAGCAGGTGCCGGGTGCCGAGGTGGCCGGCGCCGTAGGAGTCGGCGTAGGTCGAGTCGCCCACGGGGCCGCCGCGCTCGGAGCGCGTCACGACCGGCACCGAGGCGGCGATGTACTCGACCAGCTCGTCGAGCCCGCCGTAGGGCGTGCCGACGATGATCCCGTCGACCTGGAAGGAGAGCAGCTTGTCGACCGCGTGCCGCATCTCCTCGCGGGCTCCGGGGGCGTCCGGCCCGACCTCGAGCAGGGCCGTGATCAGCGAGAGCCCCTCGGCGCGCGCGGCGCGGCTCACCCCGGTCAGCAGCTCGGAGTGCCCGTAGTTCAGCGGCCCCATCGCGAGGAAGCCGACGGTGTCGGTGCGCTGGACCCGGAGGTTCCGGGCGACGCGGTTGTGCCGGTAGCCGAGCTCGGCGATGGCCGCCTCGATGCGCACCCGGGTCGCCGGAGCGACGTAGCCGCCGGTGAAGAAGCGGGAGACGGTCTGCGCCGAGACCTCGGCGTGCCGCCCGACGTCGGCCATGCTCGGCCGCGCGCGGGGCAGGGACGTGCTCGGCATCGAGGCTCCCTCCCTGGCGGCGACCCGCTCACTCTACTGAGCCGATTCCGGGCCGATCGCCGTTACCCGATCGTGACCCATCAACCGGTTGCGCGCATTGTCGCCCGAATGTGTTATCGATAACGTATCCCTCATCCACCGCCGTTGGAGCTCCAGTCCCGGCCCTGATCGGCGGATCCGACGTCGATGTCGCGCTGCTGCGATGTCGAGCAGCGAAAGGACGCGACGATGCGTGCTCTGACCCGTTCCCGTGCTCTGACCCGATCCGTCGCCCTCGCCACGGGCGCTCTTCTCCTCGCAGGCCTGGCCGGCTGCTCCGCGAGCGGCGGCGACTCCGGCGGCAAGACCGAGATCACCTGGTTCAAGCTCACCGAGTCGGCCGACTCCGCGAACGCGACGATCAACGAGATCGTCAGCGACTTCGAGGAGGCGAACCCCGACATCACCGTCAAGGTCGAGCAGCGGGCGGTGGACGCCCACAAGGACGCGCTGCGCACCACGCTCGGCACGAGCGGCGCCCCCGACCTCTTCTTCTCCTGGGCCGGCCCCGGTCTCGGCGGCGAGTTCATCGACGCCGGCGCGAGCCTGGACCTGAAGGAGTACTACGACGAGTACGGCTGGGCCGACCGATTCTCCGACACCACGATGTCCACCGTCACCCAGTACGGCGGCTACGACGGCGTGCCCTACACCCAGCGCACCGAGGCGGTCTTCTACAACAAGGACCTCTTCGAGCAGGCCGGCATCGACGCCGCGCCCACCTCCTACGACGAGCTCGTCGAGGACGCCGGGAAGCTCAAGGACGCGGGCATCACCCCGTTCGAGTTCGGCGGCACCGTCAACTGGCACGTGATGCGCCTGCTCGACAGCCTGCTCGAGACCGAGTGCGGCGCCGACGGCTACCAGGCCCTCGTCACCGGCGAGGCGAGCTGGGCCGACGAGTCCTGCGTCACCGACACCTTCACCGAGTTCGCCACCTGGACGTCGGACTACGTCAACGACGGCTTCATCTCGATCAACAACGACGAGTCGAGCTCGCTCTTCTTCGCCGGCAAGGCGGCCATGGCGATCGAGGGCGACTGGTTCAACCAGCAGATCCGCGACGCCGGGATGTCCGAGGACTCGGTCGGCATCTTCGCCTTCCCCACGGGCACCGACCGCATCTACGGCTTCAACGAGAACAACTACATCTCCGCGAACTCGGAGCACGCCGACGAGGCCGCGAAGTTCCTCGACTACCTGACCTCGCCCGAGGCGCAGGCGAAGTTCATCGCCACCTTCGGCAGCCGCTCGGTCAACGTCGACGTCACCCCCGAGGACCAGAGCGCCTTCGACGCCCTCTGGAACCCGATCACCGAGGCGGCGACCGGCGTCTACATGAACAACGACCAGAACCTCTCGCAGTCGCAGACCACCGAGTACTGGCGCATCCAGAACCTGGTCGCGACCGGCGACCTCGACCCGGCCGACGCCGGCGCCGAGTTCCAGAAGTTCATCGACCAGCAGTGACGCCCGGGGCGGAGGGGGCCGCGCGTCCCCTCCGCCCGAGCGCCGCCGTGCCCGAGCACCCCGCGTCCGAGACGTCCGAGAGGTCCGCCATGACGACATCCACCCCCGCCCGCCCGCGGCAGTCCGCGCCGGAGCAGCCGCGGAGGAAGCATCCGCGCCGCCGGGCCCTCGCCCGCTTCGGCGGCACCGGCTTCGTCGCCGCCCTGCCGTTCCTCGCGCCGGCGCTGGCCGCCTACCTCGTCTTCGTGGTCGGCCCCTCGCTCGAGTCGGTGCGGCTCAGCTTCTTCGAGTGGTCCGGCTTCCAGGGCGCCCCGCAGGTCTTCGTCGGACTGCAGAACTACGTCCGCATCTTCACCCAGGACCCGGTGTTCTGGACCGCGTTCTCGAACACCCTGATCTGGGTGGTGCTGTCGCTCTTCATCCCGGTCGGCCTCGGACTGGTGATGGCGCTGGCGCTGAACCGGCCGCTGTTCGGGCGCAACGCCTTCCGCTCGCTCTTCTACATCCCGGGCGTGCTCGCCCCGATCGCCATCGCGAACATGTGGCGCTGGATGTACAACCCGAACTACGGCGTGGGCGTGAACCTCGCCCAGCTGTTCGATCTGCCGTGGCTGGCCGAGGTGCAGTGGCTCGGGGACAAGAACCTCGCGCTCTACTCGATCTTCGCGGCCTTCGTCTGGCAGATCGCGGGCACGAACATGGTGCTCTTCCTCGCCGGCCTGCAGAGCGTCTCGCCCGATCACGTCGAGGCGGCCCGGCTCGACGGCGCGAACGCCTGGCAGGTGTTCCGCAACGTGACGATCCCGGCGCTGCGGCCGACCACGGTCGTCGTCGTGGTCCTCACGATCATCAACTCGATCAAGGTGTTCGACCTGATCGTCGGCATGACCGGCGGCGGCCCGGCGCAGCAGACGCAGGTGCTCGCGCTCTGGTCGTTCCAGCAGTCCTTCAACAACCACGAGTACGGCCAGGGCAACGCGATCGCCACCGTCCTGCTCGTGATCACCCTCGTCATCGTCGTCCCGTACATGGTGTGGACGGCTCGTCAGGAGAAGAACTCATGAGCGTCACGAGCATCCCGACCAGCGCACCCGGCCTGGTCGCGCCGCCCAAGCGCCCCCGCCGCCCGGTCGGCGGCCGCGACTACATCCGGATCGGCCTCTGGATCGCGCTGGTCTTCGCCGTCCTGATCTGGGCGGTCCCGCTGATCTTCATGGTCTTCACCTCGCTGAAGAGCGAGGCCGACATCTTCAGCACGCCGGCCTTCGTGCCGCCGTGGTCGCCCGACTTCGGCAACTACGTCGAGGCGCTCGACCGCGGCAACCTGCTCACCGCGGGCGGCAACAGCCTGATCATCGCGCTCTTCAAGGTGCCGATCGGCCTCTTCATCTCGGCGGCCGCCGCCTTCGCACTGGCCCGGATGCGGTTCCGCCGGCAGCGCCTGCTGATGGGCGTGATCGCGCTCGGCGCGATGGTGCCGATCCAGGTCGCGATCGCGCCGCTCTTCCAGGTGATCAACGGGCTGGGGCTGCTGAGCAGCAATTTCGGCATCATCCTGCCGTACATCGCGTTCGGCCTGCCGTACCAGACCTTCATCCTCTACGGCTTCTTCCGGCAGATCCCCGAGGAGATCGACGAGAGCGCGCGGATCGACGGCGCCGGCAACTGGCGGCTGTTCCTGACGATCATCCTGCCGCTGGCCCGCCCGGCCCTCGCCGCGCTGTTCATCCTCGACTTCGTCTCCACCTGGAACGAGTACTCCATCGCGCTCGCGCTGCTGCAGAGCCAGGACTCCTGGACGATCCCGCTCGCGCTGCAGGGCTTCCAGTCGCAGTTCACCAGCTCGTACGGGCCGCTGAACGCCTTCACCATCATGTCCGTGTTCCCCGTGCTGATCGTCTACCTGATGTTCCAGCGCTACTTCGTCGAGGGCGCCTTCGCCGGCGCCGTGAAGGGCTGACCGTGCCGCACACCACCGACACCGCCGAGCGGTTCTCGCGCGAGACGCGCCTGTTCGAGGTCCTCCGCGACCCGCGCGGGCACGCGATCGTCGAGCGCCGCCTCCCCGGGCTGGTGCACTCCTCGATCCTGCACACCCTGCACAGCTATCCGCTGGGGCTCGTCGTCGACACCGAGGAGTCGCTCGACGCGGCCGAGCGCGAGGCGCTGCTGGCCGAGGTCGCCGCGATCCCGACGGAGGAGCCGGCGCCGGTCCGCGAGCAGGAGAGGTACGTCGAGCCCTCCGGCGACTACGAGGGCGAGGACGTCCCGCTCGCGTCGGCCGTCGTCTCCGCGCCCGCCACCGCCACCGTCTTCGGGCGCGTCGAGATCGAGCTGCGCGGCCCGTCGCACGGCAACCCGTTCGTCGACGTCGCGCTCTCGGCGATCGTGGACGGGCCCGCCGGCTCGGTGCGCGTGCCCGGCTTCTACGACGGCGACGGCGTCCACCGCCTGCGCTGGATGCCCGAGGCCGCCGGCGAGTACGCCTGGACCACCTCGAGCAACGCCCGCTCGCTCGACGGCGTCACCGGCTCCGTCTCGGTGACCGCGGCGGTGGCGGGGCAGCACGGCCCGGTGCGGGTGGCCGACACCTTCCACTTCGCGCACGCCGACGGCACCCGCCACCGCCCGCTGGGCACCACCTCCTACGCCTGGACGCACCAGGGCGACGAGCTGGAGGAGCGGACGCTCGCCGCGCTCGCCACCGCCCCCTTCACCAAGATGCGGATGTGCGTCTTCCCGAAGTCGTACCTCTTCAACGAGAACGAGCCCGAGCTCTACCCGTTCGAGGGCTCGCCCGAGGCGGGGTTCGACTGGCAGCGCTTCGATCCGGCGTTCTGGGCGCACCTCGAGCGGCGGATCGAACAGCTCGGCGAGCTCGGCATCGAGGCGGACCTCATCCTCTTCCACGCCTACGACCGCTGGGGCTTCTCGACGATGGACGCCGTCGCCGACGACCGCTACGTGCGCTACGCCGTGGCGCGGCTCGCCTCGTTCGCGAACGTCTGGTGGTCGCTCGCGAACGAGTACGACCTGCTGTTCGAGAAGACCGAGGAGGACTGGGAGCGCTTCGCCGGGATCGTGGGGGAGGACGACCCGTCGCGGCACCTGCTCTCGATCCACAACTGCCGCGAGTTCTACGACCACTCCCGGCCGTGGATCACGCACGCCAGCATCCAGCGGCAGGACGTCTACAAGACGGCCGAGATGACGACCGAGTGGCGCCGCTGGGGCAAGCCGGTCGTGATCGACGAGTGCGCCTACGAGGGCGACATCGACCAGGGCTGGGGCAACATCACCGGCGAGGAGCTGGTGCGGCGGTTCTGGGAGGGCGCGCTGCGCGGCGGCTACGTCGGCCACGGCGAGACCTACGTGCACCCGGACGACGTGCTCTGGTGGTCGAAGGGCGGCGAGCTGCGCGGGACGAGCCCGGCGCGGATCGCGTTCCTGGAGTCGGTGCTGGCCGAGGGGCCGGCGAACGGCCTCGAGCCGATCCCGCTCGACTGGGACGTGCCGCGCGCCGGCGTCGAGGGCGAGTACTACCTCTACTACTTCGGCTTCGACCGCCCCACCTACCGCCGCTTCCTGCTCGAGCCCGACGTCTCGTACACGGTCGACGTCCTCGACACCTGGGCGATGACCGTCGAGCGCCTGCCCGGCACCTACTCGGGCCGCTTCCGCATCGACCTGCCGGGCCGCGAGTACATCGCGGTGCGCCTGCAGCGCGCGCCTGCATGCTGATCGAGTAGCCCGCGGAGCGGGCGTATCGAGATCCACCCTGCTGACGACGGTGGTCTCGATACGCCCCTGCGGGGCTACTCGACCAGCATGAAGCTGTCCTTCGCCGGTCACTGCATGCTGGTCGAGTAGCCGCCGCGGGCGGCGTATCGAGACCCACCCACCTGTTTATCGAGCGCTCGAATCAATTCGACTAGGCTCGACGGCATGACCGAGAACACAGGCACGACCGAGATCCCGGGGGAGCTGCGCGTCGGCGTCGTCGGCCTCGGCTTCGCCGGCACCACCCACCTCGACGCCTTCCAGGCCCTCCCCGGTGCGCGCGTCGTCGCGCTCGCCGGCCAGGAGGAGGAGCGCCTGCGCGAGCTCGGCGCCACCCGCGGCGTCCCCGACCTCTACGCCGACTGGGAGGAGCTCGTCGCCCGCGACGACCTCGACGTCGTCTCGATCGGCGTGCCCAACCACCTCCACCACCCGATCGCCGTCGCCGCGCTCGCCTCCGGCAAGCACGTCTTCTGCGAGAAGCCGCTGGCCACCACCGCCGAGCTCGCCGCCGAGATGGTCGAGGCGGCCCGCGCGAACGACCGCGTCCTCGAGATCGCCTACAACCACCGCCGCCGCGCCGACGTCGCCTACCTGCGCACCTACCTCGACGACGCCCCGCTCGGCGAGATCTACCACGCCCGCGCCAGCTGGCAGCGGCGCACCGGCATTCCGGGCATCGGCTCCTGGTTCACCAGCAAGGAGCTCGCCGGCGGCGGACCGCTGATCGACCTCGGCTCGCACGTCCTCGACATCGCGCTGCATCTGCTCGGCGAACCGCGGGTGACCAGCGTCTCCGCCGTCGCCTACGGCGAGATCGGCCGCTCCGGCCGCGGCGGGCGCCCGCACGGCGTCGCCGCCACCGGCACGCACGCCTTCGAGGTCGAGGACTTCTCCAGCGCGCTGCTGCGCCTCGACAACGGCCGCAGCCTGCAGCTCGACGCCTCCTGGGCCAGCTACTCCAAGGTGCACGAGGACATCGAGGTCGAGCTGCTCGGCTCGGCCGGCGGCGCCCGCCTGCACGTCGCCGACTACGCGACGGAGGGGACGCTCACGTTCTACTCCGAGGTCGCCGGCGCCCCCACCGTCTCCCGCCCCGACGTCCCGGTGCCCGCCGGGCACCACCGCTCGGTGATCGCGGAGTTCCTCGCCGCCATCGCCTCGGGTGCCGACGCTCCCGCCGGCGGACCCCGCTACGCCGGCCACTACGGCGACTACGCGCTGCACCGCAGCCGGGTGGTCGACGCGATCTACCGCTCCGCCGCCGAGAAGAAGGAGGTGGCGGTCGCATGAGCGCACCCCTCGAGGTCCTGGTCTGGAACGAGTTCCGCCACGAGACGCGCGGCGACGAGACCGTGATGCGGCACTACCCCGACGGCATCCACCGGGTGATCGCCGACGGCCTGACCGAGTCGCTCGGCGACGCCGTCTCGGTGCGCACCGCGACCCTCCCCGAGCCCGAGCACGGGCTGACCGAGGAGGCGCTGGCGAGGACCGACGTGCTGCTCTGGTGGGCGCACATCGCGCACCCGGAGGTGTCGGACGAGGTCGTGCAGCGGGTGCTGCGGCACGTGCAGGAGGGGATGGGCATCCTGATCCTGCACTCCGGCCACTACTCGAAGATCTTCCAGGCGCTGATGGGCACGACCTGCTCGCTGAAGTGGCGGAACGACCACGACCGCGAGCTGGTCTGGACGATCGCGCCGACCCATCCGATCGCCGAGGGCGTCCCGAGCCCGATCGTCATCCCCGAGCAGGAGATGTACGGCGAGTACTTCGACATCCCGGTGCCCGAGGAGACGGTGTTCCTCTCGACGTTCTCGGGCGGCGAGGTCTTCCGCTCCGGAGTGACCTACACCCGGGGCCTGGGCAAGGTGTTCTACTTCTCGCCCGGCGACCAGGACTACCCCGTCTACCACCACCCCGACATCAAGCGGGTGCTGGCCAACGCCGTGCAGTGGGCGCGCCCCACGCGCGAGCGCACCCCGCTGACGGCCGACCACCACCCCCGAGGCTGGTTCGAGTCCTGACCCCTCCCGCGAGATGCCACTTGTGCACGCCTTTCACGGCGTGTCGCGTGCACAAGTGGCATCTCGCGGAGGAGATCACGCCCGGCGGGCGTGCCAGGCGCGCAGGGCCGCGACGCCGAGGGCGGCGACGACGAGGGCCGTCGCGGGCGTGCGGAGCGAGACGGCCGGGAGCATCAGCGCGCTGGTGAAGACGGCCTGGGCGTAGTCGAGCATCTCGAGCGGATGGCGGGCCAGCACCCGCGAGCCGGCGGCGGCCGAGACGGCGGTGACCAGCACCGGCCCGACCCAGAGCACGGCGAGGCTCACGATCCACGCGATCACCCGGCCGACGGAGAGCACCCCGCACCAGGCGAGGGCGAGACCGGCCAGGATCCCCGGCAGCCACTGCACCGCGTTCAGCAGCGCGACTCCGGCGGCCGAGCCGTCGCGGCTGAGCGGCGCCACCACTCCGGTCAGCCACCCGCCGACGGCGACCGCCGCGAGCGAGATCGCCACGGCCGCCCCCGCCCGCGGTGCCCGGGCGATCACGAGCAGGAGCAGCGCTCCGACCGCGATCGCAGCGACGGTGCCGCCGACGATCGCGGCGAGGTAGAGGTCGGAGTCGCGGTCCGCCCGCAGCCCGGCGGACACGGTCAGCGCCGACTGCACCAGCGCGACGACCTGCACGCCGACCGCGCCGAGCGCCGCGCCGAGCGGGCCGATGCCGCGGCGCCGGCCGACGCGGGCCGCGAGTCCCGCGAGGGCCGACCCGATCACGATCACCGAGACGATCAGCGTCAGGAAGTACTGGCTGAACGGCAGCAGCGCGAGTGGCATCTCCTCGGGCAGCACGTCGGTCGCCCAGAGGTTCTGCAGCGGCAGCCGCAGCCCGGTGAGCAGCCACGGCAGCAGTCCGAGCACGCCGGCCGCGACGCCGACCCCGAGGCTCGGGAGCAGGCGCGGGCGACGGTGGACGGGCGCTGCGGAGGAGGTCACCCGACCATCCTCGCGCGAGTGCTGTCCCGCGGGGGCCCGCTCGTGCGACTGTGAGGAGTCCCCGCTCCTCCCCGCACCCGCGCCCCATACGAGAGGAGGGCCGCCGTGGCCCTCGACCAGACCGTCCGCTCCTCCGCGGCCGAGCTCGACCGCCTCGACCCGCTCGCCGGCTACCGCTCCCGCTTCGTCGGCGCGGACGACCCGGCGCTGCCCGCCTACGTCGACGGCAACTCGCTCGGCCGCCCGCTGAAGGTCCTGACCGAGCGCTACGCCGCGTTCGTCGAGCAGGAGTGGGGGACCCGCCTCATCCGCGGCTGGGACGACAGCTGGTTCCAGCTCCCGCTGACGCTCGGCGACCGCCTCGGCGCGTCGGTGCTCGGCGCGGCTGCCGGCCAGGTCGTCGTCGGCGACTCGACCACCGTCTCGCTCTACAAGCTGATCCGCACCGCGCTGACCGCCCGGCCCGGCCGCTCCGAGATCGTCATCGACCGCGGCAACTTCCCGACCGACCGCTTCGTCGTCGAGGGGATCGCCGCCGAGACCGGCGCGAGCATCCGCTGGATCGAGACCGAGTCGGGCTCCGGGGTCACGCCGGACGACGTCCGCGCGGTCGTCGGCTCCGACACGGCCGTGGTCGTGCTGAGCCAGGTCGCCTACCGCTCCGGCTACGCCGCCGACGTCCCGGCGATCACCGAGATCGTGCACGAGCACGGCGCGCTGGTGCTCTGGGACGTCTGCCACTCCGTCGGCGTGCTGCCGATCGAGCTCGATGCCTGGGGCGTGGACCTCGCGGCGGGCTGCACCTACAAGTACCTCAACGGCGGACCGGGCGCCCCCGCCTTCCTCTACGTCCGCCGCGAGCTGATCGCCGGCGCTCGGCAGCCGATCCAGGGCTGGATGGGCGTCAAGGACTCGTTCCGGATGGGCGAGGACTACGACCCCGCCGACGGCATCCGCCGCTTCCTCAGTGGCACGCCGCCGATCGTCGGGATGCTCGCCATGCAGGCGATGCTCGACCTGATCGAGGAGGCGGGCCTGCCCGCGATCCACGTCAAGTCGATCGCGCTGACCGCCTTCGCCGTCGAGCTGTTCGACGAGCACCTCGCCCCGCTCGGCGTCGAGCTGTCGACCACCCGCGAGCCCGCGCGCCGTGGCGGCCACATCACCGTCGACCACCCGGACTTCGCCGCGATGGTCCCCGTGCTCTGGGAGCGCGGGATCATCCCGGACTTCCGCACGCCCAGCGGCATCCGGCTCGGGCTCTCGCCGCTCTCCACCTCCTTCGCGGAGGTCGAGACCGTGGTGATGGCGGTGCGCGACCTGCTCCTCGAGGGGGCGCGCGAGTCCCGAGAGGTGCACGGCGGCGCGTGAGCGGGGTCCTCGACCTCGCGGCGCGCGAGCCGGACGAGTTGCTGCGCTACGGGACCGCGCCTGAGCAGATCGCCGAGCTCTACCGCGGCTCGGGGCGGGGTCTCGTGCTGTTCGTGCACGGAGGCTTCTGGCGGGCGCGCTGGGACCGGAGTCACGCGCGCCCGCTGGCCGCCGCCCTCGCCGACGCGGGCTGGTCGGTGCTGCTGCTCGAGTACCGGCGCGTCGGCGACGCGTGCGGCGGATGGCCGGGCACCTTCGACGACGTCCTCGCGGCGATCGAGGCGCTCCCGCCGCTGCTCCCCGCGAAGGAGCGCCCGCGCACGGTCCTGGTCGGCCACTCGGCCGGCGGTCACCTGGCGCTGTGGTCGCAGGCCGCGCATCCGTCGCCGCACGTCGACGCCGTCGTGTCGCTCGCCGGAGTCGCCGACCTGCGCGTCGCCGCCGACGAGCGGCTGGGGAACGGCGCCGTCGCGGAGCTGCTCGGCCCGGACGGCCCGCTCGACGACCTCGACCCGGCGCGGCTCCCCGCCCCACCGATGCCGACCGTGCTGCTGCAAGGCACCCTCGACGACGAGGTCCCGATCGCGTACAGCCGCCGCTACTGCGCCGAGCACCCCTCCGCGCACCTCGTCGAGCTCCCGGACGCCGACCACTACGCCCCGATCGACCCGCGCACCCCCGCGTTCGCCGCCCTTCTGGCAGTCCTCTCGTCCGTGCGCGTGCACAAGTAAGGCTGGATCCCCCGAATCGACCTGTTCTCCCGCCGATCGCGCTTCCTGGCCTGAGTTGTGCACCCGTTCGCGGGATGAACGACTCCCCGAGCGGGCGCGGCGCGCGTTGGACTTGTCCGACCTCGTGCCGAGTGAGCGAGAACAGGCATCCCGCGCCATCTCCTCCGCGGCGCTCCCTCCGACGAGCCTGGACGGGTCTACTTCTCGGCGGGGCACCACCGGTCTGCTCGGCGAGACGACAGCGGGTGACGACAGGAACGGCGACGGAGAAGTGACGATGACCAGATACGACCTTGCAGCGACCGCCGAGCGGGACGGGCGCTGGTGGCTCGTGACGATCCCCGAGCTCGACACCGTGGGTCAGACCCGGATGCTCGGCGAGGTGAACGCCGTCGCCCGGGAGGTGGCCGCGCTCTTCCTGAACGTGCCGGAGGAGGACGTGAGCGTCACAGTCACCGTGCACGTGACTCCCGCCGCCGCGGCGGCGTGGCGCGAAGACGGTGGGGACGGCTTCGGGACTCGATGAGGAGGCAGAGTCCTCATGCTGGTCGAGTAGCCCCGCAGGGGCGTATCGAGACCCGCCCACCCTCGGCGCGGCGGGGTCTGCAGACTCGTCCTGCTGGCGCTGGTGGATCTCGATACGCCCGCTCCGCGGGCTACTCGATCAGCATGGAGGCGGTGAGCGACCCGCGAGGCGGCGGGTGCCGCCGCTACAGGGCCGGCGGGTAGAGGGAGACGGGGACCTGCGCCGTGGGGAAGGCGCGGGTGCCGTAGCTGGACGAGAAGTGACTCTGACCGGGTACGACCTTGCAGTGACGCCGAGCGGGACGGGCGCTGGTGACTCGTGACGTCAACGGCGAAGGCTCCTGGGTGAAGGTACCCAACGGCTACTGGTGGGTGATCGTGAAGAGTGGAAACTGCCCCAGGTGACGCTGGTGCGCGATCCGAGCACATCGATCTCGTCGTTCTGCGATGCAGCGGATCAGCTTCCGCCTTCTCCAAGAGGAAGCAGTCCGCCGGCGACTCTCCTTCGGTCGATGGAGATGAAGATCCGGACGATCACTCCTGAGACGACGATGACCGCACCAGCGGTCATGCCCGTGCCGGCTGCTCCGTCCGCGGAATTCCAGCTCTGCCAGAAGAAGCCCGGATCGAAGAGCGGATTCGCGACCGCGATCAGTATGAGGCCGATGAATGTCCCGACTCGTCCGGTGCGGAAGAGCATGGTGAGGATGATCGAGGCGAACGACAGGATCCAGACGGCTACTGACAAGGGCTCTTCCGGGCGCTCGTTCAGTGCTTCTCGACAGGCCAGGTCATTCGAGACGAAACACGGGCTCCAGGCGTGATATCCCCAGAGGATGTCGAGCAAGCCCAACGCTATCAATACCCATGGCGCCGACCGTTGCATCATCTCTCCCCAAGTAGTGCGATCACTCCGCTTCTCACGCTGGAGCAACGGGATGACGTCATCGCGGTCCAGCGCGGTGCCGGTGTCCGTCGAGCAGGCGCGTCCGGACCGATGTCGTCTCGGGCTCGTGGAGCCGTCGCGACCCCACGACCGCGAAGAAGATCGCGGAGACGAGCGGACTTCGGTTCGACGCCCTTCCCTCGTGACGCGCAGGGGACACGCGGTGTCACCGAGACCGTGCTGATCGCTACAGGGCGGGCGGGTAGAGGAAGAGGGGGACCTGCGCCGTGGGGAAGGTGCGGGTGACGTAGCTGTGGCGGCCGCCGTAGTTGTACTCCTCGAGGAGGACGGTGCCGTCGTCGTTGACCTGCTGCACGTAGGAGACGTGGTTGTAGGTCCACCAGGCGACGCAGCCGACGATCGGGACGGAGCTGGTGGCCCAGCCCTTCGCGGCCCAATTGTCCGGCCACTCCCAGGCGCTGCCGCCCATCGGCGTGATGTTGCCCCAGGTGTACTTCCACGGGGCGGCGGTGGCGCCGGCGTCGCGGTTGAGGCGCCAGGCCACGAAGTCGACGCACTCGCGGTAGTAGTAGCCGAGCGGGGAGAGCCCGCCGCCGTCGTCGTCGATGGTCTCGTAGGGCCACGGGTAGTCGTCGCCGACGGCGCGGGTCTGCACGGTGCTGAAGCCGCCGCCGTTCGCGTTCTGCAGCACGGCCGCCTGGCGGCTGGCCTCGTCGAGCTGCGCCTGCGTCGGCGCGGCGAACGCGTCGCGGACGGCGGTCTGCCCGGCCGCCTCCGACGAGACGGTGAGGTTCTGCAGGCCCGCGCGGTTCGCGGCGGTGCCGGCCGCGGTGGCCGCAGTGCTGCGGGCGCCGTACGCGGGCAGCGCGGCGGTGGCGAAGAGGCCGCCGACGATCGAGAACGTGGCGAAGCCGAGGGTGCGCCGGCTGAGCCCACCGGAGCGAGCGGGCTGCGGGGCGGCGGGAGTGCGCGGGGCGACCGGAGTGCGCCGGGCGGCCGTGGCGCGAGGAGTCGCGACGGGCACGGAGGCGACGGGCACGGAAGCGACGGGCACGGAAGCGACGGGCGCAGAAGCGACGGCCGCGGCAGCGACAGGCACAGCGGCACCGGCCGCCCGTGAAGCGGCGGCGGCCTCAGCGGCGCGGGCCTCGCGGCGGGTGCGGTGCACCGGCGCGGAGGGAGAGGTGTCGTGACACTCCTGCGGATCGGGAATGCCAGTGGTCGACACGCGTGCGCTCTCCTCGGGTGGGCGGACTGGGGTGGTGCAGGGGGGCCTGCGGGGTGGTGCGGGGCGCCGGCAGGGCCCGGCGACTCGTCACTCTAGCCCGCCACCGTGCGGTAACGGAATGATCACGACGGAACTCGTCGCGCAGCGTCTCCTCCCGCTCCGGCCCCGGTGGGAGGATGGAAGGACCAGGGAAGGAGCCGTCCATGACCGAATCCACTCCCTCCGGACCCGTGCTCGTCGGCGTCGTCGACGGGCAGCGTCCCGAGGTCGTCCGCACCGCCGCGCAGCTCGCCTCCGGGCTCGGCGCGCCGCTGCTGCTGCTCACCGTGGTCGCCGATCCGTACCTCGTCGGCGAGTACGTCGACCCGATGACCGGCGGCATCCCCGTCGGCCTCGTGCCCCGCTCCGGCGGCACCGGCGCCGGCCCCACCGAGCCGCCCGGGCTCCGCGAGGAGATCGGCGCGGCCCTCGCCGGGACGGACGTCGACTGGACGCTGCGCACCGTCCAGGGCGAGCCGGCGCTGGTCCTGACCGACGTCGCCGAGGAGGTCGATGCGCGGATGATCGTGGTCGGCACCCGCGACGCCGGAGTGCTCGCGAGCATCGCCGAGTTCCTCAGCGGCAGCGTCGCGGTGCACCTCGCGCACCGTCAGCGCCGCCCCGTCCTCGTCGTGCCCCGCGCCGACGAGGGCACCCGCCGCCGCGTCCCGTGGGACACGGGGGAGTGACGCCGCCGCAGGCTTCGTCTCAGGATTCCGGGCCGTCCGCTGAGGGACCGCGCTCGCCCTGCCGCCGCTCGGCACCGTCCCGGTGGCGACGATCACGGTCGACCTCGTCGGCGGCCTCCTGCTCGGGCTGCTGCTCGCCGGCCTCGCCCGCCGCGGATGCTGCTCGAGCGGCGCTGGGCCGCCGGCCTCGGGATGTGGGCGGGGGCGCTCGCCGCGGCGGCCGGTGGGCTGGCGCTGACGGGGGCTCTGCTCGCGCGCTGAGACCGGATGTCTCATCGACCGGCCCGCAGGGCGCTCCGACAGTGGGACCGTGCCCCCCATTGACGGGGGTCAAGCGGCTCTGAGCACGATCTCCGCCGATCCCGCCCCCGGCGCCGGGACAAGATATGCGGTGTGACGTTCGGGGGCGGTCTGCGGGAGCTGCGGCTCGCCGTCGTCGACGACCAGCCGCTCTACCGGCAGATGCTCGCGTCGCTGCTGCGCGCGGTGCCCGGAGTCCGGAGTGTCGTCGAGGCGTCCTCGGCCGCCGAGGCGCGCGAGCGGCTGCGACCCGCCGAGCTCGACGTCGCCGTGATCGACATCGAGCTGGGCGACGGCGACGGGATCGAGCTCGGCCGCGAGCTGCGCGCCGGCGACCCCGAGCTCGCCGTCGTGCTGCTCTCGGCAGTCGACTCGATGCACCGCTTCCTCCGGCTCGGCCGCGACGAGGTGCGCGGCTGGAGCTACCTCTCGAAGAGCTCGTCGCTCTCGTCCCCCGCGCTGATGACCGCGATCCGGGCGACCCTCGACGGCCGGACCGTGCTCGACCCCGCCCTGGTCGCCGCGCGCACCGCCCGCCGGAGCTCGCCCGTCGACGCGCTCAGCCGCCGGCAGTACGAGGTGCTCGGCGCCCTCGCCTCGGGCCTCACCAACGCCGCGATCGCGGAGCGGCTCGGCATCGCGGTGCGCTCGGTCGACAATCACGTGAACGCCCTCTACGGAGCGCTCGGCCTGCGCTCCGACGGCTCGCGCAACCCCCGCGTGGAGGCGACCCTGCTGTTCCTGGAGCACACCCGGTGACCCTCGCCGACGACTCCCGGCCGCGGCGCGCGGACGACGCCGAGGACAACCGGATCCTGCGCGGGACCGTCGCGATCCTCGGCGGCGTGCTGGCCGTCCTCGCGGCGCTGCAGGCGGTCTTCGCGCTGGGCATGCTGTCGCAGACCGTGCGGGGGGTCGAGAGCGGGCCGGTCGTCGACGTCGTCGTGCGCGTGGTCGTCAACATCGCGTCGATCGGCCTCGCGGTCGCGCTCGTCGCGCTGCTGCGTCCCGAGCGCCGCGCGCGCACCGGGCGGCTGCTGGTCTCGGCGGGGATCGCGGCGGTCGTCGCCGTCGTCCGGGTCGGGCTGCAGCTCATCGTCGGGGTCTACCTGCCGACCGCGCTCGACGCGCTCGTGGTCGAGCTCGTGGTGGGCGCGGTGGTCGTCGGCCTGATCGTCTCGTTCGGGTTCCTGCTCGTCGATGCGACCCGACGGGTGCGCGAGAAGGAGCGGGAGCGCGCCCGCGTGCTGCTCCAGGCCGTCGACGCGGTGCAGGCGCTCCAGCAGGAGGAGCTGCGCGTGCGTCGCGAGGTCGCGCAGGGCCTGCACGGCCGGCTGCAGAACACGCTCGTGGTGCTGGCCGCGGAGCTGCGCGGGCTGGCCGCGACTCCTCCCTCCGCCGCGACCGCCGAGCGACTGAGCGGCATCGCGAGCCGGCTCGACGAGCTGCGGGAGCAGGAGGTCCGCGCGGTCAGCGGGGCGCTCTACCCGGTCGACATCGAGCACGGGCTGGTCGCCGCCGCCCGTGATCTGCTCTCGCGCCTGCCGCCGGAGATCGCCGTCGACCTGGACGTCCACGACGACTACCCGGGTCTCGAGGAGCGCGGTGTCCCGATCGAGCAGCGGGTGCTGCTGGTGCGGCTGATCGAGGAGGCGCTGACCAACGCGCTCAAGCACGGCGGCGCGCGGGCCGTGCGGCTGCAGCTCGACGTGGCGCGCGGGGAGCGGGAGCACGCCGTGGTGATCGGTCTCGACGACGACGGCGGCGGGCTCGCGGCCCCGCCGGTGCTCTCCGGGCTCGAGCGCCTCTCGCGCCAGTTCGCGGTCTACGGAGGCTCGATCGAGCTGGCCCCGTCGGCCGCCCTCGGCGGCGCGCGGCTCGCCGGCCGGCTGCCGCTGCGGCTGTCCTGAGCCGAGGAGCCGTCCTGAGCCGACGAGCCGTCCTGACACAGCGAGGGGGAGGCGGTTCCGTCCGCCTCCCCCTCGCTCCGCGCCGTCTCTCCGGCGCTCAGCCCGCCGTCAGCTCTGCGGCGGCGTGTAGAACTGGAGGTCGTTGCCCTCGGAGTCCTTGAAGGGGAGGATGCGACCCCACTCGTGGTCGCTGATCTCGCCCTCGATCGACGCGCCGCGCGCCTTCAGCCGCTCCAGCTCGTCCTCGATGCTGCCGTCGGGCTGGAACGAGATGACCGCTCCGCCGCTCTCCGCGACCGAGGCCGACTCGCGGGCGTTCAGCCCGATCATCAATCCGCCCGCGTCGAGCTCCGACCAGTCGCCCGAGGTGCTCTTCACGTCGAGGCCGAGGGTGTCGCGGTAGAACGCGACCGCCCGCTCCATGTCCTCGACCGGCACCCATACCGTCGCCACTCCTGCTGCCGCCATGATCCGGTCTCCTTCGATCGATGTTGCCGTCCGCTCACGGTAGAGCGGGGCCCGAGGTGCCGAGGGGCGTCCTCACCGTTCGTCCAGCCGGCGGCCCGGTGACTGACGGCCGGCGACGCGGAGATCCACAGCAACGCGGGCGGCCAAGGGGTTGCTTCCGCCGGATCGGACGCGACTCGTCGCCGATCGCGACGTCGCGCTCGTACTGCCGTTCCGGCTCCATGCTGGTCGAGTAGCCCCGCAGGGGCGTATCGAGACCCACCTCCCTGCGAACGTCGGCCTCCTCCCCGCCCTGCGCCCGAACCTGACGCGCTCCCTCCGCTCGATACGCTGAGGGAGACCGCGGTCGATCGCGTCGGTGCCCGCCGCGCCGCTCGCCCGCCGCTCGAAGGGACTCCCGTGACGACGCCCGCACCGACCTCTCCCCGCCCGGACCGGACGGATCGCATCCGGGTGGTCGCCGCCACGCCGATCAGCGAGGAGCTGATCGCGCGGGTGGTGGAGCTGGAGCCGCGGATCGACTTCGTCGCCGACCAGAGTCTGCTGCCGCCGATGCGGCACGCGGGCGATCACGGCGGCGATCCCGCGTTCGAGCGGACTCCGGAGCAGCAGGCGGCGTTCGAGGAGCTGGTCGACTCCGCCGAGGTGCTCTACGGGATCCCCGGCGAGGACCCGGCTGCGCTGGCCCGCACGGTCGCCGCGAACCCGGGGCTGCGCTGGGTGCAGACGATGCCCGCGGGCGGCGGCGCGCAGGTGAAGAAGGCCGGCCTGAGCGAGGAGCAGCTCGCGCGGGTCGCGTTCTCCACCTCCGCGGGCGTGCACTCCGATCCGCTGGCCGAGTTCTCCCTGTTCGGCCTGCTCGCCGGCGCGAAGACGCTGCCGAAGCTGCAGGCACTGCAGGGCCGGCGCGAGTGGGGCTCGCGCTGGACGATGAGCCTGCTCTCGGAGCAGACGATCCTGATCGTCGGGCTCGGCACCATCGGCCGGGCGACCGCGCAGAAGCTGTCGGCCCTCGGCGCCCGGGTGATCGGCACCAGCCGGCACGCCGACTCCGTGGAGCACGTGGACGAGATCGTGCCGCCGTCGGCGATCGCCGAGGTCGCCGGGCGGATCGACGGCGTCGTCGTCACCCTCCCCGGCACCGAGCAGACCGAGAAGCTCGTCGGCGCCGACTTCTTCGCCGCGCTGCGCCCCGGAGCGACGCTGGTCAGCGTCGGCCGCGGCACCGTCATCGACGAGGACGCGCTGCTCGCCGCGCTCGAGGACGGCCGGGTCGGCTTCGCCGCCCTCGACGTCGTCGCGGAGGAGCCGCTCGCCCAGGACAGCCCGCTCTGGAACCACCCGAGCGTCCTGCTCAGCCCGCACACCGCCGCACTGAACGCGGCCGAGGACCGCCTGATCGCCGAGCTCTTCGCCCGCAACGCCACCCGCTACCTCGACGGCGAAGAGCTGATCAACCGGGTCGACACCGTCGAGTTCTACTGACGCGAGGGCCCGCGCGGCTCCTCGAGACCCCTCCACAGCCGCCGATCCGGCGCGAATGCCCGCTCAGAGGCCGGATCTGCGCTCGCGCGCGCCTCCGACGGCCTACCGTTGCACTATGGCGTCCACCGATACACCCGAACCCGCCCCCCAGGCCGACGGCGCGACCGCGCCCGCCGCCGACAGCACCGCCCCGGCCGCGCCGGCAGACGAGACCGCCCCCTCGCTGGTCTTCTCGGACCTGGGTCTCAGCGACCCCGTCCTCAAGGCCCTCAAGGAGGTCGGCTACGAGACGCCCTCGGCGATCCAGGCCGCGACGATCCCCTCCCTCCTGTCCGGCCGCGACGTCCTCGGCGTCGCGCAGACCGGCACCGGCAAGACCGCGGCGTTCGCGCTGCCGATCCTCTCCCGCCTCGACGTCTCGCAGAAGACCCCGCAGGCGCTCGTCCTCGCGCCGACCCGCGAGCTCGCGCTGCAGGTCTGCGAGGCGTTCGAGCGCTACGCGTCCGGTCTGCGCGGCGTGCACGTGCTCCCCGTCTACGGCGGCCAGGGCTACGGCACCCAGCTCTCCGCGCTCCGCCGCGGCGTCCACGTCGTCGTCGGCACGCCCGGCCGCATCATGGACCACCTCGAGAAGGGCACCCTCGACCTCACGCACCTGAAGTACCTGGTGCTCGACGAGGCCGACGAGATGCTCAAGATGGGCTTCGCCGAGGACGTCGAGACGATCCTCGCCGACACCCCGGTCGAGAAGCAGATCGCGCTGTTCTCGGCGACCATGCCGTCGCAGATCCGCCGCATCTCGCAGAAGTACCTGAAGGACCCGGAGGAGATCACGGTCAAGGCGAAGACCACGACCTCCGCCAACACCACCCAGCGCTACCTGATGGTGTCGTACCCGCAGAAGGTCGATGCGCTGACCCGCATCCTCGAGGTCGAGAACTTCGAGGGCATGATCGTCTTCGTCCGCACCAAGAGCGAGACCGAGACGCTCGCCGAGAAGCTGCGCGCCCGCGGCTACACGGCCGCCGCGATCAGCGGCGACGTCGCGCAGGCTCAGCGCGAGCGCACCGTCGAGCAGCTGAAGTCGGGCAAGCTCGACATCCTCGTCGCGACCGACGTCGCGGCCCGCGGTCTCGACGTCGACCGGATCAGCCACGTCGTCAACTACGACATCCCGATCGACACCGAGTCCTACGTGCACCGCATCGGCCGCACCGGCCGGGCCGGCCGCAGCGGTGCCGCGATCAGCTTCGTGACCCCGCGCGAGCGCCGCCTCCTCTCCGCCATCGAGAAGGCGACCCGCCAGCCGCTGACCGAGATGCGCCTCCCGAGCGTCGAGGACGTCAACGTCACGCGCCTCTCCCGCTTCGACGACGCCATCACCACGGCGCTGGCCGACCGCGAGCGGCTCGACCGGTTCCGCGACATCATCGGCCACTACGTCGAGCACCACGACGTCGTCGAGTCGGACGTCGCCGCCGCGCTGGCGATCGTCGCCCAGGGCGACGAGCCGCTGCTGCTCTCGCCGGACGACCCTCGCTTCCGCCGCGAGGACAGCCGCGGCGACCGCCCCGAGCGCTCCGACCGGTCCTCGTACGACAACGACCGCGAGCGTCCCGAGCGCCGCCAGCGCTCGTCGAACAGCAACCTCGCGTCCTACCGGATCGAGGTGGGCCGCCGTCAGCGCGTCGAGCCCCGCCAGATCGTCGGCGCGCTCGCGAACGAGGGCGGCCTCAACCGCGGCGACTTCGGGCACATCGACATCCGCCCGGACTTCTCGATCGTCGAGCTGCCGGCCGACCTGCCCCAGGACGTGCTCGACCGCCTCGCCGGCACCCGTATCAGCGGCCAGCTGATCGAGCTCAAGCCCGACCGCCGCCCCAGCCGCGCCGGCGCCGACCGCGGCGCTCGCCCCTCGGGCCCGTCCCGCTCCTCGGAGCGTCCGGAGCGCAAGCCCCGCTACTGAGCCCAGCCCCCTCCCCTCCGCGAGATGCCACTTGTGCACGCCTTTCACGGCGTGTCGCGTACACAAGTGGCATCTCGCGGAGGTGGTTAAGGCGTCAGAGGATGTCGGCGTCGGCCAGTGCCTCGGGGCGGAGCAGCTTCCGTGCGCCGAGGATCTCGACGCCGATGAGGTGCCCGGCGGCGTCGAAGTCGAGGATGATCTCGCCGAACCCGTGCGGGTCATAGATCTGGTCGATCTGAGCGACTGACTCCCCGGCTTGGGGCTCGCGTCCGACGGGAAGGTATGCGGCGTTCACTTCTGGATCGAAGCGAATTCTCATACGCCTCCCCCTCCTCCACCACCACCCGGCTTCGTCACGGTGATGATCTTGCCTGTCTTGTCGTTGACGACGACCCTAATGTTGTTCGCGCTGAAGACGGAAGTGCCCTTGTCCTTTCCCGCAGTGCGAGTGCCTTCCTGAAGAGCGATGCGGACCAGATTCTCTCGGATATTGCGTTCCGCGATCTGCTGCAGGGCGTGCTTCGAGAAGAAGCCCACCAGTCGGAGCGCTGGGATCCACCACGGGTCGGCGACGACCGGGTAGCTCGCGCCCCGGTGCTCGACGATCTGGACGAGCGTCGTCCCCTCGATCTCGAAGTGGGTCGGCACGGAGGCGCCGTCGGCGTCCTCCGCCCAGGGCACATTGACCAGCGCGGTGAGCTCCCCCTCGGCGTCCAGGGCGGAGACGCTCCCGTCCTCGTTCTTCTCGAGTGTGCTGCCGACAGGGAGTCCGAGTTCGTAGGCGTAGCGATCCGGAGCGGCAGCGCTCTCGATGACCGTCGCGATCTTCATCTGGCCGTCGTCCTTGACGAGCGGAACGCTGGAGTAGCCGTCGTCCGTGTCGTACTCGAGAACGCCGTCTGCGATCAGGCGCGCATCGTGTGCGGTGTCCGCCTCCGGGATTCCGATCGTGGCCGTCCCGGACCCGGTATGCACGGTGATCCCGTCATTCGGATCCAAGGGCAGGAGAGCGCGGGTGTCGTCGCTCCCTGCCTCATCCGGAGGAAGTGCGAGCAGCTCCGGTGCGATCTCGTGGATCGCCTCGATCGACGAGGTCTCCGCCTCGGCGACGGTGGGCGGTTGAGGGGTGAAGCCCGTCGTCACAGCGACTGCTGTGAGCGCGGCGATGATTCTCAGTGTGGTTGGCACCATTGCTCCCGACATCTGGTGAAGGACGCAGAATCAGGCGCACTCGGGTCGACGAGCGTCAGGCCGTTGATGGCGGAGGACAGCGATTCGCAACGCCGGACGCGGTCCGAGGACGCACTTCCTGCGATGAAGAGGCACTCTCTCCATGGGTCAGAAAATTAGGCAGCGCCGTCCCGGCACTCAACTTTCTGGCGGCGTCGAGAGATTGCTGGCAGAAAGAGTGTTCTCAGAGGGGTTCAGCGCTTCGATCGAGCAGGAAGTCGCGTGCGGCAGATTGCTCGACTCATCCGCAAAGAGCGTGGAGCGGTCGGCGCCCGCTCCCCGTGAGATGCCACTTAGGTACGCGTTTCGCGGCGTGTCGTGTACGCAAGTGGCATCTCGCGGAGAGGGAGAGGACGCGCGGGTCAGCGGCGGAGGACTCGGCGGGCCAGGACGTTGCCGAGCAGCTGGACGAGCTGGACGATCACGATGATGACGAGCACGGCCGCCCAGGTGACGACGGGCTCGAACTGGCGGTAGCCGTACTGGATCGCGAAGGTGCCGAGGCCGCCGGCGCCGATGTAGCCGGCGACGGCGGACATGTCGATGATCGCGACGAAGACGAAGGTGTAGCCGAGGATCAGCGGTCCGAGCGCCTCGGGCAGCAGGACCGTGCGGACGATCCGGAAGCGGCTCGCGCCGACCGAGCGGGCGGCCTCGATCACGCCGGGCTGCACGGTCAGCAGGTTCTGCTCGACGATGCGCCCGATGCCGAAGGCCGCGGCGAGCGAGAGGGTGAAGACGATCGCGTCGGTGCCGATGCCCGTGCCGACCACCAGGCGCGCGAGCGGCTGGGCCGCGGCGATGAAGATGATGAACGGGATCGGCCGGAAGACGTTGACGACCACGTTCAGCAGGCCGAAGACGAAGCGGTTGGCGTAGAGCGCGCCGCCGCGGGTGACGGCGAGTCCGAGCCCGATCAGCAGGCCGCCGATCCCGCCGAAGAGCAGGCTGAGGGCCACGATGTAGAGGGTCTCGCCGGTCGCCTCGGCGAGCTGGGGCAGCAGGGGGATGAGCTCGTTCATCGGGGCACCTCCGTGAGGGCGACGCGGGCGCCGAGGCGGGCCAGCAGGGGGTCGATCACGGCGTCGGACGCGTCGAGCGCGACGGTGAGGTGGCCGAAGGCGCGGCCGCGGACGTCGGTGATGCCGCCGTAGACGAGCTCCAGCGGGACGCCGGCCTGCGCGATCTCGGCGAAGACGTCGCCCTGCGAGGCGGAGCCGTCGGAGAAGGACAGCGTGACGAGGCGGCCGGGGTGGCGCGCGCGCAGCACCGCCGCCTCCTCCCGCGAGGGCACCGTGCGCACGACCGTGGAGACGAAGCGGCGGGTGACCGCCTCCCGCGGGGCCGAGAAGACGTCGAAGACGGGGCCGCGCTCGACGATGCGGCCCGCCTCCATCACGGCGACCTTCGTCGCGAGCTGCTGGACGACGTCCATCTCGTGCGTGATGACGACGATGGTGACGCCGAGCTCCTCGTTGATCCGGCGCAGGAGCGCGAGCACCTCGCCGGTGGTGTCCGGGTCGAGGGCGCTGGTGGCCTCGTCGGCGAGGAGGATGCGGGGCGAGGCGGCGAGGGCGCGGGCGATGCCGACCCGCTGCTTCTGGCCGCCGGAGAGCTGCTCCGGGTGGCTGCGGGCCTTGTCCGAGAGGCCGACGAAGCGGAGCATCTCGTCGACGCGGGCGCGCAGCTCGGCACGCGGCGTGCCGGCGACCTGCAGCGGGTAGGCGACGTTCTGCTCGACGGTCTTGGAGCCGAAGAGGTTGAACTGCTGGAAGATCATGCCGATCCCGAGCCGCAGCCGGCGCAGCTCCCGCTCGGGCAGGCCGACGATCTCGCGGCCGTCGATCTGGATGCTGCCGCCGGTGGCGGGCTCGAGGGCGTTGATCAGGCGCGCGAGCGTGCTCTTGCCGGCTCCGGAGTAGCCGATCACGCCGTAGACGTCGCCGGCCTCGATGTCGAGGCTGACGCCGTCCACGGCGGTCAGGGCGGACGCGCCGCGCGCGAGCGGCGGGTAGACCTTGCTCACGTCGGCGAGGCGGATGAGCGGCACGGCGCTTCCTTCACTGCTGGATCGGGCACTGCTGGGGTCGGGCACTGCGGGGGTCGGGCACTGCTGCGCCGCGGGGTCGTAGCGGGGGAGGGGCGGGTCAGCCCTGGGCGGAGGCGTCGGCCTCGACGGTGGCGAGCGTCGACTGCAGCTCGGCGGCGGGGGTCGTCGCGAAGACGGCGGTGCCGCCCGACTGCTCGGAGACGCCGTCGAGCACGTCCTGCGAGGTCTGGTAGACGTCGACGAGCTTCAGGTAGGTCTCGTTCTCGGCGTCGTCCGCGCGGGCGGCGAACACGTTGACGTAGGGCACCGCGGTCGGGTCGCTCGGGTCGTCCTGCGCGAGGGCGTCGGTGGCCTCGAGGCCCGCGCCCGCGAGGTAGTCGTTGTTGACGACCGCGGCGGCGACGTCCGGGAGCGACGTCGGCACGAGCGCTGCGTCGAGCGCGGTGACGGTGACCTTCGAGGCGCCGGTGTCGATGTCGTCGAGGCCGGAGAAGGCGGTGCCGCCGTCCGTCAGCTCGATCAGGCCGGCCGACTGGAGGACGAGGAGTGCGCGGGCCTGGTTGGTCACGTCGTTCGGGACGGCGACGCTCTCGCCCTCGGGGATGTCCTCGACGCTGTCGTACTGGGTCGAGTAGAGGCCGAGCGGGTAGATCGCGGTCGCGCCGATCGGCACGAGGTCGGCGCCGGCGGAGGTGTTGTACTGCGCCAGGTAGACCAGGTGCTGGAACTGGTTGAGGTCGATCTCGCCCTCGGTCAGCGCGGGGTTGAGCTGGTTGTAGTCGGTGAAGTCGACGATCTCGACGTCGATGCCCGCGTCCTCGGCGGCCTGCTCGTAGGTCGCCCAGTAGGGGTCGCCCGCGCCGACCACGCCGATGCGGACGGTGTCGTCGCTCGCGCCGGCGGCGGACGAGCAGCCGGCGAGGAGGAGGGCGGAGGCGGCGATCGCGGTGGTCGCGAGGAGAGTGCGGCGCAGGGACATGCGGTGGATCCTTCCGTGGAGAGGATCCGGGCGGCGTCCACGGGCGGTGCTGGTCACCGCCGGCGCTGCGACCGGCCTCCGGTCGCACGACGCCGCGACTGCGCGGATCCCGGAGACCACCGTACGCAGGGCGCCACCGGGCGCGCGAAACACGCCCGTAACACGGCGACTTCCGCGGGGGAGGGAGAGCGGGGGAGGAGGGTCAGCCGGCGAGGGCCTGGTCGCCCGACTCCGCCGCGAGGGCCTCGTGCTTGGCCAGGCGCGCGGCGATCGCGTCGCGCTCGGCCCGGAGGGAGGCGATCGTCGGCTGGTCCAGGCGCGGGTCGGCGAGGTCCGCGAACGGGCTCGAGGTGCCGGTGCGGGCCGAGACGAGCGCCGAGTAGGCCTTCGTCGCGGCGCGGAGCTCGGACGCGGCACGCGCGACCTTGCTCGGCTTCGACGACTTGTCGCCGACGAGGCCGGCGTGCTTGTCGAGGGCTGCTACCAGGGCGCGATGCGCCGCGTCAATCTTCTTGCTCATCCAGGAAGTATGGCGCAGGATCGCCTCACGAGGCGAAGCCCCCGAAGCGCCCCCGCCGACCCCCTCCGCGAGATGCCACTTGTGCGCGGATTCTGCGGCGTGTCGTGCTCACAAGTGGCATCTCGCGGGGTGCGACGGGGCGCGCGGGCGTCAGGGCGTCGGGGTCAGGGTCCAGGCGCCGTCGGTGCGGATCGCGACCACGCCGGGCAGGGCGGCGTCGACGACGCGGGCGAACGCGGTGGTGTCGCCGAAGGTCTGCCGGGTGCCGCCGGTGCCGAGGACGCGGCCGGAGAGCGAGTCCTCGCTGCTCGCCGGGCCGTAGGCGACGTCGAGGCTGTCGACGTCGTCCGAGAACGCGAGCACCGCGGATCCGCTGCCCGACTGCTCGCCGGAGACCTCGGGCAGGTCGTTCCAGCTCTGCAGCGTGAGCGTCCAGTGACCGGCGGTCCGCACGAGGAGCGACTGGTCGACGGGGTCGGTCGCGACGGTCTCGAGGAGCCACGACGACTGCGTCCCCGCCGCGGCCTCGCCCACCGGAGTGCTGCGCCCGGGCGCCGACACGGTGACGGTCCCGGAGCAGGCCGAGCAGTCGAGCGCGACGACCACCGCGAAGTCGCCCTGCCGCTGATAGGAGACGTCGACGGTCCCCGCGGCGGAGACACTCGCCGAGGTGCCGTCCGCCACACCACCGGCACCGACCGCCGCCGGCCCGGACTCCGCCTCGACGCAGCCGCCCAGCAGCAGCGCGACGACCGCGACGGCCGCCGCAGAACTCCCTCGTCGGCGCATCGCCCCAGCCTGGCACTGCGCGCTGCGCCGGTGTTCGGCGCCGTACGCTCTCGCAACCGTTCGACACTCGACTCGCTTATCGGGTGGGAGAAGGAAGAGAACGGAGGATCACTCAATGTCCCAGCAGGCTGCTGGGAAATCTCCTCAGCGGAAATCAGCGCGGTGACTTCCGGCGTCAGACCGGGCCGGTGCCGCGCTGCACGGGGGTGGACTCGGAGCGGTTGGCGGCGCTCGTCGAGACGGCGGCGAGGACGCGCTGGACCTCGAGGGCGTCGGCGAAGGTCGGGGTGGCGGGGGTGCCGGCGGCGATCGCCTCGACGAGGTCGACGACCTGGTGGCTGAAGAGGTGCTCGTAGCCGATGCCGTGGCCGGCGGGCCACCAGGCCGACATGTACGGGTGCGAGGGCTCGGTGACCTGGATGGTGCGGAAGCCCTGGGCGTCCTCGGGGTCGCGGGCGTCGTAGTACTCGAGCTCGTTCATCCGCTCGAAGTCGAAGGCGATGCTGCCGGTCTCGCCGTTGATCTCGATGCGGTTGGCGTTCTTGCGGCCGGTGGCGACGCGGGTCGCCTCGAAGACGCCGAGGGCGCCGCCCTCGAAGGAGGCGGTGAAGGCGGCGGCGTCGTCGACGGTCACGGGGCCGCGCGCGGCGCCCTCCTCCGCGCGGCCGCCGAGGCCCGACTGCGTGGCGAGCACGGGGCGCTCGGTGGTGAAGGTGCGCAGGACGGCAGAGACCGAGGCGATCGGAGTGCCGGTCAGCCACTGCGCGCTGTCGATGATGTGCGCGCCGATGTCGCCGAGCGCGCCCGAGCCGGCCTTCGCGGCGTCGAGGCGCCAGGTCAGCGGGGCCTCGGAGTCGCTGAGCCAGTCCTGCAGGTACTGGGCGCGGACGTGCCGGATCGCGCCGAGCCGGCCCTCGTCGACGAAGCGCTTGGCCAGCGCGAGCGCCGGGGTGCGGCGGTAGCTGAAGCCGCACATCGCGACGCGGCCCGAGGCGGCGGCCGCGGCGACCATCCGCTCGGCCTCCTCGACGGAGTTGGCCAGCGGCTTCTCGCAGAGGACGTGCTTGCCGGCCTCGAGGGCGGCGATCGCGATCTCGGCGTGAGTGTCGCCGGGGGTGCAGATGTCGACGAGGTCGATGTCGTCGCGCGCGATCACCGCGCGCCAGTCGGTCGAGGACTCGCTCCAGCCCAGGGTCTCGGCGCGCTCGGCGGTCCGCTGCGGGTCGGTGCCCACCAGGACGGCCAGCTCGGGGCGCAGCGGCAGCGGGAAGAAGCGGGGGGCGGTGCGCCAGGCGTGCGAGTGGGTGCGGCCCATGAAGGCGGTCCCCACCATTGCGACGCGCAGTGCTCGGTCGTTCGACATCGTCGTCCTTTCGTCGGCGGGTCGACCCTCCCATGCCCGCGCTCGGCTCCGCCAGCTCTTTCTGCTGAGCGGGAGGGCACCGGCGGAGGGCTCGGAAGGCCGCAGGTCACGATCCGGTTGCGGCCCGGACGGGATTCATAGGGTCGGAGAGCGCTCTATAACGAGACTCCATGTCCAGACGCGCCGCACAACGCGCCGTCAGATGTCGCCTAAACCCGCGGATCCCAGGGCTGGCGCGAGCGACGGAAGCGTTTCGACGCGCTGGACGACCGCCGGGATCTCCTTCGAAACGACTCAGAACTTTTGGTTGACCCGCGACTTAAGTCGCTGTAGCTTCATCCGCATGGTCAACGCAGACCCCGGCGACACCGCCGCCCAGCCTCTTTCCCGCACCCAGGACACCGCGTCAGAACTGCTTCTGCAGATGCGCGGGATCGTCAAAGTCTTCCCCGGAGCACGAGCCCTCGACGGCGTCGACCTCGACGTCCGCCCGGGCGAGGTGCACTGCCTCCTCGGCCAGAACGGCGCCGGCAAGTCCACGCTGATCAAGACGCTCGCCGGGGCCCACCAGCCCACCGAGGGCGAGATCCTCGTGGACGGGAAGGTCGTCACGATCCCCTCGCCGACGGCCGCGCTCGCGCTCGGCATCGCCACGATGTACCAGGAGCTGGACGTCGTCGACGGCCTCTCCGTCGCCGAGAACATCTACCTCGGCCACGAGCTCTCCCGCGGCGGCTTCACCGCCCGCTCCAAGGCCGCGAGGATCACCCGCGAGCTGATGCAGCGCCTCGGCCACCCCGAGATCGCTCCGCACCGCGAGGTCGGCAGCCTCTCCGCCGCCGGCAAGCAGATCGTGCAGATGGCGCGGGCCCTCTCGCACGATGCGCGGGTCATCATCATGGACGAGCCCTCCGCGGTGCTCGACTCCGAGGAGGTGGAGAACCTCTTCCACGTGGTCCGCCAGCTCACCGCCGACGGCGTCGCCATCGTCTACATCTCGCACCGCCTCGAGGAGATCCGCGCCATCGGCGATCGGATCACCGTCATCAAGGACGGCGCGACGGTCGCGAAGAACCTCGCCGTCGCCGACACCCCGACCTCGAAGCTGATCACGCTGATGACCGGCCGCGCGGTGGAGTACGTCTTCCCGGACCGCACCGAGCTCCCGACCGAGGCCGAGACGCTGCTGAAGGTGGAGAACCTGGGGCTGCGCGGCTCGTTCGCCGACGTCTCGCTCGAGATCCGCGCCGGCGAGGTCGTCGGCCTCGCGGGGCTGGTCGGCTCCGGCCGCTCCGAGATCCTGGAGACCATCTACGGGGCCCGCCGCGCCAGCACCGGCACGGTCAGCGTCGCGGGCAAGCGGCTGCGGGCCGGCTCGGTCACCTCCGCCGTCGACGCCGGCATCGGCCTCTGCCCGGAGGAGCGCAAGAGCCAGGGCCTGCTCCTGGACGAGCCGGTCTACCGCAACATCACCCTCTCGACCTTCGACCGTTTCGCCAAGCGCGGCTTCCTCGACGAGCGCTCCGAGCGTGCGGCGGCGGCCGAACAGGCGGTGGCGCTCGACCTCCGCCCGCACGGCGTCGACCGCGACGCCCGCACGCTCTCCGGCGGCAACCAGCAGAAGGCGCTCCTCGCCCGCTGGCTGGTGCGCGGCTGCCGCGTGCTGCTCCTCGACGAGCCGACCCGCGGGGTCGACGTCGGAGCGCGGGCCGAGATCTACACCCTGATCCGGGACCTCGCGACCAACGGCGCCGCCGTGCTCGTGGTCTCCAGCGAGATCGGCGAGGTCCTCGGGCTCTCGGACCGAGTGCTCGTGATCTCCGACGGCGCCGTGGTCCACGAGGGCCCCGCCGATTCGATCGACGAGCACCGCGTGCTCGATCTCGTCATGGAAGGAAGTGCAGCGTGAGCGGACAGCTCGACACCGCGTCACCGTCGATCGGCGGTCCGCAGGAGGACGCCGGCCGTCACGCCTCGGCCGCGACCGGAGGGCCGAGCGGCGGGAGTCCGTCCAAGGACGCCCGCTCCGGGCTCGCCGGGATGATGGGCGGCTCGCTCGGCCGGAACATCGGCCTGGTGCTCGCGCTGGTCATCCTCTGCATCGTCGGGTTCGCCACCGCGGGGGAGCGCTTCGCCAGCGTCGACAACGTGCTGACGATCCTCCGCCTGGCCGCCGTGATCGGCGTGCTCAGCATCGGCATGACCTTCGTCATCACCTCGGGCGGCATCGACCTCTCGGTCGGCTCGGTGATGGGGCTCGCGACGGTCTGGGCGAGCACGGTCTCGACGCAGTACTACGCGGCGAACACCTCCTGGCTGGTGATCGTGCTCACCGCGGTGCTGGTGGGCCTCGTCTGCGGGCTGATCAACGGGGCGCTGATCGCCTACGGCCGCGTGGTCGCCTTCATGGCGACGCTCGCGATGCTCGTCGCGGCCCGCGGCTTCGCGGAGCTGATCTCGAACCGGCAGACGCAGATCGTCACCGTCGACCCGTTCCTCGACTTCTTCCGCGCCGACGTGCTCGGCATCCCGGTCCTCGTGCTGATCTTCGCGCTGGTCGCGGTGGCCGGCTGGATCCTGCTCAACCGCACCACCTTCGGCCGCCGCACCGTCGCGGTCGGAGGCAACCCGGAGGCGGCCCGCCTCGCCGGCATCAAGGTCCGCCGGCACACCATGTACGTCTACGGCCTCGCCGGCCTGACCGCGGGCATCGCCGCGGTGATGATGCTCGCCCGCACCACCGCCGGCTCCTCGACCAACGGCACGCTCTACGAGCTCGACGCCATCGCGGCGGTCGTGGTCGGCGGCACGCTGCTCGCCGGCGGCCGCGGCACGATCGTCGGCACCGTGTTCGGCGTCCTGATCTTCACGACCCTCACCAACGTCTTCACGCAGAACAACATGTCGACCTCGGCCCAGGCCGTGGCGAAGGGCGCGATCATCGTCGCCGCCGTCCTGCTGCAGCAGCGCTTCGCCGCCCGCGGCAAGTCCTGACCCGAGGGGCCGCCGGCCCCACCTCTTCCCGGGGCGCTCGCCCCTTTCCCAGCACCAGCAGCATCCACCTCGACCACTCCGGTCACCCTCCGCAGGCACCGCTGTGCCCTGCGGCCCCTCATGGATCCATCGAAGGAGATCACTTCCATGTCCGTTCGCCACCCCTCCGGCTCCCGCCTCGGCCGCACCGCCCGACTGGGCCGCACCGCCCGCCTGGGCACCGCCGGCTTCGCCTTCGGCGCCGTCGCGCTGATGCTCACCGGCTGCATCTCCAACGCCCCCGTCGAGACCGGGAACGCCTCCGGCGGCGGCACCACCGCCGCGGTCGCCGCCTCCGACAACGACGCTTCGGGCGACACCGTGGTGATCGGCTTCACCGCTCCCGCCGCCGACCACGGCTGGATGGGCGCCGTCAGCCGCGCGGCCATCGCCGAGGCCGAGAAGTACGACGACGTGGAGCTGCGCACCGCGGAGGGCACCAACGACGTGAACCTGCAGATCAGCCAGGTCGAGACCTTCATCAACGACGGCGTCGACGCGATCGTGCTGCTGCCGATCGACGGCGCGGCGCTGACCGAGGTCGCGACCGAGGCGATGGAGGCGGGCATCACCGTCATCAACGTCGACCGCGAGTTCTCCAGCCCGTTCGCCGCCCGCTCGACGGTGCTCGGCGACAACTACGGCATGGGCGTCAGCGCCGGCACCTACCTCTGCGAGCAGCTCGGCGACAACCCGGACGCGGTCGTGGCCGAGATCGCCGGCATCGACTCGCTGCCGCTGACCCAGGACCGCAGCCAGGGCTTCGCCGACGCGCTCTCGGGCTGCGGACTCGACGTGGACAACCGCGTCGCCGCCGACTTCACCGTCCAGGGCGGCGAGCAGGCCGCGGCCAACCTCCTCCAGGCGGCGCCGCAGATCGACGCGATCTGGAACCACGACGACGACCAGGGCGTCGGCGTCCTCGCCGCGATCGACACCGCGGGCCGCGACGAGTTCATCCTCGTCGGCGGCGCCGGCTCGGCGAACGTGATGCGCTCGATCGAGGCCGACGACTCCGTGGTCAAGGCCACGGTCGTCTACCCCTCGACCCAGGCCGCGGACGGCATCAAGCTCGCCCGCCTCATCGAGCAGAACAAGTCGATGAGCGACACCACCTCGCTCGGCGTCCCGCGCCAGATCCAGCTCTTCGCGCCGGTCGTCACCAAGGACAACGTCGCCGAGTACCTGCCCTCGGCCTTCGAGTCCTGATCCGCTGATCCGGCCGGACCACTGATCCGACCGGCCCACTGACCCGCCGGCGCGGGGGAGACCCCGCGCCGGCCCGGACCAGCCGGAACCGCTCCCTACTTATTAAGAGGAGCGACCGGCGCCACGACAGCATCCCGCGAGAGGAGGCGACGACGAAGACATCGGCCCGCGGGCCGACCAGAGGAGACCGGATCCGCACGTCGTGCGGACAGAGACGGATCCGGCCTCTGCGATGAACACCTCGTTGAAGGAATCACATCACGCATGAATGGTAAGCGATCCACGAAGAGAAGCATCAGGTCTCTCTTCGCCCTCGGCATCGCCGGAATGGTGACGGTCTCCGGACTCACCGCTCTCGGCCTGCCCGCCTCGGCCCACGACGGAGTGGACCACGGCTCGGAGCCGGGCGCGGAGTCCGCGCTCGACTGGAGCAACTACGAGAAGGTGCTGCTGACGAAGAACGTCGGCGAACCGATCGACCTCGCCGTCCTCCCGGACAAGTCGGTCCTCCACACGGCACGGAACGGCGAGATCCGCCACACCGATCCGAAGACCGGCACCACGCGCGTCGTGGCCACGATCCCCGTCTACCAGAACTCGGAGGACGGACTCCAGGGCGTCGGCGTCGACCCCGACTTCGCCGAGAACCAGTGGGTCTACCTGGTCTACGCGCCCCAGAGCGGCACACCGACCGGTGCGGCCCCGAACATGCTCCCCGCGGGTGAGGACGAGAGCTACTGGGACCAGTGGAAGGGCGTCAACCGCCTCTCCCGGTTCAAGTGGACCGGCTCGGGACTCGACCTGGCGAGCGAGCAGAAGATCATCGAGGTCGAGGCGCAGCGCGGGCAGTGCTGCCACGTGGGCGCCGACTTCGACTGGGACGCCGACGGCAACCTGTACCTCTCGACCGGCGACAACACGCCGGCGAGCGCTCCGGGGGCCGCGGGCTTCGCGCCGAACAACGACGCGCCCGGCATGAACCCCGGCTTCGACTCGCGTCGCGGTGCGGGCAACACGAACGACCTGCGCGGCAAGATCCTCCGGATCACGGTCCAGGAGGACGGCTCGTACACGATCCCCGAGGGCAACCTCTTCCCGGTGGGCACCGAGAAGACCCGCCCCGAGATCTTCGTGATGGGCGTGCGCAACCCGTTCAAGATCGACGTGGACGCGGAGACGAACACCCTCTCCTGGGGCGACTACGGTCCCGACGCGACGAAGGCCGCGGCGGCCGACGGCGTGCGCGGCCCGATGGGTCTCGTCGAGTGGAACGCGACCGGTCTCGACCAGCCGCAGAACTCGGGCTGGCCCTACGTGCACGGCCCGAACCTGCCGTACAACGAGTGGAACTTCGAGACGGCGACGCCCCGCGGCTTCTTCGACCCGCAGAACCTGAAGAACAACTCGCGCTGGAACACCGGCCTCGTGGACATCCCTGCGGCCACGCCGGCGACCGTCTACTACGGCGACAACCCGGGCGACCAGCCGTTCGACGAGCTCGTGAACTTCGGCACCGGCACCGGCCAGGGCCCGATGGGCGGACCGGTGTACCACTTCGACGAGGAGAACACCTCGACGTCGAAGTTCCCGGCCTACTGGAACGAGAAGACCTTCTTCGGCGAGTTCTCGCAGGACTACATCGCGGCGTTCACGCTCGATGACGACCGCGCGGTCACGCACATCGAGGACTTCCTGCCCAACACGGCGCTGAGCTCGCGCAACCAGCCGATCCACGACAACCCCATGGACATGGAGTTCGGCCCCGACGGGTCGATGTACGTGCTCGAGTACGGCGACGGCTTCTTCCGCGCCAACCCCGACGCCGGCCTGTACCGGATCGACTACGCCGAGGGCAACAAGGCCCCCCAGGCGCGCTTCACCGCGACGCCGCTGTCCGCCTCCGAGACGCCGCTCGAGGTGACGTTCGACGCCACGGGATCCTCCGACCCCGAGGGCGACGCGCTCACCTACGACTGGGACTTCGACGGCAACGGCACCTTCGACGCCACGGGCGTCACCGTGAAGAACACCTACACCGAGCTCGGCCAGTTCACGGCCCGCCTGCGCGTCACCGACGCCAAGGGCAAGTTCAGCCTCACCTCCCGGGTCATCTCGGTGGGCAACCAGGCGCCGCAGATCGAGATCACGACGCCCGGCAACGGCTCGTTCTTCGAGTGGGGCGACGCGATCCCCTACCGGGTGACCGGCCGTGACGCGGAGGACGGCGACCAGATCGTCGGCAGCCGCGTGGCGTGGACCTACGGTCTCGGCCACGACGAGCACGCCCACCCCGAGGTCACCGGCACCGGTGCCACGGGAGCGTTCCCGACGTCCGCCGACTCGCCCGAGCACGGCCCCGGCGCGCTGCTCTACGGCACCGTCGTCGTGACCTACACGGACGCCGGCTACAACGGACTGCCCCCGGCCGCGGCCGAGGCGACGCTGCGGCTGAACCCGAAGACGCAGGAGGCGGAGCACGCCGCCCGCGAGGGCGTCCTGCCCTACGCGGACACCACCGCCAGCGGCGGCAACGCGGTCAGCGGACTCGGTGCGGGATCCTTCCTGCGCTGGGACCCGGTGAACCTCGCCAACCTGACCGGCGTCGTGGTCCGCGCCACCGGCGAGGGCACCGTCGACCTCCGCTGGAACGCCGCCGACGCGGCGCCCTTCGGGACGGCGACCATCCCGGCCGGCGCCGGCTGGCAGGACGTCCTCGTGCCGTTCTCCGGCCAGCCGACCGGCACCGGCTCGCTCTACGTGACCTCGCCCTCCGGCCTGTCGCTCGACTCCCTCACCTTCCAGGGTGCGGGGGCCGGCGACGCGACGGCGCCGACCGTCAGCGCCACGCTCGACCCCGCAGCGCCCACCGGCGTCGGCGGCGTCTACAACCGCGCGGTGAACCTGAACCTGGCGGCGGCCGACAACGGCGCGCTCGCCAGCGTGCAGTACTCGGTCGACAACGGGACGACGTGGACCACGGTCCGCGCCGCGAACGGCGCCTACTCGGTGCCCTTCACCACCGACGGCGCCCGCACGGTGCAGTACCGCGCCACCGACACCGGCGGCAACGTCTCCGCGGTCGGCACGGTCTCGTTCACGATCGACCTCGCCGCGGCGAACGCGCCGACCGTCGACTCGACCACGACCGTGGCGCTCGGCGCCCCTCGCGTGACCTTCGGCGCTCCCGGATCGGCGACGGTCACCGTCTCCGGCCAGGGCGGCACCCCCGGCGGCGAGGTCGTCCTCTACGAGGGCGACACCGAGATCGGCCGCAGCGCCCTCGAGGGCGGGAAGGCGACCATCGCCCTGCCGCAGACCCTCGAGGCCGGGACGCACACCTTCCGCGCGGCCTACGGAGCGGACGGGACCTTCAAGGCCTCGGCCGGCACCGCCCGCCTGATCGTGTCGAAGGCCGACTCCGTGCTCACCGCGACCGTCTCGCCGAACCCGGTCAAGCCGGGCGCCAGCGCGCAGGTCTCGGTCGAGGCGACGACGTCCACCGGCGTCGCCGGGACCGGCCAGGTCACCGTGATGGTGAAGAGGAACCTCTCCACCGTGGCGATGCTCACCGGGACCCTCGACGAGAACGGGAAGGTCGTCGTGACCCTGCCGAAGCTCGCCGCGGGCAGCTACAAGCTGACCGTCACCCACACCGCCACGGCGAACACCAACGCCGCGTCCAGCCTGCTGAACCTCACCGTCCAGCAGTAGCCGCGGCGGGACCGGCCGGCTCGCGCCGAGAGCCCGGGCCGGCCGGTCCCCCCCTGATCCATCTGCATGTTCCGTTTCGAAGGAGAGACAATGCACCACCACCACGGATCCATCACGGCGAAGCCGATGAGCCGACGCGCGCTGATGACGGCGCTCGCCGCCTCCACGGTCGCCGTCGGAGTCGGGGCCGGCGCGCTGGCGCCCGGCGCCCTCGCCGCTCCCGCCCCCTCGTCCGGCGCCAACCGGCTCGTCCCGATCAACCGGATCGGGATCCAGCTCTACAGCGTCCGCGACAAGGTCTCGTCGCTCGGCTTCCGGGCCGTCTTCGAGGAGCTGGGCCGCATCGGCTACAGCGAGATCGAGTTCGCCGGCTACACCCAGGGCAACGTCGGCGCGATCACCCCCCAGGAGATCCGCCAGCTGCTCGACGACAACGGCCTGCGGGCCGTCGGCTCGCACGTCGGCACCAACCTGCTCCGCTCGGAGCTGGGGAGGCAGATCGAGATCGCGCAGATCCTCGGCACCCCGCACCTCGGCACCGGCAACGCGCCGACCAACGTCAACACCGTCGCGGGCTACCGTGCGGCCGCGGACGAGTGGAACGCCTGGGGCGCCCAGGTCACGGCCGCGGGCATGAAGCTCTACCAGCACAACCACGCGGGCGAGTTCGCCTTCGGCTCGGACGACCCGAAGACGCGCCTCTACGACGTGTTCTACGACAACACCGACCCCAAGCACGTCTACCTCGAGATGGACGTCTACTGGGCCTACGTGGGCAAGAAGCTCTACCCGGGCTTCGAGCCGCTCGACTACATCAAGCGCAATCCGCGCCGCTACCCGATCCTGCACCTCAAGGACGGCAAGACGAACAACGCGAACACCAACGGCTACGACATCGTCGAGTTCGGCGCGGGCAACCTGCCGTACCAGGCGTTCCTGTCGGAGCTGCGCGACCGAGGCCAGCGCTACGGCGTCTGGGAGCAGGACACGGCGCCCACCCAGGCCACGCCGCCGAACCCGGCGAACTCGCTGGGCAGCGCGGCCCGCAGCTACGACGCGATCGCGGCACTCCGTGGCTGAGCGCGGGCGCACCGCCCCCTCCCTTCCCCGCACCACCACGCGCACCGGCGCACCGAGGAGAACCCCCATGAAGTGGAAGACGACCACGGCGGTCCTCGCGGCCGCCTCCCTCGCGATGGTCGCCGCGCCGTCCGCCTTCGCGGCGACGACGGACTGCACGACCGAGCTCGGCAACACGACGATCGCGGGCGACCTCACCGTCGCCGCCGGCGAGACCTGCGTGCTGGGCAACGTCGTCGTGCAGGGCTCGATCACGGTCGGCGACGACGCCTGGCTCGACGCCACCTCGGCGACGATCGAGGGCGACGTCATCGGCACGGACGCGTACGGCATCTCGATCGACGGCACCAGCGTCGGCGGCGACGTCGTGTCCTTCTCCGAGGGCTCGCGCGCCGGCTTCCTCTACCTCCGCGACCTCACCGTCGCGGGCATGGTCGAGGCGGGCGGCATCGACGTCGAGCTCAGCGACGTCTCGGTCGACGGCTCGGTCAGCACCGATGCGGCGAACTACGTCGACGTGGCGCGCACCAGCGTCGGCGGCGACGCGACCTTCGCCGGCAGCGACTTCGGCGTGAGCGTCGGCGGCGCGATCGTCGGCGGCTCGCTCACGGTCAGCGGATCCTCGCGCGGCGTGCTCCTCGGCGCGAACGAGGACGGCTCGGCGGCCGCGCTCGGCAACACCGTCGGCGGGAACCTCGTGCTCTCGGGCAACTCCGGCAACGTGCAGCTCGCGGGCTCGACGGTCGGCGGGCGGATCACGCTCGCGGAGAACGCTCCGGCGGTCAACTTCGGCGCGGGCAACACCGCCGCCGGAGTGGACGGGGACTTCACCGGCACGGCCGCCGGTGCTGCGGCGCAGGGCGATCAGGCCGTCGCGGTCATCGTGCCGGACGCGCGCGAGGGCGAGCTGACCTGGAGCCTCGAGGGCACCAGCAACCTGGTGAACCTCGGTGTCGCCGAGGAGCAGGGCGACCACTTCGCCGCCTCGGGCGAGCTCGTGCCGGTCCGCGTGACCGACTCGCGCCTGTCCGGACCGGAGTGGTCGGTGACCGCTCAGATCAGCGACTTCCGTGCCGGCGACCAGACGGTCTCGGGCAAGTACCTCGGCTGGACCCCGAAGGTCCTCGAGAACGAGGGCGGTGCCGTCGCCGGTGCCCCCGTCGTCTCCGGGTTCGTCTCGGGTGAGGGCCTCGCCACCGCTCGCGTCCTCGGCTCCGCCGCGGCCGGGCACCCGACCGGATCCTCGGTCCTCGGCGCCGACCTCGACCTGCAGCTCCCGCTGTCGGTCGGAACCGGCACCTACACGGCGACGCTGACGCTCACCGCGCTCGGCTAGCCACCCTCTGGCGACCGGCCTCCTCACGGCGGCCGGTCGCCTCCCCCTCTCCTCCCCTCCGCGAGATGCCACTTGTGCACGCTTTTCCCGGCGTGTCGCGTGCACAAGTGGCATCTCGCGGAGGGACCCACCCCCCTCGAAAGGCTGGACGATGATGTTCCGCTCCACACTCCGCTCGCTCGGTCTTCTCCTCGTCGTGGGGGTCGCGGGTGCCGTGCTGCCGGCGCAGGCCCTCGCGGAGCAGGCGAGCTCGGCCGTCACCTGGGGGGTGCGGCCCGCCGACACCGAGCAGGGCAGCGACCGGCCGAACTACGCTTACGCGCTCGAGCCGGGCGGGCAGCTGAGCGACGCGCTGATCGTCTCCAACTACGACGACGAGGCGCAGACCTTCCGCGTCTACGGCTCCGACGGCTTCATCACGGAGGCGGGGCAGCTGGATCTGCTGCCGGCCGCCGAGCCGTCCACCCAGCTGGGCAGCTGGATCTCCTTCGAGGCCCCGGACGTCGTCGTCCCCGCGGGCGAGAGCGTGCAGATCCCGTTCCAGCTCGAGGTGCCGGCCGATGCCGTGCCGGGCGACTACGCCGCGGGCGTCGTCTCGTCGATCCTCGTCCAGGGCGAGACCGGGGTCTCGGTCGACCGCCGCCTCGGCTCGCGGATGTACCTCCGCGTCGGCGGGGACCTCGCCCCGCGCCTCTCGGTCGACGGCCTCGCCGTCTCGTACCAGGGCGAGTGGAATCCCTTCGCTCCGGGCACGACCACCATCGACTACACCGTCACCAACGCGGGCAACACCCGCCTCGCCCCGGGCGCCGAGCTCGCGGTCTCCGGTCTCTTCGGCCTCGGCAGCGTCGCCGCGACCGATCCGGAGCCGCTGCCCGAGCTGCTGCCGGGCAGCTCGACCAGCCGGAGCGTCACCGTCGCCGGGGTCTGGCCGCTCTTCGTCGCGACCGCCCGGATCGCGCTGACCGGCACCGTCGTCACCGCCGACTTCGCGGGGCAGGCCGCCGATCCGGCCGCCGTGCCCGAGGTCGCCGCCGTCTCCTCCGAGGCCTCGACCGCGGCCGTGCCGTGGAGCGCGCTGGTGCTGCTGGCGCTGCTGATCGGGCTGATCGTGCTGGCGGTCGTGCGCCGCCGCCGCCGCGCCGCGGGCGAGCAGCGCCGCATCGACGCCGCCGTCGCCGTCGCGGTGGCCGGCGCCTCGACGACTCCGCGAGATGCCACTTATGACGAGGAATCGCGGCGTGTCGAGCTCACAAGTGGCATCTCGCGGGAGACGACCGACCCGTCCGCGACCGACCCGGCAGCGACCGACCCTTCCGCGACCGGCCGTGCGGGGGTGCGCTCCTGACCTCCGTCGTCGCCGGGGCGCCAGTGCTCGGCGAGGGCTCAGCGCTCGGCGAGGGCTCAGCGCTCGGCGAGGCTCTGCTCGCGGAGCTGCTCGAGGAACGCGTCGACGTTGCTCGGGCCGAGGAGGTGCTGCCGCAGCATCAGCGCCGCACCGCGGACGCCGCCGCTGCCGCCGAGCTCGGCGGTCACCACGTGCAGGCGCTGGGTCGCCAGCGGCAGGGAGCGCCGGTCGACGACCTCGCGCACCCCGGCCAGGATCTCCGGGGCGGCGAGCGCGACGCTGCCGCCGAGCACGATCACCGACGGGTTCAGCAGGCTCACGCAGGTGGCGAGGACCTCGCCGATCTGCAGGCCCGCGAGGCGCGCCGCCTCGATCGCCTCCGGGTCGCGGTCGCGCAGGAGCGCCAGCAGATCGCGGACCGAGTGCACGTCGCGGCCCGCCTCGCCCAGCGCGCGCACCAGGGCCCCGCCGCTCGCGAGCGCCTCGAGGTCGCCGTCGCGGCCGTCCGCCGACTCCGGAGCGGTGCGCGGCACCTGGACGTGACCGAGATCGCCGGCCGCGCCGAGCGCACCGCGCTGCAGGACGCCGCCCGAGACGATGCCCGAGCCGATGCCGGTGCTGATCTTCACGAAGATCAGGTCCTGCGCGTGCGGGAAGCGCGAGGCGCGCTCGCCGAGGGCCAGCAGGTTCACGTCGTTGTCGACGAGCACGGTGGTGTCGACGCGGCGGCGGATGTAGCCCGGGATGTCGAAGCCGTCCCAGCCGGGCATGATCGGCGGGCGCACCGGGCGGCCGCTCGCGTGCTCGACCGGGCCGGGTACGCCGAGGCCGAAGCCGGCCAGCGCCTCGGGCGCCAGGTGCGCGTCGGCGAGGATCTCGTCGCAGACGTCGAGCGCGTGGTCGAGCACCCGGATCGGGCCCTGCGCGATGTCGAGCTCCTCGCGGCGCTCGACGACGATGCGGCCGTCGAAGTCGGTGAGCGCGATCGTCGAGTGCGTCGCGCCGAGGTCGATGGTCAGGAACGCGCGGACCGACGGATCGAACACCAGCCGGGCCGACGGGCGGCCGCCGGTCGACGGCGCGCGGTCGAGGTGCGTGATCAGGCCGAGCTCGAAGAAGAGGTCGAGCCGCGTCATCACCGCCGTGCGGGCGAGTCCCGTCTCCTCCACCAGCTCCGCGCGGGTCCGCGGACGGCCGTCGGCGAAGAGCCGCAGCAGGTCGCCGGTCTGCGAGCCGGCCCGCCCGCTCACGCTGAGCGCCCGCCGTCCGTGCGACGGCAGGCGACTGCTCGGGAGATCGGGTGGCGGCTCGGCACACCTGAGGAAAGCAGTCGCCGCGAGGTGACGCAATCTCGACGCGCAGGGAGACCCCGAATGACGTCCCCCCGAACGGCCTCCCCCCGAACGACATGCCCCGAACGACCTCCCCACGAATGAAGTCCACAGACAGGAGAGAACGATGACCTCGTCCGACACCACCACCGGTACCACCCGCACCACCAGCGCCGACCGCACCCCGCAGCGGGAGCGCATCGGCCTCTGGCTGATCGGAGCCCGGGGCAGCGTCGCCACCACGGCCGCCGTCGGCCTGCACGCCATCGCCTCGGGCGCCGCTCCAAGCAACGGCTGCGCCACCGCGACCCCGGCCTTCGAGGACGTCCCGCTCGCCGGCTTCGACGCGATCGTGATCGGCGGGCACGACGTCTCGTCGACCCCGCTGCTCGAGAAGGCGATGGGCCTGGCGGCCGGCGGGATGTTCCCGACCTCGGTCGTCGCCGAGGTCGCCGACCGGCTCGACGCGACCGACCGCGAGATCCGCCGCTCCTTCGGCGTCGAGGGCGGCTCGCAGCAGGACGAGATCGATCGTCAGGCGGCCGACATCGTCGAGTTCCGCGAGCGGCACGCGCTCGCGCGGGTCGTCGTGATCGACGTCGCCTCCACCGAGGTGCTGCCGCAGGACCGCCCCGAGTTCCACGACCTCGCCGCCCTGCGCGCCGCGCTCGCCCGGCCCGGCGAGACCGTGCTGCCGACGAGCTCGATCAGCGCGCTCGCCGCGGTGACCGCCGGCTCGCCCTACGTCTGCTTCACCCCCTCCACCGCGCTGGCGCTGCCCGCGCTCGAGGAGTGGGCCGCGGAGGCGGGCATCCCCATCGCGGGACAGGACGGCAAGACCGGCGAGACCCTGCTCCGCAGCGTGCTCGCGCCGATGTTCACGGCGCGCGGGATGCGCGTGCTGTCCTGGGCGGGCGCGAACCTGCTCGGCGGCGGCGACGGGCAGACCCTCGCCGACCCGGAGGCGGTGCGCTCGAAGCTGGTCTCGAAGAACCGCGGGCTCCGCAGCCTGCTCGGCGACGAGGTCGTCACTCCGCTGCACATCGACAACGTGCCGGACCTCGGCGACGTGAAGACCGCGTGGGACCACGTGCACGCAGAGGGGTTCCTCGGCTCGCGGATCACGGTGCAGACCATCTGGTCGGCGTACGACTCCGCGCTCGCCGCGCCGCTGATCCTGGACCTGGCGCGACTGATGTCGCTCGCCGACGCGGCCGGGATCTCGGGGCCCGTCGCCGAAATGGGCTTCTTCTTCAAGGACCCGTGGGGGAGCGACGTGCACGGCTTCGCGGAGCAGACCGCCGAGCTGGTCGCCTGGTCGGCCCGCACCGGGGCGGCCGTCGCTCAGCGCTCGCTCGTGGCGGGCGGCGCGATCCGCCATGGCTGAGCTGCGCGACTGGCTCGAGCTCGTGCGCGCCAAGGCGGCGCTCTCGGTGCTCGGCGACACGGTGGCCGGAGCGGCGTGGGCCGGTCGGGCGCCCGGCGCGCGCACCGTCGCGCTGCCGCTCGCGTCCGCGCTCCTCTACTCCGCGGGCATGGCGCTCAACGACTACGCGGACGCGGAGCTCGACGCCGTGGAGCGGCCGGAGCGGCCGATCCCCTCGGGGCGGATCCGGCGCGGCGCCGCGCTCGGGCTGGCGGCCGGGCTGACCGGGGCGGGGATCGCGGTCGCGGCGCTCGTCGACGGGCGCCGCTCGCTCCTCCTGAGCGTGCCGCTCGCCGCGAGCATCTGGTCGTACGACCTGCTGGCCAAGCCGACTCCGCTCGGGCCGGTCGTGATGGCGGCCTGCCGCGGGCTCGACGTGCTGCTCGGCGCCGGAGCGGGCGGCGGGCGCGCGGCGGCTCCCGCCTCCGCCGCCGTCGCGGCGCACACCCTCGGCGTCACCGTGCTCTCGCGCGGCGAGGTGCACGGCACCCGACCTGCCATCGCTGGAGCGGCGGCCACCGGCACGGCCGCGCTCGCTCTCGCGCTGGGGGTCGGGGCGGTCCGGGCGAAGGGCGGGCCGGCTCTCGGGGTGGTCGTCGGAGTCGCGATCGCCCGCTGGATCGCGCTCGTGCTGGTCCCGCAGCTGCGGGCCGCGCGCACGCCCGATGCGGCCACGGCGCGGACGGCCACCCGCTCGGGCATCGCGGGGATGGTCCCGCTGCAGGCGGCGCTCGCCGGACTGCGGCGGCCGGAGCTCGGCGCGGCCCTGCTCGGCCTCGACGCGCTCGGCGCCGTCGTGCTGCGGCGCCCGAGGGTCTCGGCGGACATCACATGAGCGGGCAGGACGCAGTGGAGCGGGGCCCCGTCCTCGGCTACGGCACCAACGGCTTCGCGGACCACACCCTCGACGACGCCCTGACCGTGCTGCACGCCGCCGGCTACCGGGCGGTGGCGCTGACCCTCGGGACCCCGCACCTCGACCCGTTCGCCGACGACGTCCGCGAGCGCACCCTCGCCCTGCGCGCACGGCTCGACGAGCTGGGCTTCCGCGTGGTGATCGAGACCGGGGCGCGCTACCTCCTCGACCCGTTCGCCAAGCACCGGCCGACCCTGGTCGACGAGGAGGCCGGACCGCGCCTGGCCTTCCTGCACCGCGCGATCGAGATCGCCGCTCTGCTCGGCGCCGACGCCGTCTCGCTCTGGTCGGGCGTGCTGCCCGAGGGGATGGAGCGCGCCCGCGGCTGGCGGCTCCTGGTCGAGCGGATGCGCGGCGTCGTCGCCGAGGCGGAGCGCTACGGCGTGCGGCTGGGCTTCGAGCCGGAGCCCGGCATGCTCGTCGAGACGGTCGCGGACGCGCTGCTGCTGCGGCGCGAGCTCGGCGACCCGGAGGCGTTCGGTCTCACCGTGGACCTCGGCCACTGCGTGGTCGTCGAGCCGGACGGCGTCGTCGGCGCCCTCCGCAGCGCGGCCGGCCTGCTGGTGAACGTGCAGGTCGACGACATGCTGCCCGAGCGGCACGAGCACCTCGAGCTCGGCACCGGCGTGCTCGATCTCGCCGCCGCCTTCGCGACGCTGGCGGAGATCGGCTACCGCGGGATCGCCGCGGTCGAGCTGCCGCGGCACTCGCACGACGCCCCGCGCCTGGCCGTCGCGAGTCTCGCGGCGATGCGGGCGGCGATCCGGACCCGGGGGACAGGGGCGGAGTCGCCGCAGCACCCCTGGACCGCCGGCGCCTGCGCCGTCCTGCGCGAGCAGCCGCGGCGCATCGAGCGCTTCTTCCCGGCCGCCGGTCGGGAGGCCGGCCGCGCGCCGCTCCGCCCGGACACGGATCCGCAGGGCCTCGTGCACGGCACCGAGGACGACGCGGCGCGCTCGGCGCTGATCGCGGCCGCCGCCTCCGCGCTCGACGACGAGGACCTGGCCGCCCTGCTCCTCCGCCTCTACCGCGGCGGCGACGACGCCGAGCGCCGCGGCGTGCTGGTCGGGCTGCACGCGCTCACCGCCGCCGGCCGCGCGGGGGAGCCGGTCGCCGCGGCCGGTCGCGAGCTCATCGCGGACGCCCTGCGCGCCAACGACACCCGGCTGGTCGCCGCGGCGATGGGCCGCTTCGCCGAGGAGCACCTCGACGCGCACGCCTGGCGGCACGGCGTGCTCAAGCTCGTCTTCTGCGGCGTCCCGCTCGCGGCCGTCTCCGGTCTCGAGCGGCGGAGCGACCCCGAGCTCGCCGCGATGGCCGGCCGCTTCGCCGACGAGCGCCGCGCCGCCGGCCGCACGGTGCCGGACGACCTGGCGGTGCTCCTGCCGAGCTGAGGGACCCCGGCGCGTCCCTCGACACGACCGCCGGCCCCGCACACCATCACGACCCCTCACGAGAAAGGCGCGACGATGCGCATCTTCGACCCGCACATCCACATGACCTCCCGCACCACCGACGACTACCAGGCGATGCACGACGCGGGGGTCCGCGCCGTGGTCGAGCCGTCGTTCTGGCTCGGCCAGCCGCGCACCAGCGTCGGCTCCTTCACCGACTACTTCGACGCCCTGATCGGCTGGGAGCGCTTCCGCGCCGCGCAGTACGGCATCCGCCACCACTGCACGATCGGCCTGAACCCCAAGGAAGCGAACGACCCGCGCTGCCGCGAGGTGCTGCCCGAGCTCGACCGCTACCTCGCCAAGGACGGCGTCGTCGCGGTCGGCGAGACCGGCTACGACTCGCTCACCGCGGAGGAGGACGCGGTCTTCCGCCACCAGCTCGAGCTCGCGAAGGACCACGGCCTGCCCGTGCTCGTGCACACCCCGCACCGCGACAAGGCGGCGGGCACCCAGCAGACGCTCGACGTCGTCGCCGAGTCGGGGATCGACGCCGGCCTCGTCGTCGTCGACCACCTCAACGAGACGACCGTCGACCTCGTCCTGGGCTCCGGCTGCTGGCTCGGCTTCTCGATCTACCCGGACACCAAGATGGACGAGACCCGCCTGGTGACGCTCGTCGAGCGGATCGGCCTGGACCGCGTGCTGGTCAACTCCGCCGCGGACTGGGGCCGCTCCGATCCGCTGACCACCGCGAAGACCGGGCACCTGCTGCTCGTCGCCGGCTTCAGCGCCGCCGAGGTCGACCGGCTGCTCTGGCAGAACCCGATCGACTTCTACGGGCAGAGCGGACGGCTGAACCTCGACCCGATCCCGGGCTTCGACGCGGTCGACGCGATGGGGCGCAGCTTCGAGGGCAACTCGATCCTCCGGGGCGCGCCGCGCGTGGCGGAGGTCGTCTGATGCACCTCTCCTACTGCACCAACGTCCACCCGGCCGAGGACCTCGAGGGCGTCGTGCGCCAGCTCGACGTCTACGCCGGCCCGGCCCGCATCGCCGCGGGGCTCGAGTCCGTCGGCGTGGGGCTGTGGATCCCGCGCGATCTCGCCGCCCGGCTGGTCGCCAGCCGCGAGGACCGCGCCGTGCTGCGCGCCGCGCTCGAGCGCAACGGCCTCGAGGTGCGGACGCTCAACGCGTTCCCCTACGCCGCCTTCCACGCCGAGGTGGTGAAGCTCGACGTCTACCGGCCCGACTGGACCACGCCCGAGCGCCTCGCCTACACGGTCGACTGCGCGCGGATCCTCGCGGATCTGCTGCCCGCAGGCGCCGACGGCAGCATCTCGACGCTGCCGCTCGGCTGGCGCGAGGGCTGGGGTGCCGAGCAGGACGCGGCGGCGGTGCGGCAGCTCGCGCTGCTGGTCGACGAGCTGCGCGAGCTGCGGCGCTCGACCGGGCACGCGATCCGCCTGGCGATCGAGCCCGAGCCGGGCTGCATCCTGGACACGGTCGAGGACGTCGTCGCCTGGCTGCACCCGCGGATCGGCCTGGTCGACCCGGCCTACGTCGGTGTCTGCCTCGACACCTGCCACCTCGCGGTGTCGTTCGCCGACCCCACCGCGGCGGTCCGGCGGATCCGGGACGCGGGGCTCCGGGTCGTGAAAGTGCAGGCCTCGGCCGCGCTGCACGTCGCGGACCCGGCCCATCCGGCCGCGCGCGCCGCCGTCGGGGCCTTCGTGGAGAAGCGCTACCTGCACCAGACCCGCGAGAACGGCGCGGGCGGGGTGCTCCGCGTCGACGACCTGCCGGAGGCGCTCGACACGCTGCCCGGTGAGGGGCACTGGCGCGTGCACTTCCACGTGCCGCTGCACCACCGCCCGGCCGCGCCGCTGTCGGCGACCACCGCGGTGCTCGCCGAGGCGGTCTCCGCGGTCGACGCCGCCTGGCCGTACGACGAGATCCACCTCGACGTGGAGACCTACACCTGGGCGGTGCTCGCGGACGCGCCGAGCGATCTGTCGGTCGGCATCGGCGCGGAGCTGGCCTGGGCGGCGGAGCACCTGCTGACGCCGCAGGCGCGCGCGGCGGTGCTGGAGCAGGGTGCCGCGCCGGTCCCGGTCGCCGCACTCGTCGCCGAGGAGGTCGCGCTGTGACGCCGGTGCTGCTGCTCGACGTGGTCGGCCTCACCGCGACGGCGCTCGCCGACATGCCGCGGCTGTCCCGGCTCGCCCGCGCCGGCGGGCAGCTGCCGCTGGACACGATCCTCCCGGCCGTCACCTGCAGCGTGCAGTCGTCGATGCTCACCGGCACGATGCCCGCGCAGCACGGGATCGTCGGCAACGGCTGGTACTTCCGCGACCTCGGCGAGGTGCACCTCTGGCGCCAGCACAACCGCCTGGTGACGGGGGAGAAGGTCTGGGAGACGGCCCGCCGGCTGTCCGACGGCGAGCCCTACCGCGCCGCCAACATCGGCTGGTGGTATGCGATGGGAGCGACGACCGACGTCACGGTCACGCCGCGGCCGATCTACCACGCCGACGGCCGCAAGTCGCCGGACGCCTACGTCCGCCCGCCGGCGCTGCACGACGAGCTGGTCGGGAAGCTGGGCGCCTTCCCGCTGTTCCAGTACTGGGGGCCGACCGCGTCGCTGCGCTCCACGCAGTGGATGGTGGACGCGACCCGGCACGTGCTCGCCGGCGACGGCTCCGGTCCGCCGCAGCTGACCACGGCCTACCTGCCGCACCTCGACTACGACCTGCAGCGCTTCGGGCCGGACTCACCCGAGGCGCGGCGGGCGGCGTCCGAGCTGGACGTGGTGCTCGCCCCGCTGCTCGACGACGCGGAGGCGCTCGGCGCGTCGGTCGTCGTGGTCGCGGAGTACGGGATCGCGGCGGCGGACACCCCCGTGGACGTCAACCGGGCGCTGCGCCGCGCGGGCCTGCTCGAGGTGTACGTGCAGGACGGGCGCGAGCAGCTCGACCCGTGGACCTCGCGCGCCTTCGCCGTGGCGGACCACCAGATCGCGCACGTCTACGTGCCGGACGCCGCCGATCTGCCGCGGGTGCGCTCGCTGCTCGAGGCGCTGGACGGGGTGGACGAGGTGCTCGACCGGGAGGCGCAGGCGCGGTACGGCCTCGACCACGAGCGCTCGGGCGAGCTCGTCGTGGTGGCGCGGCCGGGCGCGTGGTTCACCTACTACTACTGGCTCAACGACGATCGCGCGCCGGACTTCGCGCGCGGCGTCGACATCCACCGCAAGCCCGGCTACGACCCGGCGGAGCTGTTCTTCGACCCCGCCGACAAGCTCGTGAAGGCGAAGGCGGCCGGCAACCTCGCGAAGAAGGCCCTGGGCCTGCGCTACGCGATGAACCTCGTGCCGCTGGACGCGTCGCTGGTGCGCGGCACGCACGGCCGACTGCCGGTGTCGGCGGCGGACACCCCGCTGGTGCTGACCTCGGACGCGGACCTGCTGCCGGCCGGCGCCGCGTCGCTGCCGGTGACGGCGGTCCGCGACCTGGTGCTGGCGGCGCACGGCCCGGCGCTGGCGCGCGCGGCGGCGTCGGCGCGCGCCTGACGCGGGGCCGGGCCCGGGGCGGCTCCGAGTGGACGCGAAACGGGCACTGGAGCCGCGACGCCGGTCGAGGAAGCGGATCGCGTCGCGGACCTGATCGCTTTCGTTCGCCCGCAGTGCTGCGACGTCCCACCACGATTCCCGCCCACAGTGCGCCGTGAGTGCGCGGTGCATCGCGTTCCGGACACCGACGTCGAGGGCGGAGCTCGCTCCGAGGATCGCAGCGCTCGCCTCGATGTTCCAGCTGTAGAGCCGGAGCGCGGCGGCCCGGTCGCCGGTGGAGGCGAGGTACGGGCCCAGGCGATCGCTCCCGATGACGGTGGAGAGGTTCGGCAGAGTCGCCGGGTCGACGGGCGTCATCCGGCGTCCGGGGCCGGAGTGGATCTCGGGTTCCTGGTACCGTTCTTCACGTATGCCCCGGACGGGACGCGAGAGCGTCGGCGCGCCGGGGCGATCACCGTTAACGGGGTGCGGGCGCTGCGCGTGCGATGACCGAGGGGCATCCGCCGATCCTCGAGGGCCGGGTTTCCCGCCTCAAGAAGATGGCGCTCCGGCGGTCTTTCGGCGGGCGGCGGTCAATCGGCGGCGTCGAGATCAGCGCCGTCGAGGTCCGCGAGGTCGAGGACGAAGCGGTAGCGGACATCGTTCGCGGCGAGACGCTCGAGCGCCGTCTGGACTTGAGCGGAGGGCAGCACCTCGACGTCCGCCGTGATGCCGTGCTCGCCGCAGAAGGCGAGCAGCTCGCGGGTGCTGCGGGTGCCGCCGCTGCCGCCGGAGGTGAGGCTCTTGCGCCCGATCAGCAGGTCGGCGACGTCCACGGTGACCGGTGCGAGCATCCCGAGGACGCTCAGTGCGCCGTCGAGGGCGAGGACGTGCAGGTACGGCGCGAGGTCGTGCGCGGCCGAGACGGTGTCGAGGACGAGGTCGAGGCGTCCGCGCTGCGCGGCCATCGCCTCCTCGTCGCGGGAGACGACGACCCGCGTGGCGCCGAGCGCGAGGGCGTCGTTGGTCTTCGCCTCGGAGGTCGTGAAGACGGTCACCTCGGCGCCGAGGGCGCGGGCCAGCTTCACCGCGAGGTGGCCGAGACCGCCCAGGCCGACGACGCCGACGCGCGAGCCGCGGCCGACGGAGTGCGCGCGCAGCGGCTCCCAGACGGTGACCCCCGCGCAGAGGAGGGGAGCGACGGCCGCCGGGTCGAGGCCGGCCGGCAGGGGGTAGGCGAAGCGGTCGCGGACGACGTACTCGCGCGAGAACGCGCCGAGTGTGGTGCTGCCGTCGTACCGGTCGGTGCCGCCGTAGGTGAGGGTCGGGAACTCTCGGCAGAAGTTCTCCTGCTCGGCCGTGCACATGTCGCACGCGCCGCAGGAGTCGACGATGTTGCCGACCGCGACGGGGTCGCCGGGGGAGAACGCCGTGACGGCGGCGCCGACGGCGAGCACCGTGCCGACGAACTCGTGACCCGGGACGAGCGGGCCGGCGTCGGCGGCGTGGTCGGCGGAGTGCGCGGCGTGGGTCCGGAGGGCGTGCAGATCGCTGTGGCAGACGCCGCAGTAGTCCACGCGGACGGCGAGGTCGTCGGGGCGGAGGGCGCGCCGCTCGACGGCGGCCGGCGCGAGGCCGCCCTCGGCGGCGGCCGCGTAAGCGGGGGTGCTGATCATGGCGCGCTCGTTTCTACTAACTGGTTTGTTTTATAGACGCTAGCACTCGCGGACGGCGGAGAACAGACCGGTCGGTAGTCTCGAGGGATGGGAGCGACACCGGCCACCGGCAAGGGCGAGGCGACGCGTGCGCGGATCATGGCGGCGGCCACCGCCGAGTTCGCCCGCTACGGCATCGCCGGCGCGCGGGTGGACCGGATCGCGGCCGAGGCCCGCAGCAACAAGGCGCAGCTGTACTCCTACTTCACCAGCAAGGAGCTGCTCTTCGACGCGGTCTTCGAGGCGTCGCTCGACCGGATCGTCGACGTCGTGCCGATCGACCCGTCCGATCTCGGCGACTGGGCGGTCCGCCTCTACGACGAGTACCTGCGCCGCCCCGACCTCATCCGGCTGGCCACCTGGGCGCGCCTCGAGCGCCGCCCTGCCGGGCATCTCGTCGCCGACGACGAGGCGCGCGTGCGCGAGGAGGGCAAGCTCGAGGCGATCCGCGCCGCTCAGACCGACGGCACGGTGGGCGTCGCGGCCGACCCGTTCGACGTGATGGCGCTCGTCATCGCGATGTCGATGGCGTGGTCGCCGGTCAGCAACGTCTACGCCGCGACCGCCGAGGAGGCGGCGTCGGAGCACGAGCGCCGGCGGGCGCTGCTGCGCCAGGCGGTCGGCCGCGCGTTCCCGCCGGCCTGAGTGGGTGCGTCAGGCCGCGGTGACGCGCGCGGTGCCGGAGCGCCGGGCGGCGGTGAGGCGGAGCAGGAGCGTCGCCACGAGCACGACGGCCGCGGCGATCAGCGCGGCGGTGCCGGCGGGGATCGACACGAGCTCGCCGGAGAAGCGGCCGACCGCGACCCAGGCCAGGCCCCAGCAGAGCGACAGCATCGGAGCGATCCGGCCGCGACCGGTGGCGGCGATCAGCAGTCCGACCGCCGCGGCGACGAGCAGGACGACGATCGCCCAGGGTGCGGCGCCGGGTCCGTCGGCGCTGCCGATGCCCGCGCCGACGAGGCCGGCCGTCACGTTGGCGACCGTTGCGACGCAGACCCAGCCGAGGTAGAGGCCGAAGGTGCCGTCGGTGAGGACAGCGTCGACGACGCCGCCGGTGCGGGTGCTGCGCAGGAGCACGAAGATCCGCGCGAGCACAGCGAGGAGCAGCGCGATCACCAGGACGCTGAGCGCGAGCAGTCCGGCCTGCACGACCAGGATCCACGCGGCGTTCAGCAGCAGGCTGGCGGCGGCCCAGTAGCCGAGCCGGCGGTGGCGGGTGCGGGTGGTCTGCGACGGCAGGAACTGCCAGATCGCGTAGCCGAGGAGGCCGGCGTAGATGACGCTCCAGATCGCGAAGGCGGGTCCGTCGGGCGCGACCGGCGTCGAGGAGGCGGACAGCGCGCCGTCGGCGGCGTCCTGGATCTGCGTGCCGCCTGCTGCTCCCGAGCCGATGAACGAGCCGACCACCGCGAGCACGGCGCTGACGGCGACGGCCGACTGCCGGATCCGGTCCGCGCGGGTGGGGGATGTCGTGGCGGTCATGTCGCTCCTCGATTAGTCAGCTGGCTGAGTAATGAGCGTAGCGTGCCGGACGGCGCCGGCGCACGCGCATTCCGAGCGTCGTCTGAGCCGCTCGGGGAGTGGGCGCATCGAGGTCCACTGTCGGGAGGGGTCGGGTCTCGAGACGCGCTGCGCGCTACTCGACCAGCATGAGGGGCGCATACCGACGCGCGCTGCAGGCGCTGCGGGCGCTGCAGGCTGATGCGCCATGTAGGCGCTTCCTGCTGATCGAGTAGCCCGCCTCGCGGGCGTATCGAGATCCCCCCACCGTCAGAACGGCGCGGGCACGGTGTCGAACCGAGGCCGGGGCGGCGGGTCCGGCGGCCGCCCGGGCAGTGGGGGCGGCCGGTTGCTGATCCGTCGGCCGGTCGGGCTCGTCCAGACGATCGTCCCGTCGCCGCTCCCGATGTACGTCCACTGGTCGCCGTGCCGCAGATGGTGGTGCGAGGTGCAGAGCGAGACGAGGTTCTCGAGGGCGGTCTCGCCGCCGTTGCGCCACTCGAGGGTGTGGTCGGCCTCGCTGGTCGCGGCGGGCCGGGTGCAGCCGGCGAAGCGGCAGGTCTGGTCCCGCAGCTGCAGGTGCAGGCGCATCTGCGGCGGTGGGACGCGGTGGGTGCGGCCGACGGAGACGACCGCGCCGGTGTCCGGATCGGTCAGGACGCGGGTGAACGAAGGAGCGGTGCGGATCAGCTCGCGGGCGATCTCGGCGGGGACCGGGCCGTAGCCGTCGAGATCCGCGGGCGCGTCGTCGAGACCCACGGCGGTGGAGGCGGCGAGGGTCAGCCGGATCTCGGCGCGGATGCCGGGGACGAACGTCGGGTCGGGTCGGTGCTCGGCGTTCGGCGTCGTGCCGGTGATGTCGCCGTCGCAGAGGAGATCGACCGCCGCGTCCGCGCTCAACTGCTGGAGGGTGCGCGGGTCGCCTTCGTCGCGGAGGGTGCGGGCGATGCGGCGGAGTCGGTCGTAGGCGCCGGAGACGGCGGGCGCGGGAGCGTGGACGCAGAGCGTGGCCATGCCGTCGACATCCGGTGTGACCCAGACGGCGCGGTCCTGGCGGGCGCGGGTGTGCCGTTCTGCGAGGGGCTGCTCGTGCAGCTCTTCCCGCCAGCGGCTCAGGGCGCGGCGCAGCTGCGTGGTCGTTGTCGTGAGCGCGGCGTCGGCGGCGCGCTCGTCGAGGGCCGCGCGGGAGGCCTCCGGGAGGGTGCTCGCGGTTCTGCAGATCGCCTCGCCGGCCTCCCAGAGGATCCGCGCGTCGCGGAGCAGGGCGCGGGTAAGGGGGAGGTGCTCCATCAGCATCTGCGCGGTCTCGAGGCGTCGGCAGACGTCCCGCTCGGACACGCCGAGCGTTACCGCGAGCTCGGCTCGGATCGAGCGCTCGACGAGATCGCGGGTCTCGCTCCGGGACGTACCGCGAGCGAACGCCTCCGGGACCGTGAGGGCGACGCGGTAGCCGCGGTGGATGCGTTCCGCGGTTCTCAGGCGCGTCGGGGATGCGGCGCGCTCGGTGGCGGCGGCGTCGGTGAAGCAGTCGCGCACCTCCGCGAGTGCTGCCGCATTCTCATCTTCTGACATACGCGTATTGAAGCAGGAGCCACCGACACCGGGACCGGAACCATGGGCTGATCGGGGACAACGCCGTCGGATCGACGAGTGTGGAGGAGACCCGCTCCCGGATGTCTCGGCGATGGTGGGTCTCGATACGCCGCCGGAGGCGGCTACTCGACCAGCATGCATGGGCCGCCGGAGGCGGCTGCTCGGCCGGCATGGAGGGGCCGCTGCTCGACCGGCACCACGCGCCGAGCCTCTAGCGTTGGCGTGTGCCCCTCCGTCCGCCGTGCCCCCGCCCGTGAGCGCGCTCGTCGCGCGGCTCGAGCGGCGGCAGGTCGCCGTGTACCTCGGCGCGATCGCCGCCGGCGCCGTGCTCGGGCTGCTGCTGCCCGCCGCGCGGCACCTGGAGGGCGCGATCGAGCCGGTGCTCGGGCTGCTGCTGTTCGCGACGTTCCTCGGCGTCCCGTTCGCGGCGCTCGGCCGCGCGCTGCGCGATGTCCGCTTCCTCGCCGCGGTCGGCGTCCTGAACTTCGTCGTCGTCCCGGTCGTCGCGTACGGGCTGTCCCGCTTCGTCGCCGAGAGCCCGGCGCTGCTCTTCGGGGTGCTGCTCGTGCTGCTGACGCCCTGCATCGACTACGTGATCGTCTTCGCCGGCCTCGCGGGCGGCGCGTCCGACCGGCTGCTCGCGGCGGCACCGCTGCTGATGCTCGCGCAGCTCCTGCTCCTCCCTCTCTACCTCCTCCTGTTCCTCGGGCCGGAGGGCGTCGCCGTGGTCGAGGTGGCTCCGTTCGCGCGGGCGCTCCTGTTGCTGATCGTGCTGCCGCTCACCGCCGCCGCGCTCGTGCAGGCGCTCGGCCGCCGGCATCGCGCGGGGCGGATCGTCGAATCGACGATGCTCGGCCTGATGGTGCCGCTGATGGCGGCGACCCTCCTCGTCGTCGTCGCCTCGCAGATCGGCGCCGTCGGTGCCGCCGCGGGCAGACTGCTCGTCCTCGTCCCCCTCTACGCCGCGTTCCTCGCGGTGATGGTCGCGGCCGGACTCGGCGTCGCCCGGCTCGTCCGCCTCGACGTCCCCTCGTCCCGCGCGCTGGTGTTCAGCGGCGCCACCCGCAACTCCCTCGTGGTGCTGCCGCTCGCACTCGCGCTCCCGGCGCCGCTGGCACTCGCGCCCGTGGTCGTCGTGACGCAGACGCTGGTCGAGCTGATCGGCATGGTCGTGCTGGTGCGGCTGGTCCCGCGCCTCGTCCCTCACCCCTCCACCCTCGACGCGCCCACCCCCGAGTAGGGCCCGGCGCCCGGATCCGCTTCCCCGGCGGCGCCGCACCGACCTACGCTCGGTCCTGCCCACCCGTGCCGAGAGGACCCGCCGTGCCCGACCTGACCGCTCCCCCCGCGCCGCTCGCGCGCCGCACCCTCGTCGGAGCGGCGTGGGCCGCTCCGGTCGTCGCGCTCGCCGTCTCCGCACCGTCCGCCGCGGCGAGCGGCACGCTCCCTCCGCTCGGCGCTCGCGCCGAAGGTCCCGCGGAGGACGTCGCGTCGGCCTCGACGGCGTATCGCGTCTACGCGACCAACACCGGCTCCGCCCCGCTGGAGGGTGGGTCCGTGATCGTCGTCCTCCAGGACCCGGGCAACGGCTACTCGTTCGCCGGCTTCAACGGACAGCAGTGGAGCTACGCCGACGGCTTCCCGGAGGGACGCATCGCCCTCCGCTACGACCCCGCGCTCGCGGCGGGCGAGGAGTCCGGCATCCTGCTGCTGCTGATCGCCAGCGACGATCGCACGCAGAGTCCGGTCCCCGTGGCGGACCTGGTCATCACCGCGCCGGGTTTCGACGTCGCGGTGCTGTCGCTCACGGTCCCGTACTGATCGGCCGCCGCACGTCCGACGTGTCAGCGCCCCGGGGCGACGATTGCCATCGATTGCATAAAATTAGGATTTTCTAATTCGGGGCTATCATTCCCTACGTGCAGCCCGATCAGAATCCCTACAGCCCGGGGTCGGGCCGTCGTCCTCCCGAACTCGTCGGCCGCGGCGGTGAGCTGGAAGCCTTCGAGACGCTCCATGCCCGCGTCGGCCACGGGCTCGGAGATCGAGGCATCGTCCTCACCGGGCTCCGCGGGGTCGGCAAGACGGTGCTCCTCAACGAGATGCACCGGCTGGCGGAGCAGTCCGAGTGGCTGACGGTCCGCATCGAGGCCCGACGGGACGAGGCGGGAGTGCATGCGGTACGTCGAGCGCTGGCTCGCGGCCTGGTGATGTCCGCCCGCAAGCTCTCCCGCACGAAGCTGTCGTCGCTGATGCGCGAGGCGCTCGGAACGATCTCCTCGTTCAACGCGAAGGTCGGCGCGACGGGAATCGAGCTGGGCGTCTCCCTGAGCCAGGGCCGCGCCGATTCCGGCGACGCCGAGGTCGACCTCCTCGAACTCGTCGAGGACGTCTCGACCGCGCTCGGCGAGCAGCGACGCGCCTTCGCTGTCTTCATCGATGAGATGCAGGATCTCGATGCCGAGACGATGGGGGCTCTCCTCGCGGCCCAGCACACCGCGAACCAGAGGGAGTGGCCCTTCTACGTCATCGCCGCCGGCCTCCCGGACCTGCCGCGCGTCCTCACCGAGACGCGGTCGTACGCCGAGCGGCTGTTCAACTACCGGCGGATCGGCACGCTCGCTCCGAGCGATGCGGCGCAGGCGCTCCGCGAACCCGCCGAGCGTCTCGGCGCCGAGTACGCGGCGGACGCCTTGGCGACGCTCCTCGAGGCGGCGGGCGGCTACCCGTACTTCCTCCAGGAGTACGGGCAGGCGGCGTGGAATCTCGCCGCGGACCGCCTGATCGACCGGTCCGACGCGACGGCCGCCGTCCAGTACGGGACGGAGCAGCTCGACGCCGGATTCTTCCGCTCCCGGTGGCAGCGAGCGACCAGATCGGAGCGGCGGATGCTGCTCGCCATGGCCGTCGACGGAGAGGGCCCGTGCTCGACGGCGCTCGTCGCCCAGCGGATGGGCGTGCAGACCAGCAGTGTCGGGCCCTATCGGGCCGCTCTGATCAGCAAGGGTCTGATCTACTCGCCCGAGCACGGACAGATCGCGTTCACCGTCACCGGCATGGCGGGCTACGTCGAACGGCACCGCGACGAGCTCGACGACAGCCGCACGGCCGGGAACTGACGCGCCGGAGCCGCCGCTCGAAGCTCCGCTTCCGTCAGTCGCCCGTGCCGTCAGTTGCCCGTGCAGAACACCCGGTCGGACCTGACCGACGCCGTGCTCTTCGCGCCGGTGCCGACGGAGCCCTCGGGGAGGGTCGTCGTCGCGTTCAGGGTGAAGGCGCTGGTGATCGAGAGGGTGGTGCGCAGGCCCAGGGTGGAGCCCGCGGGCAGCGGACCGGTGAGGGTGACGAAGCGGGTGGTGCTGCTCGGGGAGGTGATCGTCGCGATGCTCGGGGTGGCCGTGAACACGCCGATGTTCGCGACGCCGCTGCCGACGATGGTGATCGTGGTCCCGACCGGCAGGTCGGCGGAGCCGGCGGTGAGCGTGAAGCCGGGGCCGAGGATCCCGGGACTGCCGCAGGTGCCGTTCAGGACGAAGGCTCCCACGTCGAGGCCGGACGCGGCGGCGGCGGGGGTGCCGACGGCGACGGCCACGACGGGCACGGTCCAGGCGGCGGCGGTGGTGACCGCCCGGCGGGAGACGCCGCGGGGGGCGGGGCGGCCGGCGGGGCGGCTGGCGGGGGTGCGGACGTCGATCATGGCGGCCTCTCGTGCGGCGGGGGAGGGGCTTCCGGGGGAAGAAGGCCCACGAGGGATCCTGGCAGGCGGCACGCCCTGCCGCGCAGTGCCGGCGCGCCCCCCGAGTGGGGCGGCGACGACTCCGGCCCGGACTAGTGCGGCTCGGTCGTCGCGGCCTCCGCGCCGAGGAGGACGCGGAACATCCGGTCCAGCGGCTCGCGGAGATCCTCGTCGGCGGCGGAGGCGATCGGCTCCACGGCGGCGGAGGTGCGCATCACGGTGACGCCCATCATCGTGGCGATGGCGAGCTGCGCTCGGACCAGCACCGGGGCGGTCCGCGGGTCGTCCGGGCGCCAGCCGGCGGCGACGGCGAGCCGGCGGGTGAACTCCTCGAGGGTCTCCCGGCGGATCCGGTCCGCGGTCGCGTCGCCGGAGGAGCGCAGCAGGAGGAGGAGCTGCAGCGGGTCGTCGTTGTTCGGCGCGCGGAGGACGTGGCCGATCAGCCGCTGGACGATCGCGTCGAGATCCGCGGGTCCGTCAGGGGTCTCGGACTCCAGCTCGTCCGAGGTGCGGCGCATGCACGCCTCGAAGAGACCGTCCTTGGAGACGAAGTAGCGGTTGATCAGGGCCACGTTCACTCCAGCGTCGGCGGCGATGTGCCGCACCGTGGTCGCGCGGTAGCCGTCGGTCGCGAACCGGCGCCGCGCGGCCCGGATCAGCGCGCGCTTCGTCGCCTCCGCGTCCCGGCCCGGGCGGACGAGCTCGTCGTCGGCGTCGCAGCCGGAGACCCCTGCGCCGATGTCCTCGCTGTCAGTGCTCATGTCCCACTCCCGTCGACCAACCTAGCCGAGGACAAGTAAACACGTGTTGACAGGCGTGCCGCGCTGGCTACACTCGAGAAGTCAGCATCTGTTTACAAGCCGCTCACCAGCCTAGGAGACGCATGTCCACCACCAGCCAGCCCGCCGCGACGGGCTCGGTGCCGACCGGAGTCCCGCGCGAGAGCGCTGCGCCGCAGCGGAAGCCGCGCGGCACCGCGATCGTGCTCTACCTCTCGCTCGGCGGTCTCTCGTTCGCCGTCCTGCAGTCGCTGGTCGCCCCCGCCCTGGGCACGATCGGGCAGGACCTCGGCGTGGCCACGAGCGACGCGAGCTGGGTGCTGACGGCCTACCTGCTCTCCGCCTCGGTGCTCACGCCGATCCTCGGTCGCCTCGGCGACATGGTCGGCAAGCGCAAGGTGCTGATCGTGGTGCTGTCGCTGCTGCTGGTCGGCACGGTCGTCGCCGCGATCGCGCCGAACCTCGGCGTCCTCATCGTCGGACGCGTCCTGCAGGGCGCGGCCGGTGCGGTGATGCCGCTGTCGATCGGCATCGTCCGCGACGAGCTTCCCCGGGAGCGCGTCAGCGTCACCATCGGGCTGCTGTCCGCCATCTTCGGCATCGGCGCCGGAGTCGGCATCGTCGCCGCCGGCCCGATCGTCGAGGCGCTCTCCTGGCACTGGCTGTTCTGGCTGCCCGCCGTGCTGGTCGCCGTCGCCCTCCTCGGCGCGATCTTCGGGATGCCGGAGTCGCCCGTGCGCACGCCGGGCAAGCTGGACCTCGTCGGCACGACGATCCTCTCGATCGGCCTGGTCGCGCTCCTCCTCGCCATCAGCGAGGGCCAGAACTGGGGCTGGGGCGACGCGAAGACGATCGGCCTGCTCGTGCTCGGCGCGGTCGCCCTCGTCGCCTTCGTGCTGGTCGAGCTGCGCGTCTCCGAGCCGCTGATCGACGTCCGCCTCTTCCGGCACCGCGGGGTGTGGACCGCGCACATCGTCGCGCTCGCCTTCGGCTTCGCGATGTTCGGCACCTTCATCCTCGTGCCGACGCTGCTGCAGCTGCCCACGGTGCTGGGCTACGGCTTCGGCAAGTCGGTCAGCGAAGCGGGCCTGTTCCTGCTGCCGACGGTCGTCGCGATGGTCGTCTCCGGCGTCGTCGCGGGGGCGATGATCCGCCGCGTCGGGCCGAAGATCCCGATGATCACCGGCGGCGTCGCCGTCGCGATCGCGTTCGTCCTCCCCGCGCTCGGCCACGGCGAGGAGTGGCAGATCCTCGTGTCCGGCGTGCTCACCGGCATCGGCATCGGCATGGCCCTCGCGGCCACCTCGAACGCGATCGTCGAGAGCGTGCCCGCCGCCCAGACCGGCGAGGCCATCAGCGCGAACACCGTCCTGCGCACCATCGGCAGCAGCATCGGCACCGCGGTCATCGCCGCGCTGATCTCCTCCAGCGTCACTCCGCAGGGTGCCCCGACGGACGAGGCGTTCACCGTCGGCTTCTGGGCCTCGGCCGGAGTCGGAGCGCTCGCGATCGTCGCCGCGCTGCTCGCGCCGTCCCTGCGCGCGCGACGCCGCGAGGCCGCCGCCGCCGGTGTGGACGACATCGAGGAGCTCGGGACCGCTTCCTGACCGGACCGCGGCCGCTCGGCGCGTCCGCCGGTGCTCGCTCGGGACGCCGGCGGCTGTCGCTGCCGTCCGGGATCTGCGAGGCTGCCCGGATGGCATCGGAGCAGAGCGGCCCGCCGGTCTTCGCGGACCCGCGACGACTCGGCGCGGTCATCGGCCTGGCCGGCGCCGTCGTCTTCGCGTTCTCGTACTCGCCCGCGGAGCCCGTCGCGATCATCGCGCGGGTCCTGGTCGGCGCGACGGTCGCCGCCGCGCTCTGGCTCCTCTTCGTCCGTCCGCGCTCACTCGGGCCCTTCGCACCGCCGAGGCCCGCGCGGCTCGCCGTCTACGGCGCCTGCGTGGTCGCCGAGTTCGCGCTCATCGCGGTCGGCAGCCGGGTCCTGGAGTCGGCGGGCCGCGGCGAGCTGCGCCCGGCGCTCATCGCGCTCGTGGTCGGGCTGCACTTCCTCCCGTTCGCGTGGGCGTTCTCCGAGCGGATGTTCGCCCTGCTCGGCGGCGCGCTGGTCGTGCTCGGCGGGCTCGGCCTGCTCCTCGGCAGTGGCGCGGCGGCCGTGCTGGCGGCGGTGGCGTCCGGAGCCGTGATGGCGCTGCTCCTGCTCGCGTACGCCCTCGGCGCGTTCGCGCCGCCGAGCCGAGCGCCGCGGAGCTGAGCGCGCCGGAGCTGAGAGGGCCCTTGCCCCGCTGTCTGAGATCCTTCTCATAGACTCGACCGCAGTGCCCGGATGAACGTCTCGCTCCTCCGCTCCGTACCCCCTGTGACGGGCCGCCCGGCCGGTCGGGACAGGAGGCGCCGATGGCGCTCGCGGCGCTGACGATGCCGGCGACGATCGGGCCGGCGACGGTAGGGCCGGCGACGGTAGGGCCGACCGCTATCGGGCCGACGACGAGGCGACGAGGGGACCGCACCGCGATGACGCAGCCCGACCCTCGCCCGGCGCCCGTGCCCGCCGCCGGACCCGCCGCCCCGCCGCTCGATCCCACGCCCGGCGATCCCACGCCCGGCGATCCCACGCCCGGCGACCCCACGCCCCTCGACCTCACCGCGGCGTTCGACGAGCACGGATCCGCCCTGCTCGGCTTCGCCGTCAACGCGCTGCGCGACCGCGGTCTCGCCGAGGACTGCGTGCAGGAGACGTTCCTCCGGGCCTGGCGCTCGCGCGAGCGCTACGTCGCGGAGCGCGCGAGCCCGCGCACCTGGCTGTTCGCGATCGCCCGCAACGTGATCGTCGACGCGCACCGCTCCCTGCAGCGGCTGCCGCGGATCGTGCCGGCCGAGGTGCTCGACGACGTCCCCGGCGACGACGTCGATCCGCTCGAGCCGCTGATGATGGTCGAGGCGCTGGCCCGGCTCTCGCCCGAGCACCGGCAGGTGATCGTCGCGATCCACCTCCGCGGCGAGAGCTACGCCGAGGTCTCCGCGGCGACCGGAGTCGCGGTCGCGACGCTCCGGACCCGCACGTTCTACGCTCTCAAGGCGCTCCGCACGCATCTCGCGGCGCCCGACTCGACTCCGGAGGACCGATCGTGACCAGCAGTGGCGGACCCGGCGACGGCGGACCCGGCGACGGCGGCCCGGACGAGGGCGGGCGCCGCGAGGAGCTGATCGCCGCGGCCCTCGCCGGCGAGCTGTCGGCCGAGGAGGCCGCCGAGCTCGACCGGCTGCGGGCGGAGGATCCGAGCGTGGACGAGGAGCTGGCCTCCTTCGGCGCCGTGCTGTCCGGGCTGGGCGGCGTCGGCCGCTGGGAGGAGCCGGAGCCCTCGGCGGACCTGCGCGCGCGGGTGGCGGCGCTCGCCGGCCCGGCGCTGACGGCGGTCCCGAGGGCCCGTGGCGAGGAGGCGCGGGGTGCGTCGGACCGGCGTGCGTCGGTGCGGCGTGGGTCGGCCCGTCCCGCGCGCGGTCGTCGGACGGCGCTCGCTGTGACGGCCGCGGCCGCCTGCGTCGCGCTCGGCGCCGTCGGCGGTCTCGCCCTGCAGGCGCTCGGCGACCGTCCCCCCGAGGGCGGACCGGGCACGCTCGGCGCCGTCGAGCCGATCGCGTTCGCCGAGGACCCGGCCCTCGACATCGACGCCGAGCTCGTCGCGCACACCTGGGGCACCGAGACGATCCTGCGCGGCAGCGGCTTCGCCGTCGGCGAGAGCTACGAGGTCGTCCTGGTCACAGCGACGGGCGTGCGGTTGCCCTCCGGCTCGTTCCTCGGCAGCACCGCCGAGCTCGACTGCGCCATGAACGCGGCCGTCCTGCGCGCCTCCGTCGCCTCGATCGAGATCACCGATGAGAGCGGCGGAGCCGTCGCGGTCGCCGAGCTGCCGGTCGTCGAGAGCTGACGATCCGCCCGAGCGTCCCGATGCCCACGGAGGCACGATCAGGCAGGCAGTGCCGCTCCCCGGTCGGCGGATGGAAGAGTTGACGCATCCAGAAGACGACGCCTCACGTGCGCCGGTTCTGCAGAGCGAGTGGAGACGACATGGTCGATGGGGCAGAGCCGATCACGGACCCGTACGAGCCCTTCCCGAGCTTCCTGGAGTGGGAGGGACGCACCGCCGACGTCCACCTGGTGAGCGACTTCGGCGAGATGCTGGCGGCCGACCGTGCGGAGAGCTCTCCCGAGCTCTGGAGCCGGATGCTCGACATCACCAACAAGTGGGCGGCCGTGGACACCGGCGCGATCGAGAACCTCTACGAGGTGGACCGCGGATTCACCTACACCGTCGCCGCGACGACCGTGGCGTGGGCGAGGATCCCGCAGGAGAAGGGCGAGGCGGTCGCGCGGGTCATCGCTGACCAGCTCGCCGGCTACGAGCACGTCCTCGATGCCGCCACGGCGAACGTCCCGATCAGCGAGTACTGGATCCGAGGGCTGCACGAGGTGCTCTGCCGTTCGCAGGACACCTACCGGGTCCTCACCTCGGTCGGCTGGCAGGAGCGCCCACTGCAGACCGGCGCCTACAAGAAGGATCCGAACAATCCGCTGAACCTCGCGTCGAACCGCATCCACAGCTACGCCTCGCCGGCGGACGTCGTCCCGGAGATGGAGCGATTCGTCGCCGAGTTGCGATCGGCGGAGTTCCTCGACGCTCCGGCTGTGATTCAGGCGGCCTACGCGCATTACGCCTTCGTCTGCATCCACCCCTTCCCGGACGGGAACGGGCGGGTGTCCCGCGCTCTCGCCTCCGTCTTCCTCTACCGGGCCTACGGGGTGCCGATCGTGATCTTCGCCGACCAGAAGGCGCGCTACCTCGACGCTCTCGAGGTGGCGGACGCGAAGCGCGGAGAGCAGTTCACCGCTTTCTTCCGCGACTGCGTCATCGACACGATCAACCTCATCCGAGCCGAGCTGGAGACGGCGCGCACCCCCGAGCTCGCGGATCAGCTCTCCGCCTTCGAGGTCCTGCTCACGGGGCGCGGCGGGCTGGAGCACGAGGTGCTCGACGAGGTGGCGGACCGGCTCACAGGCCTGGTGTCCGACGAGGTGCAGTCTGCGCGGGACTCGACAGTTCTGCGGTCGTCGCTCACGCTCTCCGCGGTCGATGGGACGCCATCCAGACACGTGCGTGACGGCTACCGACAGAGCAGGCCGCAACTCACGCCGTCTCTGCGCCTCGAAAGCGCCCGGCCTGCGCTGGCACAGGCGGAGCGCGGCTTCTCCGTGCAGATCGCACGCCCCGACACCGACGGCGCCGACTTCATCGTCGTCGACGAGCGGGGCGGCCTCCTCCTGCACGTCTTCCTCCGCGAGGTCTACCCGGTCATCTCCGAAGGACTGAGGATCCGGGTGCGGGCGATGGTCGAGGCCGCACTCAGAAGACTGCTGGCGGAGGTCGCAGCCGCAGCGGAGCAGGCACTCCGGGACGCAGGATACGGCCGCTGAGAGAGGGAGGAGTGACGCGGCTCGGGATGACGTCGGCGGCTCAGCGCCGCGGCCCCGGCACCAGCCGGGTCAGTCGGCCGATCAGCCACTCCAGCGGTCCGATGCCGACGAAGCGCCACCACAGCACCGCGACCGCCCAGACTCCCAGCACCAGGAGGAGGGCGGCGCCGGGGGTGTCGGCGACGTAGCCGAGGCCCCGGGTCGCGAAGGCGGCGACGACCGCCACCTGCAGCACGTACACCGAGAGCGCGAGCGAGCCGACCGCCCGGAACGGCGTGAGCACCGCCGCGATCACCGTGCTCGCCGGCCGCCGCCGGACCGTCGCGAGCAGCACCACGACGACGTACGCGGCGAGCACCAGGCCGAGGTCGTGCAGCGTGTCCGGGTGGCTGCCCGACACGGACTCGAGGCCGATCAGCCGCTCGAGCGCCGGCCGCACCGGGTACGCCAGCACGGCGACGACGGCCAGCACGGCGAGCAGCCGGTCGCGCCGGAAGCCGTGCCGCAGCAGCAGCGCGCCGAGCAGGAGGAAGGGGAGCAGATTCGTCAGCCGGTAGTGCGGATCGACGAAGCTCCACTGCAGCAGGAATCCGACGGGCGTCCGCGCGTAGAGCACCGCCGGATCCACCGACGCCGCGACCAGCGCGTTCAGCGGAGCACCAGCCACGAGCACGACGGCGGCGACGACCGCGACGAGGCGGCTGCGCAGGAGCAGGATCGGCGTCCCGAGCGCGAGCGTGAGCCCGAGGTGCGGCAGCACGATCGCGATCCAGCTGCCCCAGCCGCCCAGCCAGACGCCGAGTGCGACCAGCACGGCACCGCGGATCAGGTTCTGCACGACGACCCGCCCGCCGGAGGCGCCGGGCCGCGCGAGGACCAGGGCCGCCGACATCCCCATCACCAGGGCGAACAGCGGCGACGCGAGGTCGTTGACGTTGCCCGCCGCGAAGCCGATCGCCCCGCCGCGCAGGCTCGGGACGAGCGGCATCGCGTGCGCGATCAGCATCGCCACGATGGCGACCCCTCGCAGGACGTCGGGCACGAGGACCCGGTCCGGCTGCAGCCGGGGGGCGGTCGGGGCGGCGCGCGAGACGGTCGTGGTCGCATCCATGGGGGAGAGGCTACGGCGTGGCCGCCCGCGCCCGCGCGCCGTCGCGCGCCGGGGCGCCCCCACCTCGCGCCACACGACGCTCGCCGCGCGTCCCCGCCCGCGTCCGCGGCACCTCCGGCTCGTGAAACGCGGTCCGGCTCGCGGATCTCGGCGGTTACCGCGTGCCGAGAATGTTCTCGCGTGCCGGAGACGTCCGGCGGGCGCCGACTTCCGCGTCGGTCGCACCTCGGGCTCGCGAAACGCGGTGCGGCTCGTCGGATTCGGCGGTTTCCGCGTGCCGAGGATGTTCTCGCGTGCCGGAGCCGTCTGTCGGCCGAGCGTGTCCGCTCCCCGCACACCTTCGGCACGCGAATCGCGGCTCGGCTCGTCGGATCCGACGGTTCTCGCGTGCCGGAGACGGTTCCGCGTGCCGGAGGCGCCCCGGCCGGCCGGCACTGCGGCCGGGTCATGAGGTTCCTGCGAGCCCGGGCCGATCGCGCGCGCCGGGCGGGCGCGGGCGGCATGCTGGAGGGATGACCGACGCCACCACGCCCGCCGCGCCGTCCGAGCGCCGCGCCCGTCCGCCCCGCCCGCAGCTCGTGCTGACCGTGCTGCGCACCGAGCGGCTCACCGAGCACTTCGTGCGCGTGCACCTCGGCGGCGAGGGCTTCGACGCCTTCGTCGAGGCCGCGGATCCCGAGAGGCTCGCCGCCACCGACCGCTACGTCAAGCTGCTGCTCGCCCCGCCCGGCGTCGCGCTCGAGCCGCCGCACGACCTCGACGCCCTGCGCGCCCGCCTCGCCCCCGAGGAGCTCCCGGTGCGCCGGACCTACACGATCCGCTCCGTCGACCTCGAGGCGCGTAGCCTCGCGATCGACTTCGTCCTGCACGGCGACGAGGGAGTGGCCGGACCCTGGGCCGCCTCCGCGCGCCCCGGCGACCGCCTCGAGATGTCGGCCCCCGGCGGCGCCTGGGCGCCCCGCGCCGACGCCGCGAACCTCCTGCTCGGCGACGAGTCGGCGCTGCCGGCGATCGCGGCGGCCCTGGAGGCGATGCCCGCCCAGGCCCGCGGAACCGCGCTCATCGAGGTGCACGGCGCCGAGGACGAGCTGCCGCTGACCGTCCCCGCGGGCGTCGAGGTGCGCTGGCTGCACCGCGGCGACGAGGAGGCGGGGCACGCGCTGACCGCTGCCGTCGCGGAGCTGACCCGCCCGGACGGCGCCGTCGAGGTCTTCGCCCACGGCGAGCGGACGGCGATGAAGCGGCTCCGCGCGATCCTCCAGGACGACTGGGGCGTCGAGCGCGCGGCGCTCTCGCTCTCGGCCTACTGGGCGCTCGGCCGCGCCGAGGACCGCTTCCAGGCCGAGAAGCGCGAGCCGGTGGGCGCGATCTTCACCGACTGACGGCGACTCCGACTGACGGCGAGTCCGACTGACGGCGACTCCGTCACCCGCGGACGACGAAGGGCCCCTGCACGGCGCAGGGGCCCTTCGACGTTCAGGCGGTGCTCACTCCGAGCGTCAGACCCGCTTCAGGAGGATCGGGGCGCTCGTCGTGGCGTTGCCCGCCGCGTCGACGGCCTTCGCCGTCACCGAGTAGGTGCCCTTCGGGAACACCGCGGTGTTGACCGTGAGGTACCAGTTGCCGTCCGACGCCTGCACGGCGTCGCCCAGCTTGGTGGTGCCGACCCAGTACGTGACTCCGGTCACGGCGGTGTCGTCCGCGGCGGTCGCCATCAGGCTGACGACTCCGGTGACCGACGAGCCGGAGCCCGGCGAGACGATCGCGACGGTCGGCGCCGTGCGGTCGACCGGGGCGGGCGTGGCCGTCGGGGTGGGAGTCGCGGTCGGGGTCGGCGTGGCGGTCGGCGTCGGCGTGGCGGTCGGCGTCGCGGTCGGGGTGGCGGTGGCCGTCGGCGTGGCCGTCGGGGTCGCGGTCGGGGTGGCCGTCGGCGTCGCCGTCGGGGTCGCGGTCGCGGTCGGCGTGGCCGTCGGCGTCGCGGTCGGCGTCGGAGCGGTCACCCCGCCGAACTGGTCGGCGCCGGCGGTGCGGGAGCCCATGACCTGGCCGTCGATGTCGGTGCGGGCCGACGTGGTCGACCCCCAGCCGGCGATCTGGGTCCCGGTCGCGGACAGCACGTGCAGGTCGCCGGTGGCCACCGAGGCGAGCGCCGGAGCGCCCTGGATGTTGCCCTGCTGGTTGAGCAGCGACGGCGTCTTGCAGAGCTTGGTGTTCCAGTTCTCGACGATGGTGTTCGTCATCGGGCTGGTGCAGGAGGAGAGGTAGCTGACGATGTTGCGGTCGAAGACCGTGTTCTTCGCCCCGCCGACCCGCAGCGCGCCCGACTCGAAGGTGTTGTTGCGGATGTAGATGCCGTCGGCCGAGGCCTCCCGGAAGTCCGCGGACGAGCCGCCGCGGCAGTCGCTGGTGATCACGATGCAGCCGGAGACGAAGTTCGACTCCACGGTGATGTCGCTCATGCCGTCGCCGCCACCGGGGGAGAAGATGATGCCCGCGTTGTAGCAGTTCATCAGCGTGTTTCCGCGGAGGGTGACGTCGTTGCTCTCGAACACCTGGATGCAGTCGGCGTGCAGGCCGTTGTCGATGTTCTGGTCGAAGTTGCGGACCAGGTTGTTCTCGATCAGCCCGTTGTCGGTGCCGCCGACCTGGATGCCGTCGATCGACGAGCCGTTCTCGAAGAGCGAGTCGCGGACGACGACGTTCGCGCTGCGCACGAAGATGCCGGCGCCGTCGATGTGCATCCGGTTCACCGTGATGCCGGAGCCGTAGGTGTAGAAGGTGCTCTTGGAGAAGATGTCGTTCCACACGGTGTTGGGCGTGTAGACCTTCGTCGAGCCGAGCACGGGCGAGGCGCCCGGGGCCGGCTGGACGACGACGGGAGCGGCGACGGTCGCCTTCCCGCCCTTGAGGGTGGTCGTCGGGTAGGTGCCGGCGGTGAGCAGCACGGTGTCGCCGGCGGCGGCGTTCTGGACGGCGGTGGTCAGGGCGCAGGGAGCGGCTGCGGAGCAGGCCGTTCCCGTGCCGTTGGGCGAGGCGTAGCGGTTCGCCGCCGCGAAGCTGGGCGCGGCCGCGAAGAACGCGGCGATCACGACCAGCAGAGCGGCGAGAGTCGCGCTGAGCGTTCGAGTCATGGGCGTGGTGTCCAATCGGGGAAGGTGTGAGCGGGGACTCGGGGCAGGGAGAGGAGGAGGGAGAAGACGAGGGGAGGCCGCACCGGGCCTCGGCGGTGCGCGCCGGGCGAACGGGGGACGACTCCGTACACTGGGCGCGGCGGGAGCGTCCCCGGCGGCCGGGCAGCACCGCTGCCTCTGCCGCCGAGATCCCGCCCGGACGGACGGATGCGGCGACGGGCCGCCTCCGCCATCGATGAGCACGGCTCCGCGACGGGGCCGGGAACGGAATCGCTGTGAGCGGAGTAGGTTCGCGAGTCCGGACGGTGCTGGGCGGGCTGCGCAAGCGCACCGCTCCGCTGCTGAAGAGCCCGGCGGTGCTCTCGCTCGGCGCGCGCGGCGTCTTCCTCGACGCCCCTCGCCTGCGCAGCGCCCGCCGCTCCGGCGGGGCCCGCGGAGCCAGTGGTGCTCAGGGCCGCGCGATCCTGATCGCGCCCCCCGGCGCCGGCAACATCGGCGACGCCGCGCTGGTCGGCGCGTTCCTGGAGAACGTGGCCGGGCCGATCACCGTGATCACCCGCTACAAGGGCGACTTCCGCATCCCGGCCGAGCAGGCCGACCGCGTCGAGATCGTCTCGCTGGGCACCCTGCTCTACGGCGGACTGCCGAGCTTCGTCCGCGACCTGCGCCGCTTCCGGGCCATGCTGCCCGGCGCCGCGTCGGTCTCGATCGTCGGCGCCGACATCATGGACGGCGCCTACAACTTCCGCGCCTCGACCAGCCGGGCGCTCGTCGCCCGCAGCGCCGCGTCGGCCGGCGTGGACACCCGCGTCCTCGGCTTCAGCTGGAACGGCAAGGCGCACCCCGGTGCCCTCGCGCAGCTCCGCGACGCGGACCGTGCCGGCACGACCCTCTTCCTCCGCGACCCGCTCTCCGTCGAGCGCGCCCGCCGCGACGGCCTGGACGCGAAGGCCTCGGCGGACATCGTCTTCTCGGCGCGCTCCGTCGACCAGGGCCGCGCGAGCACCGAGCTCGCCGCGCTGGACACGACCGGCGGCATCGCGATCGTCAACGTCTCCGGCCTGATCGACACCGACCAGACCGGCGCCTACGTGGAGATCATCGGCGGCCTGCGCGCCCGCGGCCTCGCGGTCGTGCTGCTCCCGCACGTCATCAAGCACGGACCGGACGACCTCGCGGCCTGCCGGAAGGTCTACGCGGCCCTGCCGGACACCACCGGCGTCGCCTTCGTCGAGGACGTCCTCACCCCGGCGGAGGTGCGCGGCTTCACCGAGCGCGCGACCGTCACCGTCACCGGCCGGATGCACCTGGCGATCATGTCCCTGATGAAGGGCGTCCCAGCGATCACGCTCGCCACCCAGGGCAAGGTCGAGGGTCTGATGGCGATGTTCGAGCTGCCCTACCTCTGCGTCGAGCCGGGTGCCGGTCTCGCCGGCCGCGTGGGCGACGCCCTCGAGCGCGTCCTCTCCGACCGCGACAGCGTCTCGGCCGACATCCTCGCGAAGCTGCCCGCCGTGCAGGAGCTCAGCGCCGCGAACTTCGCCGGCCTGCCGCGCGCCTGAGTGGCGCGGGCGGGCTGTCGCGGGGGTCGTCGGCACGGGCGTCCTTCCGGGCGTCGAGGGCGGAGGAGCGGCTCATGCCCTGACCGCGGCACTGCGGTGGGGGGAGTCGCTCGAGAGGTCGGCCGGAGGAGTCCGGCGCGTCTGCTGCGACCCTAGGCGGGGCGTTCGAACGCCCGTTCGCAATGAACCTTCCTCCGGACGGGGGTTCCCGTTCAGGGGGCGCACTCCGGCTCGACGCGCCGCCGGTCCGTCCGATCCCGCCCCGGACGGGTGCCACGGGCCCCCGGTGCTGCCCCGAGCGCGAAGACGCGTTCGGCTCGCGGAACCGCATCGGGCTCGCGGAACTGTCCGGATCCGGCGTGCCGAGGCGGGTTCTGCGTGCCGGAGGTGGCTGCGCGCTGCGGCGCGGGCGCGTTCGGCTCGCGAAAGTGCGTCCGGCTCGTCGAATCGGGCGGATCCGGCGTGCCGAGGCGGGTTCTGCGTGCCGGAGGTGACCGCGGGCGGTGGCGCGGGCCGTCCGGCACGCGACATCGCGTCCGGCTCGCGGAACCGCGCACGTTCTGCGTGCCGGAGGTGGTTCCACGAGCCGGGGATGCGCGCTGTCGGATCCGGCGCCGTCAGACCAGGCGCCTGCCGCTGAAGCGGTCGATCGGGGCGTCGCGGCGCATCGCCCGCTCGTACATCCGGTGGAACGGCTCGGTCAGCACGCCGTTGGAGCGGTCGAGGGCGTCCTGCCAGGCGACGATGTCGCCGAGCTGCGCCGCCAGGTCGGCCCGCAGCGCCGCCTCGTCCACGGTCGTCGATTCGCCGCCCGCGACGACGACCCGCCCGGCGACGATCACGGTGTCGATCGACGAGCCGTTCTCGGAGTAGACGAGCTGGTTCTCCAGGCGCTGGCGCGGGGTGAACGCGAGCGTCTCGAGGTCGAAGAGCACGAGGTCGGCCTGCTTGCCCACCTCGATGCTGCCGGTGACGTCGCCGAGCACGGCGCTGCGCGCACCGCCGATCGTGCCCGCCGTCAGCACCTCCGCCACGGTCGGCCACGTCGACAGGTCCGGATCGGTCACCTTGTGCAGCAGCGCCGCGGCCTTGATCACGTCGAGCATCCGCGGGGAGTCGCTGCTCGAGCAGCCGTCGGTGCCGAGCCCGAGGTTCACCCCCGCGTCGTGCAGCGCGCGCCACGGGGCGATGCCCGAGCCGAGCTTGAGGTTCGAGATCGGGTTGTGCGAGACGGAGGTGCCCGCCGCCGCGATCGACGCCATGTCGGAGTCGGTCAGCCAGATCCCGTGCGCGAAGGTCGTGTTCGCGGAGAGGGCGCCGATCCCGGCCATGTACTCGACCAGTGTCGAGCCGTGGAGCTCCTCCCCGGTCACCAGCTGCGTCTTGGTCTCGAGGACGTGGATGTGGCACTCCGCGTCGTGCTCGAGCGCCAGCTCCGTCGCGCCGACCAGCAGGTCGGCGCCCACGCGCTGCGGGGCCGAGGGCGCGACCATGTAGCGCAGCCGTCCGCCGCCCCGCCCGTGCTGGGTGGCGAAGGCGGTGCGACTGAAGTCGAGGTAGCCCTCGGTGGTCGGCCGCGCCGCCCCGCGGACCGAGTCGAGCAGCTCGGCCGGCAGGTGCTCCTCGAGGAACGGCATGGTCTCGAAGAACGGCTTGCTGATCACGTGCCCGGAGATGTTCGCCCGGAGGCCGATCTCGTCGTAGGCGTCGAACACCGCCGCCAGCTGCGCCGCGTCCTGGTCCGGGTTCTCGAGCACGTCGTCGACGAGCGTCGTGACGCCCGCCTTCAGCGACTCGAGTGCGAACAGCGACGAGCGCAGCCGGATCAGGTCCGGAGCGACGCGGCTGTCGCCGAGGATCGGATAGGACAGCAGCATCCACAGCTCGAGCGGCAGGTTGTCGTAGCGCCCCTTGTAGAGGTACTCCCACGAGTGGGTGTGCGCGTTGACGAAGCCCGGCGTCACGAGCCGGTCGCGCCCGTCGAGGATCTCGTCGCCCGGCTCGGGCTCGAGCCCCGGGCCGATCGCCGTGATCACGTCGTCGACGATCCGGATGCTCGCCGTGATCGGGACGGCGCCCGAGACGGGGTCCATGGTGATGACGGCGGCGTCGGTGATGAGGAGGGGCATGGCGGTTCCGTTCGTGATGCGGTGGTGCAGGAGCAGGGTGGTGCGGGAGCGGGTGGTGCGGGAGAAGAGGAGCGGGCGGAGTGACGGGGCCGGCTACCCGAGGACGGGCTCGGACGCGCGCGCGGCCGGCTCCAGGGCCTCGCGCTTCCGCACCCAGGACGCGGCGTCGCCCCGGCCGAGCAGCAGGTAGGCGAGCCCCGCCGAGACGCCGCCGGCGAGCCAGGAGACGTCGACGCCGCCGAGCGCCGTCGCGGCCGGTCCCTGCAGCGCCGGCACCGAGCCGTTCATGAACAGCCAGGTCAGCGTCGCGCCGATCGCGAAGGAGAGCAGCGCGCGCCAGCGGACGTCCGGCAGCAGCGGCGAGCCGACCGGAGCGAAGAGGTGCCCGAACGAGCGCACCCGCGGCTCGAACACCGTGTAGTGCACCAGCACGATCGCGCCCCACGGCGCGACCCAGCCGACCAGGCCGACCAGCCAGGCGTCCAGCGTCGTCGCCAGGTCGTCCTGGAAGACGAAGAAGACGGAGGCGACGAAGGCGAGCACGCCGACGATCAGGCTGAGCGCGCGGCGGCCGAGACGGATGTCGAGCGCCTGGGTGGCCATCCCGAACGAGTAGATGTTGAGCACGTTCGTCGCGATCGGCCCGTGCACCACGAGCAGCAGCACCGGGATCGCGAGGGCGCCGAAGTTCTCCACGATCAGCTGGCCGGGGTCGACCGAGCCGTTCTTCGTGGCGAGCGTCGCGCCGAGCACGCCCAGCCAGACGACGGGGACGAACTGGCCGAGCACGCTGGCGAAGTAGAGCTTCCTGCGCGAGGCGCGGGGGCTGACGAAGCGGGAGTAGTCGCCCGCGTAGGCGAGCCAGGTGAGGCCCCAGCCGATGCCGATCGCGGTCATCACGATCGACATGGCAGCGATCCGGTCGCCGCCGGTGAGGGCGCCCTCGGCCGGGCCGGCGTAGGACCAGTCGATGTCGAGGAAGAACCAGGCGACGATCGACATCACGGCCAGCACCAGGAGCGTCGGCGGCACGGTCCAGCGCTCGAACGCGGCGATGGCCCGGTAGCCGAGGAACGAGATCGCGACCTGGATCGCCATGATCACCGCGGCGACCGCGACCTTCCAGCCGATGTTGGCCGCCTCCGGGTCGACGAGGCCGACGGAGCCGAGCAGCGCGATCACCAGGTCGAGCACGATCCAGGTGTTGATCGCGCACCAGCCGATCACGACGACGGCCTGGATCACGGCGGGCGCGTAGTTGCCGCGCCGGCCGAAGACCGCACGGCCGACGAGCATCCCGGTCGCGCCGGTGCGCTGGCCGAGCAGTACGAAGAAGCCGAAGACGGCCATGCCGACGACGTTGCCGAGCACGAGGACGGTGATCGTGTCCCAGAGGCCGAGGCCCATGTTCACGCCCAGCGCGCCGAGGACCCAGTTGATCGGCGCGATGTTGGCGCCCGCCCAGATCCAGAACTGGCCGTCGAGTCGCGCGTTGCGACGGCTCTCGGGGAGCGGGGTCAGCGCGTCCTCGGTGTCGGTCGTGCCGTGCAGGGTGTCGGAGCTCATGGGTGGATCCTCTCGAAGCGTGAGGTGGAGCGGGGAGTCGGAGCGGGGAACGGTGGACGGCGCCGCGGCAGCGTGGGCTGTGGAGGAGCGCGGCGGGTCGGGCTCCACCCTCCCGGCGGGCGGTTTCGGCGGCCGCCTCGCCGTGTAAATTCGCCGTGACGCGAGAGGACGTTCTGCATGGTGATCCCGCTGTCCGAGGCGCTCCTCGACCCGCTGCTCGCGGCCGCCGGACCGGTCGTGGTCGCCGGCGGGGAGGCCGCCGCGCGGGTGCCGATCCGCTGGGCGCACGCCAGTGAGCAGCTCGACGTCGCGCCGCTGCTCCTGGGCGGCGAGCTGCTGCTGATGGAGGGCGTGAACCTCTCCTCGGACCAGGATCCCCAGGAGTGCCGTCGCTATGTGGAGTCCCTGGTCACAGCGGGGATCGGAGCCCTGGCCGTCGAGCTGTCCGAGCGGCTGCCGAGCGTCCCGGCCCCGCTCGTCGCCGCGGCCGACGACCTCGGGCTCGCCGTGCTCGCGCTGCCCCGGCGGGTGCCGTTCGTGCAGGTCTGCGAGAGCATCAACACCCGGCTCACCGAGCAGAAGTTCCGGAGCCTGCGGGTGGCGGACAGAGTGTCCGGACTTCTCGGCGAGGCGGCGGCCGCAGACGCCGGGATCGACGAGCTGCTGAAGGTCGTCGCGAGCGCCACGGGCGCCAGTGCCGCGCTCGTCTCGCCGGCGGGCGAGGAGATCGTGCGCGCCCATCCCGGCCGCGGCGTCGACACCGCGCGCACCGCGGGCGCCTCATCCGGGGTGCTGCGGGCCGGCGACTCCCTCCTGGGCACGCTCTACCTCCGCGCCCACGACGAGGCCGACCTGCACGGCGTGGCCGTCGCGCTCGACCGCGCGCCGGACGTGCTGGCGATCGCCCTGCTCCGGCGGCGGCCGCCGACCGCGCGCGAGCGGCTCACCGCGCAGCTCTTCGCGGTCGCGACGGCGCCGTCCGCGCGCCCCGACCCGAGCGCCGAGCTGCAGATCGACGCGCTCCTCGGCCGGCTCGGCGTCGGCGGGCGGGAGTGCTTCCTCGGAGTCTGGGCCGACGTCGGCGACGACGAGCGCACCCTCCGTGCGGTCCGCGCCGCGCTCGACCGCTCGGTGCGGGGGTCAGCGGACTCCGCGAGCGTGATCTGCGTCGCGGGCGGCGAGCTGCTCGCGCTGCTGGCCTTCCCGGACGCCGTAGCGCGGGAGCGGGCGAGGGTGCTGCTGCTCGGCGAGTGGCCGCCCGCTGCCGGGGCGTCCGCGCTGGTCTGCGTCGGCAGCGGCGCCGACGCGGTGGCGCGGGTGCCGCGCGAGCTCGCGGAGGTGCGCGGCGTGCGGGAGTGGACCCGCACCGAGAGCGGCGTCGTCGACGCGCGGCTGCACCGGCTCGAGCGCTTCGCCAGCACGCTCCGCGACGACGCCGAGGCGGATGCTCTGGTGGAGGAGGTACTCGGCCCGTTGCGCCGCGGCCGCCCGGAGCTGCTCGCGACCCTCGAGACGTTCGCGTCGCACTGGGGGAGCAAGACGGCCACCGCGGTAGCCCTCGGCATCGGCCGGCAGACCCTCTACGACCGCCTGGCCCGCATCGAGTCCCTGATCGGCCCGCTCGACGCCTCCCCGGCCCGCACCCGCGTGCTGCTGACGGCCGTCTCCCTGCACCGCGCCCGCGCGGCCCTGCCCCCGGCCGCCCCGCGCTCGACCCGCCCGTTCCCGCCCCCGCCGGACCGCTGACGCGCCGCGGACGCCCGTCGCGGCGCCTTCTGCGACGCTGGACTGGAGGAGAGGGGGGAAGATGCGCACCAGCTCCGTGGATCCTCGTGATGTGGACGCCGAAGTGACCACGCCGGTGTACCGCGTCTACTTCGCCGAGACGGAGACGATGGTCGACGAGATCCGGATCACCGGCGCGCGGGACGTCCTCGAGGTCGTCGACTGGGCGGAGAGCGACGCCCGCGGAGTCCCGTTCACGGTCTACTGCGAGCACCCCAGCCCCTTCAACCCGGGCAGGGTGACTCTGCAGCTCCTCCTGTCGCGCTGAGCGAGGTCCTGTCGACCGAGGTCTCAGCGCGGCGGCAGCGCGGCGCCAGCGACGGCCGAGCTGCCGAGGTCGCTCTGAGGGAGGGGCTCGCGGGAGGCGAGGGCGTCGATCCAGGCCTCCGTGTCGGCGACGGCCGCGAAGTTCGAGTTCAGCAGGGCGAGCAGCGTGGTGTGCACGGTCTCGGCGTCCACGGAGCCCGCCGCGTTCGAGATCGCGATGGCGCCGGTCGCGTCGGAGAGCACCTCCGCCGTCAGTCCGTGCGTCTCGGCCTCGGCGGACGAGGCGAGGATGCAGTTGTTGGTCATGTAGCCGACCAGGGTGATCGTGTTGACGTCGCGCTCGCGCAGCCAGGCGAGCAGGTCGGTGCCGGCGAAGACGGTGCCGAACCGCTTGGTGATCGACTTCCACTCATCACTGCGGCGGCCTTCGATCTCCGGGTGCAGCTCGAAGCCGGGGGTGCCCGGTGCGAAGACGGGGGCTCCCTCGCCGCTGCTGTGCTGGACGGCGGCGATCGGCAGACCGGCGGCCGTGGCGGCGTCGAGCGCGGCGGTGATGGCGGTCAGCGAGGTCGCGTGCGGCGGGTAGCGGATCTCGAGCGGCCCGGCGAAGTACTCCAGCTGGACGTCGACGAGGATCAGGGCGCGGCGGGGTGCGGTCATGGTGTCTCTCCTGGATCGGGGTGGTGCTGACCAGCCTGCCGTCTTCCGGGAGTCGAGGGACTCGCGGATCGACGGCGCGGCCGTCACGTCGTCGCGAGGGCGATCCCGAGCAGGAGGAGCGAACCACCTGAGGCGAGCACGCGCGCCGTGTTGGCGCGGACCCAGGCGCGCTCGAAGCCGCGCCGGGCGTCGGAGAGCGGACCGCCGGCGGCGCGGTCCAGTCGCAGGTTGAGCGGGATGCTGCGCCCGAAGGTGACGACGTACTGGAGGAGGGCGAGGGCGAGGGCCCCCGCGACCGCGCTGGTCGTCGCGGCACCGGCGCTGCCGACGAGCGCGGCGACCAGCGCGGCGGCGGAGGAGAGACCGCTGCCGACGAACGACACGGCGAACAGCGGGTTCTGCACGGCGGTGTTGATCGCGGTCATCGCGCTGACGAAAGCGTCGTCGTCGGTCAGGCTCAGGCCCGGCATCACCGCGCAGGCGAAGGCGTAGAAGAAGCCCGCCGCCAGGCCGTTGGTGACGAGCGCGGCGAGCAGGAGCGGCACGAGGAGAGCATCGGGCACGGCTGCCTCTCGGAGGGATTGGGCGGGTGAGCGGTGCGCGGCGGACGGCGGAATCGGCCCGCGCGACCGAGATCCCGGGTGATCGGGACGCCGCACCCAGCGGCCGCCCGGTCGGCGGCACCGCCTCCATGCTCGCCGAGCGTACCGCCGAGCGGGTGTCCGGCGATCCACCAGCGTCGGAACGGCGCGGGTGCATCGTCGACGCAGCGCTGCGGCGGCGGGACGGACGGGCGGCCGGGGAGTGCGGGCACTCGGGTGCCGACCGGCCTTCCGGTGCGGTCGTCCAGGTGATCGTTCCGTGGCCGTCGACGGGGGGCGAAGAGGAGGCTTGCCGGCAGGTGTCCCGGCGAAGGTGGGTCTCGATACGCCCTTCGGGCTACTCGACCAGCATGCAAGGACTGCCGGACGCGGCTGCTCGGCCAGCGTGCAAGGGCCGCCGGAGGCTGCTGCTCGAGGGGCAGGCGACATCATGCTGATCGAGTAGCCCGCGGAGCGGGCGTATCGAGATCCACCGGCGTCAGAGGAGGAGTCTGCAGACCGACCGAGCTGGTGACGGTGGGTCTCGATACGCCCCTCCGGGGCTACTCGACCAGCATGCAGTGCCCCGCGGGCTACTCAGCCTGCATGCAGTGCCCCGCGGGCTGCTCGACCGGCATCGCCGGCGCCGCCGTCACTCCGTCTCGGTGCGGGTCTCCGTCTCGTCGGAGGAGGTGATCTCGGTGTCGGTCTCGTCGGCGCGGTCGCGGAGCGCGTCGGCCATGGCGCCCGCGCCCTCGTCGCCGTGGTCGTGGTCGACCTGCTCGATCAGGCCGCCCAGCTTGTCGTCGTTGCTCGCGTCCTCGGCGCCGTCCATGACGGGGCCGTTCTGGGTGTCGCTCATGGCTGCCTCTCCGCGCGGACGGAGGTCGACCGCGCGCTTCCGACGCTACGGACCGCGCCACCGGAGCGCCCGCCCTTGACGTCGCGACCGCCCCGTGGGAAACGCGAACGGCCCGGCCCCTCCGAGGAGGGAACCGGGCCGGTCAGGCGGAGCGGGTCAGTTCTTGATCACCAGGGTGATCGAGGCGCTGGAGCCCACGTTGCCCGCGGCGTCGGTGGCCCGGGCGACCACGGCGTAGGTCGCGTTCGGCCAGTTCTTGCTGTTCGCGGTGAGCGACCAGCTGCCGTCGGCCTGCTTGACGCCGTCGCCGAGCTTGGTCGAGCCGGACCAGAAGGCGAGGCTCGTGACCGCGACGTTGTCGCTCGCGTTGGCGACGAGGGTCACGGTGCCGGTCACGGTCGTCTGGCTGGCGGGCGAGACGATCTTCGCCTGCGGCTTCACCGTGTCGGCGCCGGAGGTCGGCGTCGGGGTCGGCGTGGCGGTCGCGGTGGGCGTGGCGGTCGGCTTCGGCGTGGCGGTCGCGGTGGGCGTCGCGGTCGGGGTCGGCGTCGCGGTCGGAGTGGCCGTCGGCTTCGGCGTCGCGGTCGCCGTGGGCGTCGCGGTCGGAGTCGGCGTGGCGGTGGCCGTCGGCGTCGCGGTCGGCGTCGGGGTGACGACCGTGCCCACGGGGATCGTGCTCACGCCGTAGCCGTAGTAGCGGCCGGAGACGGGACGCGTCGGGTCGCCGGCGAAGGTGCGACCGCGATCGACGGTCGCCGACTTGGCCTGGGCGATCACCTGGGCGATGACCTGCGCGGGGCTCTTGCCCACGCAGGATCCGCCGGCCGCGAGGCAGTCGAGGACGACACCGGAGGCGGCGGCCGTCGACATGCTGGTGCCGGTCTGGATGTACGCGTAGGTGTTGCCCTTCTTCGTCGTGTAGGGGCAGGTGCCGGGCGCGGCGATGGTGTGACCGGCGTCCACGGGCGAGGCGAAGTTGCTGTTCAGCGTGTAGTTGTCGTCCTTGGTGGTCACGTTCGTGCACGGGACGGCGGCGAGCGAGCCCGGCTTGCCGTCGTAGTTCGCGAAGTTCGTGACGGCGAGGACCTCGTCGTAGGCGGCGGGGATGTACTTCGACAGGTCGGCGGCGGAGTTGCCGGCGGCCGAGACCACGGTCACGCCCTTCGCGACGAGGTCGCAGACCGCCTGGTGGATGGTGTCGCCGTCGGTGCGGCCGCAGTTGCCGTCGTCGGCGCCGTTCGTGGCGAGCGACATGTTGACGACCTTGATGTTGTACGTCGCGGCGTTCTGCGACACCCAGTCGAGCGCACACATCAGGGTCGAGATGTTGCCCTTGTTGTTCGCGTCGAGCGCGCGGACCGAGTAGATCGGCGCACCGGGGGCGATGCCGACGGTGCCGGAGCCGTTGTCGAGCGCGGTCATGTAGCCGGAGACGCCGGTGCCGTGGCCGTTGGCGTCCTCGGCGGTGCCGGAGCCGAAGCAGTTGACCTGCTTGGCCAGGTTGTAGTCGGGGTGCGCGCTCACGCCGGAGTCGATGACCGCGACGGCGGGCCCGGTCCAGTTGGTGACGCCGTCGCCGGCGCTGACCGGGGCCTTGTCGGCCTCCGCGGTCAGGACGTGCGAGGGCATGGTCTGCGCCTGGCCCTCGACCACCTGGTCGGCGGGCGAGAGGCCGAGGACGCGGCTGTCGGCGGCGAGGATCGCGTGCTGACGCGCGGTCAGGGTCGCGGTGAAGCCGGAGACGCCTCCGCCGTAGGACGCGTCGAGCGAGAGGCCGAGGGCGCTCGCGAGCGTCGTCGAGACGGCCTTCGAGTCGACGGTGACGACGTAGCGGCCGGCACCGGTCTGCGTGGCATCGGCGGCCTGCGCCGGGAGCGCGGAGGCGCCGACGAGACCGGCGGTGACGACGGCAGCGGCGGCGGTGGCCGCGAGGAAGCGGCGCAGGCGGCCGGCGGGGCGGCGCGACGGGGTGGAGCGAGGGATCACGAAGGTCCTGTGTTTCTGTGCGGCGGGCGGGGCGGGGGAACCGGAGGGCTCGCCGGGCAGCGGTGACCGACGACCGTCGGACGCTGGGAACGGCCGACGGAGGAGTGCAAGGGGGATCAGGAGCCAAAGCTAGCGGTCCCAGGTTCGGGATGCACTACTCTTCGTGATTTCTCAGTGCGCTGTTTCTGCGGACGGGGCTGTGGAGGAGGGTGGATCTCGATACGCCCGCTGCGCGGGCTGCTCGATCAGCAGGAACGGAGCTCAGCGGGGGCGCGGGGCCCGCAGCACGCGGCGGTAGACGTCGATGGTCGCGCGGGCGATCGCGTCCCACTCCAGCGCGGAGAGGTCGGCCGAGGCGTCGTCCGCCACCGTGCGCTCGTCGAGCCAGGCCAGCGCGCCGTCGAGGGCCGCGGAGTCGAAGGCGCCGTCGTAGAGCCGCACCCAGTCGGGGCCGACCAGCGCGGCCAGCTCGTGCATCGCACCGAGGTCGGGCACCAGCACCGGCCGGTCGGCCGAGACCGCGAGGATCGCCGAGCCGGAGTTCTGGATCGCCGAGTAGGGCAGCACGACCAGGTCGCTCGCGCGCAGCCAGAGCGCCATCCGCTCGTCGCTGAGGAAGGACAGCTCGAGCCGGATGCGCGCATCGCCCGCCGCCGCCTCCTCGATCACGCCGCGCAGCGGTCCGCGGGCAGGGTTGCCGGCGACCGCGAGCAGCGTGCCGTCGTCCTCGCGGTCGCGGAAGCGCTCGATCAGCGTCGGCACGTTCTTGTACGGCCGGATCTGGCCGACCGACACGACGAGCCGCGCGTCCGGGTCCACACCGAGCTCCGCGCGCGCCTCGGCGCGACTCGCGGAGAAGTCGTAGTCCTGCCGGTAGTGCCCGTGCGGGGTGACGAAGGCGGGCACCGCCGCGAGCTCGGGGTAGGAGCGGCGCATCGCGGTCACGCCCTCCTCCGAGAGGCAGACGATCGCGTCGAGGTTCTCGGTCAGCAGCCGCCGGTACCAGTTGCGCAGGAACGGGGTGCCGCGCTCCTCGTGCGAGGTGACGTTGTGCGCGGTCCAGATCAGCCGGGTGCCGCGCAGCCGCGCGACGCGGAGGAAGGCGAAGAAGAAGACCAGCCGCGCGACGATCCGGTAGCGGCGGACGCCGCTGAGGAAGGTCAGGTCCGGCCAGTGCAGGTGCACCACGTCGACCTTCGCGACGAGCAGGCGCAGCCAGGAGAGGTCGCGCACGAGCACGCCCTCCGCGGTCATCGCCGTGTAGAGCCGCGCGTTGTAGGGGTTCGCGTAGCGGGTGCGGAAGGCCGGCTCGGCTTCGACCCGCAGCCGGCGGCTCCGGGCGTCCTCGCCGGAGAGCAGTCCGCGCAGGCGCGTGCGCAGGCGGCCGCGCAGGGTGCGGGTCCCGCCGGCGATCATCGGACGACCTCCGCCGCGCCGGTGCCGGGCACCCGGCCGAACAGCGTGCGCTCGGCCTCCGGGTAGCCCACACGCCAGTCGGCCCGGCGCTGCCAGACCTCGGTCCAGGCGCGGCGCTTGCGGCGGGTCGCGGTCTCGAGCACGGTGCGCACGAGCGCGCCGGCCTGGAGCAGCGCGATGCCGATCCGCGCGGGCAGCGGCTTCCACGAGAGACGGATCATCGTGGCCTTGCCGGCCATCACCATGCACATCTTGCGGCCGGAGTTCCCGGCGGTCGCCGCGTCGCGGGTGGAGGCGCCGACGTCGTGCACGATCACGGCGGTCGGCACGATGACCGGGCGCAGACCCGCGCGGCGGGCGCGGATCGAGAACTCGGCGTCCTCGCCGTAGAGGAAGAAGCGCTCGTCGAGCCGGCCGACCCGCTCGTACTCCTCGCGTGGCATCAGCAGTAGGCATCCGGTGATGATCGGCACCTCGCGGACGCTGTCGCGCTGCCAGCCGCCGAGCGACTCCGGGTCGAGCAGCGGGTTGCCGCGGAAGGCGGTGGAGAGCATGGTCGCGTAGGTCAGCAGCGACCACAGGCTCGGGGCGCCCCAGCAGGACGAGGGGTCGACCGAGCCGTCCGGGCGCAGGGTGCGCCCGCCGTAGACGCCGTAGCGCGGGTTCGCGACGGCGAACTCCAGCAGCGCGCGGAAGGAGCCCTCGAGCACCAGGGTGTCGGGGTTCAGCAGCAGCACGAAGCGCTCGGTCGCCGCCGCGACGCCGCGGTTCACGCCGCGGGCGAAGCCGAGGTTGTCGCCCGCCTCGATCACGGTCGCCTCGGGGTGCGCGGCGCGGATCGCCTCGGCGCTGCCGTCCTCGGAGCCGTTGTCGACCACGATCACGTGCGGCGGGGTCGGCGCGTCCCCGAGCGGGATCGACGCTAGGCAGGCCAGCGTCTTCTCCCGGGTGTTGTAGCTGACGACGACGATCGCCAGGCTGGTGTCCACCGACTCAGGCACGATCGGCCTCCGGTCGCTGGCCGATGACCTTGGCGGGCACGCCGCCCGCGATGCAGTTCGCGGGCAGGTCCTTGGTGACCACGGCCCCCGCTCCGACGATCGCGCCGTCGCCGATGGTGACGCCGGCGACGACGACCACGTTCGCGCCGAGCCAGACGTCCCGGCCGATCACGATGTCCTTCTCGATCTTCGGCTGGTCCATCACGGGCGTGCCTTGGACGATGCCGTAGTTCGAGGCGGTGATCGTGACGTTCGGCGCCAGCAGGCACTTCGCGCCGAGGGTGACCCGGCCGGTGCTGTTGCCGGCCCAGAGCAGCGAGTTCTCGCCGATGTGGGTGCCGGCGCCGAGGGTGATCCGCTCGGCGTTCCGGAACGACACGTTCGGCGCGAACGAGACGTCGGCGCCGCGGGTGAGGCGCGGCACCTGGTCGGCGTGGCTGTACGCGTGGAAGTGCAGCAGGCGCACGGCCTGCAGGTAGGTGCGCACCTTCGTGAGGGTGCGCAGCGGTCCGCCGCCCTGGCTCATCGGCCGGCTCCGTTCGATTCGAGGTCGTCCGGCGATCCGGCGGGGGTCTGCTCGGCCAGCGGGTCGATCACCGGTGCGCCGATCTCGGTCAGCGAGGCCGCGATGGAGCCGATGAAGAGGTCGGCGTCGAGGTCCGAGCGCACCGAGATCGCGATGTCGAGCCGCTTGGTGAAGGAGCTCGCGAAGACCGCGGCCTCGTCGTCCGGCTCGGTCACCGGCCAGAGGGTCATCGAGGCCAGCTCGGCGCCGCCGAACCAGCGCGGGCGCAGGAAGACGGGGAGGTAGGACGCGTAGCCCTGCCAGTCCTTCCGGCCGCGGGTGATGCCGCTCTCGCCGGTCTCGACGGCGAGCTGCACCTGCTCGCGCACGCTCGCCACCGTCTCCGCGAGGCCGAGCGACACCGGCACGGCGACGCGCACCATCAACACGTGGTTGCGCTTGACCTCGTTCCTGTCCCGGCGCGGCGACACGGGCACGAGCGTCGCGATCTCCGCGCGCTCGGGGTGCAGCGCGGCGAAGGCGTGCAGGGCCAGCGCGACGGTCAGGTCCGCGACCGAGCCGCCGGCCGCGCGGGCCGCCGCCTTCGCGGTCTTGAGGTCCGCGGTGAGGATCGCGGCGTCGCGCGGCTTGATGCTGCGCTCGAGCAGTCCCGAGCGGCGGATCCACCAGTCGCGGGCGGCGCGGATGTTGCGGCCGCCGACCCGGGTGATCCGCTTCTTCAGCGGCTTGCGCTTCCACTCGGTCCACTCGTCCGCGAGCGACGCGTGGGTCGACGCGATCTGCCGGCGGGCGGCGAGCGTGAGCGCGATCGGGCCGCGGGGCGGCCGCGGGTCGTCCGGGAAGCGCATCGGCGCGCGGCTGAACGGCGCGAACTCGATCGGCTCGCCCGAGGTGAACGCCTGGATCAGCACCAGCCCGAACATCCCGTCGCCGAGCGCGTGGTGGATGCGCACCGCGAAGCCCAGCTGCCCGGTCGAGAGCTCGATGACGAGGATGTCCCAGAGCGGGCCCTTCGGGTCCATCGGCCCGTTGAAGGCGCCGGTGAGCAGCTCGACGTGTCGCGGGTCCCACTCGACGACGCCCGGGTGGAAGCGCACGTGGTCGCGGACGTCGATCTCGTCGACCGACACCCAGGACGGCGTGAACAGCCCGAGCGGGGCGCGGGCGAGCCGCTGCCGCACCGAGGGGGAGGAGCGGATGAACGCCTCCCAGGCGGAGTAGACGAGGTCGCGGTCGAGCGAGCCGTCCGCGCGGCGGAACGGGGCGCCGTCGACGATCATCGAGCCGGTCGGCCGGGCGACCTCGTAGACGACGGCGTTCGAGACGAACTTCTCGTCGAGGGTGCGCAGAGGCTCGGCGTGCGGTCGCCCGGTGCGGCGAGGGGGTCGGGTCATGGCGGTGCTCCCTGGTCGGAGGCGGCGGAGGGGAGCGGTCAGCTCGGGGTGCCGGCGGGCCGCTGGTCGGCGGCCGGCAGGCGGATCGGCGTCGGCGGGTACTCGTCGACGAAGGTCGAGCCGGAGAGGCGGAGGTGGCGCGAGCGCAGGTAGCCGCGCAGGATCCCCTCGACCATCGCGAGCTCGTCCTTCGCACCGCGGCCGCGCCGCTTGGCCGAGCGCACCAGGCGCCGGCCGCTGCGGACGGCGAGGGTCGCGGTCAGCCGCGCGCCGACCTTGGGCGACAGCCGCCACCACTTGCCGACGAGCGCGCCGAGCCCGAGTCCGTAGCCGCGCATCAGGCGGCGGTAGGCGACGGGGTTGCGGGTGTTGACGTGCAGCACGACGCTGTCGGGCACGAAGACGGCGGTGCCGCCCGCGGCGAGGGCGCGGCAGAAGATGTCGAGGTCCTCGGCGCCGGCGAGGTAGCGGCCGGCCCCCAGGGTGTCGTCGAAGCCGCCGAGGGTCTGCAGCACGTCGCGGCGGAAGGCCATCACGGCGCCGTGACCCGCGTCGAGGCCGCGGACGGCGGAGCGGTAGACGATGCGGTCGGTCGGCGGCACGTCGGTGTCGACCAGGGTGTGGTCGAGCATCCGCCCGGTCGCCACGGTGACCCGCTCCTCCTCGAAGGCGCGCAGCAGCGCCTCGATCCAGCCGGGCGTCGGCGAGCAGTCGTCGTCCGTGTAGACCACGATCGGCCGGTCGCTCGAGTCGAGCCCGAGGTTCCGCGCGATCGAGAGGCCCTTGGTGTCGGTGCGGACGTAGCGCACGCCCGCGGCGAGGGCGACCTCGCGGGTGCGGGAGTCGGTCGACGCGGAGTCGACGACGATCACCTCGACCTCGGGGTCGGTGCCGGCGGCGATCGCCGCGAGCGCCTCCCGGAGCATGTCGGGGCGCTCGCGGGTGCACAGGATGATCGAGACGTCACCCGGGGTGAGGACGGAGGGGTTCACGGCGTGTCTGTCCTCGGCTGGTCGGAGCGGTCGTCGGAGTCGGCGGCTGAGCCCGTGCCGGCTGAGCCCGTGCCCGCTGAGCCCGTGCCGGCCAGGTCCTCGCGGACGAGCACCATCGCGGCGCGGTAGGCGGCGACGAGGTCGATGCTCGCGCGCTCCCAGGTCAGGTTCGCCCGGTTGTCGAGCGCGGCCCGGCGCATCCGAGCGAGCAGGGCGCGGTCGGAGGAGACCAGGTCGATCTGCGCGGTCAGCGTCTCGACGTCGCGCGGCTCGTGCACGAGCCCCTGCACGCCGTCCTCGAGGTTGGCGCCGGCGGCGGAGGAGACCAGCGGCACGCAGCCGGCGGCCTGCGCCTCCGAGGTCACCAGGGCGCTGCCCTCCTCGATGGTCGGCAGGATCAGCACGTCGGCGCTCGCGAAGACCCCGGCGACGTCGCCCGTGAAGCCGCGCAGCTCGACGCTCGGCTGCTCGAGCAGTCCGGCGAGGCGCTCCTGGTAGCCCGGAGTGAAGTCGCCGTAGACCAGGAAGCGCCCGGTGCTGCTCGCCTTCGACTGCTGCCAGGCCTGCAGCGCGTAGAGCAGGCCCTTGCGCGGCTCGATCCGGCCGACGAAGACCGCGGTGAAGACGTGGTCCGGCTCGTCGCGCGGGTCGGGATCGAAGCTGCGGGTCGTGTCGACCAGGGCGCCGTAGCGGTGGCGGAGGAGCTTGCGCGGCGAGAAGCCCTTCTCGAGGAAGGTCTGCTCCACCGAGGCGGAGGGCACGAGGATCGCGGTCGCGGACGCCCACTCGCGCTCCTCGCGGCGCAGGCGCACCGCGTTGTAGGTGTGCGGCGAGCCGACCGGGGGCGTGATGCCCAGGCGCTCGTACTCCTCGGCGACGACCTCGAAGGCGTGCGCGGTGTGCGTGTTCGGGGCCTCGCGGACCGCGGGCACGCCCTGGCGGGCGGCCTCGTCGAAGGTGCGGGCCGAGCCCCACGGCCAGCCGTGCACGACGTCGTAGTCGCCCTCGGCGAGGATCCGCGCGGTGACGCGGTCGTGGTGCGCGATCGAGCGGCTGCGGCCGAAGAGGCGGTGCGGGAGGCGGACGCCGCCGACCGTGAGGGTCGTCACGGCGCGGGCGACCGGGCCGAGCGGCTCGGTGATCGAGGCGGCGACGACGGTGACGCGGTGCCCCGCGGCGACGAGCGAGCGGACCTGCTGCAGCGCGGTCCAGCCGATGCCCGGCGAGCCGATGCCGTGCGGGAACGAGTACAGGATCGACAGCGGAGCTCCGGCGGGCGCGCCGGAGGCGACGCTCGTCAGCGGACGGGCGTCGCGGTCGGTGCGGTCGTGCTCGGGGTCGTCTCGGTGGTCGGGTGGGCCTGCGGCAGTGGTGGAGCACTGGTGCTCATCATCCATGCGTCTCCTGTCGTGAGGGCGGCGCGCTCAGGAATGAACGATAGCCACCATCCTCGACCACCTGAGAGGAACGCAAGTCCACTCCCGGCTCGGCGAGTCGTCGGTCCCGCAGACTTAACACAGCCGCAATACTTCCGGCATCCGCATGCCGTGGGTTATGGTCACAATGAGTGTGTCGGGGCACCGCACTCGCGGGGTCCCGGTTCTGTGCTCGTTCCGGCCCCATCGAGGCATGCCCGAAGGCCGGTGCGAAAGCAGCACCGCACCGCTCCGAAACCGCCCTTCGCACCAGGCTCCGTCGACACCTCGACAGCCGCAAAACCCGTTCCGCCATCACCGCCGTGATGGACGGAGGCGTTGCTCCAACGATTGCAGCAGCAATGCGACCTCCGAGCACGCGGCGCGTCGCCCCGAGGTCCCACACCTCGCCGTCTGGAAGTCGAGACCGAGATGTCCGTCCCCCTTTACCTTCGAGTGCTCTGGAGCTACAAATGGCTCCTCGCGGTCGGCCTCGTGGTCGCCGTCCTGGCCGCCATGGTCGCCGGCTACACCGTGAAGGACGGTGAGATCGTCTCGCGCGCCGAGTCGGCCTACCGCTCCGACACCACGATCCTTCTCGGCGGTGGCTCGCGGAACCCCCTCCAGGCCGTCGAGCCCGGTCAGGCCCTCACCGAGGGCACGTCCGAGGCACAGCAGAACGACCTGACGAACACCGCGGTCATCTACGCGTACCTCGTCAGCGGCTCCGAGATCCGCACCCAGGTCGAGGCCGCCATCGGCGGATTCTCGCCGACCGAGGCCCTCAGCGCCGTGCGCCGCACGACCCAGCCGGCCGGCACCGAGCAGAACCCGGGCCGCTTCAGCCTCCCGATCCTCTCGATCGTCGGCGAGTCGACCGATCCGGCCCGCGCGGTCCTGATCTCGCAGACCGCGACCCAGATCTTCCAGACCTACATCACCTCGCAGCAGGAGGCCCAGGGCGTCGCCCCCGAGCTCCGCGTCACCCTCCAGGTCACCGACCAGGGTGCGGCCGTCGAGCAGGAGGGGTCGAACCCGATCATCCCGATCGCGATCACCGGTCTCGGCGTCTTCCTCGCGTTCATCGCGCTCGCCTTCATCCTCTACAACATCCGCATCTCGCGGGAGCGGGTCACCGCCAACCGCGGCAATCAGCGCCGCGGCGAGTCCTTCCGGCGCGGCCCGGCCCTGACCGGCACCGCGTCCGAGAACGGCCAGCGCCCCGCCGCCCTCGGCACCGCCCCCGAGAACACCGCCGGGCCGGGTGAGCTGGCCTCCTCCGGGAAGCGCAGCGCCACCTGAGGCGGTCGCAGCAGATGAGCACGCCGACGCTGAAGGGGACCCCGCTCGGGGTCCCCGGGAACGACGACCCCTACGCGGGTGAGATCCTCGTCCGCCGGACCTTCACGGTCCGCGCCGTCCTGTCGACCGTCCTGCTGGCGGCCGTGGCCGTCGCAGCGGTCTACTACCTCAATCCGCTGTACGCGGGGGCGATCCTCTTCGGGATCTCGTTCCTGTACCTGACGCGCAAGCTGGTCTTCAACTGGACCGGCGCGTTCATCGTCCTGCTCGGCGTGATCATGTTCATCCCGGTGCGCTACTACGCGCTGCCGATCCCGCTGGGCTTCGCTCTGGAGCCGTACCGGCTGGTCATCGTGCTGATGGTCGTCGCGGCGATCGTCGCGCTGATGATCGACCCGACCTTCGTCTGGCGCCCGGCCGCGTTCGGCTGGCCGCTGGGCATCTGGGTGGCCTCGAGCCTGCTCTCGATCGCCGCGAACGTGCAGTTCATCTCCGAGGGCGCCCTCGGCTCCGGTGTCGCCGGCGCGATCGTCAACGACCTGCTGATGCTCTCGGTCTACTTTGTCGCCCGGCTCGTGATGCGCAACGAGAAGCTCGTCGAGGCCTTCCTGACCTTCCTGGTCTGGTCGGCCGTCGTCGTCGCCTTCTTCGCGGTGATCGAGCGTGCGACGCAGCAGAACGTCTTCACGATGCTCGACAAGTTCCTGCCGCTCGAGCGCCTCGGCGCCGAGCAGGAGGCCTACCGGGCCGGCGGCTACCGCTCGTTCGGCTCGTCGCAGCACCCGATCGCGCTGGCCGTCATGTTCACCATGATGATCCCGATCGCGATCTACCTCTCGAAGTACGCCCGCTGGCCCTTCAACGAGATCAACCGCCGGATCATCTACTACGGCACGATCCTCGCCCTGCTGCTCGGCGTGGTCACCGCGGTCTCGCGCACGGCGATCGTCACGCTCGGCGTGATGTTCCTGCTGACGGTCATCCTGCGCCCGAAGATCGGCGGCTACCTGCTCCTGGGCATGGTCCCGGTGCTCGGCCTCGGCTTCGTGCTGATCCCGAAGATCCTCACGGACATGATCGGGTCGTTCCTCGACCCGGACGCGCTCATCGCCTCGCAGTACACCTCCGCGGGCATGGCGGGCGCGGGCCGCCTGGCCGACCTCGAGCCGGCCATGGCGATCGTGCGCGAGCACCCCTTCTTCGGAACGGGAGTCGGCAGCCGCATCGTGGTGGGCGAGGACAAGAACGCGTTCATCCTCGACAACCAGTGGCTGGGCACGCTGCTCGACGGCGGCGCCGTGGGCGTCATCGGCCTGGCCGTGCTGTTCCTCGTCCCGATCGTGATGCTGCTGCGCTACTCGTTCAAGAGCACCACGACGCCGCAGTACGCGAGCCTCGCGTTCGCGATCGCGGTCCTGCTGCTCGGCTACACGATCGCCGCGTACTTCTACGACGCCTTCGGTTTCTTCCAGTCCTTCATGCTCTTCTGGATCCTCCTGGCCGTCGGGGCCTGGGTGCTCACGGAGGCACCACGGAAGTCGACCCGCCGGCGCCTGTCGCCGGAGGAGGCGGGGCACGTCTCCGCCTTCACCCGCGGGGGCCCCCACATCCCGGTCGGGCAGCCCGCCCTCGGCTCGCACGTCGGCGCTCACGTCGTCCGCAAGCCGACGCAGATCGAGTCGTGAGCGCACGCGTCAGCGTCGTCATCCCCGCGCACGACGAGGGGGCGGTGATCGCCCGGCTCCTCGGCGCCCTGGTGGCCGGGGACCCGGAGGGCCGGCTCGAGATCGTCGTCGGCGCGAACGGCTGCACCGACGACACCGCCGCGGTGGCGCGGGCCGTCGATCCGCGGATCCTGGTGGCGGAGACGCCCCGGGCCTCGAAGATCGCCGGCCTCAACGCGGCCGACGAGCTCGCCACGGTCCTCCCGAGGATCTACGTGGACGCGGACGTCTCGGTCTCGGCCGAGACGCTCCTGGCGCTCGGCGACGAGCTGGCCCGCCCCGGCGGACCGCTCGCCGCGGCGCCGGAGTTCCGCGTCGACACCCGCGGGGCCTCCTGGCCGGTCCGGGCGCACTACTTGATCTGGGAGCTCTCCGACTACCGGGCCCCGGGCCTGGTCGGCTCCGGGATCTACGGCCTGTCGGCCGAGGGACGGAGCCGGTTCGGCGCCTTCCCCGAGATCATCGCGGACGACCGCTTCGTCCAGCAGCTCTTCACCCCCGAGGAGCGGCTGACGCTCCCCGGCCGGTCCTTCTCCGTGAAGGCGCCGCGCCGGATGCGCAACCAGATCAAGCGCACCGTCCGCATCGCGATCGGCAACGCCCAGCTGGCGGCCTCCGGGCTCGTGCCCGAGCAGACCGGCGCCGGCGGCGGCGGCCCGGTCGCGCTGCTGAAGCGCGTCCTGCGCCGGCCCGCCCTGTGGCCGGCCTTCCCGATCTACTGCTACGGCTATCTGCGACCCCGCCTCGAGGCGCGGTCGATCATCGCTCGAGGAGGCGTACCCGAATGGAACCGCGACGAGACGACGCGCGCGTGACGGGGTCGACCCCCGCGGGCGGCTCCTCCACCCGCCACGGCACCACGGCGAGCGACGCCCAGATTGAGGCGGCGATCGACGACACCGCGCACACCACCGAGACGCTGGCGACCGACGCGATCGCGCAGTCGCCGACCGTGGGGGACGGGCCGAACCTGCCGCCGACGCGTCCCGGGTCCGATCTCGGGCACAAAGCCAGTCGCGGTGTCATCCAGACCCTGGGTGGGCTGTGGGGCAAGACCGGCATCCAGCTCATCTCCACGGTGGTGCTCGCACGACTGCTGTCGCCCAGCGACTTCGGTCTGCTCGCGGCCGTCACGGCCATCGTCGGCGTGGCCGACCTGGTCCGCGACTTCGGCCTCACCGGCGCGATCATCCAGTCGAAGAAGCTGAGCGAGACCGTCTGGCGGTCGGTGCTCTGGCTGTCGGTCGCCCTCGGCGTCGTCGGCACGATCGTCATCGCCGCCTCGGCCTGGCTCATCGCCGGGATCTACCAGAACGACGCACTGATCGTCCTCACGATCGCCGTCGCCCCCACGCTCCTCGTCAACAGCCTCTGCATGCCGCTCCAGGCGCGCGTGCAGAAGGAGATGAAGTTCGGCCTGATGGCTCAGATCGACGTGGTCTCGATGCTCGTCGGCGTCGTCGGCTCGATCATCGCCGGCCTGCTCGGCTGGGGCGTCTGGTCGCTCGTCGTGCTTCAGGGTGGCGCGCTGATCTACCGACTGATCGCCCTCTGGGTCGCGGCGCGGCCGAAGTTCGGCCGCCCGCGGATCTCGCGCGAGGTCGTCCCGCTCGTCACGACCGGCGGCAGCATCTTCGGCGTCCAGCTGCTCAACTACCTCGCCCGCAACGTCGACAACGTGCTCGTCGGCTCGCAGCTCGGCGCGAACGCGCTCGGTCAGTACTCGAAGGCGTACTCGCTCTTCCTGCTGCCGCTCCAGCAGCTCAACGGCCCGCTCGGCCGCGTCGCGCTGCCGGTGCTCTCCTCGCTCCAGGACGACGGCGAGCGCTACCGCCGCTACGTCCGTGGGGCGCTGCTCGTGATCGGCTACCTCACGCTGCCGACCTTCGGTGTCCTCGCCGCCCTCTCCGGACCTCTGGTGGAGCTCCTGCTGGGCTCGCAGTGGACGTCGTCCGCGGTCATCCTGTCGCTGCTGTCCATCGCGGGCATCGCTCAGGGCATCGGCAACGTGCAGGGCTGGATCTACATCTCGCTCGGCCGCGTGCACCGCCAGCTGATCTACTACGTCGTCACCCGCCCGCTCGTCATCGGCTCGTTCTTCGTGGGCCTGTGGTGGAACGGCGTCGAGGGCCTCGCGCTGCTCTACGGCCTCACCACCCTGGCGCTGCTGGTGCCCGGCTTCTGGCTGGCGATCCGCGGCACCTTCGTGCGCGGCTCCGACGTGATCGTGCCCGTCCTGCGCCCCGCGCTCGTCGTGCCGTTCATGTTCGGGGCGGCCTGGGCCGTCGGCGCGTACACCGACCTGCCCGCGATCGTCCACCTGCTCGTCGGCGGACTCGCGTCGCTGGTGCCGCTGGCGCTCGCGATGGCGATCCCGGCCTACCGCCGCGACATGAACCAGATCCTCGCGTTCGTGAAGCAGGTCCGGAAGCCCAAGCCCAAGGGCCCGGCGACCCCCGCCGCGCCCGCGTCGCAGACCACCCCGGCCGAGGGAGGCACCGCATGACCCGCACCACCCGCTCCCGTCGCGCCGGCGTCCTCGCCGTCGTGGCCGTCGCCGCCGCGCTGCTGGCCGGCTGCACCTCCGCCCCGGCTCCCGCCGAGACGACCGAGCCCGCCGCCTCGGGCGAGCTGCCCTTCGCGGCCGGCTCGATCGCCGCGATGGGCGACTCGATCTCGGTCGGCGTGGCCGCCTGCGGGCAGAACAAGCCCTGCCCCAGCGCGTCGTGGACCACCGGCGAGGACGAGACGGTCGACTCGGTCGCCCGCCGCGCCGGCGAGTCGGTCGGCGCCGTGCCCGAGATCGAGAACGTCGCCTCCAAGGGCGCGACCTCGGCCGAGCTGCCGCGCCAGGCCGAGAAGGCGGTCGCCGCCGCGCCCGACCTGGTCACGATCCTGATCGGCGCGAACGACGTCTGCCGCAAGAACAGCGCCGACATCACCACGCCGGACGCCTTCCGCGCCAACGTCACGACCGCGCTGACGACGCTCTCCACCGGCGCTCCCGAGGCGACGATCTTCGTCTCCTCCGTGCCGAACCTGCTCGACTTCTTCGAGACCGAGCGCGGCGACGCCGAGGCCGTCTCGCGCTGGGCCGGCAGCTCCAACTGCAACTCGCTGCTCTACCAGCCCACCTCGGACGACGCGGACGCGCAGGCCCGCCGCGACAACGTCTCGACGACGATCGACGCCTACAACGACGTCCTCGCCGACGTCTGCGGCGCTACCGCGAACTGCGTCTACGACCAGGGCGCCCTGCACGACTTCGACGTCACCTCGGACGACATCTCCGACGTCGACCACTTCCACCCGTCGCTGGCGGGTCAGGCGAAGCTCGCAGACATCGCCTGGACGGCGCTGCTCGCGAACGCCTCCTGAGGCGCTGAGAGCGCCGCCTGCGCCCGCTGAGGGGGCAGGACGAGGGCGGGAGAGCTGCGGCTCCTCCGCCCTTCTGCGTGCGCGGGCGGTTTCTGGTGTGCGCCGGTGGCGGTGGTGGTGACGGCGCGCTCGTCCGGCTCGCGATTCCTCCTCCGGCTCGCCGGAACCCGTGGATCCGGCGTGCCGGGCCGGTTCCCGCGTGCCGGAGGTCTCGACGGAGCCGGTTCGGCTCGCGATCCGGTGCCCGGCTCGCTGGACCGGGTGCTTCTGACGTGCCGGGGGTCTTCCCGCGTGCCGGAGGTGCCGGGGGTGAGGTCCGGCACGTGATTCCGGCTCGGGCTCGCGGGGTCCGGCGATTCCGGCGTGCCGGGCCGGCTTCCGCGGGCCGGAGGTCCCGGCGGCTCCGGTGCGGCTCGCGATCTCGCGCCCGGCTCGCGCGAGCCGGTGCTTCTGACGTGCCGGGGGTCGTCCCGCGTGCCGGAGGTCTCCGAGGCGGCGCTCGGCACGTGGAGACAGCTCCGGCTCGCGGAATCGTGGGAATTCGGCGAGCCGGAGGTGGTGCGGCGTGCCGGAGGTGCTCCGGCGCGCGGAGGGCGCAGCGGCCCCCGCGTCAGGCGGTCTCGAAGCGGGTGTCGCCGCGCTCGGGGCGCCAGGAGGGGACGCTCGCGGAGGCGCGGCGGCGCGAGCGCGCGCGGGACGGGCTGAAGCGGAACGGCGGCACGGTGGGGGCCAGCGCGGCGGTGCGGCTCGCGGCGCGCAGCAGCAGCTCCTCCGTCAGCTCCTCCGGCGCGGCCGCGATGGCCAGGCCGCGCTGGTCGAGCTCGCGGGCGATCTGGATCTGGTGGTCGTCGATGTGCTCGCCGCGGGCGACGAGACGCGGGACCAGGATCGGGACCTTGCCGTTCTCGATGGCCGTGATGGCGGCGCCGGTGCCCGCGTGGGCGATGACGACGTCCGCCTCCTTCACGGCCTCCTGCAGCTCGTGGTGCGGCACGCTCGCGCGGCCCTCGATGCCGTAGGGGGAGACGTCGGCGAGGCCGGTCTGCCAGAGCACCTCGGCGTCCTTCAGCAGCGGCACCGACGCGGCGATCAGCCGGTCGAAGGGGTAGAGGTCCTGGGTGCCCACGGAGATCACCGCGCGGCGGATCGCGGAGACCGGCTCGTCGGGACCGGTCGTGTACGCGTCGAAGATCGAGCCGCCGAAGAGCCAGCGCTCGTCCGCCCACACCGGGTACTGCGTGTAGGTGTTCACGCCCGGCAGACGGGCCATGATCTTGCCGGTGATCGAGGGGCCGTCGGCGCGCGCGGCGCTCTCGATGTAGTGGCACTCGATGCCGCGCAGCGAGGCCTCGGGCATGAACGACACGGCGGGGCTCGAGCCGGTGCTGAAGACGGCGGAGTAGTCGCCCTTGGCCAGGATCCGGTGCGCGATCAGCGCGTTCTCGGCGATCGGGCGGGCGTCGCGCGGAGCGGCGAAGCGGCTGTAGGTCACGCGGCGGCCCTCGAGGAGGGAGCGGCTGAGGCCGTTGTCGAAGGTCACCCAGTGCTGGTCGGCGGGGTCGATCCCGAAGCGGGAGGACAGGGTGAAGAGCTGTTTGAGATGCCCTCCACCGGAGCAGACGAACAGGAACTGTGACATGGCGACCCTTCTTGCGTCCGGGGGAGCTCTCGGGCTCTCCTCCGGCGGAAGCTGACTGAGGCGGTAGTGCAGGGCTGGGTGTTGTGGGGGGTGGGTGGTGCTGGTGGTGCTGGTGGTGCTGGGGCGGCGCGGAGCCGGGCGGGCGCCCCGCTCTGCACTGGAGCGGCCCGGTGGGAGGGAGATCCGGCGGCGTCGTGACCGCGCTCTCCCCGGAGTGCGTCAGGACGTGGGGGCGTCCCGGGCATCGGCGGGTCGACGACCAGGGGGACGCGCGCGGGGTGGGGCGGGGAGCCTGCGCTGCATCGTGGTCCTGGTCGGTCGGGTGGTTCTCGGGCGGGTGAGGATCGTGACGTCGGGTGCGACGCGGTGCCGGCGCGGCGTGATCCGCTCCTGCGCCTGGGCGAGTGCTCGCCGTCCGAGGACGAGGGCACAGCGGAACGGGCCGCGGTGCCACCCCCACGATAGTGAGGCGCCCGTTCCCTGGCTACTTCGGAGTCGGACCCCTGGGTGGATTGACCTAGCCCGCCTGCAGCGCCGACGCGGCGGGTCCGCCCGCGCGGGCGCGGCCGTCGTTCCGGTCGAGCAGGATGTCGAGCACCGTCTCGTGCCGGGCGGCCCAGGAGTTCGCGTGGATCCAGCCGAGGCGCTCGTCCTCGGTGGCCGGGCCGTCGGCGAGCGCGTCGTCGACGACCGCGGCGAACTCCGCCATGGTCGGCACGATGCGGATCCGGTCGCTGATGCCGTGGATCGGCGGCAGATCGACGGAGATCACCGGGCAGCCGCTCGCCACGTACTCGTAGAGCTTGAGCGGGCTCATCGCCTCGGTCAGCGGGGTGCGACGGTGCGCGAGGAGGCAGAGCTCGACGTTGCGCATCGTCGCCACCAGCTCGCGGCGGCCGACGGAGTGGTGCAGGTGCACGTTCGCGAACGGGGCGAGCGGGGCGAGGTAGCCGGGGTCGGGCTGCGGGCCCATCAGCACGATCTGCAGCTCGGGGTGCGCGGTGGCGACCGCGACGATCCCCTCGACGTCGAGCCGGTCGTCGAGCGTGCCGACGTGCAGGGCGCGCGGGCCGGGGATGCGGCTGAGCCACTCGGGGGCGTCGGGCACGGGGCCGGCCCACTCCTCCGGGCTGACGCCGTTGGGGACGACGGCGTGCGGGCCGGTCGGCGCGATGCGGTCGATGATCTCCTGCGAGACGGCGGTGACGGAGCGGCCGCTGGTCGCGACGCGGCGGTAGGCCTCCTGGAAGGCGGGCCAGTGGCCCTTCCAGCGGGTCGAGGTCGTCCAGTCGTCGCGGGCGAAGAACATCACGTGCTCGGCCCACTCGAACGGCGAGAAGCCGGCCACGACGGGACTGGTCGTGACGACGACGGGGCGCACGAGCTCCATCTCGTCGGCGAGCTTCGCGATCCCCTGGTCGTAGGCGCGGTACTCCTTCTCCAGGCCGGCGATGTCGGTCGGGTCGGAGCGGCGCAGGCGCAGCGGGGTGTGCAGGACGCGCTGCGGTGTCGACGGGAACTCGACCTCGCGGCCCAGGGCCCCGCGCACGAGCGTCGTCGGCAGGAAGCGGAAGGGGTTCGCCACGATCAGGCGCCCGACCTGCGGGCTCTCCATCAGCGAGTGCAGGATCCGGTCCGGCGGGCGCATCATCCCGCGGCGGGCCGCGTCCGTGTAGGTCTCGTAGGAGAAGGTGAAGACGACGTCGCGGACGACGCCGTCCGCGGTCGGCTCGGGCGCCGTCCGGTCGGGCGCCGTCCGGTCGGGAACGGTCTGGTCGGGCACGGTCTGGTCGGGCACGGCGCTCCTCACGCGAAGGTCCGGATGACGCGCGCGGGCACGCCGACGGCGACGGAGTAGTCCGGCACGTCCTCGCGGACGACGGCGTTCGCGCCGATCACCGCGCCGCGGCCGACCGTCACACCGGGCATGATGACGGCGTTCTCGCCGAGCCACGCTCCGCGGCCGATGCGGACCGGGGCGATCCGGTCGACGCCCTGGTCGCGGATGAAGCGCGTCGGGTCCTTGAAGCCGTGCGAGTGGTCCGAGATGTAGACGCCGCGGGCGATGCCGACGCCCTCCTCGATGACCACGCTCTGCACAGCGCTGATCGCGGTCATGTTCATCCGCACGCGGTCGCCGATGATCAGGGCGGGCGTGGGCGCGTCGTCGGTCGGGACCATCAGCATGCAGTTCGCGCTGATCAGCACGTTCTCGCCGATGGAGATCCGCTTGCCCTGCCCGGGTCCGATCCGGAAGGGCAGGCAGATGCGGGAACCCTTGCCGAAGCGGTGGAAACCGCCGGCGACCAGCTTGCTGAAGGCCAGATCGCGTGCTCGCTGCGCGAGGATCGCGAGATCCAGTCCGTTCAAGGCATCAACTCCAGGGGATAGCGGCGGGCCGGACGGCGGGGGTGGTCGTCCTGGGCCTGGGGGGGTGTGGTGATCGCGCCCGGGGTGAGGCGCGCGGGTCTGACCCACGATAGCGAGCGCCTCCTGTGCGCCACGAGTCCGTGCGGATCGGACCCCGGGTGTTTACGACTCGGAAACACGCTGTGCTCTCCGTGGCGCGCGCGGTGCGTGCTCAGAACGGGGGTGCTCACCTGCACGGTGGCCGAGCATCCCGGCGCTCGGGAGGCTCCCGGCGCCGGGAGCGCCCCGGGGAGCGTAAAATCGCAGGGTCCGCGGAGGCGGCCGCCCGCTCCCGGGCCGGCGCGTCCTCCGGATCGTGCGGGACACCGCACCGACGGACCCGGCGACGCCGCTCGGTCCCCGCCCTCGCGCGACCCCGACCCGCCCGCACCACCAGAGAGGCTCGACCGTGGCCGAAGCCGACACCGCCAGCCGACTGTGGACCCTCCACCTCGCGCGAGCCGCCGTCGCGGCCGTCGCCGGTGTGGTGATCACCTTCTCGCCCGACCACGGCCCCGCCTTCGGCTTCGCCGTCTTCGCCGGCTTCGCGCTCCTCAGCGGCGCCGTCGCCCTCGTGATCGGCCTGCGCGCCCTCGCCGGTCGCGGCCGCACGCTCGCCCTCGCCTCCGCCGGGGTCACCCTCGCCGCCGGCGTGCTCGCGCTGGTCGCGCTGCCGGTCGCGGCCCTCCTGCCCTTCATCGCGCTGATCGCCGGCTGGGCGCTCGTCTCCGGCTCCCTCGAGTTCTCCAGCGGCCGCCGCGGCACCGGCCTCGCCGCCCGCGACGCGGTGATCGTCGGCCTCGGCACGGCCCTGCTCGGAGCGGTCTTCGCCCTCCTCCCGCCGCACCCCGTCGTCTCGGTCGGACTCCTCGGCGCGTACGCCGTGATGCTCGCCGTGTTCCTCGCGATCGCCGCGTTCTCGCTCAAGTGGGCCGCCGGCGCCGATGCCGCCGCACCCTCCACCCCCACCACCGGAGGAGACCGATGACCGCCCCCGACCCCGCCTCCTCCGAGCCGTCGCCCTCCGACGACGACTTCGCGCCGCGCACCTTCCGCCCCACCCGCAAGGACCGCCTGCGTCCGCTCGAGCTCGTCGGCCTCTCCGCCGTGATGGCGGCCTTCGTCGGCGTCGTCGTGCTGATGTCGACCCGCGAGTTCGTCGTCGCCCTGATCGGCTTCGGCGTCGCCTTCATCGTCGTCCTCGTCGCCATCGCGATGTTCTCGCTGACCTTCAAGCCCGACGAGGCCGAGATCGCCGACCTCGACGAGCAGGACGGTGCTCATTAGGTCGGTGCGACTGCGTCGCTCCTCCCCGCGGTCGGCTTCCTGAGGCGGCCTGGTCCCGCAGAGCGTGTCGCGTCCGCTGCGCGTAATCGCTTGGCACGCGATTCCGCGGTGCGCTCGCACCTGCGGTGGAGCACTGCGGACGCGTCCGCGCCCATGCTGGTCGAGTAGCCCCGCAGGGGCGTATCGAGACCCGCCCTCGCCGGCAGTGCGGTTGCATGCCTCGGCCGCGAGGGGGAGGCAGGTGCATTGCACCGCCCCCGCCTCATGCTGGTCGAGTAGCCCCGGAAGGGCGTATCGAGACCCGCCGTCGCCGGCAGTGCGGTTGCATGCCTCGGTTGCGACGGGGAGGCAGGTGCATTGCACCGCCCTCGTTCATGCTGGTCGAGTAGCCCCGGAGGGGCGTATCGAGACCCGCCGTCGTCAGCGGCGCGGCAGCACGCTCGCCTCGTCACCAGGCCGGTCTACGAGGAGACGTCGTCGCGGGCGGTCTCGCCGAGCGCGTACGCCAGGCTGCGGGCGTAGATCTCCTCGAGGCGGGACGCGACGATGCGGTACTGGACCGAGCGGCCGCGGCGCTGCTCGCGCGGGAGGTTGCCGAGGACCACTCCGGCGTCCTCCAGCTCGATGAGGTGCCGGTAGAGGCTCGTCGTCGTGGCGCGGCCGGTCGGCAGCTCCGGGCCGATCGCCTCCACGAGCTCGCCGAAGAGCAGGCCCTGCTCGGGACGCTCCGCCCGGGACAGCGATCGCAGGATCCCCCTGTTGATCTCGCTGCCGACCACCCGGACGGCCAGGTCGGCCTCCTCCGGGGTCGCTCGGCTCCTCGTGGACGACGCTGACGAAGGCATGACGCCCATCCTCCCGCACGGGGCCCTCTCGGGATCCCACAGGCGCGTATTGCCACACCGTCTGGGTACCGGATGATTCGCGCCAGCGGAATCATGATCCCATGGAACGGTTACCTTGGTGTCCGTCGGCACGCCTCTCGTGTGCCGGTACGCGACCGCATCCGGCGCTCGCGTGAGGCGCGAGCCTCGACGTACGCAGGGGAGAGAGCGGCATGGATCGACGACGACGGGCGGGGGAGCCCGCGAGACGCACGGTGGGCGCGCAGCGTGACCGGAACCGAGCGGTGGTGTGGCCGAGCGGCGCCCACCGCGGCCGGATGCGGGTGGGGCGCCGACTGGCCGCAGGCCTCCTGGCGGCGGGACTGGTCGGCGGGGCGGGCACGTCACTGGCGGTGACCTCGTCGTTCCTCGCGCCGCTGTCGGCATCGGCGGCCACGCACGGCGCGGGCTACGACCTGGGGAGCGGGTTCCTCGGCGCGTACCGTCACCCGGACGGCACGCTGGCGTACTGCCTGCAGATCAGGGCGTCGATCCCCTACAGCCAGACGGCCGGTCCGTCGCTGAACAGCGACTGGAACTCCCTGTCGCCGGATCAGCTCGCACGGCTGAGCTACGTCATGGACGTCCACGGGAACACGGAGGATGCGAACACCGCGGCCGCCGTCGCGCTGTACGTGTGGGACGTGGCGGACAACGCGGCGTACAACGGCAACGGCATGCCGGGCGACCTCTACTACAGCGCCCGCGCCGGCGGGAATCGCGATGCCGTGCTCGGGCTGCTGAGGCAGTACCGGGCGGAGGCCGCCGGCGTGACGGCGGTGCGGCCGGGACGGACGTCCGGCTCGGCGTCGCTGAGTCTCGACATGCAGTCGAGCGCGGGCACCGGCCGGGTCACGGCTCGGACCGATCCGCCCGGGCAGACGGGGACGGTGCATCTGACGAACGCGGTGTTCGACGACACCGGATCCGGGCAGTCGACGATGAAGGACGGGGAGTCGCGGACGCTCCGCGTCGTCCCGAGCGCCGGCCCCTCCTTCGCCGTCGAGGCGCGGTCCGACGAGATCCGGGTGGCGGGTGCCTCCGGCTACCTGGGGAACATCATGACCTGGGCTCCGGGGGTGACCTCCGAGCAGTGGACCGCGTCGAAGGGGCAGAAGATCGACGGCTCGTTCACGATCGCCGCCGCCACGGCGGCCTCCGCGCCGATCCCGAACCTGTTCTCGCCGATCGGATCGACGCAGGTCTCGACACGACGCGTGGAGGCCGGGACGCAGGCGACCGACACCGTCACGGCAGGCGTCGCGCCCGGGTCGGGGGAGTGGCGGACCCTCGACGGCGCGCCCGTGCCGGTGGTCTACCGCGGCACGCTCCACGGTCCGTACGCCGAGCAGCCGGTGCAGTCCGACGCGGTGCCGCCGGGCGCGCCCGTCGCCGGAAGCGTCGAGCTGACCGCGACCGGCCCGGGAACCTACACGTCCCCGGGAGTGACGGTCCCCTCGGCCGGGTTCTACACCTGGGTCTGGCGCGTCGAGGAGGCGTCGCAGCCGGACCGGGTGAAGCCGTTCCTCCCCGACGGCTACACCTGGTCGGACGGGTTCGGGCTGGTCGCGGAGACGCACCTCTCGCCGACGACGGTCGCGGCGGAGACGCAGGTCACCGACGAGGAGATCCCCGTCTCCGCGACCTCCACGGACACCCTCACGGTGAAGGACACCGGAGCCTGGCTGAAGAAGGACGGCAGGAGCGTCCCCGTCACTTTCACGGGAACCGCCTACTGGGTGCCCGGCACCGGAGCGGTCCCGGCGACGAGGCCGGAGAACGCCACGGTCCTGACGACGTCGAGCATCCTCGTCGAGGGTCCCGGCACCTTCACCTCGGAGGCGGTGACCGCGCCGGCGGACTCGGCCGGCCACATCGTCTGGGTCTGGTCCGCCTCCGAGACGCTCTTCAGCACGGGCTGGGCGGACGGGTGGAACACGAAGGGTGAGGTCGTGCGCGTGACGACCCCGCAGGTCCGCACGAAGGCGACGCCCTCCGTGCCGCTGTCGGACACCGCGAAGGACGAGGCGGTCGTTGACGGCGACGTGCCGGAGGGTGCCGTGATCACCTTCGAGGCGTACCGGCAGACCGGCGACCGGGCCTCCTGCACGGTCGAGTCCCGGGTCTACGACGGCTCGACGTCGCCCGTCGCGGTCGCCGCGGGGCGGAACGAGAAGAGGTCGTACTGGTCGAGTGAGGTCCGCTTCACGGAGCCCGGCGTTCATCACTGGGTGGAGACGCTGCGGACGAAGGACGGCCGCGTCCTGCACCGCGGTGAGTGCGGAGTGCCGGGGGAGACCACGAAGGTGACCGTGCCCGATGTGACGTCGAAGGCGCAGGCCGACAGCGCGGTGCACGACGGTGCGACCGACGATGCGATCGTCACCGGGGAGACGCCGAAGGGCGCCTACCTGGTGTGGAAGGCCTACCGGGCGGCGGCCGGCACGAGGTCCGCCGCTGACAGCGTGCCGCCGGTCTGCGACGCGTCCACGCTGGTGGCGGACACGACCGGCACCCCGGTCGTCGTAGAGAAGGCAGGCACCTACACCTCGCCCCCGGTCGTCTTCACCACCGCGGGCGCCGTGCACTGGGTGGAGGAGCTGCACTCCTACGACGGGAGGATCCTCGCCCAGGGTGCGTGCGGAGCGCCCGGCGAGACGACCACGGTGCACACCCCTGACGTCCACACCCGGGCCACCCCGGCAGTGCAGGTGGGCGACCCGGTGCGGGACGAGGCCGTCGTGAACGGCTGGGTCCCGGCCGACGCGGTGATCACGTTCGAGGCGTTCAGGAGGAGCGGCGACCAGGACACGTGCACGCCGGCGAACCGCGTCTTCGACGGGTCGGGCAGCCCCGTCGCCACGACGCCCGGCCTGAACGAGGACGTCTCCTACTGGTCCGGTGAGACCCGGTTCACCGAGCCCGGCGACTACTACTGGGTTGAGACGCTCGCCACGAAGGACGGAACGGTCGTCCATCGCGGGGAGTGCGGAGCACCGGGCGAGACGACCGTCGTCTCGCCCGCGCCGGTCGTTCCGACGCTGGCCGACACCGGAGGTGACCCCGGCCCGTGGCTCGGCGGCGGCCTGGCCGCCCTCGTCCTCGGTCTCGCCGCCGCCCTCCTCGCCCGCCGACGCCGCCCTTCGCTCGACGAGTAGCCCCGCGTGCCGTCGCCCGCCCCGGCCTGCTGGTGGGCGGCTCCAACTCTTGCTGGTCGAGTAGCCCCGTAGGGGCCTGCATGCTGGTCGAGTAGCCCCGCAGGGGCGTATCGAGACCCGCCGTCCTCAGCACGGCGGGCTGCAGACTCCCCTTCTCCCGCCGATCCCCTTCGAGACGCCCGCTCCGCGGGCTCCTCGATCAGCATGCACGCCGCGGCGTCGGTGGTCCGGGTTAGCGTGCGGGGGTGGCGGAGGCGATCGGGCGGTGGTGGGAGCGGCGGCGGTTCTCGCGGGGGCTCGACGTCCCGTACCCGGTGGGCACCTACCGGGAGGCGTGGGCGTCGTTCCCGGTGCTCGTGCTCCAGTACCGGCCCGAGTACAACGGGGGGATCGTCCTCAGCCAGATCCCGCCGGCGGCCGACGTCTATCTGTGCTGGCTGTGCGACGCGGGACACGTGTTCGTCGCGACTCCCGAGGAGCAGCGGCACCGTCCGGGCCGGGAGCGGCGGCGCTCGTCCTGGTGTCCCGACTGCGCGGCGCTCGCGAAGCCCCGGACGCCGCGGCCCGCGGCGGAGCCGGTGATCGAGCGCCCGTCGGCCCCGGTCTCCGAGTCTGCTGCTGCTCGGTCGCCCCGTCCCGCCCGCACTCCGACGAGGTCGCGCCCGCCGCGGATCTGCTCGAAGACCCCGCAGCTCCCACCCGGAGAGCCCTTCGTCAGCGCCTGCGCGCCTCCGCCCGCGTCGGCGGTCGAGGCGCGGCTCCGCGCGCTGCTCGCCGAGCGGCTCGAGTTCGAGCCGGGTTTCACGGCGGTGCGTCTGGGCCGGCCGTTCTTCGAGCACCTGGAGGCGTGGCCGGACATCGTGCTGAGCGAGCTGCGGGTGGCGATCGAGTACGACTCCACGGGGCGGCACGGGCTCGAGCACGTGGGGCATCGCGAGGAGGCGGACCGGCGGAAGGACCGCGCGCTGCGGGCCGTCGGCTGGGAGGTGGTGCGGGTGCGGACCGGGCGCCTGCCTCCGCTCGGGCCGCACGACGTCCTCGCGTCGGGCGTCTCGGCGGGGCTCGTCGACCGGCTGCTCGACGAGCTGCGCGAGATCCGCGGGTCGCTGCTCGTCGACGCCTGGACGCGCTGACCGGGCGCCTGGACCCGCTGCCCGGTCGGAGGGGCGTGCCGGCCGGCCGCGCGACCCCGCGGCGGGTCAGGTCCGCAGCGCGAGCGCCTCGCTGCACCAGCGTCGGTACAGGGCCCACGGGTCGGGCTCGCCCGCCCGCACCGCCTCGACGTGCCGGTCGAGCGCGGCGCTGCGGGTGAACCACTCCGTCCGCTCCAGCCGCTCGACGGCGAACTGCGCGTGGCGGTGCTGCTCCAGTGCCCGCCCGCCGCGTTCGAAGGCGAGCAGTTCCTCGTGCCGCAGGCGGTGCAGGCGCTGCCGGGGGTTCCCGCTGGTGCCGATCTTGATCCGCCCGGCGAAGCGGATGTAGTAGACGACCTCGACCCGCGGTGGCGGCAGCTCGCCGTCGGGCGCGTCGCCGAGCCGCCACTCGCAGGCCGCGCAGAGCCAGCCCGACGGGTGCCGGACGCCCAGTCGCGAGCCGCAGACGAGGCACGGCGAGGGGAGGGCGTCGACGACGCCGTCCTCGCGCGCCACCCAGTCGTGCGCCAGCCCGAGGTGCGCGCTGCAGAGCGCCACCGGCGCGCCTGACTCGGCGGCCGTGCGGCAGCCGTCGAGGGCGCAGTCCGGGGGGACCGCATCGGGGGACATGCTCCGACCCTAGGCACGACCCCCGACATCCGCGCCGGGGGCCGTCTCCATCGAGCTCCCCCGCAGGCGAGCTCGACGGCGTCTCAGCTCAGGCGGTCGACCAGCTCCGAGGCCAGCCCGGTGTAGCCGGCGGGCGTCAGCGCGAGCAGACGGGCCTTCGCGGCAGCGCCGATGTCGAGGCCGTCGACGAAGACCGCGAGGTCCTCGGCGCCGAGGCGCTTGCCGCGGGTGAGGTCCTTGAGCATCGCGTACGGGTCCGTGATCGAGGAGCGTCCCGCGACGACCTCGGCGCGGATGACGGTCTGGATCGCCTCCGCGAGCACCTCCCAGTTGGTGTCGAGGTCGGCGGCGAGGGCGCGCGGGTCGAGGTCGATCTCGAGCAGGCCGCGGGCGATGTTGTCGAGCGCGAGGAGGGAGTGGCCGAACGCGACGCCGATGTTGCGCTGGGTCGTCGAGTCGGTGAGGTCGCGCTGCAGCCGCGAGGTGACCAGGGTCTGCGCGAGCGAGTCGAGCAGCGCGCTGGAGAGCTCGAGGTTCGCCTCGGCGTTCTCGAACCGGATCGGGTTGATCTTGTGCGGCATCGTCGACGAACCGGTCGCGCCGGCCTGCGGGATCTGCCGGAAGTAGCCGAGCGAGATGTAGGTCCAGACGTCGGTGCAGATGTTGTGCAGGATCCGGTTCGCGTGCGCGGCCTTGCCGTAGAGCTCGGCCTGCCAGTCGTGCGACTCGATCTGGGTGGTCAGCGGGTTGAAGACGAGGCCGAGGGAGCCGACGAACTCCGCCGCGAGGGCCGCCCAGTCGGTGTCCGGATCCGCGGCGAGGTGCGCCGCGAAGGTGCCCGTCGCTCCGCTGAACTTGCCGAGGTACTCCGTGGCCTCGAGCTGCACGACGACCCGCTCGAGGCGGAAGGCGTAGACGGCGAACTCCTTGCCCATCGTCGTCGGCGTCGCGGGCTGGCCGTGGGTGCGGCTGAGCATCGACTCGTCGCGGTAGCGGACGGCGAGCTCGCGCAGGGAGGCGACGACCGTGCGCAGCTTCGGCAGCCAGACGTCCTCGATGGCCCGGCGGACGACGAGCGCGTAGGAGAGGTTGTTGATGTCCTCGCTGGTCGCGGCGAAGTGGGTGAGCTCGGCGATGCGGTCCAGGCCCAGCTCGGCCAGCCACTGGCGCACCAGGTACTCGACCGCCTTCACGTCGTGGCGGGTGACGGCCTCGAGCTCGGCCAGGCGGTCGATCTCGGGCTGGCCGAAGTCGCGGGCGCGGCGGCGGAGCTCCTCGGCGGCGGCGGCCTCGACCGGTTCGGAGCCGAAGAGGCGGCGGTCGGTGAGGGCGACCAGCCACTCCACCTCCACGTGCACGCGGGCGCGATTCAGCCCGGCCTCCGACAGGTGCTCGCCGAGGGCGGAGACGGCGGCGCTGTAGCGGCCGTCGAGCGGGCTGAGCGGCTGGGGAGGGAGCGAGGTCATGCGGTGGTGCCTTCCGGTTCTCGGGGGTCCCGCGCGGTCTGGAGGCTCGATCGCGGGTCGGTGCGGACCGTGCGGTTGCCGCGCAGTCCCGGTTCGATCTGGGCGAAGAGCGCCCGGCACGCGCGCTCGATCAGCGCGAGCACCGAGTCGAACGCCGCCGCATCGGAATAGTAGGGGTCGGGGACGTCGCCCTGCGCCGAGAGGCCCGGCTCGAAGGCGAGCAGGCGCCGGATCTTCTGCCGGTCGACGTCGGTGCGCGCCCAGGAGCGCAGTGCCCGCTCATGGCCGTGATCGAGGGCGACGACGAGGTCGAACTCCTCGAAGAGCGCGGGGTCGAAGAGCCGCGCGCGGTGCGGGGCGCCGTCGAGCCCGCGGCGATCGAGCGCCTCGAGGGCACGGTGGTCGGCGTGCTCGCCGAGGTGCCACTCGCCGGTGCCGGCGGAGGTGATCGTGATGACCGAGCCGAGCCCGGCCTGCTCGGCGAGGGAGCGCAGCACCACCTCCGCCATCGGCGACCGGCAGATGTTGCCGGTGCAGACGAAGCACACGGCGAACGCCGACGGCGCGGAAGAGGGGGTCACCCGCCCATCATGGCGCACCGGCGGTCCTCCACAGCGGGCGGATTCTCAACCTCTCCACCGTTCCGGGGAGCGCCCGCCCGCGGCCGACCGCGGTGCCCGAGGCTGGCCGCGGGCATCGAGAGAAGGGAGGTGGCGGATGGGCGTCGAGGCGGCTGCAGGGGGAGGGACGGGCGCGGCGGCGCCGTGGCCGAGCACGGCGGTGGCGGCGCTCGCCGAGCGGATCGGGGTGCTCCGCGGGGAGGCGGGCGGACTCCTGCCCGACGCCGACTGGGAGGGGGCGGCGGCGCGGGAGTACGCCGAGCGGGCGGCCGAGCTGCTGGCCGGGCTCGCGACGGCGGAGGCGGCGGCGCGCGGGCTGGCTGTGGGGGCGGGCGGATGAGGGCGCCGTCCCCGGTGCGGGTGGAGACGGCCGAGCTCGACGAGCGCCGGCGGACGCTCGAGGGGCTCGCGGCGGGGCTGGCCGAGTGCGCGGTGCTCGGCGACGGGCTCGTCCCCGCGGTGATGCTCGCGGCGCCGGCCCGGGCGGGTGAGCCGGCGGCGCTCGGCGATCGGCTCCGCCTGCTCGAGGCCGACGCGGTGGCGCTCCGGGAGGCGCTCGCCGCGGCGGCGGCGGAGTACGAGCGGGCGGAGGAGGACGCGGTGCCGGGGATGCCGGGGATCCTCGGACCGCGGACCGCCGTCGCGCTCTTCGAGCGGCGTGCGGGCGAGTCCCTCGCGCGGCGGCTTCCCGGCGCCGTCGAGGACGCCGCGGTGCTGGTCAGGGCGGTCACCGACGCCGCGTTCGGGTCGGTCTCGGCGGCGGCGCGAGCCCTCGCGGGGGACGAGGGTGCCGAGGCCGACCTGAAGGAGGAGGGAGAGGACCTCGTCCGGGCACTGCTGGGCGACCCTCTCCTGATCGAGGGCCTGCGCGGGGTGATCTCCTCGATCGGCCTCGGCACCGAGATCGGGGTGCTGCTGCTCCCGCCGCCGCTGGCCGACGCGGTGGGGCGACCGACGTCCGAGCAGGTGATCGGGAACGGGGTGCAGTCGGCCGCGGGGGCGCTCGTCATCCTGGGGACGGTGTTCGGCGTGCTGCCGGCGCCGGGTGAGCGGGAGCTGCGGGTGGAGCGGGTGCCGCCGCCGGTGGACCCGCTCGCCGCGCCGACGGGCTGGGGGGAGCTCGCGGCGCGGATCCCGCCGAGCGATCCCGACGGTCCGCAGGTGGTGATCGAGCGCTACGGAGGGGAGTGGCTCATCACGCTCTCCGGCACCACCGACTGGAGCGCCGACCCGGAGCAGGCCTTCGGGGCTCCGTCGAACCTGCAGGCGATGGCGGGCGGGCGCGCCGCCTCCGTCGAGGGAGCGCTCGCGGCGATGGCGGCGGCCGGGATCCCCGCCGGGGCCCCCGTCACGATCGCCGCGCACTCGCAGGGCGGTCTGGTCGCCCTCCGGGTGGCGCAGCCGGGGCGCTACGACGTGCACGACGTCGTCACCTTCGGCAGTCCGGTGCGCGGGCTGGACCTGCCGGAGGGGACGCGCTCGCTCTCGATCGAGCACTCCGACGACCTGGTGCCGGCGCTCAGCGGCTTCAGCCGGACGGCGGCGGAGGAGCCGGGGGTCGTGCTGGTCGAGCGCGACTCCCCGGCGGGGATCGTGCGCGACACTCCGGTGCCCGCGCACGCCCTCGACGCCTACGTCGCGACCGGGCACGCCCTCGATGCGGCGGCCGACCCCCGGCTCGCGGCGACAGGGGCCGCCCTGTTCCCGCTCTGGCGGGGAGCGCCGGACTCGCGCGTCGCCGCCCGGCTGACGACCGTGCCGGTCAGTCCCGGCGGCGGTCGCGAGCGAAGGGGCGCAGGAGCAGCCCGATGAACCAGTTGACGATCGCGAGCACCAGGGCGCCGAGGACGCCCCACCAGAAGCCGTCCACGACCAGGCCGAAGCCGAAGAGGCCGCTGATCCAGGCCGTCAGCAGCAGGAGCAGGCCGTTCACCAGGAAGGAGACGAGACCGAGCGTCAGCACGTACAGCGGGAAGGCCACGACGCGGACCACCCCGCCGACCACGGAGTTGACGACGCCGAAGATCACTGCGACGAGGAGGTACGTGAGCACCGCGGCGGTCGGCCCCTGCTCGTACGGATCGACGCGGACGCCCGCGACGACGAGCGTGGTCAGCCAGAGGGCGACGGCGTTGGTGGCGAGGCCGAGGAGGAGTCTGCGCATGCCTCCACTCTGGCGCAGCCCGCCTCCACCCGGGCGCACCTGCGGCGGGGAAGGGTGCCTCGCGCGGCTCGCCCGGCCGCCGCCCGAATAGCATGGTCCGGGTGACCGATCAGCAGGAGCCACCCGTCCGCCTCCGCCCCGAGATCCTCGCTCTGCCGGCCTACCGCCAGGGCCGCGCCGCCTCCGCGGACGCGTTCAAGCTCTCCTCCAACGAGAACCCGTTCGATCCGCTGCCCTCGGTGCTCGAGCGGGTGCAGGCGATCACCGACTTCAACCGCTACCCGGACGCCGCGGCCACGGCGCTCCGGACGGCGCTCGCCGAGAGCTACGGCGTCGGGATCGAGGAGGTGATCGTCGGAGCGGGCTCCGTCGCCGTCATCGCCCAGCTGATCACCGCCGCCGCAGGGCCGGGCGACGAGGTCGTGCACGCCTGGCGCTCCTTCGAGGCCTACCCCTCCCTCATCACCACCGCCGGCGCCACCGGCGTGCGCATCCCCCTGCGCGCCGACGACACGCACGACCTCGACGCGATGGCGCAGGCGATCACCGAGCGCACCCGTCTGGTGATCGTCTGCAGCCCCAACAACCCCACCGGGACCGTCGCCACCGCGGATGACGTGGCGGCCTTCCTCGAGAAGGTGCCGGCCGACGTCCTCGTCCTGCTCGACGAGGCCTACGCCGAGTTCGTCGGGGACGAGCGCGCGGTGGACGGCGCGACCCTCCTCGGCCGCCACCCCAACCTCGTCGTCGCCCGCACCTTCTCCAAGGCCTACGGACTGGCGGGGCTGCGCGTCGGCTACGCGATCGGGCACCCGCGGATCCTCGACGCCGCCCGCTCGACCGCCATCCCCCTCTCGGTCACCCGCTTCGCGGAGACCGCGGCGGTCGCCTCGCTCGAGCACCGCGAGGAGCTGCTCGAGCGCGTCGGCCGCATCGCCCAGCTGCGCGACCACCTCTGGGAGGCGCTGCTCGACCAGGGCTGGACCATCCCGAAGTCGGAGGCCAACTTCCTCTGGTTCGACACCCGCGAGCAGACGGAGGCGGCCGCGGCGGTCTTCGAGCGGGCCGGCGTGGTCGTCCGCGCCTTCCCGCCCGAGGGCATCCGGGTGTCGGTCGGCGAGGCGAGTTCTGTCGACAAGCTCCTCACGGCGGCGGCGGAGATTGTCGGGACCCTCCCGAAGGGGCATCCCGCGAGGCGGATAGGTTAGTCGGGTGGCAGCCACCAGCGAGACGCCGACGGTCCAGTTCCTCACCGCGGACGGCCGGTTCGCGCCGACCCCCGCGGCCGAGCAGTACGCCCCCCTCCTCGACGGGATCGACGAGGCGCAGCACCGCTCCTTCTACCGCGAGATGGCGGTCGTCCGCCGGTTCGACATCGAGGCGGCGAACCTGCAGCGTCAGGGGCAGCTCGGACTCTGGGTGCCGAGCCACGGGCAGGAGGCGGCGCAGGTCGGCTCCGCGTTCGCGCTGCGCCCGCAGGACCACGTCTTCCCCTCCTACCGCGAGCACGTCGTCGCCAAGGTCCGCGGCGTCGACCTGCTCCGAGTCCTCGCGCTGCTGCGCGGCGTGACGCACGGCGGCTGGGACCCGGCCGACCCCGCGCACGGCAACTTCCACCTCTACACGCTGGTCCTCGGCTCGCAGGCGCTGCACGCGACCGGCTACGCGATGGGCCTCACCTTCGACGGCGCGACCGGCACGGGCGACCCCGAGAAGGACGCGGCGGTCATCGTCTACTTCGGCGACGGAGCCTCCAGCCAGGGCGACGTGAGCGAGGCCATGGTCTTCGCCGCGAGCTACCAGACGCCCGAGGTGTTCTTCCTGCAGAACAACCACTACGCGATCTCGGTGCCCGTCGCCACGCAGTCGCGCAGCCCGCTCTACCTCCGCTCCTCCGGCTTCGGCATCCCGGGCGTGCAGATCGACGGCAACGACGTGCTCGCCAGCTACGCCGTCACTGCGAAGCACCTCGCCGACGCCCGCTCCGGCGGCGGCCCCCAGTTCATCGAGGCGCTCACCTACCGCATCGGCGCACACACCTCGAGCGACGACCCCACGAAGTACCGGACCGACGACGAGCTCGCCTCGTGGGTCGCGAAGGACCCGATCACCCGCTTTGCCGCGTACCTGCGCGGTCTCGGCGCCCCGCAGTCGTTCTTCGACGAGGTGGACGAGGAGGCGAAGGACTTCGCCGCGGACATCCGGCAGCGCCTGCTCGCGCTCGAGGCGCCGCCCGTCGACGTGATGTTCGACCACGTGTACTCGGAGCCGCACCAGCAGGTGGCGGAGCAGAAGGCGTGGCTTCAGGGCTACGAGGACGCGCTGGGAGGCGACCCGCGATGACGATCGACACGAGCACCACCGTCCAGCCGCCGCTGAGCGACACGCAGCTGGAGTCCATGTCGATGGCGAAGGCGCTGAACGCCGGGCTCCGCCGCGCCATGACCGAGAACGACCGCGTCCTGCTGATGGGCGAGGACATCGGACCGCTCGGCGGCGTCTTCCGCATCACCGAGGGCCTGCACGCCGAGTTCGGGCCGCAGCGCGTGCTCGACACCCCGCTCGCCGAGTCCGGCATCGTCGGCACCGCGATCGGCCTCGCGATGCGCGGCTTCCGCCCGGTCTGCGAGATCCAGTTCGACGGCTTCATCTACCCGGCCTTCGACCAGATCACCTCGCAGCTCGCGAAGATGACCAACCGGCACGAGGGCTCGCTCACGATGCCCGTCGTCATCCGCGTGCCCTACGGCGGGCACATCGGAGCGGTGGAGCACCACCAGGAGAGCAACGAGGCCTACTTCGCGCACACCGCGGGCCTCCGCGCGGTCAGCCCGTCGACCCCGAACGACGCCTACTGGATGATCCAGGAGGCCATCGCCTCGGACGACCCGGTGATGTTCTTCGAGCCCAAGAGCCGCTACTGGCCCAAGGGCGACGTCGACCTCCGCGCGTCCGCCGCCCCGCTGCACGCGACCCGCGTCGTGCGCCAGGGCGACGAGGTCACGGTCGTGGGCTGGGGGCCGATGGTCTCCGTGCTGCTCCAGGCCGCCGAGCTCGCCGGCGAGGAGGGGACCAGCGTCGAGGTCGTCGACCTGCGCTCGCTCTCGCCGATCGACTGGGAGCCGCTGCTCGCCTCGGTCCGCAGGACCGGCCGGCTCGTGGTCGCCCAGGAGGCGTCCGCGAACGTGAGCCTCGGCTCCGAGATCGCCGCGACCGTCACCGAGAAGGCGTTCTACTCGCTCGAGGCGCCGGTGCTCCGCGTCGCGGGCTTCGACACGCCCTTCCCGCCCGCCAAGGTCGAGAAGCTCTTCCTCCCCGACGTCGACCGCGTGCTCGAGGCCGTCGACCGCTCGCTCGCGTACTGACGCACCGGCCGACGCCCCGGCGTCCCCACGCGCCCCCTTCCCTCATGCAGAACCGGCACAGCCAGGAGTCCCGACGATGACAGAGCACTTCCTCCTCCCCGACGTCGGCGAGGGCCTCACCGAGGCCGAGATCGTCTCCTGGCGGGTCAAGGTCGGCGACGAGGTGAGCGTCAACCAGGTCCTCGTCGAGATCGAGACCGCCAAGTCGCTCGTCGAGCTGCCCTCGCCGTTCAGCGGCACCGTCGTCGACGTGCTCGTCGACGAGGGCCAGACGGTCGACGTCGGCACGCCGATCATCACCGTGCAGGGCGCGGGATCGGCCGGCTCCGAGATCCCGGCGATGCCCGCGCAGGCCGCGCCGCCCGCCGCCCCGCCCGCACCCTCGACCACCGAGCCAGGGGAGGGCTCCGGCGCCGCACTCGTCGGCTATGGCACCGCCGGCGGCCACGTCGCCACCCGCCGTCGCCGTCCGGCCGCGGGCGCCGCTCCGGAGAAGCCGGCCCGCCCGGCGTCGCCGCCGCGACCGACCTCGGTGCCCGCCTCGTCGGCGCTGCCCGTCATCGCGAAGCCGCCGATCCGCAAGCTCGCCAAGGACCTCGACGTCGACCTGCTCGAGGTGCAGGCCACCGGCCTCGCCGGCGAGGTCACCCGCGACGACGTCATCCGCCACGCCTCCCAGGCCAGTGTCTTCCGCAACATCCAGACCCCCGCCTGGGGCGACTCCCGCGAGGACCGCATCCCCGTCCGCGGCGTCCGCAAGGCCATCGCCTCGGCGATGTCGCGCAGCGCCTTCACCGCGCCGCACGTCAGCGTCTTCGTGGACGTCGACGCGACCCGCACGATGGAGTTCGTCAAGCGCCTGAAGAACTCGCCCGACTTCGCCGGCGTCAAGGTCTCGCCGCTGCTGATCATGGCCAAGGCCATCATCTGGGCGGTGAGGCGGAACCCGACGGTCAACTCCGCCTGGACCGACACGGACATCCTCGTCCGCCACTACGTCAACCTCGGCATCGCCGCGGCGACCCCGCGCGGCCTGCTCGTGCCCAACGTCAAGGACGCCCAGTCGATGAGCCTCCTCGAGCTCGCCCAGGCCCTCGAGAAGCTCACCCTCGACGCCCGCGACGGCAAGACCTCCGCCGCCGACATGCAGAACGGCACCATCACCATCACCAACATCGGCGTGTTCGGCATGGACACCGGCACCCCGATCCTTAACCCCGGCGAGGTCGCGATCATCGCCCTCGGCACCATCAAGCAGAAGCCCTGGGTCGTCGACGGCGAGGTCCGCCCCCGCTTCGTCACCACCGTCGGCGGCTCCTTCGACCACCGCGTCGTCGACGGCGACGTCGTCAGCCGCTTCGTCGCCGACGTCGCGAGCGTGCTGGAGGAGCCTGCGCTGTTGCTCGATTGAGCGGGCGGTGCTTGAACGAGCACGTTCCTCCTTCGTCGTCACGCGCTCCGCAGTCGGCTGGGGTGCGTGGCCGGGTACCGCAGAGCGTCTCGCCTACCGCTACGACGAATCGCTAGCACGCGATTCGCCGGTGACCTCGGCCTTTCGCGGGCAGTGGCGGGCTCGTGTTGTGGGCTCCGCTTCGCGGTCGCGGCTCTCGCGGAGCGGCCCACCCATGCTGGTCGAGTAGCCGCGGAGCGGCGTATCGAGACCCACGTGCTCCATGCGGGCGGATCTCGATACGCGCCCTGCGGGCGCTACTCGATCAGCAGGCAGGGCGTGCTTGTTCGGAGGGGCTCCGCTTCGCGGTCGCGGGTCTCGCGCGGCGGCCCCTCCACGCTGGTCAGGTAGCCGCAGAGCGGCCCCTCCTGCTGGTCGAGTAGCCGCGGAGCGGTCCACCCCGCTGGTCGAGCAGCCGCGGAGCGGTCCACCCCGCTGGTCGAGTAGCCGCGGAGCGGCCCACCCATGCTGGTCGAGCAGCCGCGGAGCGGCGTATCGAGACCCACGTGTTCAGTGCGGGCGGATCTCGATACGCGCCCTGCGGGCGCTACTCGATCAGCATCAGCATCAGCGGGGGGTCGGGTCGAAGGAGTGCAGGGCGAGCTCGGCCGACAGGAGGGTGCTCGCGGCGGCGCCGCGGACGCTGGTGCCCTGGGAGTCGAGGGGCGGGCTGACGACGGCGGCACCGAGGCGGCCGGGGGCGGAGAGGACGATCGCGCCGGAGACGCTCGACTTGGCGGGGACGCCGACGGCGCGCATCCAGCGGCCGGAGCCGTCGTAGACGCCGCAGGTGGCCATCACGGAGACGACGTCGCGGGCGACGCGGGCCGGCACGACGCGCTCGCCGGTCGCGGGATTCACGCCGCCGAGCGCGAGGGTCGCGCCCATCACCGCGAGGGCCTCCGCGTCGACGAGCACGGCGCAGGCGCGGGCGTAGGCGGCGACCGCGTCGTCGGCGCCGAGCTGCAGCGTCCCCTCCGCGCGCATGAGGTGCGCGAGGGCGTGGTTGCGGTCGCCGAGCAGGTGCTCGTTCGAGGCGACGCTCTCGTCGACCTCCAGCGAGCGGCCGGCGAAGGCGGAGAGACCGCGGAGGATGCGCTCGCCGCGGCCCTCCGCGTCGCCGCCGTCGACGAGTGCAGCGGTCAGCAGGGCGCCCGCGTTGACCATCGGGTTCGGCGGGCGGCCGGTGCCGCTCTCGAGCTTGAGGGCGTCGAACGCCTCGCCGGTCGGCTCGATGCCGACGCGGTCGAGCGCGTCGCCGTCGGTGTCGAGCAGCGCGAGCGCGAAGAGGAACGGCTTGACCGCCGACTGGATGCTGAACGGCACGTCCGCCTGCGCGCTCGAGCGCACGGTGCCGTCCGGCAGCGCGAGCGCGATCCCGCACAGCTCCGGGTCGGCCGCCGCGAGCTCCGGGATGCTGTCGTCCACCTCCCCGCCGCGTTCCTCCAGCACGCGCCCCCGCAGCTCGTCGAGGTCGAAGTCCTGGGGAGAAGCCATCCCTCCACCCTGCCACCCCCGCCTGACCCCTCCGCGAGATGCCACTTGTGCACGCGACACGCCGTGAGAAGCGTGCACAAGTGGCATCTCGCGGAGGGGGAGGGGAGGGACGGGTCAGCCGAGGATGCGGCGGACGGCCTCGCGGACGACGGCGTCGTCGGCGGGCTCCTCGTCGAGGGCGCGGTGGATGGTCAGGCCCTCCATCAGGGCGTCGAGCATGCGGGCGGTCATCGGGTCGACGTGGCGCTCGAGGGCGGCGCGGGAGCGGGCCATCCAGGTGTGCGTGATGCTGCGGTACTCCGGACGTCGGGCGGCGAGGGTGTAGAGCTCGTGGGTGATCACGAGCTCGCGGCGGCTGCCGAAGATGTCGTGCAGGACGACGTCGACGACGGCCTCGCGCGCCTCGTCGGGGGTGCGGGCGTCGGTCATCCGCCGCAGGGTCTGCTCGGCGACGGAGTCGGCGAAGCGGGTGAACGCCTCGTGCAGCAGCTCGTCCATCCCGGCGAAGTGGTAGCTCATCGAGCCGAGCGGCACGTCGGCGGCGGCGGCCACGCGGCGGTGCGAGGTGCCGGCGACCCCCTCCTCCGCGATGACGTCGAGGCAGGCGTCGATGATGCGGTCGCGCCGGTGCGGGTCGGTGCGGCGTGGTGCGCGCGGGACGGGCGCGCTCTCAGCGGTCTCGGTCACTCGGTGACGCTCCGGATCACGCGTGCCGGAGTGCCGACGGCGACGACGCCGGCCGGGATGTCGCGGGTGACGACGGCACCCGCTCCGATCACGCTGTCGTCGCCGATGCTCACCCCGGGACAGACGATCACGCCGCCGCCGAGCCAGACGTTGTCGCCGATCGTGATCGGCCGCGCGGCCTCGAGCTTGTCGCGGCGCGGACCGGGCTCCACCGGGTGCGTCGGCGTGAGCAGCTGGACGTTCGGGCCGATCTGGCAGTCGGCGCCGATGGTGATCGCCGCGACGTCGAGCGCGGTCAGGTGGTAGTTGACGAAGGTGCGCGGGCCGATCGTGATGTTCTCGCCGTAGTCGACGAACAGCGGCGGCTTCACGAACGCGCCCTCGCCGAGGGAGCCGAGCAGCTCCTCGAGCAGCGGGCGGGCGGCCGCCTCGTCGGCGAGAGCGGCGCGGTGGTAGGCGTCGGCGAGTCGCGCGGCGCGCTGCGCGAGGCGCGTGCTCTCCGGGTCGTCGGCGATGTAGAGGTCGCCGGCGAGCATCCGCTCGCGGTTGCTGCGCTCGTCGCCGGCGAAGTGGTCGGCGGCGAAATGCTCGTCGGCGACATGCTCGGCGGCGACGTGGTCGGTGCTGTCCATGTGCACGATCGTACACACTGCGTGTACGGTCGTACGCATGTCCACCGCCCTCGCGCCGCCGTCCACCGAGTCGCGCCGCGCCCGCACCGCCGTCGCCGCGCTCTTCCTCACCAACGGCGCGCTCTTCGCCAACCTCGTCCCGCGCTTCCCCGAGATCAAGGCCGACCTGGCGCTCGACAACGCGGCCTACGGGGTCGCGATCGCCGCGTTCCCGGCCGGCGCGGTCGTCGCCGGGCTCGCCGCGGCCGTCGTGATCCGGCGGCTCGGCAGCGGCCGCGCCGCGGTGCTCGGCACGATCCTCACCGCGATCGGGACGGTGCTGGCCGGCTTCTCGCCGTCGCTGCTGGTCTTCGCCGGGGCTCTCGCCTTCGCCGGCGCGACCGATGCGATCACCGACGTCGCGCAGAACAGCCACGGTCTGCGGGTACAGCGCCGCTACGGGCGCTCGATCATCAACTCCTTCCACGCGATCTGGTCGATCGGCGCGGTCCTCGGCGGCTCGATGGCGGCCGGGGCGATCGCGCTCGGCCTGCCCCGCGCCGTGCACCTGAGCATCTCGGGGGTGCTCTTCGCGGTGGTCGCGCTGACCGCGCTGCGCTTCCTCCTGCGGGGTCGCGACGACGAGACCGCGGCCGAGCCGGGGGCCGCGCGGGTCGTGCGGGCTCGCGTCCGCCCGCGGGTGGTGCTGCTGCTCGCGGCCATGGTCGCGGTGGCGATCGCGGGCACCCTCGTCGAGGACGCGGCGTCGACCTGGGCCGCCGTCTACCTGGGCGGCTCGCTCGGGGCGACCGCGGCGGTGGCGGCGTACGGCTTCGTCGCGCTGGTCGGCGCGCAGTTCGTCGGGCGCATCCTCGGCGACCGGCTGGTCGACCGCTTCGGCCAGCGCACCGTGCTGCGGATCGGCGGGGCGATCGCGGCGCTCGGGATGGGGGCGGCGCTGGCGTTCCCGTCCGTTCCGGGCACGATCGCCGGATTCGCGGCCGCCGGCTTCGGGCTCGCGACGACGGTCCCCGCGGCGATGCACGAGGCCGACGAGATCCGGGGGCTGCGCGCGGGCACCGGAGTCACGATCGTCTCGTGGCTGATGCGGCTCGGCTTCCTGCTCTCGCCGCCGATCGTCGGGCTGGTCGCCGACGGCGCGGGGCTGCGGGTGGGGCTCCTGGTGGTGCCGATCGCGGGGGTCGTGGCGGTGCTGCTCGCCGGGGTCCTCGGTCGGAGCCGCACGGCGGGGGCCGCGTCGTGACCGGGCTCGAGGCAGTGCCCGGCCCGGAGGGTGCGACCGGCCTGGAGGCGGTGCTCTGGGACATGGACGGCACGATCGTCGACTCGGAGCCCGCGTGGGTGCGGGCGCAGGAGGTGCTCGCCGGGCGCTTCGGCCGCGAGTGGACGCGTGCCGACGCGCTCGCGCTGATCGGCAGCACGATGGAGCAGACGGTGCGGGCGCTGCAGGCCGCCGGGGTCGAGCTGCCGGACGCCGAGGTGGAGGCGGCGCTCGAGCGCGACGTGCTCGCGGAGATGCACCGCGGGCTGGTGTGGCGGCCGGGGGCGCGCGAGCTGCTGCGCGACTTGCACCGGGCGGGGGTGCGGCAGGCGATCGTGACCACGTCGTCACGCGTGATGGCGCAGGTCGTCGTCGATGCGCTGGCGGCGGAGGTGCCGCTCGCCGCGCTCGTCACCGGCGACGACGTGTCGCGCGGCAAGCCGGATCCGGAGCCGTACCTGCTGGCGGCCGCGACGCTCGGCGTCGACATCGCGCACTGTGTCGCGATCGAGGACTCGCCGACGGGACTCGCGGCGGCCGTGGCGTCCGGGGCGTGCGCGGTCGGGGTGCCGCACGATGCGGAGCTCGCGCCGGGCGCGGACCGCACGCTCTGGCCGACGCTCGCCGGGCGCGGTGTCGCGGACCTCGAGGCGCTGCTGCGCTGAGGGCGTCGGCGGTGGGGGATCTCGATACGCCCGCGGTGCGGGCTACTCGATCAGCAGGGAGGGCCTGCGCCACGCCCGCGGAGTGCAGGGAGCGCAGCTCTCCCCATCATGCTGGTCGAGTAGCTGCGGAGCGGCGTATCGAGACCCGCCGTGCTCAGCAGTCCCGGTCTGCAGGCCTCCGTGCTGACGTGGGTGGATCTCGATACGCCCGCTGCGCGGGCTACTCGATCAGCATGGAGCGCCCGCGCCCTTGGAGAACAGGGAGCGCCCGCGCCCGTGGAGAACAGGGAGCGCAGCTCGCCTTCCATGCTGGTCGAGTAGCGGGTCGAAGGCCCGCGTATCGAGACCCACCCGGTCCGGGCGCTACGCCGTCAGGGCGACGGCCGTCCAGGAGACCGGGGGCAGCGTCAGCGTCAGCACGCCGTCCGCCAGGTCGGCGTCGACGGGCTTGAGGCCGACGCGGTTCTGGTCGTCCTTGGTGTTCTTCGCGTAGACGTCCTCGTCGAAGAGGGCGACCGCCTCGGCGACGGTGGAGACGCCGAGGCCGTTCACGTCGACCGTGACCTCTAGGGCGTCGGTCGTCGAGCGGTTCACCAGGAACACGGCCGCGCGGCCGTCGTCGAGCGTCGCGACGGAATCGACCAGCGGCGCGTCGCCGTGCCGCGCGGTGGAGTAGGACCCGACCTCGATCCGCGGCTTCAGGACCGAGCCCGACGCGAGGCGCGCGGTGGTGGAGAACGGGAAGAACGTGGTCTGCCGCCAGGCGGCTCCGCCCGGCTCGGTCATGATCGGCGCGATGACGTTGACGAGCTGCGCGAGCGACGCCGAGGTGACCCGGTCGGAGTTCTTCAGCAGCGTGATCATCAGGTTGCCGAGCACGACGGCGTCGGCGACGGAGTAGACGTCCTCGAGCAGGCGCGGCGCGTAGGCCCACTCGCGGGTGCTCTGGTCGCCCTCGGCGTCCGCCTTCTCCTTCTCGGTCCACTCCTGGAGGTACCAGACGTTCCACTCGTCGAAGGAGAGCTTGATGTCCTTGGTCTTGCGGAGCTTGTGCTTGACGTGGTCGACGGTGGCCGCGACGGTCGCGATGAAGTACTCCATCTCGACGGAGGACGCGAGGAAGGAGCCGAGGTCGCCGTCGTACTCCTGGTAGTAGGCGTGGCAGGAGACGTACTCGACGTCGTCGTAGGCGTGCTCGAGGACGACGCGCTCCCATTCGCCGAAGGTCGGCATCGAGGATCCGGACGAGCCGCAGATCACGAGCTCGAGGGACGGGTCGGCGATCTTCAGGGCCTTGGCGGTGCGGGAGGCGAGCTTGCCGTAGTCGTCGGCGTTCATGTGGCCGACCTGCCAGGGGCCGTCCATCTCGTTGCCCAGGCACCACATGCGGATGTCGTGCGGCTCCGGCGACCCGTTCGCGATCCGCTGGTCGGCGAGGAACGTGCCGGCCTTGCCGTTGGCGTACTCGAGGACGTCGAGGGCCTCGAGGACGCCGCGGGTGCCGAGGTTCACGGCGTACATGATCTCGCTGCCGGTCAGCTTCGCCCACTTCGCGAAATCATCCAGGCCCACCTCGTTGGTCTCGAGGGAGTGCCAGGCCAGGTCGCGGCGGCGCGGGCGGTCCTCGCGCGGTCCGACGCCGTCCTCCCAGCGGTAGCCGGAGACGAAGTTCCCGCCGGGGTAGCGGACGGTGGTCGAACCGAGCTCCTTGACCAGCTCGACGACGTCCAGGCGGAAGCCGTCCTCGTTCGCGGTCGGGTGCCCGGGCTCGTAGATCCCGTCGTACACGCAGCGGCCCAGGTGCTCGACGAACGAGCCGAACAGCCGCGGATTCACGGGAGCGACCACCGCGGCCGGATCGAGGAAGACGCGCGCGGCGGCGGCGGCGGCGGGGGAGGAGGTGGCGGAGGAGTCGGTCATTCGGGGCCCTTCCGAGGCGTCGGCGGGCTCCGGCCGGGCCGGACGGGGTGATCGTCGGCGATCGCCGCCCGCTGTTTCTAACGTTGTACCGTCGATGGTGCTGGCGCGAGCCGCGGGTGTCAAGGCCGCTGCTCTCCGCCGCCGCCCAGTCGTCCTGTGCTCCACTGGGCGGGTGCCCGCCTCCGACGACGCCTGCTCCGCCCTCGCCGACCGCGTCGACGCCCTCGCCGCCACCTCGCCCCGCCCCCGCGTCCTGATCGCCGCGGTCGCGCGCGAGGTCGCCGGGATCCGTCCCTGGCCGCTCGGGCTGATCGACCTCGCCTCCGGCGGCAGCAACCGGATCCGCGGCCGCGGCTTCGCCCAGCCCTACGACGACGACACCCGCGGCCAGGCCCGGCACTTCGCCGGGGTGGCCGGCGCGACGCTGCGCCTCGGCGGCCCGATCGCGCACCTCCTGATGCGCACGGCCGGCGGCGATCACCGCGGCACCGCGGACGACCGCCTCACCGGGCGCGCGGTCGAGTGGAGCCGGCTGCTGCGGCGCGGCGAGCTGCCGGTCGCCGAGGCCGGCGACTGGATCCGCCGGGAGATCTGCGCCTGCTGACGCGGCGCGGGCGACCTCGCGCCTCGTGAGCGCCCCCGTTCCTCCCTGCATGCCCCGTCCCTCCTCCCATCGCCGCGCACCCGGGGCCGTCGGCGCCCCGTGCCAGGCTGGTGACGACGAGAGGGGACGCGATGGACGCGCGCGAGCACGAGGTCCGCCGGCGGATGGACGCCCACGAGCTGTACGTCGACGCCGGCGAGGGCCTCGAGGCGCTCGAGGAGGAGCGGATCCGCGGCAAGGAGCTCGCCCACGCCTACAACGCGACCGGCCCCCGCGAGGTCGACGAGCGCCGGCGCCTGCTGCACGAGCTGTTCGAGGCGGTCGGCGAGGGCGCCTGGGTCGAGCCGCCGCTGCACGTCGCCTACGGCAACCGGGTCCGCCTGGGCGCGGACGTCTACGTGAACTTCGGGCTGACGCTGGTCGACGACGTCGAGGTCGTCATCGGCGACCGGGTGATGATCGCGCCGAACGTCACGATCAGCACCACCGGGCACCCCGTGCATCCGGAGCTGCGCCGCGACGGCACGCAGTTCTCGGCGCCCGTCGTGATCGAGGACGACGTCTGGATCGGCGCGGGCGCGATCCTGCTGCCCGGCGTGGTGATCGGCGCGGGCTCCGTGGTGGCGGCGGGCGCGGTCGTCACGGCGAGCGTGCCGCCGATGGTGGTCGCGGGCGGCGTGCCGGCGCGGGTGCTGCGGCCGATCGGCGACGAGGACCGCTCCTGGGAGTGGCGGGCGCCGCGCACGCTCGGCTGATCCCGGGACGCGGGCCGGCCGGCGAGGGCGTCGGACCCGGCCGGTAGGCTCCGCGGGTGACACGCACCCGACTGGTCCTGCTCGACGTCGACGGCACGCTCCTGGACGAGGGGGTCGTCGCGCCGTCGGTGCGCGAGGCGATCACCGGCGCCCGGAGCAACGGCCACCTCGTCCTCGTCGCGACCGGCCGCTCGCGTCCCGAGATCCCGCAGCAGGTCCTCGACCTCGGCTTCGACGGGGTCGTCTCGGCGGCCGGCGGCTTCGTCGAGCTCGACGGCGTCCTGCTCGAGTCGCGGACGATGGCGCCCGAGGACGTCGAGGCGATCGCCGGCTTCTTCGAGGCGCACCGGATCGCTTACTCGCTGCAGTCCTACGACGACGTCTTCACGAGCGGCGGGGTGGGCGGCGGCTACGGCACCGTCCCGACGGAGGGCATCGCCAAGGCGACCTTCTTCGGCGAGGACGGCACCGCCTTCGCCCTCGTCCGCGACGGCCTCGGCGACCGCTTCCACGTGATCACCGGCACGATCCCGTCCCTCGGCGACGCCGGCGGCGAGGTCAGCGTCCGCGGCGTCGACAAGGGCAGTGCGCTGGTGCGCCTGGCCGAGCGCCTCGGCCACCCGCTGGCGGACACGATGGCGATCGGCGACAGCTCGAACGACGTCGAGATGCTGGCCGCGGCGGGCCTGGGCATCGCGATGGGGAACGCCTCCGCCGGGGCCCTCGCCGCCGCCGACGAGGTCACCGCCTCCGTGCGTGAGGACGGCGTCCTGGCGGCGTTCCGACGGCACGGCCTGCTCTGACGCCGTCCGCGCCGCCGCCGCGGATCAGGTGTACCAGCTCGGCTCCGGCACCTCGTTGAGCAGCGTGTAGACGCCGACCTCGCGGCGCTTGTAGGGCAGCGGGTCGTGCAGCGAGTGGGTCCGCAGGTTGCGCCAGTAGAGGTCGAGGCCGACCGAGCTCGAGGAGGCCCGGGTGCCGGTCAGCTCGAAGACGCGGGTGGCGGCGGCCAGGCCGTCCTCGACGATGCGCGCCTTCGCGGCCGCGATCCGCACGGCGATCTCGCCGCGGCGGCGCGGGGTCAGCTCCTCGCGCGGCGCGTGCAGCGCGGCCGAGAGGGCGGCGCCAGTCGCGTCGATCAGCGCCTCGTCGGCCCAGAGGCGCGACTGCAGGTCGCCGTAGCCCTCGAGGATGTACCACTCCTCGCTCGCGCGGGCCTTGTCGTCGCCGCCGTACGGCCACGCCCGCGTCGACTCGCGGGTGTACTGCGCCGCCCGCTCGAGTGCGCCCTGCGCGATGCCGAGGTAGAACTCGGCGAACACCTGCTGGATCGTCGGCACGTTGAGGGTGTTGTAGACCAGCGGCTGGAACACCCGGTCGACGAAGCCCGCCGCCGCGGCCCACGGCACCCGCACGCCGCGGATCTCGACCGAGCCCGACTCGGTGAGGCGCTGCCCGAGGCTGTTCCAGTCGCGGCCGAAGACGATGCCGTCCTGCGCGGTCGGCACGATCGCGAAGACGTGGGTGTCCGTCCCCTCGAGGACGCCCTCGAGCACGGTCAGGTCGCTGACGACTCCGCCGGTCGAGAACGACTTCCGGCCGGTGAAGACCAGCTCGTCGCCCTCCTCGCGGACCGTGAGATCGGAGTCGCGCGGGTTCACCGCGCCGCCGTAGAGCAGGTTCCCCTCGGTCGCCTGCTGCTCGACGGCTGCGATCTGCTCGGGCGTGCCGACCAGCCGGGCCGCCCAGGCCCAGAGGTAGTGGTAGCCGAGCAGCTGGCCGATCGAGCCGTCGGCGCGAGCGATCGTGCGGATCACGCGGAGGGCGACGCTCCACTCCTGGCCGCCGCCGCCGTGCTCGAGCGGGCCGAGCAGGGTGACCAGGCCCGCGCTCTTCAGCAGGGCGACCTCGGCGACAGGCGCGGCGCCGGCGCGGTCGCGCTCGAGCGCGTCGACGGCGAGGACCGCGGCGGTCTCCTCGGCGCGGGCGAGCCACTCACCAGGAGTGGCGGGGCGCGAGGAGCGGGCCCAGCGATCGGTCGGGGGCGGGCTGTCGAGCGGGAGTCGGCTGTCGAGCTTCGGGGTCGAGACGGTGCTGCTCACGGTGGTTCCTTCCGGTGCGGGCGATCGCCGCGGAGGCGGCGATCGCGGGGTGCTGCGGCGACTGTGGCAGCCGCGGCGGGTGCCCTCCCGGATTGCGACGACCCGTGACCGCGTGTGACTCCGCGCGACGCGACCCGGGCGACTCCTCGCGACGCAGGTACTCCGCAGTGACTTTGACAATCGTTATCAATAGTCGCTACCGTGTCAGCATCCCGACCGCCCCGCTCCAGACCCAGATCGGCTCACCCGTGAAGACCCGCTCCCTCGCCCTCGTCGCGCTGCTCGGCAGCACCGCGCTCGCCCTCTCGGCCTGCTCCGGCACGGCCTCCTCGACCGGCGCCTCCGCCGACAGGGGGAGGGTCGCCGTCGTCGCGTCGACCGACGTCTACGGCGACCTGGTCCGCAGCATCGGCGGCGATCTGGTCGACGTCACGAGCATCATCGACAGCCCGGACAAGGACCCGCACGAGTACGAGGCGACGGCCCGCGACCAGCTCGCCCTCTCGAACGCGGCGCTCGTGATCGAGAACGGCGGCGGCTACGACTCCTTCGTCGACACCATGATCGACGCCTCCGGCTCGACCGCCCCCGTGATCACCGCCACCGTCGTCGCCGGGCTCGAGGAGGAGCACGACCACGAGGACGAGGGCGCCGACGCCGATCACGACGAGGCCGGCCACGAGCACGCCGAGTACAACGAGCACGTCTGGTACGACCTGTCCGCCGTCCGGGAGACGGTCGCGTCGATCGCCGACGAGCTGTCCACGATCGACGCGGACAACGCCGCGACCTACGCCGCGAACGCCGAGACCCTCGGCGGCTCCCTCGACGCCCTGATCGACCGCGAGGCGGAGCTGAAGGGCACGCTCGGCGGCCGCTCGATCGCCATCACCGAGCCCGTCCCGCTCTACCTGACCGATGCGCTCGGGCTCGTCAACGCGACTCCGGAGGCGTTCAGCGAGGCGGTCGAGGAGGGCACCGACGTCCCCGCGACCACTCTGCAGGAGACGCTCGCCCTCTTCTCCGACGGCACCGTCGACGCGCTCGTCTTCAACGAGCAGACCGAGAGCTCGCAGACCCAGGCCGTGCTCGACGCGGCGGAGTCGGCCGGCGTCCCGACCGTCGGCGTCACCGAGACGCTGCCCGAGGGCGACGATTACGTCGGCTGGATGACCGCCAACCTCGACGCCCTCGAGGGAGCCCTCTCGTCGTGACACCACCCTCCTCGACCCCGTCCGGTCCGTCGTCAGCGCCCGCCTCCTCGGAGGCGGGCCTTTCGGCGTCCGTGCTGCAGCTGCGCGGCGCCGGTCTGCGCTTCGGCGACCGCGAGCTCTGGGGCGGCGTCGACCTCGACGTGCGGGCCGGCGAGTTCGTCGCGGTGCTCGGCGCCAACGGCTCCGGCAAGACCAGCCTCCTCCGCGCGGTCCTCGGCCAGCAGCCGCTCAGCAGCGGCGAGCTGCGCGTCCTCGGCGAGCCGGTGCACCGCGGCAACCGCCGCATCGGCTACATCCCGCAGCAGAAGCTCGCCGACGAGGGGACCCCGCTGCGCGCCCGCGACCTGATCGGCCTCGGCATCGACGGCCACCGCTTCGGCCTGCCGCTGCCCTCGCGCTCGCGTCGCGCGCAGGTCGACGCCCTGCTCGCCGCCGTCGGCGCCACCGACTACGCCGATGCGCCGATCGGCAGCCTCTCCGGCGGCGAGCAGCAGCGCGTCCGGGTCGGCCAGGCCCTCGCCGGCGACCCGGCCCTGCTGCTCTGCGACGAGCCGCTGATCGCCCTCGACCTCGCGCACCAGCGCGCGGTCAGCGAGCTGATCGATCGGCACCGGCGCGAGCGGAACCTCGGCGTCCTCTTCGTCACCCACGACGTGAATCCCGTGCTCGGGATGGTCGACCGGGTGCTCTACCTGGCCGGCGGCCGCTTCCGGATCGGCACCCCCGACGAGGTGCTGCGCTCCGAGGTGCTCAGCGAGCTCTACGACGCGCCGGTCGACGTGATCCGCGCGCGCGGCCGCGTCATCGTGGTCGGCGCCCCCGACCACTCGCACGTGCACGAGCACGAGGAGGAGCGCGCATGACCGACGACGTCTGGTCGCAGATCTTCGACTTCTCCGACTACGGCGCGCTGCTCGCGCTGCTGCTGAACTCCGTGATCGCGGGCGCCGTCCTCGGCGTCGTCGGCGGGCTGATCGGCGTCTTCGTGATGTCGCGGGACATGGCCTTCGCCGTGCACGGGATCAGCGAGCTGTCCTTCGCAGGCGCCTCGGCCGGGCTGCTGCTCGGCGTCGGCGTGGTGCAGGGCTCGATCGTCGGCTCGCTGGTCGCGGCGCTGCTGATCGGGCTGCTCGGCTCGCGAGCGCGCGACCGCAACTCGATCATCGCCGTGCTGATGCCGTTCGGCCTCGGCCTCGGGATCCTCTGCCTCGCGCTGTACCCGGGGCGGAGCGCGAACAAGTTCGGCCTGCTCACCGGGCAGATCGTCGCGGTCGACGACCCGCAGCTGGGCTGGCTGATCGCCATCTCGATCGTCGTCGTGATCGGGCTCGCGCCGATCTGGCGCCCGCTGACCTTCGCGAGCGTCGACGCCGACGTGGCGGCCGCGCGCGGCATCCCGACCCGGGCGCTCTCGATCGTGTTCATGCTGCTGCTCGGCCTCGCCGTGGCGGTGTCGGTGCAGATCGTCGGCTCGCTGCTGGTGCTCGCGATCCTGGTCACCCCCGCGGCCGCGGCGCTGCGGATCTCCGCGTCGCCGGTGCTCGTGCCGCTGCTCAGCGTGCTCTTCGCCGTCGGCGCGCTGGTCGGCGGCATCCTGCTCGCGCTCGGCGGCTCCGTCCCGATCAGCCCCTACGTGACCACGATCTCGTTCACGATCTACGTCGTCTGCCGGATCATCGGCCGCAAGGGCGTGCGGCGGCCCTCGCGCCGGCGCTCGCCGGCCGCGGTCGGGGCGGGGGTATAGCGTGGCGCGGGTCGTGAAACGGGAAGGCGGACCGGTGGTCAAGCGGAACACGTGGCAGCGCGAGGCCGTGCGCGAGGCGCTCACTCAGCGCGAGGACTTCGTCAGCGCCCAGGGGCTGCACAGCGCGCTGCACGCCTCCGGCTCGCCGATCGGCCTGGCGACGGTCTACCGCGCCCTGTCCGACCTCGCGGTCGAGGGTGAGGCCGACTCGCTGCAGTCGCCGGACGGCGAGAGCCTCTACCGCGCCTGCACCCCGGGCACCCACCACCACCACCTCATCTGCCGGCGCTGCGGGCTGACCGTCGAGATCGCCGCGGACGCGGTAGAGACCTGGGCGCACAGCGTCGCGGCGCAGAACGGCTTCACCGACGCGCACCACGTCGTGGACGTCTTCGGGCTGTGCGCGGAATGCACGCGGGCGGTCGCGGCGGCGGAGTGACGGCGCGGCGTCGCGGTTCGCGGGCTCGGGCTCCCGGTCTCCGGTCGCCAGGGCTCGGGCCGGCGCGGCTCAGGCCGGCAGGAAGATCCCGGCCGCCCGGTCCTTGACGACGGCGCCGGCCGGCAGCACCCGTCCGCTCATCGCGAGGTAGACGCCCGGCGGCAGCAGCTGCACCGCCGCGACGGCCGCGCCGAGGTTGAAGGCGGCGTCGCTGTCGCGCATCCGAGCGGGCTGCATCGCGCCGGTCAGCACGACGACCCGGTCGCGGACGGCGCCGAGCGCCTCGGCCGTCAGGGTCATCGTGTCGGTGCCGTGGGTGAGGACGATCCGGTCCTCCTCCGCCGAGAGCACGCGCTCGCGGATCAGCGCGCGATCGGCGTCGTCGAGGTCGAGGCTGTCCTTCCGCAGGACCTCCTCGACACGGAACTCGAGCGTCGACAGCACGGGCTCGAGCAGGCGCGGGATCGTCGGCGCCCCGATCTCGAGCTCGCCCGCGAGCGAGTACTCCTTGTCGATGGTTCCGCCGGTGGTGAGGACGAGGATGCGGTCTGACACCCGATCAGACTAGGCCGGGCCTCCGACACGGCACATCCGTGCGGTTCGGGCGCTGCCGGGCACTCCGGCCCGCTCGATCGGGAACGATGGGGGGATGGCCTCCTCCACCCCGTCCCTGATCCGCACCGGCGCCAAGGTCCTCCTCGGCTCCGCCCTCGTCTTCGCCGGCGTCAGTCACCTGACCCGGGCGCGCGAGGAGTTCCAGGCGCAGGTGCCGGAGTGGGTGCCGCTGGACAAGGACACGGTCGTGCTCGCGTCCGGCGTCGTGGAGATCGGCCTCGGGGCCTCGCTGGTGCTCGCGCGCCGCCGGTCGCCGCTGGTCGGCGCGGCGGCGGCCGCCTTCTTCACCGCGATCTTCCCGGGCAACGTCTCGCAGTACCTCACGAAGACCAGCGCGTTCGGCCTCGACACCGACCGCAAGCGCGCCGTCCGGCTGGTCTTCCAGCCGTTGCTGGTGGCCTGGGCGCTCTGGTCCACGCGCCGGCCGCAGCGCTGATCGGCGCTGATCCTGCAGAACATCGGCTGACAGCACGTCTCATCGCCGATGGCCGATGACGCGGCCTCTCAGCTGATGTTCTGCTCGCCGTCCGGCTCCAGCAGCGGCGCCAGCAGCTCCTCGATCGCTCGCCGGGCCCCCGCGGCGTCGCCCGCGGCGATCGACTCGACCAGCAGCGCGTGCTCGGACGCGTGCCGGTCCTCCTCGCCGATGACGTCGTCCTGCAGCACCGTCTCGAAGAGGCCCGTCAGCCCGTCGTAGAGCTCGAGGAACAGCGCGTTGTGCGTGGCGGCGACGACCGCGCGGTGCAGCGCGGTATCGGTCGCGGTCCGCTCGGCGAGGTCGTGTCCCTCCCAGGAGCGGGTGCGGGCGGCGAGCAGCGCCCGCAGCGTCTCGACGTCCTCCGCGGTCCGCCGCTCGGCCGCGAGGGCCGCGGTCGCCCCGTCGATCGCGAAGCGCAGCTCCAGGCCGTCGCGCCGCTCGGCGCTCGGCAGCCGTCTCCGGAGCGACGTGGTGAGCTGCGAGCGCGCGATCACGAAGGTGCCGCGCCCCTGCTCCCGCCGCACCAGCCCCGACTGCACGAGCGTCTGCACCGCCTCGCGCACGGAGTTCCGCCCGGCGCCGCTCCAGCGCACCAGTTCCGGCTCCGTCGGGATCCGCGCGCCGACGGCCCACCGGCCGGAGCGGATCTCCTCGTGGCAGAGCGCCGTGACGTGGTCGATGACGCTCTCGCGGCGGAACGGCTCCGGTGCGCGGAGGTCGACCGATCGGGGCTCCGGCGCGCTAGGCTCGGCAGGATTCATCCCATCATCCTACCCAGGGCAGGCCGCCATGACGTCCACCGTTGTCACCCCGCAGAGGACCGCGCTCCTCGCTCTCGCCGCGATCGTGATGACGGCGCTCAACCTCCGGACGGCCGTCACCGGCTTCAGCCCGCTGCTCGAGACGATCGGCGCCGACCTCGACTTCGGCCCCTCGCTCTACGGCGTGTTCGGCACCGTCGTCACCGCCTCCTTCGCCGTCTTCGGCGTGGTCGCCGCCGCGGCCGCGCGCCGCTTCGGCCTCGAGCGCACCCTCGCCGTCGCCACGCTGGTGACCACCGCGGGCCTGGTGCTCCGTGCGCTCAGCCCGAGCCCGCTCGCGCTGGTGCTCTCCTCCGTCGTCGCCTTCGCCGGAGTGGGCACCTCGAACGTCCTGATCGTGCCGATCGTGAAGCGCTACTTCGCCGACCGGCTGAAGGCGATCAGCTCCCTCTACCTCGCGCTGCTCCAGACCGGCCAGTTCGTCGCCCCGCTGGTCGCTGTCCCGCTCGCCTCTGTCCTCGACTGGCGCTTCGCGGTCGGCGTCTGGGCGGCGCTGACCGCCGTCGCCTGCCTGCTCTGGGCGGCGCTCGCCCGGCGCGGGGAGGCCGGCGCTGCCGCGGCCGCCGCGCCCACCCGCCTCGCCGGAGCCTGGCGCACCCGCCTGCTCTGGGCGATGGTGCTGATGCTCGGGATGACCGCGCTGAACACCTACGCGATCATCACCTGGCTGCCGACGATCCTCGTCGACGCGGGCGCGGACCCGGCCCAGGGCGGGGCGCTGCTCGCCCTCTTCTCGATCTTCGGCCTCGGAGCGGCCTTCGTCGTCCCGCCGCTGACCCTCGGGATGCGGAACCCCTCGATCGTGGTCGTCGTCTGCGTCGCGCTGCTCGCCGTCGGCTACGTGGGCCTGATGGTCGCGCCGCTGGCCGGCGCCGTGGCCTGGGTGGTCTGCCTCGGCCTGGGTGTCAGCACCTTCCCGATGACGCTCACCCTCGTCAACGCCAGGACCCGCAGCACGGCCGGCTCCTCGGTGCTCTCCGGGGCGACGCAGGGCCTCGGCTACGCGCTCGCCTGCGCCGGGCCGCTGCTGATCGGCCTGCTCTACGACGCGCAGGGGAGCTGGACCGGCTCGTACGTCCTGCTGCTGGCGAGCCTCGTGGTGCTGCTGCTCAGCGGACTCGCTGCGAGCCGGCCGCGCTTCCTCGAGGACGAGGCTGCGGCGCGCTGACCTCCGCCGGCTCCACCTCCGCCGGCTCGACCTCCACCAGCTCCAGCGCCGCGATCACCCGGCTCAGCCCGAAGCGCCAGGCGCTCTCGACGTCCCCGCCGAGGGTGAACGCCCCGTTGATCTCCATCCCGATGAAGCCGGTGCTCCAGGCCGTGAGGGTGCGCGCGGCCTCGAGCGCGTGCTCCTGGCCCGCGAGCCCGGCGGCGACGCGGAGGACGGAGGCGCTCGCCGCGTCCCGGAACTCCTGCCGGGCCACCGGGGTCCCGGGCGCCGGCGCCATCACCAGGAGGAAGGCGGCGGGCCGCTCGCGGCCGAACGCGCGGAAGGCGCCGGCGAGCTCGGCGGCGTCCTCGATCGGCTCGACGCGCGCGGCCAGCTCGCCCAGCGTCGCCTCGGCGACCAGGCGCAGCAGGGGGTCGCGGCCCTCGACCCGCTTGTAGAGGGAGGGGGCGCGCACGCCGACGCGCTGCGCGACGGCCTGCATCGTCACGCCGGCGAGCCCCTCCTCCTCCAGGATCTCGGCGGCGGCGCGGACGATCGCGTCGAGGGAGGTGCGCTCGGGAGTGGGCATGCCTTAACTATAGCTATTGACAGTAGCCATGATGGCTAGTTACCGTAGCCATCATGGAACTCGCCCCCCACGTCCGCCGCATCGGCTCGGACATCGTCGCCGCCTACCTCGTCCACACGCCTGAGGGCGTGACCCTCATCGACGCCGGCCTGCCCCGGCTCTGGCCCGAGCTGATCGCCGAGCTGAAGGCGATCGGCCGCACCGTCGACGACATCAGGGGAGTCGTGCTCACCCACGGCGACTCCGACCACATCGGCTTCGCCGAGCGGCTCCGGCGCGAGCACGGCGTGCCCGTCTTCGTGCACGAGGCCGACGCCGAGCGCGCGAAGGGCGGGAAGAAGCCCGCGAACGGGAAGCAGTCGATGAAGCTCGGTGCTCTCGTCGGCTTCCTCGGCTACTTCCTGCGCAAGGGCGGCGCGCGCGTGCCCCCGCTGACCGAGGTCGTGACGGTGCGGGACGGCGAGACGCTCGACCTCCCGGGTGCTCCGCGGATCATCGGGCTGCCCGGCCACTCCGCCGGCAGCATCGCGGTGCACGTGCCGATCGCGGACGCCGTGTTCGTCGGCGACGGCCTCACGACGCGCCACGTGCTGACCGGCGCGACCGGCCCGGCCCCCGCGCCCTTCACCGACGAGCCGGAGCAGGCGCTCGCCTCGCTGCAGCGCCTGCTGCCGACCGGCGCCACCTGGGTGCTGCCCGGCCACGGCGCGCCGTGGGGCGGGGGAGTGGCGGCCGCCGTCGCGGCCGCGACCCGCGCCTAGGCGGAGCGCGCGGGGGAGTCCTGCGCCTCCTGCGGCTCCTGCGCCTCGCGGTCGAAGCGGCTCCGGCTGAAGACCTGGTCCGCGGTGGTGAGCGCGAGGCCGATGACGCCGGCGAGCTCGCCGAGGTCGGAGGTGTGGATGGTGAGGGAGCGCGTCGCCAGCGGGTGCGTGCGCAGGTAGACGCGCTCGCGCAGGCCCGACATCAGCACCTCGCCGCAGTCGCCGAGCTGGCCGGACACGACGATGGTGCGCGGGTTGAGGATGTTGACGAGGTCGGCGACCGCCTCGCCGAGGACCCGTCCGGCCCGGTGCACCGCCTGGGTCGCCCGCATGTCGCCGCGGAGGACGCGCGCGGTCACGTCGGCGACGTGGGTGATCGACGGGTCGTGCACCGAGAGGTCGCGCACGAGCGCCCAGCCGCTCGCGTAGGCCTCCACGCAGCCGGAGTTGCCGCACCGGCAGGGCAGCGGGTCGTCGTCGACGGTGTCGGCGACCGCGCGGGTGTGGCCGATGTCCCCGGCCGCGCCGACGGCGCCGCGGATCGTCGCGCCGTTGAAGACGAGACCCGCCCCGATGCCGGTGCCGAGCTTGAGGCTGATCAGATTGTCGGAGCCGTGGTGCCGGGACTCGGCCAGCGCACGCGCGTTCGCGTCGTTCTCGATGACGACCTGGACCCCGCCGTAGGGCTGGGCGAAGAAGCCGGCGATGTCGAAGTTGTCCCAGCCGGTCATGATCGGCGGGTTGCGCACCCGCCCGGCGGCGAACTCCACCGGCCCGGGGACCCCGATGCCGATGCCGGCGACCGCGTCGCCGAGGCGGAGGCGCTCGAAGGCCTCGAGGACCTGTGCGAGGACCTTCTCGGGCCCCTCCCATACGTCGATGACCGCGCTCTCGTGCCGCAGCGGCGTCCCGCGCAGGTCGCACGCGGCGACGACGAAGCCGCTCGCGCCGATGTCGGCGGTGAGGAGGACGGTGCCGCGCAGATTCACCGCGAACATGCTCGAGGGCCGACCGCCCGTCGACTCCCCGCCCGAGGTCGGGACGATCAGGCCGAGCTCGACGAGGGTGGCGAGACGCTGGTTGACGGTCGACCGGGAGAGGCCGGTCTGCTCCATCACCGCGTTGCGCGAGATCTCGCCCTGCTCGCGGAACAGGGCGAGGACGTCCGCCACGTGCGATCCCGTCTCACCGGTCGGATATGCCGTCATCCCGCCCCCATCGTCAGGGTCAGCGTACATCGCCGTCGATGGAAAGCAGGAAGTCGGCCAACTTTCGTGTTGCGGTCAAGCGAAAGGGGCGCTAGTTTTCACACATCGGCACGCAGTGGTGCCCTGATCTTCAAGGATGACGATGTCTTCAAAGATGAACCGCTCGACGGCCGCCCGCCGACTCCTCCCCGTCCTCGCACCGGTCGGCGCCCTCGCTCTCCTGCTCACCGGCTGCGCCTCCTCCGGCACCGGGGACGCCGCCTCCGGCGGCGGCTCGGCCAAGGTCGCCGCAGTGATCAAGGGCCTCGACAACCCCTTCTTCCAGGCGATGGAGAACGGGATCGAGGCCACCGCGAAGGACGACGGCGTGGACGTCTCGGTCCAGGCCGCCGCCGACATCGGCGACACCACCGGTCAGGCGGACAAGCTGACCACCGTGGCCGGCCAGGACTTCGGCTGCATCATCGTCAACCCGATCAGCGGCACCAACCTCGTGCAGGCCCTCGCCTCGGCGACCGGCAAGACGATCGTCAACATCGACAGCCCGCTCGACCCGGACGCCGTGAAAGCGGCGAACCTCGACGTCACCACCTACATCGGCACCGACAACGAGGCCGCGGGCGGCAAGGCCGGCGACCTCCTCGTCGACCAGCTGCCGGCCGGCTCGAAGGTCGCCGTCATCGGCGGCATCTCCGGCGACGTCACCAGCGCCGCCCGCGTCGACGGCTTCACCGCCGCCATCGGCTCGGACCTCACCGTCGTGCAGGAGGCCGCCGCCGACTGGAAGCGCGAGATCGCGCTGACCAAGGCGACCGACATCCTCGCCGCGAACCCCGACGTCACGGCGTTCTTCGCCGCGAACGACGACATGGGCCTCGGCATCGTCAAGGCCGTGGAGAACGCGGGCCTCACCGGCACCGTGAAGGTCGTCAGCGTCGACGGGAACGAGGACGCCCTGCAGTCCGTGAAGGACGGCGGGCTGACCGCGACCGTGGCGCAGTACCCCTACGCGATCGGCCAGCTCGGCGTGCAGGCGTGCGAGGCGGTGCAGGGCGGCGAGAGCATCCCCGCCGAGATCGAGTCGCCCACCGCGCTCGTCACCTCCGACACCGCCGACCAGGCGCTCGCGGCCTTCCCCGCCCCGTTCGAGGAGTTCGACAACCCGCTGGCCGACCTCGTCCCCAGCGACTAGCCCGACGCCACCCAGCCCGACGCCACCCAGCCCGACGCCACCCGGCCCGACGCGCCCTCCGCGACCCAGGAAGCGACCATGACCACAGTCCCCGCCCGTTCCCCCAGCCCGATCAGCGCCGCGCCGCTGCTCGCGAACCTCCGCCAGCTCAGCTTCTGGGCCGAGAACGCCGCTCCCATCGGGCTCGTCGCCCTGGTGATCGTGTTCTCGATCGCGACGCCGACCTTCCTCAGCCTCGGCAACATCAAGGCGATGCTCGTCGCGGCGGCGATCCTGGTGATCCTGTCGATCGGCCAGTCGTTCGTCATCACGACAGGCGGCATCGACCTGTCGATCTCGGCGACGATGACGGTCGGCGCGGTCGGCTTCGGCCTCGCCTGGAGCGGGGGCTGGGGCTTCTGGCTCTCGGCGCTGGCGGCCCTGCTCTTCGCCGGCGTGATCGGCGTGATCAACGGCCTCCTCATCGCCCGTGGCAAGGTCACCGACTTCATCGCGACCCTCGGCACGCTGTCGGTGGCGACGGGACTCGCGCTCATCGCCTCCGACGGCAAGCCGATCACCGTCGGCAGCCCCGAGCTGCTGACGCTGACCACCGGCTCGATCGGGATCATCGGCTACCCGATCATCCTCGCCGCGGTCATCGGAGTCGTGGCCTGGGTGGTCATGTTCCGCACCCGCTTCGGCCTGCACGTGCAGGCGGTCGGCGGCAACGAGGAGAGCGCTGTCGCGAACGGCATCAAGGCCGGCCGGGTGCGCATCGCGGTGTACATCATCGCGGCGGTCCTCGCCGGCATCGGCTCGCTGCTCCTGGTCGCCCGCGTCGGCGCCGCGGAGCCCGCGATCAACACGCAGTACCTGCTCAACTCGATCGCGGCCGTCGTGCTCGGCGGCGTGAGCCTCACCGGAGGCAAGGCCAAGATCGTCGGCCCGATCATCGGTGCGTTCCTGCTCACCGCGCTGACGAACGGCCTGACCCTGCTCGGCGTCTCGCAGTTCTACCAGCCCCTCGCCGTCGGCCTGGTCGTCGTGCTCGCCGCCCTCATCACCCGCTACCAGAAGAAGTGAGCCCCGCCATGACCAGCGACCTCCTGCTCGAGGCGACCGACATCAAGAAGTCCTTCGGCGGCGTCCACGCACTCAAGGGCGCGTCGATCTCGATGCGCCGCGGCGAGATCACCGCCCTGATCGGCGACAACGGCGCCGGCAAGTCGACGCTCGTCCGCTGCCTCTCCGGCGTGCACCCCGCCGACTCCGGCACCATCGTGCTCGACGGCGACGTCGTCCACTTCACCTCGCCGCTCGGCGCTCGCGACGGCGGAATCGAGACGGTGCACCAGACCCTCGCGCTCGTGGAGGACCTGGCCGTCTGGCAGAACTTCTTCCTCGGCCGCGAGCTCACCAAGGGCGTGCCCGGCCTGCGGTTCCTCGATCGGGCGCAGATGAAGCGGACCGCGCAGGAGCTGCTCGGCGATCTGGCCGTCAACGTCCCGCCGGTGACCAGCAAGGTCCGCCGCCTCTCCGGCGGCCAGCGCCAGGCCGTCGCCATCGCCCGCGCCGCCGGGTGGGGCAGCAAGATCGTGATCATGGACGAGCCGACCGCGGCGCTCGGCGTGCAGGAGACGGCCCGGGTCGAGAAGATCATCCTCAAGCTCCGCGACGCCGGCGTCGCCGTGCTGCTCATCAGCCACAACTTCGACCAGGTCATGCGGCTCAGCGACCAGGTCTGGGTGATGCGCGCGGGTCTGGCGGTCGCCGGGCGCCGCACCGCCGAGACCAGCGGCGACGAGCTCGTCTCGCTGATCACCGGCGCGAAGGCCGCCTGATGCGGCCCTCGCTCGTGCACCGCGGGAGCCCTGCGCGCTCCTCGCCGCTGGGCGTGCACGCCGGCCTGCTGACCGGCGACTGGACCAGGGAGTCGGGCCGGCGCGCGATCGCCGCGGCCGCCGCGATCGGCTTCGACCTGATCGAGATCCCCGCGCCCGGCGACCCCGCCGCCGCCGCGTGGACCGAGGCTCTGCTCGACGAGCACGGGATCGACGCCGTCGTCTCGCTGGCGCTCGATGCCGACTCCGACATCACCGCCGCCGACGCGGCGGTCTCGGCCCGTGGCGAGGAGCGCCTCCTCGACGCCGTGCGCTTCGCGGAGGCGATCGGCGCCCGGTACGTCGGCGGCGTCACGTACTCGGCCATGCGCAAGTACGAGCACGCGGCCGACGCCGCGGCGCGGGAGCGCTCGCTCGCGGTGCTGCGGAGGGTCGCCGCGGCGGCCGCGCCGTCGGGCATCGCGCTCGGAGCGGAGTACGTGAACCGCTACGAGAGCAATCTGCTGAACACGGCGGCGCAGACGGTCGCCTTCCTCGACGAGCTCGGCGCTCCGAACGTGCTGCTGCACCTCGACACCTTCCACGCGCACGTCGAGGAGGTCGACCTGGCGAGCGCGGTCCGGGACGCGGGCGGTGCCCTCGGCTACCTGCACGCCTCCGAGAACCACCGCGGCGAGCTGGGCACCGGCAGCACCGACTGGACCGGACTCGTCGCCGCGCTCACCGCCTCCGGCTACCGCGGCCCGCTCACGCTCGAGAGCTTCTCGCCGCGGATCCAGCCGACCGCGTCCGCCGAGGCGATGGGCCTCTGGCGCGAGCTCTGGCACGACCCGGTCGCCCTCGCGACCTCGGGCCACGCGTTCCTCGCGGGCCTGCTCGACACCTCGCGGTCCGCCGCGGCCTGACGCCGCGACCCGACCCCCCGACCTCTCGATCCCGACCTCTCGATCCCGACCTCTCGATCTCGACCTCTCGACCTCGACCCTTCGACCGAACCAGGAGTACCACCATGCCCACGAACCCCCTCGGAGTGCACGCCCTCGTCTTCGCCGGCGGCACCACGCCCGCCGAAGTGACGAGCACGATCGAGCAGACGAAGGCCGCCGGATTCGACCTGCTGGAGCTCTCGCTGCACGACGTCGAGAACCTCGACACCGCCTCCGCCCGCGCCGCCCTCGAGGCGAACGACCTCGGCATCGTCTGCTCGCGCGGCCTCGCGTTCTCGGCCGACGTCTCCAGCGACGACCCGGAGGTGGTCGCCCGCGGCGCGAAGCTGCTCGCCGACTCTCTCGAGACCACCCACGCGCTCGGGGGCACGCACTTCACCGGTGCGCTCTACAGTGCGCTCGGCAAGTACAGCGCGCCGCTGTCGACCGCGGGCCGCGCCAATGTGGTCTCGGTGCTGACGGACCTCGCCGCGGAGGCCGCCGGCAAGGGCATGACCCTCGGTCTCGAGATCTGCAACCGCTACGAGACCAACGTCATCAACACCGCCGCCGAGGCGCTGCGGCTCGCCGACGACATCGGCGCAGACAACGTCCTGATCCACCTCGACACGTACCACATGAACATCGAGGAGGACGACTTCTTCCGCCCGGTGCTGCTCGTCGGCGACCGCCTCGGCTACGTGCACATCGGCGAGAACCACCGCGGCTACCTCGGCAGCGGGCACCTCGACTTCACCAGCTTCTTCCACGCCCTGGCGGCCATCGACTACCGCGGGCCGATCACCTTCGAGTCCTTCTCCTCGGCCGTCGTCTCGCCGACGCTCTCGAACGACCTCGCCGTCTGGCGGAACCTCTGGAACGACGGCCCCGCCCTCGCCCGGCACGCGCACGCGTTCCTCGTCAACGCGCTCGAGGGCACCCGTGGCGACGCCTGACCTCGACGAGCTGGCCCGCCGGGCGCTCGCGCTCCGCAGGTCCGGCCGGCGAGCGGTCCTCGCCCTCGCGGGCAGCCCTGGCGCGGGCAAGACCACTCTCGCCCGGGCCGTGGTCGCCCGCGCGAACGAGCTGGCGGGGGAGGGGACCGCGGCCTTCGTGCCGATGGACGGCTTCCACCTGGCGAACGCGATGCTCGACCAGCTGGGCCGGCACGGGCGCAAGGGTGCCGTCGACACCTTCGACGGCTGGGGCTTCCTCGCCCTGGTGCGGCGGCTGCGCGCCGAGACCGACCACGTGGTCTACGCGCCGGCGTTCGAGCGCACGGTCGACGAGGGCGTGGCGGGCTCGCTCGCCGTCCGGCCCGAGGCGACGCTGGTGGTGGTCGAGGGCAACTACCTGCTGGTGGACGACGGGCCCTGGGCGCTGCTGCGCGCGGAGTTCGACGAGGCCTGGTTCTGCGCGACCCCCGAGTCGGAGCGCTTCGAGCGGCTGGTCGACCGGCACGTGTCCTTCGGCCGCGCTCCGGAGGCGGCGTCGGCCTGGGCGGCGGACGTCGACGGCGCGAACGCCGTCCTGATCGAGGCGACCCGCGATCGGGCGGATCTCGTCGTCTCGGGCACGGCGGCGGGGGTGCTGCCGGCGGTCCCGAGCGCCTAGGACGCCGGGACCAGGTTCCAGCGCGCCGTCAGCAGCTCGACGCCCTTGTCGAACGTCGTCGACCACGCCGTCGCGTCGTGCGCGCTGTCCGGCACCTCGAGGTAGGTGGTGTCCATCCCGGCGGCCTGCGCGGCGGCGTGCAGGGTCTGCACTCCGGCGAGGAACGAGGTGTCGTTCGCGCCGACGCCGAAGACCGCGAACGAGTCCTTGTAGGGCGCGTTCTTCGCGAGGATCGCCGCGGGCTTGGCCGCCTCGTACGCCGCCGCGTCACCGCCGAAGCCCTGCTGGATGGTGGTCGCGTCGTCGCCGAGCGTCGGGGCGAGCTCGCCGGACGCGTCGACGATGTTGCCGAAGAGCTGCGGGTAGCCGGCGCCGAGCTGGATCGCGCAGGTGCCGCCCTGCGAGAGGCCGCCGATCGCCCAGTCGTGCGCGTCGCCGAGGACCGGCAGGTTGGCGCGGATCCAGTTCGGCACGTCGACGGTGAGGTAGGTCGCGGACTTCCCGAGCGGCGAGTCGACGCACATCGGGTTCGCCGTCGGATCGCCGAGCTGGTCGGGCGAGACCACGATCGGGGCGAGCCCGGCGTGCGCGGCCGCGTAGGTGTCCAGGGTCTGCTGCAGGTGCTCGACCGCGAGCGGGTCGGACGGCGAGCCCGGCTGGCCGGAGAGCATCACCATCACGGGCAGCAGCGGCGGGTTCTCGGTCAGCGCGGCCGGCGGGAGGTAGACGACGGCGTCGCGAGCGGGGAAGCCGGACTGCGTCGCGGGGATCGCCACGTTCGTGACGCTGCCCGCGGTCGGCATGCCCGCCGGGGCGGTCCAGGTGTCGAGCGAGGCGTGGTCGCCGGCGGGTGTCGCGATCGGCTCGGCCACCGTCGGGTAGGCGCTGATGCCGAGGAGGCTGCGGACGGTGGGGTACTGGCCGAAGTCGATGTTGACGGTCATCGCCGCGGTCGCCACGACGAGGACCCCGACGAGCGCCGAGGCCAGCACCCGCCGTCTGCGCCGGTGCGCGAGGGCGTGGCCGAGGGCGAGCAGCGCCACGGCGAGTCCGCCCAGGCCGAGCCCGATCCAGACGCGGGTGACGGGCGTGAAGTCGACGCCGAAGGGGCCGCCGGTGCCGCCGAGCAGACCGCCGAGCGCCCAGCCGACCAGCAGGCCGAGGAGCAGGACGGCCGCTGCGAGCGCCAGGCGGCGGCGGCGGCCGCGGCGGGCCGAGCGCGCGAAGGCGAGGACCAGCAGGAGCAGCGCGAGACCCGAGACCGCGTAGACGGTGATCACCACCGGACCGGAGACGAGGCTGAGCCCGAGGAGTGTGTTCATGGGTCGATCCGGTCGTCGAGGGGCGGGGTCGCGCGGGGCGCGGCGGCGGTCAGTCTGGCGCCGACGTCTGGGTGCGGTCTGGATGATCGCTGGACGGATCGAGAGGCGGGCGGGGCTCCTCCCCAGGCGCTCGTTCTGCGATGCTCCCACCGACCGGGCGCAACCCCGCGCGGCGCGCCTCCGCTGCCGCCTACCGTGGAGATGCAGCAAGCCGCCTCCGGCGCCCTCACGAAGGAGCTCGACCATGACGCAGAACCCCCGCACCCCCGCCTCCGGAGCCCGCGCATGAGCCGCGGCGTCGCCGTCGTCACCGGTGGCACCGCCGGTCTCGGCCGCGCCACCGTCCGCGAGCTGGCCTCGCGCGGCTGGGACGTCGCCGTGCTCGCCCGTGGTGAGGACGGACTCGCGGCCACGCTGGCCGAGATCGAGCAGGCCGGCCGCCGCGGTCTGACCATCCCGACCGACGTCGCCGACCGCGAGGCGGTCGAGTCGGCGGCCGACCGCATCGAGGCCGAGCTCGGGCCGATCGAGCTCTGGGTCAACGACGCGATGGTCGGCGTCTTCGGCGAGTTCCTCTCGACCGACCCGGCCGACTTCGAGCGCGCCGTCGCGGTGAACTTCTTCGGCTTCGTCAACGGCACCCGCGCGGCGCTCTCGCGGATGACCCCGCGCGGCCGCGGCCACGTCATCCAGGTCGGCTCGGCGCTCGCGCACCGCGGCATTCCGCTCCAGGCCGCGTACTGCGCCTCGAAGTTCGGCGCCCGCGGCTTCACCGAGGCGGTCACCGCCGAGCTCCTGCACTCCAAGAGCAGGATCAAGCTGTCCGAGGTCGACATGCCCGCGCTCAACACCATCCAGTTCAACTGGGTGAAGTCGCAGCTGCCGCACCACCCGCAGCCGGTGCCGCCGATCTACGAGCCCGAGGTCGGCGCGATCGCGATCGCCGACGTCGCCGACAAGCCGCGCCGCCGCACCTGGGTCGGCGAGCCGACGGCCGGCACCATCCTCGGCGACCGCTTCGCCGGCGCCTTCATGGACTGGTACCTGGCCCGCAGCGCCTTCGACGGACAGCAGGCGCCGGACAAGAAGGAGCCGATGCTGCCGAACAACGTCTACGAGCCGGTCCCCGGCGACCACGGCGCCCGCGGCCTCTTCAGCGACCGCGCGCACACGATGACGCCGCAGATCTGGATGATCCGCCACCGCGCCGCGAGCTACGCCGGTGCGGCCGTGCTCGGCGCGGCCGGCCTGGTCGGCGCGGTCGCGGCCCTGCGGAGGAAGTGACGTGGTCGACGCCGTCGTCGTCGGCTCCGGCCCCAACGGGCTCTCCGCCGCGGTCACCCTCGCCCGCGCCGGGCTCTCGGTCGCGGTCTACGAGCGCAACGAGACCCTGGGCGGCGGCGCCCGGACCGCCGAGCTGACGCTGCCCGGCTTCCACCACGACATCGGCTCGGCCGTGCACCCGATGGCGCTTGCCTCCGGGTTCTTCCGCCGGTTCCAGCTCGACCGTCGGATCGACCTGCGGCTGCCCGAGATCTCCTACGCGCACCCGCTCGACGGCGGCCGCTCGGGCATCGCCTACCGCGACCTCGAGCGGACCGCCGCGGCGCTGGGGCGCGACGGTGCGGCGTGGCGCTCCCTGATGGGTCCGCTCGCGGAGCGCGCCGACCGCGTCGCGGGCTTCACGAACGACGCCCTGCTGAAGATCCCGACCGACCCCTCGGTGCTGCTCCGCTTCGGCCTGCGCGTGCTCGAGCAGGGCTCGCCGCTCTGGAACGCGCGGTTCCGCGACGAGGTCGCGCCCGCCATGTTCGCGGGGGTCGCCGCGCACGCGATCCGGCCGATGCCGAGCCTGTCCACGGCCGCCGCGGCGCTCGCGCTCGGCTCCTACGCGCACGCGCGCGGCTGGCCGGTGCCGGTCGGCGGCAGCCAGGCGATCGTCGACGCGATGGCGGACGACCTCCGCGCTCACGGCGGCACCATCGAGACCGGAGTGGAGATCACCTCGCTCTCCCAGCTGCCGAGCGCGCGCGCCGTGCTGCTCGATCTCACGCCGAGGGCGCTCCTCGCGCTCGCCGGCGACCGCCTGCCCGGCCCGTACGCGTCGGCGCTGGCGATGTTCCGCTACGGCAACGGCGTCGCCAAGGTCGACTTCGCGCTCGACGGACCCGTCCCCTGGACGGACCCGGAGCTCGCCGGGGCCGGCACCCTGCACGTCGGCGGCACCCGCGCCGAGATCGCCGCGGCCGAGCGCGACGTCGTCCAGGGCCGGCACAGCGAGAACCCGTACGTGCTCGTGGCGCAGCCTTCGGTGCTGGACCCGACCCGCGCGCCGGAGGGCAAGCAGGTCCTCTGGGCGTACACGCACGTGCCGCGCGACTCGCCGGCGCACCAGCGCGAGGCGATCACCGCGCAGATCGAGCGCTTCGCCCCGGGCTTCCGCGACCGCGTCCTCGCCGTGTCCTCGATGACGGCCCGCGACATGCAGGCCTGGAATCCCAACTACATCGGCGGCGACATCGCGGCCGGAGCGGCGAGCGTCGCGCAGCTGCTCTCGCGGCCGATCCCCTCCTCCGACCCGTGGCGCACGCCCGCGAAGGGGCTCTACCTCTGCTCGTCCTCGACGCCGCCCGGCCCGGGCGTGCACGGGATGGCCGGCTGGCACGCCGCCCGCAGCGCGCTCCGGCACGAGTTCGGGATCCGGCGGGCGCCCGATCTGTCGCCCTCGCCCGATCGGACCCGCTCGTCCGATCTGGCACCCTGAGGGTCGGGCGGCACGACCCGCCCGACCCCGCCCTCACGACTAGGAGCCCGCGATGTCCCGCAACACCCGCGTCTTCCACTGCCCGCCCGAGTCCGTCTTCGCCGTCTTCGCGTCCGGCTGGCTCTTCCCCTCCTGGGTCGTCGGCTCGTCCCGGATGCGCCGGGTCGGCCGAGACTGGCCGCACGTCGGCTCGAAGCTGCACCACTCCTTCGGCGTCTGGCCGCTGGTGATCGACGACGAGACGACGGTCCTGGAGTGGGACCCGTCGAGCCGCTTCATCATCCAGGCGGCCGGCTGGCCGATGGGCGAGGCGCGCGTCCGCCTCGAGGTGGAGCTGCACCGCGACGGCTGCAGGGTCCGCATCCACGAGACGGCGGTGAAGGGCCCGGGCACGCTCATCCCGAAGCCGCTGCTGCACTCGTTCCTCTGGGTGCGCAACATCGAGACCCTGCGCCGGCTCGCGCACATGGCGGAGGCGGGCGCCAACGGCCGCACCCTGCCGCCGGCGGCGCTGGCCTCGCCGAAGGACCGCGCGGGGCTCGACTCGCCGAAGCACGTCCTGCCGCGGCTGCTCGGAACCGTCGCCTCGATCGCCGTCGGCTCGCTGGCGCTCCGGGCCGTCCTGGCCGTCGCGCGCCGCGCCCGGAGCTAGCGAGAGGCGCCGGCATCGTGATTCTCCGACCTTCGCGGAGTGCCGCTCCACCGCTGGACCTCCGAGCCGCTCAGCCGCGCTCACCGTGTCGAAGGCTCACTGCGCACGGTGGTATTCCGGTGCTTTTCAGGGGGCCTCATGAGTAGGCTTGCCTGCATGGAGATCCTCACCCCCGCTGCTCAGCACGGTCGCACCCTGCGCATGGACATCCATGACATCGCACGCGAGCTCACTGCGGCCCTGGGCCCGACGCTCGTGGCAGGCCTGGCGGGAACGAAGGACCGCAAGCTGCCCCTCCGCTGGGCCAAGGCCGACGGACCGGAGCCGCGCTCGGAGGCCGCCAACCGGCTGATCTTCGCGCATCGTCAGTGGACGCTTCTCTCCGCTGCCGACGGCGACCACGTCGCACGGCAGTGGTTCATCGGAGGGAACCCGCACCTCGGTGAGAGCACGCCGATCACCGCGATCCGCGAGGGGCGCCACAGCGATGTCGCCGCGGCCGTCGAGTCCTTCATCGCCGGAACCGCCGACGCGTGACGGTCGCTCGTACCTGCTCGGTCACCGGACTCCGACTCGTCTCGGACCCGGGAGCGCAGGGGTACCACGTCGGCAAGAGGGTCCACCCGCCGCTGTCGGGGGCTCCTCGTGACGCCGCGGCACGGTCCCGTCACGAGTGGGGGCGCTACGACGTCTTCGGCCAGACGTTCTACCTCGCCGAGACTCGGACGGCGGCGTACGCCGAGGTGCTCTCCGGTTTCAAGCGGGCCAACGGCATCGACGATGCACTCGCTCGAGACGCCGACTACGCCGGGGTCACGCTCGAGGAGTACGTCGAGGAGATCGCGCGCGAGTGGTCCGAGCGAGACTTCATGGGCCTCGGAGCGGTTCCCGCGGGTTGGCGCTACGACCGGGCGATGATCCTCGCCGCGCTCCCGGACTCGGGATGGCTCGTCGACGTCGAGCACCCCGACTCGCTCGCGTCGATCGAGCGCGCGATCGGCACACTCCTCGCCGAACTCCAGGTCCCGCATCTCACCACCGGCACACTGCGCTGCGAGGATCGCGCCGTCACGACCCGGATCGCCGAGCATCTGCATGGACTGACACTCGACACCGGCGGGACACCGCTCGGCGTCCACTTCGGCAGCAAGCACGGCGCCGCGTGGTGCAGAGCGCTCTGGCTCGACCACCCCCACGCGCACCGTGTGCTCGTGCGTGCCGTCGAGCCCGTCCTCGTCACCGATGACGACCTCAGGACAGTCGCGGATCGCTTCCGCATCCGGATCTTCTGACGAGGAGCCGCCCCGCCCCGCTCAGACGATGCGCTCGACGAGCCGCACGTGGTGGACGGCCACGCGCGTCGGCTCGCCGGCGAAGGCGGCCTCGCGCTCGGGGGAGGCGAGGTAGGCCTTCTCGATCTCGGCGAACGCCTCCGCGTCGCCCGGGGTGCTGACGGCCCAGACGAACTCGTTCACCTCGCGGTCGGCGTAGGCGAACTCGATCGTGAAGCCGTGCGCGGCGCGGGCGGGGATGATCTTCGCGCGGTACCAGGCCAGGAAGTCGTCCATCACCCCGTCGACGAGCTCGTAGCGGCGGAGCTGGACGGTGCGGTTCTCGGAGTCGCTCATGCCCTCGACGGTACCGGGCCCGGATGCGGTGGAGGCGGAGTCGCTGCCGGGCCGCGCGCTACGCTCGCCCTTGTCGTCCCGGCGCCCGCCCCGCCGCACCCGTCCCCGCAGGAGGCCGCCCTGGATCCCCGCCGTCAGCGCGCGATCGCCCTCCTCGTCGCGGGCTGCTTCTTCATGGAGAACCTGGACGCGACGATCGTCACCACCGCCGCGCCCGCGATCGGCGCCGACCTGGGCGTCGACTCCGCCGCCGTCGCGATCACCGTCACCGCGTTCCTGCTCACCGTCGCGGTGCTGATCCCCGCCTCCGGCTGGCTGAGCGAGCGCTTCGGCGTGCGCCGGGTCTTCACGACCGCGATCGCGGTGTTCACGCTCGCGTCGCTGCTCTGCGCGCTCAGCCCGACCCTGCCGCTGCTCGTGGCGGCCCGCGTGCTGCAGGGCGTCGGCGGCGCGCTGATGGTGCCGGTCGGCCGGCTCGCGGTGCTGCGGGTCACGCCGCGGGAGGGGATCATCCGCGCCATCGCGATCCTGGTCTGGCCGGGGCTGGTCGCGCCCATCCTCGCCCCGTTCCTCGGCGGGCTGCTGACGACCTACGCCTCCTGGCACTGGATCTTCCTGATCAACCTGCCGCTGGGCGTCGTCGCCTTCGTGATCGCGCGGCGGATCATCCCGGCCGGCGTCGAGGCCTCACCGCCTCCGCTGGACGTCGTCGGCCTGCTCCTGGTCGCGGTCGGACTCGGCGCGCTGGTCGGCGCGACCGGCTTCGTGACCGGCAGCGGCTCGAACACCGTCGCGCTCGGCCTGGCCGTGACCGGCGCCCTCGTCACCGCCGTCGCGGTCCGGCACCTGCGCCGCACGCCGCACCCGCTCGTGCCGCTGGACGCCTTCCGCTTCTCGACGTTCCGGGTCGCGAACGCGAGCGGCTCGCTCTACCGGGCGACGATCAACGCGGTGCCGTTCCTGCTGCCGCTGCTCTTCCAGGACGCCTTCGGCTGGAACGCGGTGCAGGCCGGCTCGATCGTGCTCGCGCTCTTCGTCGGCAATCTGGCGATCAAGCCGGCGACGACCTGGCTCCTGCACACGGTCGGCTTCCGCGGGGTGCTCGTCGCGGCGAACGTCGTCGGCATCGCCTGCATGGTCGCGATGGCGTTCCTCGATCCTGGTGTGCCCGTCCCGCTGATCGTGGCGCTGCTGGTGCTCAGCGGTGTCGCGCGCTCGGCCGGCTTCACCGCCTACAACACGGTCACCTTCGCCGAGGTGGCGCCCGAGGGGATGTCGGGCGCGAACACCCTCAGCGCGACGACCCAGCAGATCGCCGCGGGCTTCGGCGTCGCCGCCGGCGGCATCGCGCTGGCCGCGGGTGCCGCGTTCGGCCCCGGCCTCGTCCCCTACCGCTTCGCCTTCCTGACGCTCGCCGTCCTGACCCTCGTCCCCCTGATCGCCGCCGCCCGCCTCCCCCACGACTCCGGCAGCACCCTCACGCGCTGACCCCTCCCGCGAGATGCCACTTATGTGCTCGTTCTGCGGCGTGTCGCGCTCATAAGTGGCATCTCGCGGAGGGGATCAGAGGTGCAGGGGGGTCAGAGGTGCAGGGCCAGGCCGTCGAGGATGTCGTGGGCCGTCGTCGTGACCGACGTCACGGCGGGGGAGGCCTCCTGGACGGCGCGGAGGACCTCGGACCAGATCGCGGCGCCGGCGCCGAGGACGTCCTCGCGGCCGGCGCGGACGTAGGGGAGCGCGGCGGTCGCGGCAGGGGAGAGCGCGGCGAGCTCGTCGCAGGCGGCCAGGACGTCGCGGATCGGCAGGGTCGCCTCGAGCGCGTCGCGGTCGTAGGCCTCGAGGCGGAGGACGTGCGCGGTCACCGTCAGGACCGTCGCCGCGACGCCGACGACACTGCGCGTGGCCGAGAGGTCGACGGGGGAGGCGGCCAGCGCCCGGCGGACGTCGGCGCGGATCGCGCTTCGCTGCTCCGCGGTCGGCGCACCCCCGCCGGCGCGGTGGCGCTCGGTGAGCCGGACGCTGCCGACGTCCATCGAGTGCGCCTGCTCCGGAACCGTGCTCCCGACGACCAGCTCCGTCGAGCCGCCGCCGAGGTCCACGACGAGGACGGGCCGGGGCGCGTCGACGGCCGAGAGCGCGCCGCGGAAGGAGAGGGCCGCCTCCTCCTCGCCGCTGATCGTCTCGGGGCGGACGCCGATGATCCGCTCGACCGCGCCGAGGAAGTCCTCGCGGTCCGCCGCGTCGCGGGTCGCGGAGGTGGCGACGAAGCGCACGCGCTCGGCCCCGGCCTCGCGGACCAGCTCGGCGTACTCGCGGGTCACGGCGAGGGTCCGCTCGAGCGCCTCCGGGTCGAAGCGGCCGGTGCGGTCCACGCCGTGGCCGAGCCGGACGAGCTCGGTGCGGCGGAGGACGTCGAGGAGGCGGCCGTCCTCGACGTCCGCGATCAGGAGCCGGAGGGAGTTGGTGCCGCAGTCGAACGCGGCCACGCGGGTGGCGGTCATGCCGACAGTCTGCCCGGCGGCCCCGCCGCTAGATTGGCAGGGACGAGCCGAAGGAGCCCCCGTGCACGAACACCACGTCCGCGTCCACCGCAGCGACGAGGACCTCCCGCGCCACGGGCAGCTCGCCCACGCCCTGGCCGAGGTCGCCGCCGATCCCGTCGAGGTCGAGGCCGAGGTCGCCGAGATGGTCGTCAACCGCGTCATCGACAACGCCGCCGTCGCCGCCGCGTCGCTGGTGCGCCGCCCCGTCGTCGCCGCGCGCTCGCAGGCGCTCGCCCACCCCGCCTCCATCGGCGGCGAGGGCGCGACGGTGTTCGGCGTCGACCCGGGCCGCCGCGTCTCGCCCGAGTGGGCCGCGTGGGCGAACGGCGTCGCCGTCCGCGAGCTCGACTACCACGACACCTTCCTCGCGGCCGAGTACTCGCACCCCGGCGACAACATCCCGCCGCTGGTCGCCGTCGCCCAGCACGCGGGCATCGACGGCGCCCGGCTGGTCCGCGGCATCGTCACCGGCTACGAGGTCCAGGTCGACCTCGTCCGCGCGATCAGCCTGCACCGGCACAAGATCGACCACGTCGCGCACCTCGGCCCCTCGGCCGCGGCCGGACTCGGCACGATGCTCGGCCTCGACGTCGCCGTCATCGAGCAGGCGATCGCCCAGGCGCTGCACACCACCACTGCCACTCGCCAGTCGCGCAAGGGCGAGATCTCGAGCTGGAAGGCGTACGCCCCCGCCTTCGCCAGCAAGGCCGCCATCGAGGCCGTCGACCGGGCGATGCGCGGCGAGACCAGCCCGTCGCCGATCTACGAGGGCGAGGACGGCGTGATCGCCTGGCTGCTCGACGGCCCCGACGCCTCCTACGACGTGCCGCTGCCCGACGCCGGCGAGACCAAGCGCGCGATCCTCGACACCTACACGAAGGAGCACTCGGCCGAGTACCAGGCGCAGGCGCTGATCGACCTGGCGCGCCGCCTGCACCACGCGCACCCCGAGGCCGCCGACCCCGAGCGCGTCGAGCGGATCGTCCTGCACACCTCGCACCACACCCACTACGTGATCGGCTCGGGCGCGAACGACCCGCAGAAGTACGACCCGACCGCCTCGCGCGAGACGCTCGACCACTCCGTGCCGTACATCTTCGCGGTCGCGCTGCAGGACGGCGCCTGGCACCACGAGCGCAGCTACGCCCCCGAGCGCGCCGCCCGCCCCGACACCGTCGCACTCTGGCAGCGCACGACGACGGAGGAGGACGCGGAGTGGACCAGCCGCTACCACTCGACGGACCCGGCGGAGAAGGCGTTCGGCGCGCGCGTCGAGATCCTGCTCACCGACGGCAGCACGATCGTGGACGAGATCGCGGTGGCGGACGCGCACCCGCTCGGTGCGCACCCGTTCACGCGCGAGCAGTACGTCGCGAAGTTCCGCACCCTCGCCGCCGACGTCCTCGAGGAGCCCGAGATCGAGCGCTTCCTCGACCTCGCGCAGCGCCTGCCCGAGCTGACGGCGGACGAGGTCGCCCGCCTCACGATCGTCGCGGCCCCCGGCGTCCTCGCCTCCATCGAGTCCCCCCGCGGCCTCTTCTGACCCACGTCCCCCTCCCCTCCCGCGAGATGCCACTTGTGCACGCGACACGCCGTGAAAAGCGTCCACAAGTGGCATCTCGCGGAAGGGGTCAGAGCAGGGCGTCCGTCAGGTGGTCCGGGGTGCCGAAGCGGTGGGCGGTGATCGAGACGGCCTGCTCGCGGAGGAACGGGAGCAGCTCCAGGCGGCCGGACTCGGTGACCTCGTTCGCGTAGACCGCGAGGTCGGGGCGGCCGCCCGTGACCGCGGTCACGGAGGAGGCGTCGGCGCCCAGCAGGCGCACGCGGCCGGCGCCGTGCTCGCGGACCCGCGCCGCGAAGGCGGCCTCGTCCTCGACGGCGACCGCCGAGGCTCCCGACGCGATGGCCGAGACGAGCTGCGGCGGCAGCTCGGTCGCGCTCGAGACCGCCACCCGGGTCCCCGCGGTCGCCGCGGCGACGACGACCTGCGCGAGCGAGCCCACCGGCTCGCCGCCCGCGAGGCGGATCAGCACCGGGGCGTCGTACGGCAGGTGCCGGAACACGTTGCGCTCGGCGGCCAGCCCGGTGACGTCGCGGGCGGCACCCGCTGCCAGAGCCTGCGCCGCGCTGCGGGCCGTCCGCTCGACGGCGTCCGCCTCCGCGGGCGACAGCTCCGCGCGGGCGGCGGCCACGAGCCGGCCGACGCGCGGGTCCTCGACCGCGGCGGTGGCCGTCGACGGTGCCGAGGTCCACGACCCCAGCCCGAGCAGGTAGTCCGGTCCGCCGGCCTTGGTGCCCGGTCCGACCGCCGACTTCTTCCAGCCGCCGAACGGCTGGCGCTCGACGATCGCGCCGGTGATGCCGCGGTTGACGTAGAGGTTGCCGGCCTGGATCCCGCCGAGCCAGGTGCCGATCTCGGCGGGGTCGAGCGCGTGCAGCCCCGAGGTGAGGCCGTAGTCCACCTCGTTGACGAGCGCGATCGCGTCCTCGAGCGTCGCCGCCGTCATGATCCCGAGGATCGGGCCGAAGTACTCGGTGCGGTGGTACTCGGAGCCGCGGCGCACGCCGTCGCGGACGCCCGGGCTCCACAGCATCCCGGTGTCGTCGAGCGCGCGCGGCTGCAGCAGCCAGCGCTCGCCCTCGCCGAGCGTCGTCAGGCCGCGCAGCAGCTTGCCCGCGGCGGGCTCGATCACCGGCCCCATCCGGGTCGCGGGATCGGTCGGCAGGCCGACGGTGAGCGAGTCGACCGCGTCGAGCAGCTGCGCGCGGAAGCGCTTGGAGCGCGCGACCGAGCCGACCAGCACGACGAGCGACGCGGCCGAGCACTTCTGGCCGGCGTGGCCGAAGGCGCTCGCGACGACGTCCTTCACGGCGAGATCGAGGTCGGCGGAGGGCGTGACGATGATCGCGTTCTTGCCACTGGTCTCGGCGAGCAGCGGCAGGTCGTGCCGGAACGAGCGGAACAGCTCGGCCGTCTCGTAGGCCCCGGTGAGGATCACCCGGTCCACCGAGGGGTGCGCGACGAGGTCGGCGCCGAGCTCCTCCTCGGGCAGTCGGAGCAGCAGCAGCGCCTCGCGGGGCACGCCGGCGGCCCAGAGCGCCTCGGCCAGCACGGCGCCGCAGCGCGCGGTCGGCCCGGCGGGCTTCAGCACCGCGGCCGAGCCGGCGGCCAGCGCGGCGAGCGCACCGCCCGCGGGGATCGCGACCGGGAAGTTCCACGGCGGAGCGACGAGCGTCAGCTGCGCGGGGTGGAAGACCGCGCCGTCCACCGAGTCGAGCTCACGGGCCTGCTCGGCGTAGTAGTGCGCGAAGTCGATCGCCTCGGACACCTCCGGATCGCCCTGGTCGATCGTCTTGCCGGCCTCGGCGGCCATCACCTCGAGCAGCTCGCCGCGGCGCGCCTCGAGCTCGTCGCCGGCGCGGTGCAGGATGCGCGCCCGCTCGTCGGCGGGCAGGGCCCCCCACGCGGAGCCGGCGGCGCGGGTCGCGGCGAGGGCCGCCTCCAGCTCCTCGCGGGTGGCGATCGTCGCGGCCTCGATCGCGTCGACACCGGCGCGGGAGGAGGGCACGCGGGCGAGGATCTCCTCGGCCCAGGCGCGGTTCGCCGCGACGGACGGGTCGGTGTCCGGGGTGCTGCGGAAGTCGCCGAAGCCGGGGCGGCCGGTCGCGGCGAAGCGGTCGGCGACCCGGTGCGCGGGCGGCACCGCTCCGTCGAGCGCGCTGACGGAGGCGCGGAAGCGGGCCTCCTCACGGGCGAACAGCGCGGGCTGCGCCTCGAGCTCGAAGACGGCCGACATGAAGTTGTCGCTCGACGCGCCCTCCTCGAGCCGGCGGATCAGGTAGGCGATCGCGACGTCGAACTCGGCGGGCGAGACGACCGGCGTGTAGAGCAGCAGCGAGCCGACCGCGCGGCGCACCGCCTCCGCCTGGCCCTGCGCCATGCCGAGCAGCATCTCGTACTCGATCCCCTCGCGGACGCCGCGCTCGCCGGCCAGCAGCCAGGAGTACGCGACGTCGAAGAGGTTGTGGCCGGCGACGCCGACCCGCACGTTCCGGATCCGGTCCGGGTGCAGCGCGTAGTCGATGACGCGCTTGTAGTTGGTGTCGGAGTCCTGCTTCGTCGACCAGGTCGCGAGCGGCCAGCCGTGCACGGACGCCTCGACCTGCTCCATCGGAAGGTTCGCGCCCTTGACCAGGCGCACCTTGATGCCGGCGCCGCCGCGGGCCCGGCGCGCGGCGCTCCACTCCTGCAGTCGGATCATCGCGGAGAGCGCATCGGGCAGGTAGGCCTGCAGCACGATGCCCGCCTCGAGGCCGAGGAACTCGGGCCGGTCGAGCAGGCGGGTGAAGACCGCGATGGTGAGATCGAGGTCCTTGTACTCCTCCATGTCGAGGTTGACGAACTTCTGCGGCGTCGCGGCGGCCGCGCGCGTGAAGAGGGGAGCGAGCTCCTCGACGATGTCGTCGACCGCGGCGTCGAACGCCCACGGGTTGTGCGGGGCGACGGTGGAGGAGACCTTGATCGAGACGTAGTCGACGTCGTCCCGCGCGAGCAGGCGGTGGGTGCCCTCGAGGCGGCGCTGCGCCTCCTTGCGGCCGAGGACCGCCTCGCCGAGCAGGTTCATGTTCAGCCGGACGCCGTCGCGGCGGATCTTCGCGATCGCCGGGCCGAGGCGCGAGTCGGTCGCGTCGATGATGAGGTGGCCGACCATCTGCCGCAGCACCCGGCGCGCGATCGGCACGACGATGTCGGGGAGCAGCGGGGCCACCGCGCCGCCGAGGGCGACCGCGCCGCGCATCGGGGCGGGGAGGAAGCGCGGGACGCCGCCGGCGATCGAGCGCAGCGCCGCGGCGGCGACCTTCGTGTCCTCGGGGCGGACGACGCCGTCGACGAAGCCGACCGTGAAGTCGAGGCCGGTCGGGTCCTTCAGCACGCCGGCGAGCTGGGCGCCGGAGGCGTCGACCGGGACGTCGGCGGCGTCGCGCAGCCACTGGCGCACCAGCGCGACGCTCGCGTCGACGAGGCCGGGGTCGACGCTGTCGGGGGCGGGGCCGGAGTGACCGGCGGGACCGGCGTGACCGGCGGCGTCGTCGGAGGAGGGACCGGTGGAGCGGGCAGGCGCGGCGAGATCCGTCATGACGTCAGTATCCGACCGGGGTACCGTTGAGCAGAAGCGACCGTTCCTTACCGGTACCGGTCACTCCTCCTTACTGATCAGCTCTGCCGAATCGAGGTCGCCCGTGCTCGACGTCCGCCGCCTGGTGCTGCTGCGCGAGGTCGCCATCCGGGGCACGCTCGCCGCCGCCGCGGAGGCCCTCGCCTACAGTCCCTCCGCCGTCTCGCAGCAGCTCACCGTGCTCGAGCGCGAGACCGGTGTCGAGCTGCTGCGCAAGGTCGGGCGGCGGGTGCAGCTCACCCCGCAGGCCGAGATCCTGGTCGCGGCGGCCGGCGAGGTGCTGGCGCTGCTCGAGCGGGCGGAGGCGGCGCTCGCCGCGTCGGGGGAGTCGGTCACCGGTCGGGTGCGGGTCGCGGTGTTCCAGTCCGCGGCCCTGGCGCTGATGCCGGGCGCGCTGCACTCGATCGCCGAGCGGGCGCCCGAGGTGCGGGTCGAGATGGTGCAGCGCGAGCCGGAGGGGGCGCTGCACGAGACCTCCTGGGCGCGCGAGTTCGACCTCGTCGTCGCCGAGCAGTACCCGGGCCACTCGGTGTCCTGGCTGCCGGGCCTGGTGCGCAGCGACCTCACGACCGATGCGATCCGGCTCGCGGTCCGCCACGACTCCGCGGTTCGCGACCTGCAGAGCGCGCGCGACGCCGCCTGGGTGATGGAGCCGCGCGGCACCGCGAGCCGGCACTTCGCCGAGCAGACCTGCCGGGTCGCCGGCTTCGAGCCCGACGTGCGCTTCGAGACCGCGGACCTCCAGGCGCAGATCCGCCTCGCCGCCTCGGGCAACGCGGTCGCGTTGATGCCCGACCTGGTCTGGGCCGGCGGCGAGCCCGACTGCCGCCTGCTCGAGCTGCCCGGCCGCCCCCGCCGCACCATCTTCACGGCCCAGCGCGAGGCGCAGCTCGCCTCGCCCGCCGTCCGCGTCTTCCGCGAGTGCCTCGCCGAGGTCGCCGCCCACTACGCCTGACCCGCGCGTCCCCCTTCCCTCCCGCGAGATGCCACTTGTGCACGCTCTCCTCGGCGTGTCGCGTGCACAAGTGGCATCTCGCGGGAGGTGCTCACCGGGGGGGTGTGGCACGGACGGGGGACTGCTCGTGGCGGAGGGGGTGCGCTTGGCTGGCCGCACAGCGCCATGACAGCGCTACCACTCCGCCGGATCGAGGCGCACTCCGCCTCCTGATCGAAAGGACCGCCGTGTCCTCGTCCTCCACCCCCACGCCCGGACCGTCCCGCCGAACCGTGAGCGCAGCGGCGGTGTGGAGCGCTCCGGTCGCCGCCGCGGTGATCGCGGCGCCTCTCGCTGCCGCTTCCACCGCCGCCCTCTGCGACAGCGCGGTCGCCTTCAGGCGGACCAGCAACGCCGGCGGCGACACCGCGGTGCTCCTGGCGCCCAGCTCCTCCGGCGCGGTGTCCACCGTGCGGATCACCTCGGTGCTCGCTCCCGGCACCACGACGACGACGCAGGGTCAGAGCTTCAATCTGACTCAGAGCGGACTCGGATGGGGCGCGGTGACCGGGGAGACCGACCTCGAGAGCACCGAGGTGCAGTACTCGGGCACCGCGCCGAGAAGCGCGCTGGTCCTGAATCAGCGGCGCGAGGGCCCGGCCACGACCCTTCCCAGTCCGGGATCCGACTCGCAGACCCTGACCTTCCAGTTCTTCGATCCGCAGGGGCGGCTGTTCGATCCGGTCGATCTCCAGTTCGAGTTCTACGACTTCACCTCGCAGGACCGGCAGGCCTGGCAGCCGGATCACTGGGACGCGATGGGCTTCAGTGTCGCGCCGACGACGATCGTCCAGGACGGCCTCTTCGCGGGGACCGGTGCCGGCACGCTCGCCGACCCGTACCGTCGCGTCGAGGGAGACGTCTCGACCATCGCGTACTTCAAGAACGACGTCTTCGTCTTCGACGTCTTCCCCTCCGGGAGCACGCTCACCTACACCCAGCACGAGGGCAGACAGGGCTGGCACGGGGTCTTCCTCACCGACCTCCGGTTCCGCTCCGCCGTCTGCTGACCCTCCGCGAGATGCCACTTGTGCACGCTTTTCTCGGCGTGTCGCGTGCACAAGTGGCATCTCGCGGGGAGCGATGGGAGCGTGCGAGGGTGGGGGGCGTGAGTGCGGACGAGGCGCGGATGGTCGAGACGACGGCCGGCGATGCGGTGGCGGGGCGGCTGTTCGCCGTGCAGGAGGCCGAGATCATGAGGCGCTACGGCGGCGACGACCCCGGGCCGCGGCCGCCCGTGGACGCGCCGACGCTGCTGCTGCAGGTCGGGCCCGAGGTCGTCGGCTGCGTCGCGCTCGCCGCCGACGGGGAGATCGGCGAGATCAAGCGGATGTTCGTGGCCGAGTCGGCGCGCGGCCGCGGCTACAGCCGCCTCCTCCTCGCGGGAGTCGAGGAGCTGGCCGTCCGCCACGGCGTGACGCTGCTCCGCCTGGTCACCGGCATCGAGCAGCCCGAGGCGATGGCGCTCTACAGCAGCTCGGGCTACGACCCGATCCCCGGCTTCGGCTACTGGGGCGACGAGCCGGCGACCCGCTGCTACGCGAAGCGGCTCGATCCCGCCGCGGTCATGGGCTGAGCCCGGGCCCTCAGAGCTTGGCGAGCTTCGCGCGGGCGATCAGGAAGCCGCCGTACATCACGAGGCCGGCGCCGATCGCGGTCAGCGCGATGGTCCCGTAGGGCGGGACGTCGAGGAAGCGCAGGGCGCCGTCGAGCCCGGTCGCCCGCCGGGCGTCGCCGGTGATCGCCGCGACGACGAAGAGACCGCCGGCGATGCCGAGGGCGATCCCCTTCGAGACGTAGCCGGCGGCGCCCAGGATCAGCACGGCCAGGCCGCGGCGCCCCGCCGGGATGCGCACGAGCTTGCGGAAGCCGCGCCGCACGCCGATGGCGAGGAAGCCGATCCCGCTGCCGAGGACGATCCCGCCGACGATCGTCAGCACGATCGACCCGGCCGGGCGGGCCAGCAGGTCGGTGCTGATCGCGCGGATGGTCGCGGAGGAGCTCGTCGACCCGCCGAGCGCGAACACCAGCGTCGTCCCGGCCAGCGCGAGCGAGGCGAAGCCCTTGCCCGACTCGACGATCCGCCGCCCCCAGCGCTTCGCGCGGCTCGGATCGCTCGAGCGGCTCTGGAAGGTGAACTGCCACAGCCCGAGGGCGACGAGCGCGACCAGTGCCGCCCAGACGACGACGAGGCCGGCCGGCGACTCGGCCAGGCGCGCGATCGCACCCGACGGATCCGCCTCCTGCGTCGTCTCGTCGCCGAACGCCACCCGCAGCGAGAGGCCGCCGATCAGCAGGTGCACGACGCCGTTGACGGCGAAGCCGAGGCGCGCGAGGCGCCGGAATCGCCGCGTCCGCACCCCCGAGCGCGGCGTCGGCACGCTCACTGTGGACACCGGACCACCCTCCCACGCGTCCAGCCGTGATCCGCGTCCACCCCTGTCCCGGGGAGCCCGGGCGGCGGTGGAATGGAGTCCGGCCCGCGCCGTCCGCGGGCACCTCGAGGAAGAAGGACCGCCATGACCACCTGGCTCATCACCGGCTGCTCCACCGGACTCGGCCGCGCGCTCGCGACCGCCGTCCTCGCCCACGGCGACCGCGTCGTCGTCACCGCGCGCGACGTCGACTCCGTCCGCGACCTCGCCGAGGCGCACCCCGACTCCGCGCTCGCCCTCGCGCTGGACGTCACCGACGACGCGCAGGTGGCCGCCGCCGTCGACGCCGCCGAGGAGCGCTTCGGCGGGATCGACGTGCTCGTCAACAACGCGGGCTACGGCTACCGCGCGGCCGTCGAGGAGGGCGAGGAGGCGGCGGTGCAGCAGCTCTTCGACACCCACCTCTTCGGCACGGTGCGCACGATCAAGGCGGTGCTGCCCGGGATGCGCGAGCGCCGCTCCGGAGTGATCGTCAACCTGTCCTCGATCGGCGCCCGCATCTCGCCGGAGGGCTCCGGCTACTACGCGGCGGTCAAGGCCGCGATCGAGGCGCTCACCGAGTCGCTGCGCAAGGAGGTCGCGCCGCTGGGCATCCGCGCGTTCTCGGTCGAGCCGGGCGGCTTCCGCACCGACTTCGCCGGCCGCTCGCTCACCCAGTCGTCGCAGCCGATCGCCGACTACGCCGAGACGGCGGGCAAGCGCCGCAAGGAGCGCGACACCGTGCACGGCACCCAGAAGGGCGACCCGGCGAAGGCGGCGATCGCCCTGATCGAGGCCGTGGAGTCGGACGCGCCGCCGTCGATCCTGCTGCTGGGCAACGACGCCTCCGACGCCTTCCGCGCGGCGCTCGACGCCCTCCGCTCCGACGTGGACGCGTGGGAGCCGCTCAGCCGCAGCACGGACTTCGCCGACGGGGAGTGAGGGGCGGGGGCGGCGATGGGGCGGGACTCGTCGACACCTTCACGTTCCGCACCTTCCCGTCGGGGAGCACGCTCACCTCCAGCCGGTACGCACGGCAGCCCCGGCGCGAGATCACCTCGTACGTCTGCGGAGAATCCTGCTGATCGAGTAGCCCGCGGAGCGGGCGTATCAAGATCCACCCCGGTCAGGACACCGGTCAGCCGATCATCCGCTCGCGCACGCCGGGTCTCGAGACTCCCGTGCCGGCCGCCACCACGGCGGTGTGCCGGCCCGGCCCGAGGGCGCGCGGCTCCGCGCCCTCGAGGTCGAGCACCGCGGTGGCCCCCACGGGCACCTCGACCTCGACGCGCAGCTCGCCGTCGGCGAGGGTCCAGGCGATGGAGGCGCGGCCGTACGGCGTCAGGTGGGCGGCGCTCGCCGAGGTGAGCCCGCCGCCCGGGCGCGGCCGGAACAGGATCGAGCGGTAGCCCGGCTCCGCCGGCGCGAGACCCGCGACCACCCGGTGCAGCCAGTCGGCGACCGCGCCGAGCGCGTAGTGGTTGAACGAGGTCATCGTGCCGGGGTTCACGGTGCCGTCGGGGAGCTGGCTGTCCCAGCGCTCCCAGATCGTCGTCGCGCCCTGGGTCACCGGGTACAGCCAGGACGGGCACTCGCGCTCGAGCAGCAGTGCGTAGGCGCGGTCGATCCCGCCGGTGCCCGAGAGCGCGTCCGAGACGATCGGCGTGCCGACGAAGCCGGTCGAGATGCGGTTGCCGGCGGACGCGACCAGCTCGGCCAGGCGGGCCCCCGCGGCGGTGCGCAGCGACTCCGGCAGCAGCTCGAACTCGAGGGCGAGCGCGTACGCGGTCTGCGCGTCGCTGGCCATCCGTCCGTCCGGCTCGACGTAGTGCTCGACGAAGGCGGCCCGGACCTCGGCGGCCAGCGCGAGGAAGCGGTCGGCGTCCTGCTCGCGGCCGAGCACGCGGGCGGTCTGCCCGAGCCGCCGGGCGGACTGCGCGAAGTAGGCCGTGGCGACCAGGTAGCGGTCGGTCTTCGCGTCCGCCGGGTCCTGGGGAGGAGCGTCCGGATCGAGCCAGTCGCCCAGCTGGAAGCCCTCGTCCCAGAGCCGCGACGGCCCGGCGAGCCGCTCGACGAGCTCGACCCAGGCCTTCGCACTGTCGTACTGCACCGCCAGCACCCCGGCGTCGCCGAAGCGCTCGTACAGCGTCCACGGCACGAGGACCGCCGCGTCGCCCCAGGCCGCGCCCGGGCGGATCGGCGTCCACATCGCGTGCGCGGGGATCACCGGGACGTACCAGGGCACCGTGCCGTCGGGCAGCTGCTCGGCCGCCACGTCGCGGAGCCAGGACGAGAGCATCCCGGAGACGTCGAAGAGGAACGACGCGGTCGGCGCGAAGACCTGGATGTCCCCGGTCCAGCCGACCCGCTCGTCGCGCTGCGGGCAGTCGGTGGGGATGTCCACCATGTTGCCGCGCATGCTCCACAGCACGTTCTCGTGCAGGCGCTCGACCAGCGGGTCGGAGCAGGCGAACCAGCCGGTGCGCTCGAAGTCGGTGTGCAGGACGCGCGCGACGACGTCCCCCGCAGCCACCGCCGCCTCGAGGTCTCCCGGCCAGCCCTCGACCTCGACGAAGCGGAAGCCGTGGAAGGTGAAGCGCGGCTCCCACTCCTCCTCGGCGCGGCCCGCCAGCGTGTAGGCGTCGGTGGAGCGGGCGTCGCGCAGCGGTCGGGTGTAGAGCTCGCCCTCCTGCATGATCTCGGCGGTGCGGAGGGTGACGGTCGCCCCGCGCGGCCCGCTCAGCCGGATCCGCATCCGCCCGACGAGGTTCTGCCCCAGGTCGAGCACGCTCCGGCCGCTCGGGGTGCGCAGCACGGCGACGGGGCGCACCTCCTCGGTGCAGCGCACCGGCGGGCCCTGCGGCGCGACGAGGGTCGCCGGATCGCGCTCCGCCACCGCGACCGGCGTCCAGCCGGCGTCGTCGAAGCCGGGGGAGGACCAGCCGTCCCGCTCCTCGCGCGCGTCGTGCACCTCGCCGTCGTAGTTGCCGGTGAAGAGGATCGGGCCGGGCGCGGCGCGCCAGGACGGGTCGGTCGCGACGGTCTCACGCCGGCCGTCGGCGTAGACGATCTCGAGCTGCGCGATCAGGGAGAGGTCGGTGCCGTAGAGGTTCCGGAAGCCGCCGCGCCAGCCCAGCCGGCCGCGGTACCAGCCGTCGCCGAGCCAGGAGCCGAGCGCGTTCTCGCCGGGGACGAGGGCATCGGTGACGTCGTGGGTGGCGTAGCGGAGGCGGTCGGCGTAGGCCGTCCAGCCGGGCGCGAGGGTGTCGTCGCCGACGCGGGCGCCGTTGAGCTCGACCTCGTACAGGCCGTGCGCGCTGAGGTAGAGGCGCGCGGAGGCGACCTCGCCGTCGACCGTGAAGGAGCGGCGCACCAGCGGAGGCCGCCGGTCGGACTCCGGGTCCTCCGGCCAGGCGGCGCCGACGGGCACCGCGCTCCAGTCCTGCGGCTCGAGCAGGCCGGCCTCGACGGCGGTCGGGCGGCTCCAGGGGGCGTCGTCCTCGCCGCGGCCGAAGACGCGCACCCGGATCTCGACCCGCTCCCGGCTCGTCAGCGGAGCGAACGGCCACGGCACGAGGACCGACTCGGCGGAGCCGACGCGTCGGCGCTGCACGTCGCCGGCGGCGTCGACGCGCTCGAGCTCGTACGACTCCTGGCGCCAGTCGTCGCCGGCGAGGCTCGTCCAGGAGAGGCGGGGTCGGCGCTCGCCGATGCCGAGCGCCGCACGGTGGTGCTCGATGCGGGGGGAGGAGGGGATGGCCACCGGGGTGCCTCGTTCCTGCTGGGCGAGCACTCCTCTGCGTGAGCGTCTCGACTCTGACACGTTTCAATCGAGCGCCAGCATAGCCCCGGAAATGCTGTTTGACACGTTTCAAAATGCGAGTCATCATGGGGGCAGCTGCTGGGCGGGCCCGGCGCACCACGACGACGTGGACCGGAGCGATCCGGCCAGGAGGAGGAGAGCCGCGATGACGCCAGCACCCCCAGGACCGGCACCCCGGACACCGGCACCCCGGGTGGCCCTCGTGGGCACCCTCGACACCAAGGGCGCCGAGTACGCCTGGACGGCCGCCCGCCTGCGCGCCCTCGGCGTCGAGGTGCTGCTCGTCGACGTGGGCGTCGGCGCCCACTCCGGAGCGGCCGCCGCTCCCGACGTCACCGCCGCCGAGACCGCCCGCGCCGCGGGCGCCGAGCTCGACGAGCTGCGCTCGCGCGGCGACCGCGGGGCCGCGATGACCGCGATGGGCGAGGGCGCCGCCGTCGTCCTCGAGCGCCTCCGGAGCGACGGCGGTCTCGACGGCGTCCTGTCCCTCGCCGGCAGCGGCGGCTCGTCCATCGCCGCCCGCGCCGTGCGCGACCTGCCCATCGGGCTGCCGAAGATGCTCGTCTCGACGATGGCGTCGGGCGACGTCGCCCCCTACGTCGGCGCGAGCGACGTGACGATGACCTACAGCGTCGTCGACATCGCCGGCATCAACAGCCTCTCCCGCGAGGTCCTCGACAACGCCGCCGGCGGCATCGCGGGGATGGCCGCGGCGCACGCCGCCCGGCGCGAGCAGCCCGCGGAGGAGTCCGGCCGTCCGCTCGTCGCGGCCACCATGTTCGGAGTGACGACCGCCGCCGTCGACGTCGCCCGCGCCCGCCTCGACGAGCTCGGCTACGAGGTCCTCGTCTTCCACGCCACCGGCTCCGGCGGCCGGGCCGTCGAGGCCCTGGCCCGTTCTGGGCACCTCGCGGGGGTGCTCGACCTCACCACCACCGAGCTCGCGGACGAGCTGGTCGGCGGCGTTCTGACGGCCGGCCCCGACCGGCTCGAGGCGGCCGGGCGCGCGGGGGTCCCGCAGGTCGTCAGCCTCGGAGCGCTCGACATGGTCAACTTCGGCCCGCGGGACGGCGTCCCGGAGCGCTTCGCGCAGCGGCGGTTCTTCGTGCACAACCCGACGGTGACGCTGATGCGCACCACCGCCGACGAGTGCGCCGAGCTGGGCGGTCTGATCGGCCGCAAGCTCGCCGCGGCCGAGGGGCCGACCGTGCTGGCCGTGCCGAGGGCCGGGCTGTCGGCGATCGGCGTGCCGGGCGCCGTCTTCGCCGACACCGAGGCCGATGCCGCGCTGGTCGACGCGGTGCTCGCCGCGGTCGCCGGCTCCGCGGTCGAGGTCCTCGACTCCCCGCTCGACGTCAACGATCCGGAGTTCGCCCGCGCCGCCGCGGACGCGCTCGACCGGCTGATCCGCCACGCCGCCGACCACTCCGCCGACCACTCCGCGGCCCACGCCACCGACCAGGACAGGAGCTGACATGGACCGCGCGACCGCACTCGCCCGCCTCCGCCGCACCATCGCCGCGGGGCGACCCGTCATCGGCGCGGGAGCCGGCACCGGCATCTCCGCGAAGGCCGCCGAGGCCGGCGGAGCCGATCTGCTGATCATCTACAACTCCGGCCGCTTCCGGATGGCGGGCCGCGGCTCGCTCTCGGGCCTGCTGCCCTACGGCGACGCCAACCAGATCGTCGTCGAGATGAGCCGCGAGGTGCTGCCGATCATCCGCGACACCCCGGTCCTCGCCGGGGTCTGCGGCACCGATCCCTTCCGGCGGATGGAGGTCTTCCTCGACGAGCTGGCGCGGCTCGGCTTCACGGGGGTGCAGAACTTCCCGACGGTCGGGCTCTTCGACGGCGTCTTCCGGCAGAACCTCGAGGAGACCGGCATGGGCTTCGACCTCGAGGTCGAGATGATCCGGCTCGCCGCCGAGCGCGACCTGCTCACCGCCCCCTACGTGTTCGACGTCGCGTCGACCGTGGCGATGACGGAGGCCGGCGCCGACGTCCTCGTCCCGCACATGGGCCTCACCACCAGCGGCAGCATCGGCGCGCAGACGGCGCTCTCGCTCGAGGAGTCGGCCGCGCGCGTGCAGGAGCTGCGCGACGCGGCGGTCGCCGTGAATCCGGACGTCATCGTGCTCTGCCACGGCGGCCCGATCGCCGAGCCCGCCGACGCGGCGTACGTCCTCCAGCACACGACGGGGGTCGCCGGCTTCTTCGGAGCCTCCTCCGTCGAGCGCCTGCCGACCGAGCGGGCGATCCGCCAGCAGCTCGTCGACTTCACCAGCATCCCGCTCACCTCGAAGGAGACCCCGTGACCACGACACCGCCCGCCACCCCGTCCGCGCAGGCCGCGCCGTCCGTCCCGTCCGCGCAGTCCGGCCGCCGCCCCGACGACGTGCCCACCCGCGTCTTCGACTGGGGCACCATCAAGTGGCTCGTCACCCCGCACCTCGACGGACCCGTCGGCCTGACCACCGGCGAGGTGATCATCTACCCCGGTCAGGGCCACGACCCGCACAGCCACCCCGGCGAGGAGGAGGTCATCTACGTCGTCTCGGGCGAGGGCGAGCAGACCGTCGGCGACGGCCCGGCCTTCGCGATCCGCGAGGGCGACGCCCTGCACATCCCGCGCGACACGGTGCACTCCACCTACAACACCACCTGGCGGCCGCTGCGTCTGCTCGTCGTCTACACGCCCGGCGGCGCCGAGACCGGCCTCGACGAGCTGCCCGGCGCGCGGATCCTCGAGCCAGGCACCGCTCCGCGCTGGGCGCAGGCCTGATGCCGGTCTACGAGCCCGGCACCTGGCTGCATCCCGGCGACCGGCCGGAGTGGTGCGCCGTCGGCACCCTCGGCCGCTTCGCCGTGCCGCTGGAGGGCGGGCGGTTCGACCGGCACCACCACGACGACCACGAGGTGTGGTTCTTCGCGGAGGGGAAGGGGCGGATCCTCGTCGACGGCGCCGAGCGCTACGTCCAGGCCGGCGACATCGTGCTCACCCGGGCGGGCGACGTGCACGACATCGTCGCGGTCTACGAGCCGCTCCGCGGGTTCTTCACCGAGACCGGCCTGCCGGCGGGCGGGCGCACCGGGCACCTGCACGCCGACGAGTCGGCCGCCGCCGGGCACGAGGTCCCGGCCCTCCCGCTGCCCGCGGACTTCCCCGTACGCTGACGCCCGACCCCGCCCCACCCCGCTCGACCCCCGCCCGATCCCCGCGAGAGGACCCCCATGCGCATCGCCGTCACCGGCTGCTCCGGCACGCTCGGCACCGCGACCCTGGAGCGGCTGCTCGCCGACGGCCACGAGCCGATCGGCCTCGATCTGACGCCGCCGACGGTCGCGGTGCCCTTCACCCGCGTCGACTTCACCGACTACGGCCAGGCGCTCGACGCCGTGCTCGGCATCACCGCGCGGCACAGCGGAGTCGACGCGATCGTCCACCTCGCGGCGATCCCGGTGAACGGCCTGGTCCCGGACGCGGCGACCTTCCACGCCAACATGACCGTCTCGTTCAACCTGTTCCACTCCGCGCTGCGGGCCGGAGTGAAGCGGATCGTGCACGCCTCCAGCATCACCGCGATGGGCTTCCCCTTCGCCGAGCCGCCCGCCTCCCTCCCGCTCACGGAGGAGGACGGCGACCGCGCGAACAGCACCTACGGCCTGGTCAAGGTCCTCGAGGAGGCGATGGCCCGGCAGCTCGTCCGCTGGGACCGGGACTGCTCGATCACCGCGCTGCGCTTCACCAACATCACCCGGGCCGGCGAGTACTCCCGCTTCGTCGAGCGCGCCGGCGACCCGGCCTACCGCCGCGAACTGCTGTGGAGCTACGTCGACGCCCGCGACGGCGCGAGCGCGATCGCGCGCGCCCTGGAGGTCGGCGAGCCGGGCTTCGCCGTCTACGACATCGCCGCCTCCGACACCGGCCTGACGATCCCCTCGGCCGAGCTGGTCGCCGGAGCGTTCCCGGACGTGCCGCTGACCCGCCCCCTCGAGGGCTTCGAGACGGTCGTCTCGATCGACCGCGCCCGCGAGGCCCTCGGCTGGGAGCCCGCGCACCTCTGGCGCGCCGAGGTGGAGCTCGAGCGCCGCGCCTGAGCATCACCCGCCTCAGCGGACACGGCCCTGTCGGATCAGCGCGAAGCGAGCGATCGAATCCCTCGCTCGCCCGACATCAGGCGGGCGTACGACGGCGCAAGATACCCGAGAGCGCGGAGCGTCAGCCGGCGCGGAAGGTCAGCTCCAGGGACGCCTCCTCGAGCGGGACGCGGTAGCGCTCCGGGAGCGCCGGGCCGCAGGAGGCGCTGCCGACGCCCTGCTGGCGGACGTCGAGGTCGAGCACGACGTGGCCGGAGTCGCGCAGCTCGTGGGGATGCGCGGCGACGGCGAGGGCCTCGCTCGTCCAGCGGCGGGCGGTGAAGTCGAAGCCGTTGCCGGTGACGACGAGCGGCGGCAGCCCCGGGCCGCTGAGCGAGAGGCGCCGGGTGCCGACGTGGTTGCCGTTCTCCTGCGGCACGACGTACGGCGTCTGCAGGGCGTCGATGCTCGCGGCGAAGCGGCCGAAGCGGACGGCGTCGAGGGTGTCGGCGTAGGACTCGCCGGGGCCGCGGCCGAGCCAGTCGGCGTCCGCGTAGCCGCCCGGAAGCGTCAGGCGGAGGCCGAGGCGCGGCGGGGTCACCGAGTGGTGGCCGTGCGGAGTGTCCTGCCAGGCGCCGGTGAACGCGAACTGCGCGGCGAGGTGCAGCGCGCCTTCCTCCGCCGTCCAGACCAGGCGGCTGAGCACGGCGAGCGTCTGGGTCGCCGGTCCGCTCCGGGTGGTCACGGTGACGGAGTGCTCATCGCGCTCGACCGAGACGGTGCGGTGCAGGACGCGGTCGAGGCCGACGGCCGACCAGCTCGCGGCGAGCGCGTTCAGCGTCCCCTGCCCGCGATCGTTCTCGGTCGGCGCGCGCCACAGGTCGACGAGGGGCCCGTCGACGGGAACGCCGCCGAGGGAGACGAGCCGGCCGGTCCGCGGGTCGAGCAGGGCGTCGCCGAGACGCAGCATGCCGTCCTCGTCGGCGACCCGCGCGGAGCGGCGGCGGACTGCGGGGGTCGGCGCGTCGATCCGCTGCCCCCACGCCACCTCGTGGCCGGCGGGCGCCCAGAGCGCCGCCTCGGCCAGCTCGGCCGAGACGGTGAGGACGCCCGCGACCGGTGCCGTGAACGGCACGACGACGCTCCCGCGGGCCGGCACGGCGGGGACGTCGAGCAGGCCCTCCGCGAGCAGCGCCCCGTCGTCCTCGACCCGCCAGCGCCAGCGCAGTGCCGCGGTGTCGACGACGTCCTGCCGGCTGCGGATCGCGATCGCCCCCTCCGCCACGTCGATCGCCACCGGCGCGATCGCCCGCGCGAGCGACGCGAGGCCGGGCGAGGGCGTGCGGTCGGGGAAGAGCAGCCCGTCGATGCAGTAGCTGCCGCCGTTCGGCTGGAAGTCGATGTCGCCGCCGTGCCGGAAGTGCTCCGACCCGTCGGCGGCGGTCGCGCGGAAGCCGTGGTCGATCCACTCCCAGACGAAGCCGCCGGCCATCCGGTCGGACGACTCGAGGATCCGCTGGTACTCGTCGAGCGAGCCCGGGCCGTTGCCCATCGCGTGCCCGTACTCGCAGAGCACGAAGGGCAGGCGCCGGCGGCGCGCGTCGTCGGGCGAGCCGGCCACCACGCCCTCGGGGGTCGGCTCCCGCCGCTCGGCGATCGCCTCGAGCTCCTCCAGCGCGGGGTACATCGCCGAGGAGAAGTCGGAGTTGCGGAAGCTCGGATCGCGCTCGTAGTGGATCGGCCGGCTCGGATCGAGCCGGCGCACGACCCGCTCGAGCACGTCGAACGACTCGCCGACCATGCTCTCGTTCGCGAGCGACCAGATGACGATGCTCGGGTGGCTGCGGTCGCGCGCGACCATCCGGGTGATGCGGTCGACGAGGGCCTCGCGCCACTGCGGCTCGGTCGGCGGGTTGCCCTGCCAGCCCGCGTAGATGAAGCCGTGCGTCTCGATGTCGCACTCCTCCAGCACCCAGAGCCCGAGCTCGTCGCAGAGGCGGAGGAAGGCGGGGTGCGGCGGATAGTGCGAGGTGCGCACCGCGGTGACGTTCGCCCGCTTCATCAGCTCGATGTCCCGGCGCATGGTCGCCTCGTCGAGGGCGCGGCCGCGATCGGGGTCGTGCTCGTGCCGGTTCACGCCGCGCAGGCGGACGGGGGAGCCGTTGACGGTGAAGACGCCGTCGCGGATCCGCACCGTGCGGAAGCCGACGGCGAGCTCGATCCGCTCGCCGGCGACCTCGAGCGTGCCGCGGTACAGGCGCGGCGACTCGGCGCTCCACGGCTCGACCGGCAGCCGGACGCTCTCGCCCGCGGGGGCCTCGAGGCCGAGCTCGGGCAGCCGGACCACGCCGGGCAGCTCGCCGCCCGCCTCGTCCAGCGCGCGCACCAGCAGGGTGCCCGTGCCGTCCTCGTAGTCGGCGGTGACGAGCACGTCGTCGGCCGCGCCGTCCGGTCGCCAGAGCAGCTCGACCTCGCGGAAGATGCCGGGCAGCCACCACATGTCCTGGTCCTCGAGGTAGCTCCCCGCCGACCAGCGCTGCACGCGGACGGCGAGCAGGTTCTCGCCGCGCCGCAGCGGCACCGTGACGTCGAACTCGAAGGGCAGCCGGCTGCCCGTCGACCAGCCGAGCGGCTCGCCGTTCAGCCAGGCGGCGCCGCAGGAGTCGACACCCTGGAAGCGCAGCACGGTCCGGCCGTCCTCCGGCCAGCCGGCGGGGAGCTCGAAGCGCAGGCGGTGGTCGCCGGTCGGGTTCTCCTCCGGCAGGTGCGGGGGATCGAGCGGGAAGGGGAACGCGGTGTTCGTGTAGAGCGGGTCGCCGTGGCCCTCGAGCACCCAGTGCGACGGGATGCGCAGCAGGTCCCAGTCCGCATCGTCGAGCAGCGGATCCGCGAACCCCGGCCCGGTGCCGTGCGCGGTCGGCGCGAGCCGGAAGCGCCAGTCCCCGTCGAGCCGCAGCCGCGGCGCGTCGCTGAGCACGTCCGCCCGCGGCCGCCGCCGCCCCTCACCGGGCCGGAGGTCCTCCCAGTACGCCTCCTCCGCGAGATGCCACTTGTGCGCGGCTTTCACGGCGTGTCGCCCGCACAAGTGGCATCTCGCGGGGTGGGGGAGGGCGCGCGCATCCGTCAGCCCTTCACGGAGCCGGCGGCGAGGCCCGCCATGATCTGCTTGTTGAGGAAGAGGTAGAGCACGAGCATGCCGAGGATGTTGATGCTGATCGAGGCGAACAGCGGTCCGTACTGCGTCGAGCCGTACTCGTCGCTGAAGTTCAGCAGCCCGACCTGCACCGTGGCCAGCTCGTCGTTCGTCGTGAAGGTCAGCGCGATCAGCAGGTCGTTCCAGACCGCGAAGAACTCGACCAGCGCGATCGTGATGATCGCGTTGCGCATCATCGGCACGCCGACCCGCCAGAAGGCGGTGATCATGCTCGCGCCATCGATCGCGGCGGCCTCGAAGATCTCGCGGGGGATCGCGCGGAAGTAGGCCGTCATCAGGAACACCGTCAGCGGCAGCCCCATCACCGTGTAGGTGATGATCAGCGGCCAGAGCGAGTTCGTCAGCCCGGTGCGGAAGTACACCGTGAAGAGCGGGACCAGGATCATCTGGCCGGGGATCATGATGCCCGCGATGAACAGCAGCAGCACCGTGTTGCGGCCGCGCCAGACCAGGACCTCGAGCGCGAACGCGGCGGCGACGCCGAGCACGATCATCAGGGCGAGCGAGGGGACGGTGACCAGGACGCTGTTGCGCAGGTTCGTCGCCAGGTCGCCCTCCGTCAGCGCCGAGACGTAGTTCGAGAAGTCCAGGCTCTGCGGCAGCGCCCAGGTCGGGTTCGCGAAGAACTCGTTCTGCGTCTTGAACGAGCCCATCACGATCCAGAAGATCGGGTACGCCTCGACGACGACGAGCAGGCCGATCAGGACGCGGCCGATCCAGCGCCGGGTGCCGCGGCCGAGGCTGCGGACCCGGCGGTGCGGGCCGGCCGGCACCGAGGGGCGGGTGCGGGGCGCGGGGCGGGAGAGGGTTCCGGTGGACACCTCAGGCCTCCTTCGTGTTGTCGCGGCGCGACGAGCGGAAGATGAAGAGGGTGACGAGGAAGCACATGATCGTCAGCACCAGAGCGATCGTCGAGCCGTAGCCGTAGTCCGAGTAGCTGAAGACGGTGCGGTACATGTAGAGCGTCAGCGGTGTCGTCGAGCTGCCCGGTCCGCCGTTGTTCAGCGCGAGCAGGGTGTCGAAGACCTTGAGCGTGCTGTTGAAGCTGAAGATCACCGACGACAGCAGCACCGGCAGCGACAGCGGCAGCACGATCGAGGAGACCAGGCGCCAGCCGGTCGCCCCGTCGAGGCGGGCCGACTCGAGCGTCTCCTCCGGGATGTCGACGAGACCGGCGTAGAGCAGGATCGCGAAGAAGCCCATCGAGCGCCAGAGCTCCATGATCACGGCGACGGCGAAGGTGCCCTCGGCGGTCGCGAACCAGTCGATGCTGCCGAGACCGAGGAACCCGAGTCCCGCGTTGACCGGGCCCTCCTGGCCGCCGACGGCGAACATGCTCTTGAAGAGCAGCGCGACGGCGACCGTGGGCAGCACGGTCGGGAAGAACACGACGGTTCGGACGAAGGAGGACGCGTTCTTCAGCACGAAGACGTAGAGCAGCGCCAGGGCGTAGCCGAGCACGACCTGCCCCGCGGTGATCACGAGCGAGTAGCGGACGGTGAACCAGAGGGCCTCGAGCGCCTGCGGATCCTGCAGGAAGCGCAGGAAGTTCTCGCCGCCGGAGAACTCGAAGCCGCTGAGCGGATTGCCGGTGAAGAAGGTGAGTCCGAGCGACCAGAGCACCGGGACGAGCTTGATGAGCGTGTAGACGGCGAGGGCCGGTCCGAGAAGGATCAGGATCGCCTTCTTGTCTCCGAGGACGCTGTTCACGGAAGCGCTGTCCTTTCGACGTGCGCGCAGGGCGTGCACGCGGGGGAGGAGGAAGAGGAGGGATGCGGGCCGGCGGCGGGAGGAGCCGCCGGCCCGCTCGGGATCACTGCGCCTGGTCGAGATCGGCCTGGAGGGCCGACATGTAGTCCTCGGCGCTCATGCCGCCCGAGACCAGCAGCGAGACGTTGGTCTGCGCGTCCGAGGTGGTCTTCGCGTCGAAGAGGGCCTCGAACCAGAGCACGGTCTCGTCCGCCTCGTTCACGTACTCCTGGACCGTGGTGGTCAGCGGCGGGACGTCGGTGACCTCCTCGTTCAGCGCGAAGCCTGAGATGACGCCCTGGTTCTGCAGCACGCTCGAGCCGTAGTTCTCGGCGATGCAGGTCAGCCAGTCGCCGACCCCGTCGTCGTAGGCCTTCGTCGAGGTCGCGGTCGCCGCTCCGGCGTTGGCCGGCCACTGGCTGCTGTCGCCCGCGCCGCCCGTGACGTTCGGGAACGGCAGGAAGCCGACGTTCTCCTCGCCGATCTGGTTCTGAGCGGGGTCGTTGAGATTCGCCAGGAACCAGGAGCCGTTGTAGGTCATCGCGGCCTCGCCGGTGAGGAACTGGGCGTTCGCGGTGTCGGTGTCGCGCGAGGTGACGCCCTCGCCGAACAGGCCCGCACTGCCGAGATCGGCGACGGCCTGAGCGCCCTCGATGTACTCGGCGTCGGTGAGCTTCGCATCGCCCGACTGGATGTCCTTCATGGCGTCCGGGCCGATCGAGCGGAAGAGGTAGTTGCCGATCAGGCGGGTGAGCGGCCAGCCCTGGCTGCCGGCCTCGGTGAGCGGGACGACTCCGGCGGCCTTCAGCGTCTCGAGGGCGGCGACGAGCTCGTCCCAGGTCTGCGGCTCGGCGATGCCGTTCGCCGCCAGGATCTGCTTGTTGTACCAGATGCCCTCGACGTTGTACTGGAACGGCAGCGAGACCATGCCGCCGTAGACCGAGGTGATCGTCGAGCGGGCGGCGGGGAGGACGTCGTCCCAGACGCCGAGCTCGGTGAGCTTCTCCTCGTAGTCGACGATGAGGTCGTTCTTGCCGAGGTCGCCGTCGGGGCGGACCTGCGCGGTGCCGGCGACGAAGCTGGTGGGCAGCGCGTCCTGGCTCGCGAGCAGCGTGATCTTCTGCACCACGTCGGCCTGGGCGACCGTCTGGCTGTCGAGCGGCATCGCCTCGTTCTCGGCGGAGCAGGCGCCCTCGCCGAGGGTGGCGAGCTCGTCGCGGATGATCGAGTTCTCGGCCGGGGTGAGGACCGAGAAGGAGCCGGCGGCGCCGGACTCGGACGAGCCGCCGCCGTCGCCCGAGGCGCAGCCGGTGAGCAGCAGCACGGCGGCTCCGGTGCCGGCGACGAGCCCGGTGAGGGCCGAGCGGGAGCGACGTCCGCGGGATTCTGCAGAGCGGGACACATTTCCTCCTTGAAAGGTGCAACGGCGTTTCGAACGGGCCATGCCGAGCGGGCATTGTTTGAAACGTTACAATTCAGGAGGCTAGCGACGGGTGTGCGAGCTGTCAAGACTGTCTTGACACGTTTCAAAAGCTGCGGAACGATGAAGCCGTCGTCCGGGCGCTGGAGCCCGATGGCCGCTCAGCGGCGCACGACGAGGATCGGAGAGACATCGCATGGAACTCGACGGGCAGCGCGCCCTGGTCACCGGTGGCGCGGGAGCGCTCGGACGGGTCGTCTGCCGCGAGCTCGCCCGCGCGGGAGCCGACGTGGTCGTCGTCGATCTCGACGCGGCGGGAGCGGAGGAGGTCGCCCGGAGCGTGCGCGAGGAGGGCAGGGCCGCTCGCGCCGTCGCGGTCGACCTGACCGACTTCGACGCCGTGCAGCGCGCCCTCGGCGCCGTGATCGAGGAGGACGGCGCGATCGACGTGCTGGTCAACGGCGCCGGCGGCGGCGCGGTCTCGTTCTTCCACGAGATGACGGAGCAGACCTGGCGCACCCAGATGTCGCGGAACCTCGACACCGTCTTCGCGGTCACCCGCGCCGTGCTGCCCGCCATGCTCGAGCGGCGCTCCGGCCGGATCGTGAACATCGCCTCGGTCGCGGCCGTCGCCGGGGGGCGGCTCGTCCGCGGGGCGACCGCCTACGCTGCCGCCAAGGCCGGGGTCGTCGGCCTCACCAAGGCGCTCGCGATCGAGGTCGCCGACCAGGGCGTCACCGTCAACGCGCTCGCGCCCGGCGCGCAGCGCACGCCCGGCCGGGACAACGACACCCCCGAGCGGCGCGCGGCGCTGCTCGACCAGATCCCGTCGCGCCTGCTCGGCGAGCCCGAGCACCTCGCCCGGACGATCGTGTTCCTCGCGTCGCCGGCGGCCGTCAACATCACCGGAGTGATCCTGCCGCTCGACGGCGGACACTCGATCTAGTGATCCCAGGAGACTCCGACATGACCCAGCCCACCCCCGACCCCGAGCGCCTCGCCCGCGGCCGGGCCGCCTTCGACGCCGTCTACGGCGAGGGCAAGGCCGACGGCCTGATCGCGCTGCAGCGCGGCCGCGCCCAGGACCTCGCCCGCTACGGCCTCGAGTTCAACTTCGGCGACGTCAACTCGCGGCCGGGTCTCACCCTGCGCGAGCGCGAGCTGATCACCCTCGGCGTCCTCACGGCGCTCGGCGGGGTGGACGCGCAGCTCCGGGGGCACACCCGCGCGGCCGTCAACACGGGGGCGACGGCGGAGGAGATCGTCGAGGCGGTCATCCACACGGTGCAGTACGTCGGCTTCCCGCGCGCCCTCAACGCGGTGAAGGTGGTGTCGGAGGCGCTGGAGGCGCACGGCGTCGCGCTGCCGGAGCCGCTGCTGCCGGAGTCGCCGCCGGAGTCGCCGCTGCCGGAGTCGCCGGCGGAGTCGCCGCTCCGCGAGTAGGGAGCGGCGCGTGAGAGCATCGAAGCTCGTCCGACGCCCCGTCGCGGCGCCCGCCAGCACGAGGAGACAGCGATGACCAGGGTCGGCATCCGCGACGTCGCCGCCGCCGCCGGCGTCTCGATGGGGACGGTCTCGCACTTCCTCAACCACCCCGCGCGCGTCTCCGACACCAAGGCCAAGCGGATCCAGGAGGCGATCGAGGCGCTGGGCTTCGTGCGCAACAACGCCGGCCGCCAGCTCCGGCTCGGGCAGAGCTCCACCATCGCCTATATCGCGCCCGACGTGTCCAACCCCTTCTTCGCGATGATCGCGGAGGGAGCGGAGCGGCGAGCGGCCGAGCTCGGGCTGTCGCTGTTCCTCGCCAACTCGGGCGGCGAGACCTCGCGGGAGGACGCCTACCTCGAGCTGTTCGAGGAGCACGGGGTGCGCGGGATGCTGGTCGCGTCGCACGGCTCGATCGAGGACCGCCTCGCCTCGGTGCGCTCGCGCGGAACGCCGACCGTGCTCGTCGGCCGGCACGCGGCCGCCGAGACCCAGCCCTCGGTCTCGATCGACGAGGTGCTCGGCGGGCGCCTCGCGGCCGAGCACCTGCTCGCGCTCGGCCGCCGCCGCCTGGCCTTCGTCGGCGGCCCGCTGTCGATCCAGCAGGTCGGCGAGCGCCTGTCGGGCGCCAGCCGCGCGGTCGCCGCGGTGCCCGGCGCGACCCTCGAGATGATCGACGTGCAGCACCGCGTGATCGCGGAGGGGCACGAGGTCGGCGAGGCGATCGCCGACCGGGAGCCCGCCGCCCGCCCCGACGCGATCTTCGCCGTCAACGACCTCCTGGCCATCGGCCTCGAGCAGGTCCTGATCGGCCGGGGGATCCGCGTGCCCGAGGACATCGCCCTCATCGGCTACGACGACATCGAGTACGCGGAGGCCTCGATCGTGCCGCTGAGCTCGATCCGGGCGCCGCAGGAGTCGTTCGGCGCGTCGGCGGTCGACCTGCTGCAGGAGGTGGTGTCCGCCGAGGGCGACGGCGTCGTCGACCGGCGCCGGGTCTTCGCGCCGGAGCTCGTCGAGCGCGCGTCCACGCGCGGTCGCTGAGCCACGGGGTCGGGCGCGCCCGTGCCCGCCGCCCGGGAGGGGGCCCGGCGTCCTCGGGGTGGGTGGGTCTCGATACGCCCCTGCGGGACTACTCGACCAGCATGCAGGCTCCCCTGCGGGGCTGCTCGACCAGCATGCCGATCGCCCTGCTCGCGGCTGCGAGCCGGCCGCCGGCGCTCGATCATGCTGATCGAGTAGCCCACGGAGTGGGCGTATCGAGATCCTCGCAGGCAGCCCCGTGCGCACTCGGCGCGGCGCCGGCTCGTCGACCGCCGTGCTGATCGCCCTGCTCGAACCGACGTCCCGCGCCAGAAGTGAGGCAGTTTCGCCTTCTCGAGTCGACGGGCCTAAGCTGCCGTGTCGGTCAGCCGCTCCTCGCCGGTTCGTGCCCTCGCTGAACGGATCCGCCGGGTCCTCTCCCGGGTTTCCCGGAGCGGTGGGGGGCGGCGCCGGACGCGCGTGGCGCGGACGGGGGGCGTGCGCCGGGCGGTGCGACTGCGATTCACTGAGGCTTCCTGCAGTGATGACAGCGTTACCACCGTGCGCCTGTCTCGACTCCCGACGAGTCGCTCCAGCTCGTCCTCACCCTTTCTCAGAACGGATCCGCCATGTCCACTCACCCCTCCGATTCCTCCGGTCCCTCGCGCCGCTCCGTGACCGCGAGCGCGATGTGGAGCATCCCCGTCGTCGGTGCGGCGGTCGCTGCCCCGCTCGCCGCGGCCTCGACGCTGCCCTGCACCAGCACGACGCTGTTCACGCAGTCGAGCATGTCGTTGAATCCGCTGACCCTCACCGCGACCTCGCCCACCGGCACGTCGACCTCGGTCCGCATCACCTCGGTCCTGGCGGCGGACACCACGACCACGCCCACGACCGACCCCAGGAGCTTCAACCTGACCCAGGACGGCACCGCGTGGTACGCCGGTGGAACATTCCAGTTCGCGAACGAGGTGCCGCTGAGCTTCTACGAGCCCGGGCTGCTCCTCCTGAACCAGCGTCGCGCCGGGCGGGTCTCGACGACGACCGAGAACGTTCCGGAGGTGCCGACGCCGGGATCGGACTCGCAGACGCTGATCTTCGAGTTCTTCGACGCCGACGGGAACTCGTTCGACCCGACGGACGTCCAGCTCACCGTCCTGAACATCTCGTCGGACGCGACCAGCCTGGGGCTCTACTGGGCGCTGAAGTCCTGGTCGACCGTCGGCTTCAGCGTCGCGCCCACGTCGATCTCCTCGCGCGGCGGCGCGGCGGGAGTCGGCGCCGGCACGATCGCCGATCCCTTCCGGCGCGCCACCGCCGGGGAGCGGGCTGTACCGCTCGCGCCGCGCTACGACACCTTCACGTTCCGCTCCTTCCCGTCCGGCAGCTCGCTCGTCTACAGCCAGTTCGGCGGCTTCCAGGGCTGGCACAGCAGCGCGATCACGGGACTCGGCTTCCGCTCCAGCGACTGCTGAGCGCTCGTTCCGCGCCAGCGGAGGGGGAACGCCGCACTCTGGGGACCGCTGCTCCTACGCTGCCGGGGTGCCCGGTCGGATTCCGGCCGCACGCCTGGTCTCACGGAACGGATCCCGCATGTCGCAGCACCGCCCCGACCCGCACGGCCCCACCCGGCGCAGCGTCGCTGCGAGCGCCGTGTGGGGCGTCCCCGTCGTCAGCGCGGCGGTGGCCGCCCCGCTCGCCGCCGCCTCGCCCGCCCCGTGCTTCAGCACGACGGTGTTCCCGCCGGCGAGCGTCGCGAGCGACCCCACCGTGCTCACCGCGATCTCGCCGGGGGGAGCGGTGTCGACGGTGCGGATCACGTCCGTCCTCGCGCCGGGCACCACGACCGAGTCGCAGGGCCGGAGCTTCGATCTGACCGGGGAGGGCTCCGTGTGGATCGGGGAGGAGACCGGTCCGCCGCCGAGCGAGACGGTCGCGCGCGCCGGTGAGCCCGGCGCGTTCGGTCCCGGGACGCTCCTGCTGAACCAGCGTCGTGCCGGGGCACTCACGCAGACCCCGTCGCCCGGTTCCGACTCGCAGACGCTGACCTTCCGCTTCTTCGGAGCGGACGGGCGGCCGTTCGACCCGCTCGACGTCCGGCTCACCTTCCAGAACATCACGTCGCTCTCGGACCCCTCGCTGCCCTGGGTGGCGGGCTGGTGGACCACCGTCGGCTTCAGCCTCGCGCCGACCTCGATCTCCGCCCAGGGCTCCGACCCGGGAGTCGGCACGGGCACGGTCGCCGACCCGTTCCGGCGCAGCACCTCCTTCGAGCCCGTCCTCGTCAACGACCCCCGCTTCGACACCTTCGCGTTCGACGTCCTCCCCTCGGGGAGCACGCTGACCCTGAGCCAGCACGACGGTCAGCAGGGCTGGCACTCGACAGCGCTGACCGCGCTGCGCTTCCGCGCCCGCGACTGCTGAGCGCGACCGCCTGCGAGTGACTCCTCAGACGCCCCAGTTGACGAACGGCGCGCGCAGGCTCGAGACGGTGACCTCGTCCTCCGCGATCGCTCCCACCGTGTTGGTCAGCTCGTAGCCCTCGAGGGTGCCGACGGGCGTCGTGTCGAAGAGGAAGGATCCGGGGGCGCCGTCGGTGGTGCTGTCCGGGTGCTCGGCCGCCACCTCGGCGGTGGCGTCACCTACCGCGACGCCGCCCAGAGTGCTGATGGCGACATCGCCGACGGCGGCGGCCGTGGCCTCGAGGAGGAAGTCGGGCTCCGGGTACGTCAGCTCCGGCCCGCCGGCGTCGTAGACGTCGGTGTCTCGGAGGACGAAGCCCGGCCAGGTGTAGGCGCGGCTGCGGTAGCCCTCGTACGGGACGTCGTCGGACTCGGCCGGCTCGCTGCCGAACGCCTCGGTGAGCGCCGCGACCGCACCGGTGCCGTCGCGGTACGCCCAGCTGCCCAGCTGTGCGCCGGTGGCGTCCACCAGCGAGAACGAGGTCGGCCCGATCAGCAGGCTCGCGGCGACCGCGGGCGTCGCGGTCGGCGTGGGGGTCGAGGTGGGGGCCGGCGTCGCGGTGACGGTCTCGGTGGCGGTCACCGTCGCGGCCGGCTGGGCGACGGGCTCGTCGGAGGAGACGCAGCCGCTCAGGACCGTCCCGACGCCGAGGGCGAGGGCGGTGCCCGCGACGGCGGTGCGCAGGAGCGAGCGGGACGGGACGGGCATGGCGGACCCCCGGAGAAGCGGACGACGGGGGTCGCGGATCGTCCCCCACCGCCCATCCTCCCGCGCGGGAGCCGGCGACCGGGTAACGATCCGCTCTCCTGCGCCGGAGCTAGCAGGCGACGGTGTCCGAGAGCGGCTGCGCGTCCGCGTCGACACGCTCGAACTCGACGCGCTGGATGCGGTTCACCGCGACCACGCTGTACTGCTCGGGCCCGCGCGCGACCGGCAGGAACTGCCGCGTCTCCAGGTCGTGGGCGAGCTTGTGGCGATCACCGTGGAACGTGCAGGCGTGCGCCCTCTGCTCGGGATCGTCGACCAGGTAGAGCACCAGCTGGAGAACGGGCATCGCTTCCCTTCGGGACGACGTGAACGGGCCGGCTCCTAGCGTGACAGGAGCGGTCACATCCGTGCGCCCGTTCTCAGCGATCCGCGGACCCCCCTTCTGCGGGAACGGTCCGGGCGGAGGAGCCCCTTGCGCGGTGCCGCGAGATGCCACTTGTGCACGCGACACGCCGTGGAAAGCGTGCACAAGTGGCATCTCGCGGGGGAGCGAGGACGTCAGTCGAGGTCGAGGCTCCCGAAGTAGGCGGCGAGGAGGACGCCCATGGCGCCCGCGCCGACGATCGCGGCGCGCCTCGACCTGCGGCGCGGCAGGGCGGCCAGCCCGGCGACGAGATTCGCCGCGCTCCAGCCCGCGTTCACGAGCGGCGACGACAGCCCGCGCCCCGGCGGCGTGGCGAACGGCGAGGGGAACCTCCGCCCCTGCAGCGCCGCGACGCCGTGCGGCACCGCGTTGACGAGCAGCACCCCGGCGAGGGCGCTCCTGGCGATCCGGCCTGCGCGATCGGTGCTGGTCACGACGACTCCTCCTTCAGACGGTCCCCGAAGCCTCCCCCGTCCCCCTCCGCGAGATTCCACTTGTGCACGCGACACGCCGAGGAGAGCGTGCACAAGTGGCATCTCGCGGCGCAGCGTCAGGCCGGCGCGTGCACCAGCTCCGAGATGCGGCGCTTGCAGGCGTTGAAGGCCGGAGACGTCACGTCGCGCTCGCCGGGCAGGTCGACCGTCACGATCTCGCTGATGTGCCCGGGCACGCCGTGCGAGGCGCCGCCGGTCATCACCACGACGCGGTCGGCGAGGTAGACCGCCTCCTCGATCGAGTGCGTCACGAACAGCACGGTGGTGCCCGTCTCGCGGTGGATCCGCTTGAGCTCCACCTGCAGATCGGAGCGGGTGAGCGCGTCGAGCGCGCCGAACGGCTCGTCCATCAGCAGCACCGACGGCTCGTTCGCCAGCACCCGCGCGATCGCGACCCGCTGCTGCATGCCGCCGGACAGCTCGCCCGGGAAGCGATCGGCGAAGCGGGTGAGCCCCACCGCCTCGATGAAGCGGTCGGTCACCTCGGCGGCCGCGGCCTTCGCCAGCTTCTTCCGCCGCGGACCGTACGCGACGTTCTCTCGCACGCTCAGCCACGGGAACAGCCCGTAGTCCTGGAAGACCACGCCGCGGTCGGGGCCGGGCGCCGAGACGGCCCGGCCGCCGACCTCGACGACGCCCTCGGTCGCCTCTTCGAATCCGGCGAGGATGCGCAGCAGCGTCGACTTGCCGCAGCCGCTCGCGCCGACCACGGCGACGAACTCGCCCGAGCGGACGTCGAGCGAGACGTCGGCCATGGCGAGCACGCCGCCGCCGGCGGTGTCGTAGCGCTTCGCCAGATCGAGCACGTGGACGTCCGCGGTGCGGGCGGGAGCAGAGGTGGCGGCGGAGAGTGTCATCGGGTCCTCACTTGACGAGCGGCCGGCGGCCGAAGAGCACGCGGAACAGGAGCAGGAGCAGCCGGTCGGAGGCGAATCCCGCGATCGCGATGCAGATCATCCCGACCACGATCAGGTCGGTGCGCACCACGTCGCGCGCGAGGAAGATCGTCGAGCCGAGGCCCGTGCTCACGCCCGTCGTCTCGCTGAGCACCAGCACGACCCAGGCGAGGCCGAGGCCGATGCGCATGCCGTTCACGATGGCGGCGGCGGAGGCCGGCAGCACCACCCGGACGAGCACGCCCGCCCGCGACGTGCCCAGCATCCGCGCCGCCTCGATCAGCCGCGGCGGCACCTGGCGCGCCCCGCTGATCGTGCCGAGCACGATCGGGAAGAACGCCGACAGCGTGATCAGGAAGATCGACGCCTGGTCGCCGTAGCCGATCAGCAGCGCGACCAGCGGCACCCAGGCCGTCGCCGGCACCGGCCGGAACAGGTTGATGAACAGATCGAACAGCGAGTTGATCGCGTAGTACCGGCCCATCAGCACGCCGAGCGGCACCGCGAGCACCGTGGCGAGCGCGAAGCCGCCGAAGACGCGGCCGGCGCTCGCCGCCAGGTCGGTCCAGAGCAGCCCGCTGAAGGCGTCGTCCCGCAAGCCCGCGACGGCGTAGTCGATCAGCGAGACCAGCACGTCGCCCGGGTAGGGCAGGAACGCCATCCGGATGCCGAACGGCAGCTCCCACTCGCCCGCCCGCCCGAACTGCCAGAGCAGCAGGAAGAGGATCGGGACGGGCAGGCCCAGCAGGAAGGTCGTCCAGCCGCTGCGCCCGGGGCGGCGCCGGCGCCGGACGGTTGACAGCCGCTCGGTGGCGGTCGCCGCCTCGGCGGGGCGCGTCGTGGTGGTCATCGGCCGACCGCTCAGGCCTCGGGCGCGAACGAGGTGTCGACGACGTCCTCGATCGCGGGCGCGGAGTCGATGAAGCCGAGCTCCTGCATCTGCGTCGCGAGCGCGCCGAGCTGGCCCTGGTACTCCTCGCTGAGGTCGGAGCGGAGCCAGAAGTTCTCCAGCGCCGACTCGAGCACCTCCTGGTCGCCGCCGAACTCGGCGATCATGTCCGGCAGCCACTCGTCGACGCTCTCGGCCATGTAGGCGGTCGTCGCGGCGTGGGTGTCGACGACCTTCTGCACGACCTCCGGCTGCTCCTCGATCATCGCGCCGGTGGTGACCAGGCCGATGTTCACCCGGCCGATCGGCGTCGCGTACGGGTCGGCGATCTCGGTGCCGCCGGCCGCCTCCGCGATCGAGACGCCGATCTCGACGCCGAAGAACGCGTCGATCGAGCCGCTGGTGAACGCGGACGCCATCTCGGGCACCGGGATCGTGATCAGCTCGAGGTCGTCGTCGGTGAGCTCAGCCTGGTCGAGGTAGTAGCGCAGCGCGACCTCCTGGGCGCTGCCCTGGATGTAGCCGACCTTCTTGCCGGCCAGGTCCTCGACGGAGGAGATGCCCTCGCCGCCGAGGAAGCCCGAGCCGCCGTCCGCGGCAGACGCGACGATCTTCAGGTCCCGGTCCTGCGCGATCGAGGCGATGGTCGGGGTGACACCCGAGATCGCGAAGTCGATCGTCCCGGCGACGAGCGCGTCGCTGAGCGCGGGCGTGGTGTCGAGGGTGATCACCTCGAACTCGACGCCCTCCTCGGCGAACTGCTCGTAGAGGAACGGCTGGTAGAAGTGCGGCTGGCCGCGGAGGGTGCCGACGGTGACGGTGACCGTGTCGCCGCCGTCTCCGGAGGCGGCGTCGCTCGCTCCGGAGCAGGCGACGAGCGAGAGGGTGGCGGCGAGCGCCGCGCCGAGGGCGAGGGCGCGGCGGGCGGTGCGGGTGGACGGCCGGGACAGGGGCATGCGGGCTCCATCGGGTGAGGGTGTCCTCCCACCCAACCCCGCTCAGATGCTGTGCGGTTTCTGAGGCGTTTCCGATGTGTTAAGTCCCCTGATCCCCTCCGCGAGATGCCACTTGAGTACGCGACACGCCGACGAAAGCGTGCACAAGTGGCATCTCGCGGGAGGGGGGACGCCCGCCTACACCGCGAGGAAGCGGTCCGCCGTGCGGAGCGCGAGCGCGACCGTCAGTAGCGCCGGGTTCGCGATCACCGCGCTCGGGAAGACCGAGTTGTCGCAGACGAACAGGTTCGGCACGTCGAAGCTGCGCCCGTCGCCGTCCACCACCGCGTCGCCCGGGTCGGTGCCCATCCGGCAGGTGCCGAGCGTGTGCGCCGTGCGGGCGATCACGCGGGTGCTGCGCGCGCCCGCCGCCTCGACGATCGCCGTCATCGTCCGGATCGCGTGCTTGTCGATCGCCTCCTCGTTCGAGCCCGGCGAGAAGGTGATCCGCGCCTTCGGCACCCCGTGCTCGTCGAGCTCGTCGGTCAGCACGAGCCGGTTGTCGTCCGAGGGCAGGCACTCCGCGTTGATGCCGACGCCGGCCAGGAAGCGGTAGTCGTCCAGCGCCTGCATCAGCGACGGCCCCCACAGCCCGGCGCCGCGGACGAACGAGGTCGCCTGGGTGAGCGGCATCGTGCCGAGGCTCTGGATCAGGTAGCCGCCGGCGAAGTCGGCGTCGGCCGGGCGCACGGTGTCCTCTGTGATCACGGAGGAGGGGTAGCCGCGGTAGCCGCGCATCTCCTCGTCGAAGGTGCCCCAGACCTGGGTGGCGCCGTGCGCGAGGAAGTTGCGGCCGACCAGCCCGCTGCTGTTCGCGACGCCGGTGTGCAGGAGCAGCCGCGGCGTCTCGACCCCGCCCGCGCAGAGGAACAGGGCGGAGCAGCGCTGCCGGTGCTCGACCCCGTCCGCGGTGTACAGGACGGCGCTGACCTTCCCGGCCGCGTCGAGCTCGATCCCGTGCACGAAGGACTCCGCGCGGATCTCGGCGCCGTCGCGCACCGCGAGCGGCAGGTAGGAGGTGTCCATGCTCCCCTTGGCGCCGGTGCGGCAGCCCTGGTGGCACTGCCCGCAGTTGCGGCAGGAGGCGCGCTCGCCGTGCGCCTCCTGGTCGCGGCCCGTGCTGAGGACGGCGGCGGGGGCGTCGGTGGCGCGGATGCCGAGGGCCGCGCAGCCGCGCAGCATCATCTCGGCGGAGGCGTTGCGGTCCACCGGCGCCTGCAGGTAGCGGCGCGAGGGGTCCCACGGGTAGTCCGCCGGCCCGGAGACGCCGATCGTCGCCTCCGCCCGCTCCAGGTAGGGCACGAGTTCGGCGTGCGTGACGGGCCAGTCGCGGCCGAGGCCCGACTCGGTCCGCAGCAGCAGGTCGCGCGGGTCGGGGCGCGGGGTGAAGGCGCCCCAGTGCAGGGTCGAGCCGCCGACGCCGCGGCCGCTGTTGTTCGGGCCGAAGGCGGTGGGCGTGCTGCCGCCGCTGAGGCGCTCCTCCATCCAGTTGATCTCGGTCGCCTCGGTCTCGTCCGCGGTGAAGGTCAGCGGATCGAAGTGCGGCCCGGCCTCCAGCGCGACGACCCGCAGGCCGCGCGCGGCGAGGGTCGCGAGGATCGGCGCACCCCCGGCGCCGGTGCCGATCACGACGGCGTCGACGACCTCGTCGGGGGAGTAGCGGCGCATGCCGGTGGTGTTCATCGGGGGGTCCTCGTGCTGGTCTGCGGGCTGCCGGGTTCGCCGGCGCCGGGCTCCCGTGTCCGGGGCTCCCAGGTGTCGTGCGCGTCGGCGCCGAGGGCGGTGAAGCCCAGGAGCGGGAGGGCGTCGCCGCCGGTGGCGTAGCCGTCGAAGCCGATGCGCGCCAGGCTCGCGGGGTGCGCGAGCCACTGCCGGACCAGGTCGTTGCGGCAGTCCTCGAACCAGGCCTTCGCCTGCTCCGCGCTGAACGCGCCGAGCGGCTCCGTGCCGAGCGCCTCGAGCCGCGCGTCCTGCTCCTCGGGGGAGAGGCCGTCGACTCCGGCCAGCGCGTCGAGGCCGAGGCGGTAGGCCTCGGGGTCGCTCGGCAGGTCGGCGTTGCGCCAGCCGTCGCCGCGGCCGGCCGCGAGCTGGGCGTCGACGCGGGCGGCGAGGTCGATCCGGCCGGGGGCGGCGCTGTCGCCGCTGTCCTGCGGCACCACCCGGTCCGCGACGGCGCGCAGCGTCGTCAGCTGGGCGGGAGTGAGCGCCTTCGGCGCGTACGCCGGGTCGTCCGCGAGCAGGCGCTCGGCGAAGAGCGCGCGGATCCGGGAGGTGGTGCGGCTGGAGCGGATCGTCTCCGCGACGTCGACGGGCACGGCCGGTCCGGTGCCGGCCTCGTCGGTCCAGAAGGCGCGGATCGCCGCGGCGACCTCGACCGGCCGCTCGATCGGCAGCAGGTGGCCGGCGCCGGGCAGCTCGACCAGGCTCGCCCGCGGGTAGGTATGCGCGTTGGTCGCGCGCTGGCCGTCGGCGCCGAGGTCGCCGTCCTCGCCGCCCGCGATCAGCAGGGCGGGCAGGGCGGAGAGCAGATCGGCGACGTCCGTGCGGTCCTCGCGGCTGCCGGTCTCCAGCCAGTCGCGCCAGGCGGCGGGGGAGGAGCGGAGCAGATCGGCGAGCGCCTGCCGGTCCTCGGCGGCAGGGAGGTCACCGCCGATGTTCTGCTCGAGGAAGGTGCGCGCGTGCTCCGCGTCGAGGGGGCCGTCGGCGACCCAGCCGAGCATCTCGCTCCGCTTCTCCTCGGGCATCGGCTCGGGCGAGAGCGGCGAGCCGGCCAGCAGCACGACGCCCGCGAGCCCGAAGAGTCCGGAGCGGCCCGACAGCGTGCGCGCGGCCACCAGCGAGGCGACCTTCCCGCCCATGCTGTGACCGACGAGCAGCCAGCGCGAGGCGCCGTGCTCGCGGATCGTGCGGATCACGGCGGTCGTCATCGCCTCGAGCGAGACGTCCTCGGCGTCGCGCGCGTCGCCGTAGCCGGGCAGATCGATCGCCACCACCTCCGCCGCGTCGGCGAGCTCGCGGGCGAGCGGATCGAAGAGGCGGCCGCTGAGGCCGAGCCCGTGCAGGGCGAAGATCGTCGGCCAGCTCGCGGTCGTGGGCATGCAGGTCCTGTCGCATCGGGGAGGCGCCCGAGCGGCGGCATCCGGCCTCCATGCGACCACAGCGCGGGAACCCGCGTTGCCACTTGCGGGCGACCCGCGTTCGTGCCAGCGACCGTCCGTCAGAGATTGCTCCCCTGTACCGTCACCGTCGGAACTGTGGCAGGTCCCGGCTTCGCCGCTTCGTACAGTTTCTCGATCTGCGCTTTGAGATCCTCTGCCGTGCCCTCGGAGGCAGCCGGCGTCTCCTTGTTTCCACCTCCAATGAAGGGGAAGAGCTTCGAGAGCATGTCGACTATGCGGTCCCATGCGTCAGGCTTGTCGTCGACTTCGATCGTCACCGTGCCGTCCTGCTTGATGACGATCGTCCGGCGGAAGTCGAGATCTTTGTCGAACCAGGACCGCGGGGGAGTGACGGTCGTGTCGATGTACTGGCCACCGCGCTTCTGGCGCCAGAAGCGCAGGACGGCGGCGACTACCACGATCCCTCCGACGATGACGATCGCCGGCGGGAAGAGATGCTGCTCATCACTTGGCGGGGCGAATCCCTCACCGCCTGAACGCTCGGCGAGCTCTTGCAGCTCGCGGAACTCCGTCGGAGCCAGGTTGTCGAAGAGGAAGCGGATCTGAACGTCGTCGGTCATGATCATCCTTTGCTCGGTGGCGCTGATCATCCTCCTCACCGGTGCTCGTGAACAGAGCACCGTATGACTCGCGTCCATCGACGGGCTGGCAGGTGCGACACTGGCTATCTTGTGCGGATGGACAACGGAGCTGACCGGCCCTCAAGCGCGGCTCAGAATGGAGCCGGAGGCCGTCAGGGAGATTTCGGTGCAAATGCCGAAATTGCCCAGAGAACTCTCCGCGCCCGCGTTCCGCAAGCCACAGATCCATCACGCGCCTCGGCCACGGCCCTCTCGGGGCCGGTCGGAGGCCGCGTCCTCCGCCATCGCGGCGAGTTCCGTCGCGCGCTGCGCCGTCGCGGTATCGTCGACGCGAAGATCTTCGGATCCGCGGCTCGGGGAGACGACCGCCCTGACAGCGACCTCGATCTCCTGGTGTCGGTTCCGGCCGGTCTCGGCGTCCTCGCCCTGGCCGGCCTCGAGCGCGAGCTCGCGGAGATCCTCGGCGCTCCGGTCGACCTCATCCCTGAGGAGGGCCTCAAGGAGCACGTGCGCCGCGCCGTCGAGCCGGACCTGCTGCCGTTGTGAGCAGCTCGTACTGATCGAGTAGCCCGCGGAGCGGGCGGTTCATGCTGATCGAGTAGCCCGCGGAGCGGGCGTATCGAGATCGACCAGCGTCAGAAGGACGAGTCTGCAGTTCAGCCCTTCTGAAGGGGGCGGGTCTCGATACGCCCCTGGCGGGGCTACTCGACCAGCATGGCGGAGTACCTTCGCGTCCTCGCGCTCACGCGCTCTCGCCGAGCGGGAACACCAGCAGCGTCGACGTGGCCGTCGCGACCAGGCGCCCCTGCGCGTCGGTCACCCTCGCCTCCGCGAACGCCACGCGGCGGCCCGGCTTCACGACCGTGCCGACGGCGAGCAGCTCGCCGCTGTCCTGGTGCAGGCCGCGGAGGTAGCTGACGGTGAGGTCGAGCGAGGTGTAGCCGACGCCGATCGGCAGCGTCGACTGCACCGCGCAGCCCGCCGCCGAGTCGAGCACCGTGCAGACGAAGCCGCCGTGCACCCGCCCGATCGGGTTGTAGTGCGACTCGTCCGGCGAGCAGCGGAACTCCACCCGGCCCTCGTCGACCGCGCCGAGCTCCACGTTCATCAGCGTGATGATCGGCGGCGGCGGGATCGTCCCGTCCTGCATCGCCCGCAGGTAGTCCAGCCCGCTCATCCGCATCGCCGCGGCCGCCCCGGCCATCGGATCCCGCCAGGTCACCGTCTTGCTGCGCAGCTCGTCCATGCCCACTCCCTCGTGCTCACTCGCTCGCACCCTACGCGCGTCGGTCCTCGGCGCGTCGGCGCAGCGTCTCGAGGAGGGCGGCCGGGGTCTCCGGGTCGCTGAGGCTGATCGCGAACTCGCTGCCGTGGGTGGTCGTCACGACGAGCCCCGGGCCGGCGCGGAGGATGAGGGCCGAGCGGCCCGGGGACATCCGGTAGCCCCAGCCGCCCCACTCCGACGGGCGCAGCGCGGCGGTGGTCACCGAGGCCATCGACGCCAGCGGGATCCGCCGCAGCGGGATCCCGAGCGCCCGGGACACCACGCGCAGCCCGCGACGGTCGGCCGTGACGCGCAGGCGGGTGAAGCCGAGCATCACGACCGCGCTCGCTCCGAGCACGATCGCCATCGCGATCGCCGGTCCCGTGTCGCCCGTGGCGAGCAGCCCCGGGACGGCGGCCGCCGCGATGAGCAGCAGCACCACTCCCGTGACGGCGAACACCCGGCCGGTGACGGTGTGCGACCAGGCGCCGGTCTCCTCACGGCCGAGCGGCAGCCGGTCGACGGCGACCCGCGGTGCGTGCCGGGTGGGCGGCGCGATCAGCGCCGGCACCACGGCGAACAGCCCGCCGCCGAGGAGCGCGAGAAGCCAGGCGCCGAGCACGGCCCCCTCCGCCGACCCCGCGGCCAGCGTCGTGCCGGCCGAGGTCGCCCAGCCGCCGGCACCGAGACCGACGACGAGGCCGAGTCCGCCGAGCAGGAGGCGCGGGGCGCGGCCGAACGCCGCGGCGACGAGTCCGGCGACGGCGGGGACGCCCGCCAGCAGCAGTGCCAGCCGGAGGAGGACCGCGACGGGCTGCGACTCGTCCGCGGCGCCGGTGCTCGACCAGTGCGAGGCGAGCACGGGCGGGAGCCGCTCGCCGAGGACGGCCAGGGAGACGAGGACCGCCGCGGCGGGGAGCAGGAGCGACGCGGCGGCGACGAGCGTGCGCGGGCTGCGGTCGGTGGTGGTGCCGGTGGTGGTCACGGTGCGGTCCTCTCGAGAAGGCGGATGACGTCGGCGCGGCTGATGCCGCTGCGGCGGGCCTCGGCGACGAGCTGCTCGACGAGGGCGGTGACGCGCACGAGGCCGGGGCCGGCCGACTCCGCGATCCAGGCACCGCGGCCCCGTCGCATCTGCAGGATCCCGTCGTCGCGGAGCGCGGCGTACGCGCGCAGCACGGTGTGCATGTTGATGCCGAGGGAGTCGGCTAGCTCCCGCGCCGGCGGCAGGCGGTCGCCCGCCGAGAGCTCGCCCGCCGCCACAGCGGCGCGGACCTGCGCCTCGAGCTGATCGGCCAGCGAGCGCGGCGAGGAGTGGTCGACACGCAGCAACATGTTCGCAATATTAGTAGAACAATGAGCGAGGAGTCGAGCGCGCTAGCGTGGAGGGTCCAGCACGGGAGAGGGGACCCCGATGACGACTCCGGTCACCGGTGCGCCGTCCGCGGCCCGGCGCGCGGCCACCCTGCGCCTCGCCGGCCTCTTCGTCGCGGCCGCCGGCCTGCTGGACGTCGTGTTCCTGTTCGCCCCGACCGGCTCCGGCTCCCTGCTCGCGGCGCGCGCCGTCGTCCTCCTCGGGGCGGCCCTGCTCGCGGCCGCCGCCTCGGTCCTCGCGCGCGGCGCCGACTCGAAGGGCGGGCTGGTCGGCCCGACCGGAGCGACGGCGCTGATCGTCTTCGCGGTCCTGATCGTGCTGCGGCCGATCGTGTCCTGGTCCTCGCCGAGCACGACCGGCTCGACGTCCACGCCCGAGATGATCGCCGCTTCGACGCTCGTGCTCACCCTGGCCGTGCTCACCGCGGCCGCCGGAGTGGTGGGGCTCGTCGCGCTCGGGCGCTCGCGCACCGTCCCGCGGCGGGTGGTGGTGATCGCCGCGGTCGCCGTGGCCGTGAACGCCGCCGGAGGACTCGCGACGACCGTCCCGCTGCTGGTCACGGCGACGCCCTCGCAGGGGCTGCTGATCGGGATCTCGATCGTGGCCTCGATCGCCGGGTCGCTCGCGATCCTCGCCACCGGAGCCGTCTGGCTGCTCGCCGCCCGCTCGATGGTCCGCGCGGGCTGACGGGCGCGCTTCCGCTCAGGACGACCGCTCAGGACGACAGCGTCAGCGACACCGCCAGCACGACCATCACGACCGCGACCGCCCCGTCGAGCACACGCCAGGCCGTCCGGCTGCGGAACAGCGGGCGCAGCGCCCGCGCCCCGAAGCCCAGCGCCGTGAACCACAGCACGCTGCCCAGCGCCGCCCCCGCGCCGAACCACCAGCGCTCGTCGCCGTGCGTGTTCGCGACGGAGCCGAGCAGCACCACCGTGTCGAGGTACACGTGCGGGTTGAGCAGCGTCAGGGCGAGGCAGGTGCCGATCGCCGTCCGCAGCGAGGTGGAGGCGCCGGCCGGGTCGCCCTCGAGCGTCCCCGGGCGCAGGGCCCGCCGCGCGGCGAGCACCGCGTAGGCGAGGAGGAAGGCGATCCCGCCCCAGCGGATGACCACCAGCAGCCACGGCGCCGACTCGAGCACCGCGCCGATCCCGGCGATGCCGAGGATGATCAGCGCCGCATCCGCCAGCGCGCAGATCGCGACGACGGCGAGCACGTGCTCGCGGCGGAGCCCCTGCCGCAGGACGAACGCGTTCTGGGCGCCGATGGCGATGATGAGCGAGAGGCCGAAGCCGAGGCCGGACACGGCGGCGAGGAGGGGGGACACGACTCCGACGCTAGGGGCGACCGCGCCTGTAGACCAGCTCACGCTCCTTCAGTACCGTAAGCGCAACTGATGGGGAACCCGATGCTGACCGACGATCTCGACCTCGCCCGCCTCCGCGCCCTCGCCGCCGCAGTGCGCTTCGGCTCCTTCGACGCCGCCGCGCGCGAGCTGCACGTCACGCCCTCGGCGCTCAGCCAGCGGATCAAGGCGCTCGAGTCCGCCGCCGGGCGCGTGCTGCTGGTGCGCTCGCGCCCCGTCGTCGCCACGGAGGCGGGTGCCGGGCTGCTCCGCCTGGCCCGCCAGATCGAGCTGCTCACCGAGGACGCCGTCCGGGCGCTCGACGGCGGTGCGCGCGAGGGCCGCGGACCGGTGACCGTGCCGATGGCCGTCAACGCCGACTCGCTCGCGACCTGGGTCCTGCCCGCGCTCGCGACCGTCCCCGAGGTCGTCGTCGAGCTGCACCGCGAGGACCAGGAGCACACCACCGCGTTCCTGCGCGACGGCACCGTCCTCGCCGCGGTGACGGCCGAGGCGGAGGCGGTGCTCGGCTGCACCGTCGCCCCGCTCGGCGTGATGCGCTACCGCGCGATGGCCGCCCCCGCCTTCGCCGAGCGCTGGTTCCCGGAGGGTCCGGACGCGGCGGCGCTCGCCGTCGCCCCCGTCGTCGTCTTCGACGAGAAGGACCGCCTGCAGGCCCGGTTCCTCGCTGCGGCCGGGGTGGAGGCCCGCCCGCCGCAGCACCGCGTGCCCGGCTCGGCCGACTTCGAGCAGGCCGTGCGCCTGGGTCTCGGCTGGGGCATGCTCCCCGAGCTGCAGGCCCCCGTCGGCGCGCCGGGCCTCGTCCCCCTCGGCGGCGCCCCCGTCGACGTCCCCCTCTACTGGCAGCAGTGGTCCCTGCACACCCCGAGCCTCGACGCCGTCGCCGCCGCGATCACCACCGCCGCCCACGCGACCCTGCGCGTCTGATCCCCGCCGCGAGATGCCACTTGTGCACGCGACACGCCGTGGAAAGCGTGCACAAGTGGCATCTCGCGGAGCCGGCGGGGCGGGGGTCAGACGGCGAAGACGTCGCGGAGGGTGACCGTCTCGAGGGAGCGGGCGCGGAGGAGGTCGACCAGCTGCGCGTAGACCGTCGTCACCGGGTCGAAGTTCGCGTGCCCGATCACGATGCGCTGCGGCCGGAACCACTCGTCCGCGAAGCCGAGCAGCTGCTCCGGCGTGATCCGCCCCGAGTCCGAGAGCGAGCCGTACCAGAGCGTCGTCGCCGTGTAGCCGACGGCCGCCGCGGCCGCCCGGCTGCGCGCGTCGGTGTAGCCGAACGGCGGGCGGTAGAACGGCGCGGCCTCCACGCCGTAGGTCGCGCGGATGAAGTCGCCGTTGCGGCCGAGCTCCTCCTGGATCCCGTCGTCCGAGAGCGAGGTCAGGTCGGCGTGCGACCAGGTGTGGTTCGCGAGCTGCACCTGCCCGCTCGCGACGAGCGGCGCGAGTGCCGGCGCGTTCACGGTCCAGGAGTCGTACTTCCCGTTGAGGAAGAAGGTGAGCCGGGTGCCGGTGTCCTTCGCGAACTGCGCGTAGGCGGCGACGACGTCGGTGTCGGCTCCGTCGTCGACCGTCCACGCCATCAGGTTCCCGTCGCCGGGCAGCTCGGTGATCGTGCCCTCCGGGAGCGGGAAGCGCGCGCGGATCGGCACGGGCGTCGCCGTCGCGGTCGGCACGGGGCGCGACGGGGGAGCGGGGGTGGGAGTGGGAGTCGTGGTCGCGGCCACCGGCGTCGCGGTCGGCGTGAGCCGCCCGGTGCTCGTGCACCCGGCCAGACCGGCGGCGGCGGAGGCGATCCCCAGCAGCAGCGCACGGCGCCGCAGTGCATCCGGCCTCGAGCCGTTCATGATTCCCCCCGCGGCGACCCGGACCCCCCGGTGCACCGGAGCGACCGTAGCACCGGCGAGTCTTGCAGGGTGCGCGCGTGTCGCCTAAGCTACTCGGGTTGCGTGCATCTGCACGCTCTTGCGCGCTGCCCTCCGGGCGGGACCCCGGTCCTCCTCGACAGGCGGGCGGTGCGCCGACAAGTGACCTTGGGTGGGTCGGGCGAGGCCTCGTGCCGCGCGTGGCCCACGGTACCCACACATGGAGGAAACCATGGCAGCAGTCTGCCAGGTGACCGGAGCCGTTCCCGGCTTCGGACACGCCATCTCGCACTCGCACCGGCGCACCAAGCGCCGCTTCGACCCGAACGTGCAGAAGAAGACGTACTACGTCCCGTCCCTGCGCCGTAACGTCACGCTGACGCTGTCGGCCAAGGGCATCAAGGTCATCGACGCCCGTGGCATCGAGTCCGTCGTGAAGGATGTTCTCGCTCGTGGGGTGAAGATCTAATGGCCAAGCAGCAGGACGTACGTCCGATCATCAAGCTCCGCTCGACGGCCGGAACCGGTTACACCTACGTGACCAAGAAGAACCGCCGCAACGACCCCGACCGTCTCGTGCTCAAGAAGTACGACCCCGTAGTGCGCAAGCACGTCGACTTCCGCGAGGAGCGCTAAGTATGGCCAAGAAGAGCAAGATCGCCCGCAATGAGCAGCGCAAGGTGGTCGTCGACCGCTACGCCGCCAAGCGCCTCGAGCTGAAGAAGGCCCTCGTCGACCCCGCCGGGACCGACGAGTCCCGCGAGGCCGCCCGCACGGGCCTCCAGAAGCTCCCCCGCAACGCCTCGCCCGTCCGCGTCCGCTCGCGCGACGCCGTCGACGGCCGCCCCCGCGGCAACCTCTCGAAGTTCGGCATCTCGCGTGTCCGCTTCCGTGACATGGCCCACCGCGGCGAGCTGCCCGGCATCACCAAGAGCAGCTGGTAGAAGTACCGCTGCACTCCTCCCGAAAGCCCGGAGACCTCACGGTCGCCGGGCTTTCGGCGTTCCCCGCCCCCTGCATGCTGATCGAGTAGGCCGCGGAGGTCTGCAGACCGCCCTCTCGGTGACGGTGGGTCTCGATACGCCCCTGGCGGGGCTACTCGACCAGCATGGGCGGAGCCGCACTGCGAACGGGATCCGTTGCATGCTGATCGAGTAGCCCGCGCAGCGGGCGTATCGAGATCCGGCTGCCGTGGCGCCGCGTAAAATGGCGGGCATGACAAGCAGCCTTCCGACCGTCGCCGAGATCGCGGCGCTCATCGATCACGCGATCCTCAAGCCCGAGCTGACCCGGACCGAGGTCGACGCGCAGCTCGACGAGGCCCGCGCGGCCGGCGTCTTCAGCGTCTGCGTGCGCCCCTCCGACATCGCGCACGCCGTCCGCCGGCTCGAGGGCTCGGGCGTCCTCGTCGGCACGGTCATCGGCTTCCCGCACGGCACGACCTCCACCGCGGCGAAGGTCGCGGAGTCGACGCAGGCCCTCGCCGACGGCGCCGTCGAGCTCGACATGGTCGTCAACATCGGCCGCCTGCGCAGTGGACTGCTCGACGACGTCGAGGCCGACATCCGCGCGGTCGTCGAGGCCGCCGAGGGCCACGTCGTCAAGGTGATCCTCGAGACCAGCTACCTCGACGACGAGCAGATCGTCGCCGGCAGCGAGGCCGCCGAGCGTGCGGGCGCCGACTTCGTCAAGACCGCGACCGGCTTCGGCGGCGGCGGCGCGAACGAGCACGACCTGCGCCTGATGCGCGGCGCCGTCTCCGACGCCGTCCAGGTCAAGGCCTCGGGAGGCGTCCGCGACCTCGACACGCTCCTCGCCTTCCGCGAGCTCGGCGTCACCCGCTTCGGCACCAGCGGCTCGGCCGTCATCCTCGGCGACCTGACCGCGCGCCAGGCGGGCGACGCCTCCGCCGCCCGCGTCGACGCCGCGTCGTACTGAGCGCCGTGCGCGGGGGAGGGCCGTCCGGTCGGCGCGCCGCGGCGGAGGGCGGGTCCCTCGACGTCGTCGCCAAGGCGCTCAAGGAGCGGGTCTACGCCGCCTTCACCGGGCTCGCCGTCGTGATGATCTACGCCGTCGACGAGCAGGCGGACTCCGCGCACGCCCTGCGCAGCCTCGTCATCGCGATCGTCGGCATCTCGGCCGCGGGCTTCGTGGCCGACGTCATCGCGCACCAGGTCGCCCACGCCGCGACCCCGACCGCGGCCGAAGCTCGCGTCATGCTCCGGATCGCCGGCGGCGCCCTCGCCTCTGCCTCGCTCCCCGTCCTGGTGCTGATCGCCTCGGCGCTCGGCTGGATCGACGACGTGGTCGCGCTGCGGATCGGCGTCGGCGTCTACGTCGCGACCCTCGCCGGCATCGCCCTGATCGCGGTCGTCCGGGCCGGCCTCGGCGTCGGGCAGAGCGTCATCGGCCTGCTTGGCCTCGTCGGACTGGGAGCCGCCGTCGTCGGCGTGCTCGCCCTGTCGCACTGAGGGGCCGGCGATCGTGACCGGCACCCGCACCCGCGTCGAGCTCGGCCGCCGGGAGGACCTCGGCGCCGACTGCGCGAACTGCTTCGGCCTCTGCTGCGTGGCCCTCGCGTTCACCCGCTCCGCCGACTTCCCCGTCGACAAGCCGGCCGGCGAGCCGTGCACGAACCTCGACACCGAGGACGCCTGCACGATCCACCGGCGGCTGCGCCCCGAGGGCTTCGCCGGCTGCACCGTCTTCGACTGCTTCGGCGCCGGCCAGAAGGTGTCGATGCAGACGTTCGGCGGCGTCTCCTGGCGAAGCGACGCGGAGGTGCGCGCGCGGATGTTCGCGGTCTTCCCGCTGATGCGCCGCCTGCACGAGCTGCTCTGGTACCTCGACGTCGCCCTCGGCCTGCGCGAGGTCGACGCCGCCCTGCGGGACGCGGTGCGCGTCCGCTTCGACGCGGTTCACGCCCTGACGCTCGCCGACGCCGACGCGATCCTCGCGGCCGACGTCGACGCGGAGTACGGCGCCGCCCGACCGCTGCTGATCGCGGCGAGCGCGGCCGCGCGGCACGACGGCCCACGGCGGCGGCGGCACGGCCGGCTGCGCCTGCAGCCCGGCGCCGACCTCGTGGCGGCCGCCCTCGCGGGCGCCGATCTGCGCGGTGCCGACCTGCGCGGCTCCCTGCTGATCGCCGCGGACCTCCGGGGCGCGGATCTCCGCGGCTGCGACGTCCTCGGCGCCGATCTGCGGGACGCCGACGTGGCGGGGGCCGATCTCTCGACGGCCATCTACCTCACGCAGGCGCAGGTCAGCAGCACTCGCGGCGACGCGCGGACCGCGCTGCCGCCGGACTTCGAGCGCCCGTCGCACTGGGCGGCGAGCACCGGATCGTGAGCGCTGGGCCTCGAGCGCCGGAGGGTCAGCCCTCGACGGTGCCGGCGGCCGAGCCGTCGTCGTCGAGGCCGAGGCCGCCGAGGACCTCGCGGTGGAGCAGGTGCGACCCGTTCCAGTTCTCGATCACGCACTGCGGGAAGGCCTCGAGGTCGAGGGCGTCGAGCCAGCTGGCGGCGGCTTCGCGTGCCCAGGACTCGGTGGAGTAGACGCCGAGGATCTCGGTCTCGTCCGCGAACGGCCCGGTGGTCGAGAGCACGTAGTGTCCGACGCTCATGGCTGCTCCTTCATCGTCGCGCAGTGGCGCGCGATGACAAGCCTGTCACAAACACGCTCTTGCGGAGAGCCGATGTCGGCGGCTAGGAGATGCTGTCGCGAAGTCGCGCGTTCAGGGCCGCGAGGGCGGCGGCGATCTCGGACTCGTCGGCGCCGGGCAGGACCGCGCCGCCCTGCGCGAGGCTGTGCCGGAGGGAGTCGAGCTCGGGGCTGCCGAGGCGGCCGGCGGAGGTGAGCACCTCGAGGGTGGTGAGGACTCCGATGAGCGCGACGGCGTCGTCGACGTCGAGGGGTCGGGCGCAGTTGTTCTCCATGCGCATCTCCAGGGGTTCGGTGCCGCGCGGGGGACGCGGTCGGGGGCGGGTGGGGCGGGTGAGGGGGCGCTGCCGGCTCCGGGGCCGGATGCACCGAGACGCCCCGCGGCCGGATCGACCGCGGGGCGTCAGGGGTGGTGCGGGGTGATCAGGCGACGCGCGGCTCGGCCTCGGGGGCGTCGTCCTCGGGGATGTGGACGTCCTGCACGGTGACGTTGATCTCGGCGACGTCCATGCCGACGATCTCGCGGATCGCACGGCCGACGGCGGAGCGCACGCCCTCCGCCACGTCCTGGAGCGCGGCCGGGTACTCGGCGACGATCGTGACGTCGGCGGCGACCTGGCGCTCGCCGACCTCGACCTTGACGCCCTGGGCGCGGTCGTCGTTGCCGAGCGCGCCGCGGATGGCGCCGAGGGCGCGGGCGGCGCCGTTGCCGAGGGCGTGCACGCCGGGCACCTCGCGGGCCGCGATGCCGGCCACCTTCGCGATGACGCCGTCGTCGATGACCGTACGTCCGGTCCCGTTCGTCGTCGTGGTGTTCGCGGTGCTCTCGGCCATGATCTCCTCTTTCGTCTCGGTGCCCGGTCGGTCGATCGGGCGGTTCAGAGGTAGGACGGAGCGTGCACGGCGAACGTCACGGTGGAGTCCCCGCTGCCCAGGGGACTGCCAGGGTCGGGAGGGAGGCGGGCCTCATCGCGCCGTCTGCTGCGCCAGGAACGCGAGGGTCCGCTCCAGCGCATCGCGCGCCTCCGGCAGCTCGAGGTGGAACTGGTACTCGTGGCCGAGCTCGCTCTCGTGCCCGTCGCCCCAGAGCAGCGCCGTGACCGGGACGCCGAGCGAGCGCAGCTGCGCCGCGAACGGGCGCGACTGCTGCGCGGTGAGCGGGTCGGCGTTGCCGCCGCTGAGGAACGTCGGCGGGAACCGCGGCGTGACGTGCTCGATCGTCGACATCCACCGGGCGGCGTCCGAGGTCCACCAGGCCCGCCGGCCGGTGTACGCCCAGAGGGCGGCGCGCAGCCCGCGGCCGGCGAGACCGGTGGCACGGGCGAGGGCGGCGAGGTCGAAGACTCCGCAGTGCAGGATCACCGCCCGCACGGCGTCGACGGGCAGGGTCGTCGTGAGCCCGGCCGCGCGGGCGTAGGAGGGGTTCGTGATCGCGGTGGCGAGCTGGCTCGCGAGCTGCGCGCCCGCCGAGTCGCCGGCCAGAACGAGGCGGTCGCGGGCGATCCCGAGGCGGCCGGCGCTGCGGCGCAGGTGCTCGAGTGCGGCGAGGAGCTGCCGCGGCGCGGTCGGGTGCACCGCCTCGGGCCCGCGGCTGTAGTCGAGCGAGACGACGGTGTAGCCGGCCTCGGCGAGCAGGCGGAGGTAGGGGTCCACGTCGCGCCGGTGGCCGGAGACCCAGCCGCCGCCGTGGATCCAGACCACGGTCGGGCGCGAGCCGGCGCCCGCGGAGCGGAGGACGTCGGCCGTCGTGGCCGGAGCGTCCGGACGCGCCGGGATCGGCTCGGCGACCCGCTGGATCCCCTCCGGAGCGAACGGCAGCATCGCCGCGGCCGTCCGCCGCGCCTCGCGCTCGAAGACCGCACGGACCGCCAGCGCGGCCGGCCAGGACGCGGCCCGGATCGGCGTCGCACGCACGGTGCCCCCTCCTCGCGTCGATCGCCCGGCCCCCACCGGCGACGCATCACGAAGGGTACGCACCGCATGTTTCCGCCGTGCGACGGCGCAGGTGGCAGGCTGGGCGGGTGACGGACGAGACGAGCGCGCAGGCCGCCCCGGAGACGGCGGCGAGCGCACCGGCGACCCGCCCGAAGGCCCTCCGCGCGAGGGCGATGCTCGTGCTGGCGCTGATCGGCGCGATCGGCGGGGTGCTCTCGGGCGCGTTCGGCGTCGGCGGCGGCATCGTGATGGTGCCGATGCTGATCGCCTGGGCCGGGATGGACCAGCGCCGAGCGTCCGCGACCTCGCTGCTCGCGATCGCGCCGACCGCGGTGGCCGGTGCCTTCGGCTATGCGCTCGGCGGGCAGGTCGCCTGGGTCCCCGCCGCGGTGATCGCCGCGGCCGCGATGATCGGCGCGATCCTCGGCTCCTGGCTGCTCGCGCGCCTGCCGCTCGGCGTGCTCCGCTGGCTGTTCGTCGCCCTGCTGGTCGCGGCGGCCGTGCGGATGGCGGTGTTCGGCTCGAACGAGACCGGCGACGTCGCGGAGGGCTGGGGCGTCTGGCCCGGCTTCGGCGGGCTGGGCCTGGCGATGGGAGTGGCCTCGGGGCTCTTCGGGATCGGCGGCGGCGCGATCGCCGTGCCCGTTCTCGTCGGCGCCTTCGGCCTCGCCGATCTGCTCGCCAAGGGCACCTCGCTCGCCGCGATGATCCCGACGGCGATCAGCGGCTCGATCGCGAACGCGCGCCGCGGACTGCTCGACGTCCGGGCCGGGCTCGTGGTCGGGCTCTGCGCGACGGGATTCTCCTTCGCCGGCGTCGCGCTGTCGTTCCTCCTGCCCGCGCGGATCTCGGGCGTGCTGTTCGCCGCGCTGCTGCTCCTCGCGGCGCTGCAGCTCGCGCTGAAGGGGCGGCGGAAGCGGACCTGATCCGGGATCGCCACCAGTCGCCCCTTGACAGCGCGCTGTTGTGAGTGTTTGATCAGTCACATGCCGACGACGACCCCCCGCTCCACCGCAGAAGCTCAGCGCGAGCGGATCACCGCGGCCGCCGTGCACGTCTTCGCGCGCACCGGCTACTCCGCCACGCCGATCACCGAGGTCGCGGCCGAGGCGGGGGTCTCGCCGGCCTACGTCTTCCGGCTCTTCCCGGGCAAGCTCGGCGTCTTCGTCGCCGCGGTCGACCGCTGCTACGAGCTGGTGGCGTCGACGCTCGCCGCGGCGGGGGAGGCCTCGGTCTCGTCGGACCCGGCCGACCGGCTCGAGGCGATGACCCTCGCCTACATCGACCTGATCGCCGACCGCGATTTGATCATGCTGCAGTCGCAGGCGCAGAGCGCGAGCGGGGTGCCGGAGATCCGCGAGGCGGTGCGCCGCGGGATCTCGACGGTCGTCCGCACGGTGAGCGTCGTCTCGGGCGCCGACGGCCCGGCCGTGCAGCGCTTCGTCGCCTACGGCCAGCTCTGCCACCTGATCGTGCAGACCGACCTCGGCGGTGTCGACTCCGAGTGGGCGCGCATCGTCTCCGCGGGCATCCGGCACCACGACTGAGCCGGCGCGCAGCCACATGCTGGTCGACTCCTGCTGGTCGACCCATGCTGGTCGAGTAGCCCCGCAGGGGCGTATCGAGACCCACCGTCTTCAGCAGGGCGTACCTGCAGACTCGTCCTCTGACGCTGGTGGATCTCGATACGCCCGCGGCGCGGGCTACTCGATCAGCATGGGGGGGGGGCGACACTGCATGACCGACCTCTCCATGTCCATAAAAGTGACTGTTCAGTCACTCACACACACCCCAAGGAGCACCCCATGCCCACCGCCCTCCCGCTCACCACCACCGGCGTCGTCCTCCCCGGGCTCGTCGAGCCGTCCGGACTGCTCCTCGAGCAGGCGCCGGTCGAGCCGCCCGCGGCCGGCGAGCTGCTCGTCGCCGTCGAGGCCACCGGCATCTCCTTCGCCGAGCAGTCCATGCGCCGCGGCCGCTACTTCGCCCAGCCCGCCTTCCCCTTCACGCCCGGCTACGACCTCGTCGGCCGGGTGCTCGCCGTCGGGCCCGGCGGCGACGCGTCCCTCGAGGGCCGCCGCGTCGCCGCCCTCACCAAGACCGGCGGCTGGACCGGCCACGCCCGGGTCGCCGCGCGCGACTGCGTCCTCGTCCCCGAGGGCGTCGCGCCCGAGGACGCCGAGGCCGTGGTGCTGAACGGAGTGACGGCCTGGCAGATGCTGCACCGCTCGGCCCGGCTCTCCCGCGGCGACACGATCCTCCTGTTCGGAGCGAACGGCGGCGTCGGCGGCCTCGTGCACCGGCTCGCCTCACTCGAGGGCATCCGGTTGATCGGCGCCGCCTCGCCGCGGCACCACGACGCCCTCCGTGCGGCCGGCGTCGAGCCGGTCGACTACGCCGACCCGGAGCTCGCTGCCCGCGTCCGCGAGCTCGCACCGGGCGGCGTGAACGCCGTCTTCGACAACATCGGCGGGGAGACCACCCGACTGGCCTGGTCGCTGCTCGCGCCCGGCGGCACCCTCGTCGCCTACGCGATCGTCAGCGCGAGCACCGGCAGCATCTGGCCGCCGTTCCTGAAGCAGCTCGCCCGGGTGCAGGCGTACCAGCTGGCGCCGAACGGGAAGCGCGCCGTCTTCTACGACCTCTGGTCCGGGCACTCGCTCCGGCCCGCCCGGTTCCGCGCGCGGCTCGAGGAGGACCTGGGCCGCGTGCTCGCGCTGCTCGCGGACGGCTCGCTCACCGCCAACATCGCGGCGCGCTTCCCGCTCACGGAGATCGTGGCGGCGATGGAGCTCGCCGAGTCGCGGACGCTCGACGGCAAGGTGATCCTGCTGCCCTGATCGCCGCGGCCGGGGAGCGGGTCCTCGGGACCATGGAAAAATGGGAGGCGATGTCCTCCCGAGCCGCATGAGCGCCGCCACCTACCTGACCGCCTCGATCCCCCTGCGCCTCGCGAGCGCGGGGATGGTCGTCGCCCTGCCCGTCCTCGCCGTCGAGCGCCTCGACGACGTCGCGCTCGGCGGGCTGCTGACCGGCGCCGCCCTGTTCCCGAGCGTGATCGCCGCTCCGCTCGTCGGCACCGTGCTCGACCGGGTGCGCGCGCCGCGCCGGCTGCTGGTCGGCGCGGCGCTCGCCACCGCCGCCTCCTTCGCGCTCGCGTCCTTCCTCGGCGACGTGCCGACAGTGCTGATCGCGCTGCTCCTGGTGATCGCGGGCCTGGCGACCCCGGTCTACATGGGCGGCATGTCGAGCTTCGTGACCAGCGCGATCGCCGACCCGCGCCGCGCCTACGCTCAGGACTCGCTGTCCTACACCGTCGCCTCGATCGGCGGCCCCGCGATCGCCGGGCTGGTGATCGCCGTCGCCTCGGCCCGCTTCGCCATGCTCGCGATGGCCGCCCTCGCGCTCGTCGGCGTCCTCGGCTCGCTCGCCCTGCGGATGGAGGCGCGGCCCACCCCCACCGTCGGCGTCCGGCGCACCATCGCGGCCGGTGTCACCCACCTCGTGCGGCACCGGCCGATCGCGATCGTCACCCTCTCCGGGACGATCAGCCAGATCGGCGGCGGCGCGGCCGGCGTCGCGGCGATCGGGCTGTCGCTCGAGCGGGTGGGCAGCACCGCGGCGGCGGCCGGGCTGCTCACCGCGTTCGCCGTCGGCGGGCTGCTCGGTGCGATCGCGGTCGCCGTGCGGCGCTGGACGCGACGCCCGCCGGCCTGGGTGATGGGGGCGGGCTTCGCCGCGACCGGCGTCGCCCTGCTCGCCGCCGCGCCCGACCTCGGGATCGTCGTGGCCCTCGTCGCGTTCGCCGTCGCCGGAGTCTTCACCGCACCCGCGAACGCCGCGATGCTGCTGCTGCGCGATCAGGAGAGCCCGGCCGCCGTCCGCTCCCAGGTCTTCACCATCGGCGCGGGCCTGCGCGCCGCCGCCGCCGCGGTCGGTGCCGCCCTGGCCGGAGCCGCGTCCTCGCTCGACGCCGGCTGGCTCATCCTCGGCATCGCCGCCGTCTGGATAGCCTCGGGCCTGCTCCTGACCCTCTTCCCCCGCCCCGCGGCCACGCGCGAGAGCTGATCCCCGCCGCGAGATGCCACTTATGAGCGCGACACGCCGTGAAAAGCGTGCACAAGTGGCATCTCGCGGGGTGGGTCAGAGGGTCAGGCGGCGGCGCCCGAGAGGGTGCCGGTGCTTGGGCCCGCGGGGTCGGTGATCAGGCAGTTGATGACGCGGTCGCCGCCGTCCCAGCTCTCCTGGGTCGGGTAGTAGTAGCTGAAGTCGTACTGCGACTCCTCGTAGCTGAGACCGACGAAGCCCTCGAACGCGGCCTGGCACTCGGAGTCGGCCTGCTCGGTGGTCGCCGTCTCGCCGGGGTACTCGTCCGCGTCGGCCATCGTGATGTTCTGGAAGACCTCGTAGCTGTGCGCGTCGGAGCACGGCACGGTCGGGACGTCGGTGACCTCGGTCGCGGTCTCGCTCAGCTCGTCGTTCAGGCAGTCGCCGACGCGGAGCTGGAAGACGTCGGTCGTGCCGCCGTCGACGATCTCGCCGGAGGTGTCGTCGCGGGTCTCGCCGCCCATCATGCTGTTGATCCCTGAGCAGCCGGTGAGGCCGAGGGCGAGGGCCGCGGCGGCGGCGAGGACGAGGGCGGAACGGCGGCGGTTCATCGGAGGCTCCAGACGGCGGTGACGGGGTCGGCTCCAGGGTAGGGGTGGCGGGGCCCGCCGGGGCACCCCCCTGTGCGGTGCGGCCCGCTACTCCGATCGTCGCCGCCCGGCAAGGCCCCGCGAGGGGCAGGCGAAGTCCAGCCGGGTGGAGTCGAATGGGGGCATGGCTCAGAAGACCGTCGCAGACCAGCTCATCGCCCAGCTCATCGACGCCGGGGTCGCCCGGATCTACGGGATCGTCGGGGACTCGCTCAATCCGATCGTCGACGCGGTGCGCCGCAGCGGCGGCTCGGCGAAGGGCGGGATCGACTGGATCCACGTCCGCAACGAGGAGGCCGCCGCTTTCGCGGCCGGCGCGGAGGCGCAGATCACCGGGAAGCTGGCGGTCTGCGCCGGGAGCTGCGGCCCCGGCAACCTGCACCTGATCAACGGCCTCTACGACGCGCACCGCTCGGGTGCGCCCGTGCTCGCCATCGCGAGCCACATCCCGAGCGGCGAGATCGGCTCCGGCTACTTCCAGGAGACGCACCCCGACCGCCTCTTCGTCGAGTGCTCGCACTACCGCGAGCTGGTCTCCACCGCGGCGCAGGCCCCGCGGGTCGTCAACGCGGCGATGCGCAGTGCCGTCGCGCTCCGCGGCGTGGCCGTGGTGACCCTCCCGGGCGACGTCGCCGAGTTCGAGGCGGAGGGCGACTTCCCGTCCTTCGTGCTTCCGGAGCGGCCGACCCTGGTGCCCGCCGCGGCCGACGTCCGCGCGCTCGCGCAGGCGATCGACGAGGCGAAGACGGTCGCGATCTTCGCCGGCGCCGGCGTGCGGGATGCGCACGACGAGGTCGTCGCCTTCGCCGAGCTCGTCGGAGCGCCGATCGGGCACAGCCTGCGCGGCAAGGAGTGGATCCAGTACGACAACCCCTACGACGTCGGCATGACCGGGCTGCTCGGCTACGGCGCCGCCCACGCGGGCATGCACGACGCCGACCTCCTGATCCTGCTCGGGACCGACTTCCCCTACGAGCAGTTCCTGCCGGACGCGTCGAAGGTCGTCATCGCGCAGGTCGACAGCGACGCGTCCAAGCTCGGTCGCCGCGTGAGCGTCGCGCATCCCGTGCACGGCGACGTCGCCGCGACCCTGGACGCGCTGACGCCGCTGGTGAAGCGCAAGGACCACCGCTTCCTCGACAAGCTCCTGAAGAAGCACGAGAAGCTCGTCACGGGAGTGGTCGGCAAGTACACCGAGGTCGCCACGAAGCGGCCGATCCACCCCGAGCTGGTCGCGTCGACGCTGGACGCACTGCTCGCCGACGACGCGATCGTGACCGCCGACACCGGCATGGGCAACGTCTGGCAGGCCCGCTACGTCACGCCGAACGGCCGCCGCCGGCTGCTGGGCTCGTACTCGCACGGCTCGATGGCGAACGCGCTGCCGCAGGCCGTGGGCGCCCAGCTCGCGCAGCCCGGCCGCCAGGTCGTCTCGCTGAGCGGCGACGGCGGGCTCTCGATGCTGATGGGCGAGCTGGTGACGGTCGCGGCCTACAAGCTGCCGGTGACCATCGTCGTCTTCAACAACTCGACGCTCGGGCTGGTGAAGGTGGAGATGCTCGTCGACGGCTTCCCCGACTTCGCGGTGGACGTGCCGATGGTCGACTACGCGCAGGTCGCGACGGCGGTCGGCATCCGCGGGATCCGGGTCGAGGACCCGCGCGAGGTGGAGTCCGCGCTGCGCGAGGCGCTCGCCGACCCGGGGCCCGTGCTCGTGGACGTGGTCACGGATCCGCTCGCGCTCTCGCTGCCGCCGACGGTCACCGGCGCCCAGGTGAAGGGCTTCGCACTGGCGATGTCGAAGATGGTGATGAACGGCGGCGCGGGCGAGGCGATCGCGCTGGCCCGCTCCAACGTGAAGCACGCGCTGCCGTGATCGACGCTCCCGCGATCGACCGCGCCGCGCTCGCGACCGGCACCTGGTTCGTGCGCGGCTCGAGCCTGCCGCTCTGGCGGGGGCGCGAGGGGGTGGCGATCACCTACGCGCCCCTGCCCGGCGGCGAGGTCGGCGACGTGGTCAGCTGGCGCGGCCGGCGCTCGACGCGCTACGTGGTCGGGATCGACGCCCCCGACCCCGCGGATCCCGACGGCTTCCGCTGGCGGGGCGTCGAGCCGCTGACGCTGCTCGCCCGCAGCCGCTGGTCCTTCGTCGCCGCCGACGCCGAGGCGGGCTGGGCGCTGACCCGCTTCGCCCGCACGCCGTTCACCCCGGCGGGCGTCGACGTGTACGTCCGCGAGGCGCGCCCGGCCGCCGGTGTCCTGGCCGCCCTCGCGGCCTGCGCCGCGGACCCGCGCACGGCGCCGCTGCGCCCCCGGATGTTCGAGGTCGCGCCCTGACGGCTCAGGCCTGGACGGTGGTGGATCTCGGTGCTACTCGATCAACAGAGAGATGCTGCAACGGAGCTGACGCTGTCCTGCATGCTGGTCGAGTAGCCCCGGAGGGGCGTATCGAGACCGACGCGCTCAGAGGCTCTCGCCCACCGCGATCGACTGCGCCTCGACGGCGGCGCTCTCCGCCCCGTGCGCGTCCGCGCGCGCCAGCGTCCGCCGCCCGAGGAAGACGATCAGCGAGGCGATCAGCACCGCGCCCGCCGCCGCGTACATCGGGAAGGCCGGCGAGATCGCCGCGGCCAGCGCCGAGGCGGCCGGCGGGGCGATAGCGCCGCCGAGGAAGCGCACGCCCGAGTAGGAGGACGAGGCCACGGAGCGCGGCAGGTCGGTCGCCTCCATCACGCACTCGGTCAGCACGGTGTTGACGACGCCCAGCAGCAGGCCGCCGACGATGATGCAGACGATCAGGCCGACCCGCGAGGAGATCAGCAGTCCGCCGGCGACGAGGTCGAGCGCGAGCAGCACCAGCACCGAGCGGAGCACGACGGTGCGCGGCAGCCGCGCGGTCAGCAGCGGAGCGACGAAGACCGAGGTGATCGCGACGCCGAGGCCCCAGCCGAAGAAGGTGAAGCCGAGCCCCATCTCGTCGAGTCCGAGCGGGTACGGCGTGTAGGCCAGCAGCACGAAGAAGCCGATGTTGTAGAACAGTGCGGCACCGGCGAGGGTGCGGATCGCGGGCACGGCCAGCGCCTTGAACGGCGCGGAGAGCGGCGTCGGGGTCGGCCGCGGGCCGTCCTCGCGCAGCAGGGTCGCGATGGCGATGAAGCCGACGGCCATCAGCACGGCCGTGCCGAAGAACGGTCCGCGCCAGGAGACCGAGCCGAGCAGGCCGCCGAGCAGCGGGCCGATCGCGATGCCGACGCCGAGCGCGGCCTCGTAGAGCACGATCGCCGCGGAGGAGCCTCCGCTGGCCGCGCCGACGATCGTCGAGAGCGCGGTCGAGATGAAGAGCGCGTTGCCGAAGCCCCAGCCGGCGCGGAAGCCGATGACGCCCTCGACGCTGCCGGCCGTGCCGGCGAGCGCGGCGAAGACCACGATCAGCACCAGGCCGATCATCAGCGTCTTCTTCGCGCCGATGCGGCTGGAGAGCCAGCTGGTGAAGAACATCACGACGCCGGTGATCACGAGGTAGCTGGTGAACAGCAGCGAGGTCTCGGTCGGCGTCGCCTCGAGGCTCTCGGCGATGGCCGGGAGGATCGGGTCGACGAGGCCGATGCCCATGAAGGCGATGACGGCGGCGAAGGCGACGGCCCAGACGGCGAGCGGCTGCCGGAGGATCGAGCCGCCCGCGGCGGGGGAGTGGGGAGTGGACACGGAGGGGCCTTTCGGGGGAGGGGTCGTGCGGGAAGGGGAGTCAGGAGGCGGGACCGCCGGCGACGCGCAGGACGCGCTCCTCGACGAGGGCCGCGGCGCGCTCGAGGGCGCGGCGGTCGTCGTCGTCGAGGTCGTCGAACAGCGGGGCGAGGGCGGTGTCGAGGCGGAGGCGGTGCTCGGTGAGCGCCGCGGCTCCCGCCTCGGTGCCCTCGATCAGCCAGGCGCGACCGTCGCTCTCGTCGTGCACGCGGCGGATCCAGCCGGCCTCGTCGAGGCGCGCGATGATGCCGGTCATCGTCGGCTGGGTGACCCGGACACGCTCGGCGAGCTCGCCGAGGCGGATCGGGGAGGCGGTGCGCAGCTCGGCGAGCGTCGACCAGACGGCACCGGACTGCGCGCCGAGCCCGGTGGCGCCGCTGGAGCGGCCGGCGTACCGCGCGAGCGCGGTGGCGGCGGAGGCGAGGCGGACGGGGGCGGAGGGTTCGAGCACGTGCTTAAACATAGCACGCCTATGTATCGCGGGAAAGACCGATCCGTCACGTCCCGCACTGCCCTTCTCCACCGTTGCTGTGCCAGAATTGTTCGCAATCCCTCGTCGAAAGCGGGGATCACCGACGGAAAGAGTTGTCATGCACAGCGTGGTGGAGTCCAGCGCGACCGCCCTCGAATCCGATCTCGACTGCGACGTGGTCGTGATCGGCGCCGGCGCCACCGGCCTGACCGCCGCCCTCCGGTTGCAGGAGCAGGGCCGCCGCGTCGTCGTCCTCGAGGCGCGCGAGCGCGTCGGCGGCCGCCTCGAGACCCGCGTGGTCGACGGCCAGATGCTCGAGCTCGGCGGCCAGTGGGTCTCGCCGGATCAGACCGCCCTGCTCGAGACGCTCGACGAGCTGGGCCTGGACACCTACTCCCGCTACCGCGAGGGCGAGAGCGTCTACATCGGCGCCGACGGCGGCGCCCGGCGCTTCACCGGCGACATCTTCCCCGGCGGCGCGAGCACCGAGGCCGAGATCGAGCGCCTGATCGGGATCCTCGACGGCCTCGTCGCCGAGACCGACCCGTCCGCGCCGTGGTCGCACCCGCGGGCGCACGACTACGACCGGATCAGCTTCAGCGCCTGGCTGGAGGCGCAGAGCGACGACGCCGAGGCCCGCGCGAACATCGCGCTCTTCATCGCCGACGCCATGCTCACCAAGCCCGCGCACTCCTTCTCCCTGCTCCAGGCGCTGCTGATGGCGGCGAGTGCGGGCAGCTTCGGCAACCTCGTCGACGCCGACTTCATCCTCGACAAGCGCGTCCTCGGCGGGCTCCAGCAGGTCCCGGAGCGGCTCGCCGAGCGCGTGGGCTCCGAGCGCGTGCTGCTCGGCCGGCCGGTCCGCTCCGTCGAGTACGGCGACGACGGCGTGACCGTGCGCGCCGAGGGCGTCACGGTGCGGGCCCGCCGCGCGATCGTCGCCGTGCCGCCGAACCTCGTCAACCGGATCACCTTCGACCCGCCGCTGCCCCGGCTCCGCCAGCAGGCGCTCCAGCACCAGTCCCTCGGCCTCGTGATCAAGGTCCACGCGACCTACGCGACCCCGTTCTGGCGGGCGGACGGCCTCTCCGGCACCGCGTTCAGCCCGCACGCCCTCGTGCACGAGGCCTACGACAACTCCAACGCGGGGGAGGAGCGCGGCACCCTCGTCGGCTTCGTCTCGGACGAGAAGGCCGACCGAGTGCTCGCGCTGCCCGAGGCCGAGCGGAAGGCCGCGATCCTCGACTCGCTCGCCGCCTACTACGGCCCGGCCGCGCTCGACCCCGTCGTCTACTACGAGAGCGACTGGGCGTCGGAGGAGTGGACGCAGGGCGCGTACGCCGCGAGCTTCGACCTCGGCGGGCTGACCCGCTACGGCGCGCTGCAGCTGGAGCCGGTGGGCCCGCTCCGCTTCGGCTCGAGCGACCTCGCGGCCGAGGGCTACCAGCACGTCGACGGCGCGATCCGCGTCGGACGGCGCCTGGCGCAGGAGATCCTCGACGAGGACTCCGCTGACGCCGAGACACAGCACGACACCGCCGACGCGACCGCGCCGGCCCGCGACCGTGAAGGAGCACTCCCCGCATGAGCAGCAGCAGCTACGCCGTCATCGACCCGGCCTCGGGCGAGACGCTGAGCGAGTACCCCGGCATCACCGACGCCGAGCTCGCCGACGCGATCGCCTCGGCCCACGACGCGTACTCCACCTGGTCGCGCACCGTGCCCGTCGCCACCCGCGCCGCGCTGATCGCCCGCGTCGCGGACCTGCACGTCGAGCGCGCGGACGCCCTCGCCGAGATCATCGTCCGAGAGATGGGCAAGCCGCTCGACCAGGCGCAGGGCGAGGTCGGCTTCGCGGCCGACATCTACCGCTACTACGCGGAGAACGGCGAGGAGTTCCTGAAGGACGAGCCGATCGCGCTGGCCGACGGCACCGGCTCGGCGTTCGTCCGCCGCTCGGGCCTGGGCGTGCTGCTGGGGATCATGCCCTGGAACTTCCCCTACTACCAGGTCGCCCGCTTCGCCGGCCCGAACGTGGTGAACGGCAACACGATCATGCTCAAGCACGCGCCGCAGTGCCCGGAGTCGGCCGCCGCGATCGCCGACATCTTCCGCACGGCCGCCGAGGAGCTCGGCGCCCCCGCCGGCGTCTACGTCAACCTCTACGCGAGCAACGACCAGGCGGCGACCGTCATCGCCGACCCGCGGGTGCAGGGCGTCTCCGTCACCGGCTCCGAGCGCGCGGGAGCGGCCGTCGCCGAGATCGCCGGCCGCAACCTCAAGAAGGTCGTGCTCGAGCTGGGCGGCTCCGACCCGTTCGTGCTGCTCTCCACCGACGACCTCGACAAGGCCGTCGAGGACGCGGTCGCCGCCCGCCTCGACAACAACGGCCAGTCCTGCAACGCCGCCAAGCGCTTCATCGTCATCGACGCGCTCTACGACACGTTCGCGGAGAAGTTCACCGCGGCCTTCACCGCCGCCCGCCCCGCGGATCCCTTCGCCGAGGGGACCCTGCTCGGCCCGCTCTCCTCCGCCGCCGCGACCGAGCGCCTCGAGCAGCAGCTCGCCGTCGCCCGCGAGCAGGGCGCGACCGTGCGCGCCAGCGGCGAGGTCACCGGCAACTTCTTCCCGCCGGCTGTCCTCGAGGACGTCACCCCCGAGATGAACGCCTACCGCGAGGAGTTCTTCGGCCCCGTCGCCGCGCTCTACCGCGTGCACGACGAGGACGAGGCGATCGCGCTCGCCAACGACACCCCGTACGGCCTCGGTTCGTACCTCTACACGACCGACTCGGAGCAGGCCCTCCGCCTGGCCGACCGCATCGACGCCGGCATGGTCTGGATCAACCTCGTCCTCGGCGACGCGGCCGAGCTCCCCTTCGGCGGCGTCAAGCGCTCGGGCACCGGCCGCGAGATGGGCCGCAGCGCCCTCGAGGAGTTCGTCAACAAGAAGCTGATCCGCATCGCCTAGGTCTCAGTCGCCCGGCGGGGCCGTGCCAGCGCGACGGCGACGTTGCGCTCCACGGTCTCTTTCAGAAGCGTCGCCTGATCGTCGTCGAGAGTTCTCCACGCGGTGTCGTTCCTCGCGGCGACGCCGCGCGCCACCTCTTCCACGAGAGTGACGACCTCCTCCTCGTCGATCCCCGTGCTCCTCGCGAACTTCCGCCAGTGGTTCTGCGTCACCGCCTGCGGGAACCGCGCGCCGGCGATGCGCATCGCCAGCTCCTGATCGAACGCCGGGTACAGGCCGGTCGGAACCGCGTCGTAGATCGGGGCCAGGAGGACGGTGTCGGGGCGGAGAAGGACGGAGTAGTTCTTGGCGTGCGCGTCAGCGTTGCCGATGAGGATGTTGAAGGCCAGCTGCCGGAGGAAGGCGCGCACCACCCCGCCGGTCGCGTCGACCGACCGGAGCTTCTCCACGATCTGCGCGGCCGTCACGGAGTACTTCCGTGCAACGTCGATGCCCAGCGCCTGAGCGAGATCCTCGGCATGAATCCGTCGCGCGAAGACGCTCTCATCGTCGAGAATCCGGTCGAAGCGCTCCACGACGAAGGCCGTCTGATCCTTCGTGTGCAGGACAGCCGCCCGGGGAGCATGGAGGCCGACGTCCGCAGCCAGCGTCAGCGCGGCCGCTTCCGCCGCCTCGAGACCGAGGTGCTCGAGGCGCGCGGGCTTGACGATGTGGGTCGACGGCACGGCGGCGTTCGACCAGTACCAGTTCCGGTCCACTCGAGCCAGGGCGAACTTCCCCTGCGTTCCCGCGAGGGAGAAGCGCGCGGGAGTCTGTCTCGGCACCCAGGCATCTGGATCGAGCTTGATGCTGTTGATGCGATCGGCCACGTCCCCATCGAGAGCGGGGTTCAGCTGCGCCGGTCCTGTCAGCGGTGCCTCGCCGTCCGGGAGGAGCACCAGGCCGCCGGCGACGTCACCGCCGACCGTGCGCAGGAGCTCGAACGTCCCCGTGCTCGCGACCCCGTACGCCTGTGCCATCCGGCGTCGCGTGTGCTCCTGGTCGGGCAGCAGGTTGTCGAGGAACCTCGCCGCCGCCGTGCGCGTCGTCGTGCCCTCGCGCGGCAGCGACAGGGAGATCGGCGTCGACGGTGCGTCGTCGGAGTAGGTGAAGCCGATCGTGCCGTCGGCGTCTCGGGTGAACCGCCCGGCATGTCTGCCTTCGAGCCACGCTTCGAGTCGTTCCGTCATCGCAGCACCAGGTCGGGAAGCGCGGTCGGCTCGACGCCCAGGGCGTCCAGCACTCGTCGCGCGGTCGAGGGCCGCGACACCGGCAGCCCGCGTTCGAGGCGTCGGACGTCGGAGACGTCCACGTCCGCGGTTCGCGCGAGGTCGTCGATCGAGAGTCCCATGATGCGTCGCTCCGAGCTCACAGTATCCGCCAGGTCTTCCAGACGTCGCAGGTACTCGCGTCGCGGTCGGTGCAGAGCCTCCCGCACGTAGTCGGAATCACCGTGGAGCGCGTGCTGCACGAGATTGGTGCCGAAGTCGACGAGCCCGGACTCCACCTCTCCACCCCACCAGTCCGCCAGCAACCCTGCGGGGTCCTGCGACGCGCGGAGCCGGCGGATGCGCGCGGCGGTCCTGGCGCGCTCCTGCCCCTCGAGGCCCGACAGGGTCCGCTCGTGCAGGGCGTGCGCCAGCGACTGCCGCGACCTGGCGGAGAGCGGACGGCGCGAACGTGCGCCGGGCACCTCCGTCACCTCCCAGCGGCGGCCGACCTTCGTCGCCTCGATCCGGCCGGCGGCGATCAGCGCCACCACGCGGCGCGGAGTCACTCCGAGTCGCTCGGCGGCCTGCTTGACGTCCATGACACAACTGTACCGCTCGGCGGTCGAGCGTCCTCGGCTCGGGTCGCTCCCCGTTCGGTGAGGAGCGCGTCCTGCGCCCGGCCCACCGTCTCCGCGCAGGCGAGGTCTGGAGAGACGCCGTTCGCGGTGACGTGGCCTGGCGCACGATCACTGCCTCGCTGAGATCGCCCGTGATACTCGTCCGGTCACGTCGAGCAGGTGCTCGCGGCGACCGAGAAGGGGAAGGGGAGCGACGATGATCGATGCGGAGCGCTGCACCTACCGGGTCCAGTGGTCGCAGGAGGACGAGCAGTTCCTCGGCACCGTGGCGGAGTTCCCCTCGCTCTCCTGGGCGGCGGACTCGTCGTCGGAGGCGTTCGCGGGGATCCGGAGCGTCGTCGTCGATGTCCTCGCCGACATGGCCGGCGCCGACGCCGGTGAGGGCTCGAGGCTCGTCGGGCCTGAAGGCGGGTAAACTCGCCCGTCATGCGCGTCTTCGGCTGTCCGCACTGCGAGGCGCGGGTGGAGTTCGAGGACGCGCGGTGCCTGCGCTGCGGCACGCCGCTCGCCTACGACGTCGACGCGGACGTGCTCGTCGAGGCCGAGGGGCGCGCGCTCTGCGTCTACCGCGGAACGATCGACTGCACCTGGCTCGCGGCGGAGGGCACCGGCGGCGCCTGCGCCTCCTGCGCCCTGACCAGCGCCCGGCCGCCGGTGTACGACGCGGCGACGCTGAGCCAGCTGACGGTCGCCGAGTTCGCCAAGCGGCGGCTGCTGCGCCAGCTGCGGCACCTCGACCTGCCGGTGCACCGCGGTCGGCGGCTGTCCTTCGAGCTGCTCTCCTCCGCGCAGGGCTCCGTGACGACCGGGCACGCCGACGGCGTGATCACCGTCGATCTCGCCGAGGGGAACGACGCGCACCGCGAGGCGCTGAAGGCCCGCCTCGGCGAGCCTTACCGGACGATGCTCGGCCACTTCCGGCACGAGATCGGCCATTACTACTGGCAGCTGCTCGTCGACGGCACGTCGCTCCTGCCCGCGTTCCGCGCGCTGTTCGGCGACGAGCGGGCCGACTACGGCGCCGCGCTCGACGCGCACTACGGCGGCTCCTCGACCGAGGACTGGGCGAGCGACCACATCTCGCAGTACGCCACGACGCACCCGTGGGAGGACTTCGCCGAGACCTTCGCGCACTACCTGCACATCGCCGACGCGCTGGAGACGACCGCCACGGTCGGCCTGACCGTCGCGGGGCCCTGGGGCCGCCTCCCCGAGTCGCTCGTCGGCGGCGTGCAGGCGACCGGAGCGGAGCGGGTCTCCGGCCTGGAGATGCCCGAGATCCTCGCCCGCTGGCACGGCTTCTCGCTCGCCCTCAACAGCGTGAACCGCTCGATGGGCAAGGACGACCTCTACCCCTTCGTCATCACGCCCGCGATCGCCGAGAAGCTCGCCTGGGTGCACGAGCTGGTGCGCCGCGGCGCACAGCTGTGACTCGTCGCCGCGGCGCACAGCTGTGACTCGTCGCCGTGGGATCTAGGAGTCAGGCCTCGCCGTCGAGCAGCCGGCGCGGCGCCCTCGCGGCCCACGCCTCGAGCAGCAGCTCGCCGAGCTCGTCCGCGCCGATCTTCTCCAGCCGCACGAGCACGCTCGGATGCCCGTCGTAGTGGCTCGTCGTGAAGTACGTCTCCGGGTCGCTCTGCAGCAGCGCCTCGCGCTCGCCGAGATCGGCCCGCCAGACGAGCAGGACACCCGGCCGCTGGTGCAGGCGGGCGAACATCCTCGGGCCGGCGTAGAAGGCCGGGGTGCCGTAGGCGGTCCGCTCCTCGGTGCCGGGGAGCAGGAGCGCCAGTCGGCGCACGTCGTCGTCGTCACTCATGCTCCCCAGTGTGCGCCGCTACTTCTTCTTGAGCGAGGACTCCTTGTGCGCGGCCTTCGCGTCGGTCTTGTCGCTCTGCACGATCCAGTAGGGCTCGTCGTCCGAGGCGTTGAACTTCTGCCCCTCGAACTGGAACTCCTTCGTCTTCTTCTCGACCAGCTCGCCGTGGGTCTCGCCCTGCGAGGTGTTCCAGCTGATCTTGTCGCCCTTCTTCATGAGGCGCTTCCTCTCTCTCGTGCCGCACCGGGGGTCCGGGGCAGCGTGATGGTGGTGGTGACGTCGACGATCGCCGGCGTGGCCGGTGCCGACGAGAAGCCGAAGCGGACCGGCGGCGACAGCGGGCCGAGTGCGCCGAGGTCCGCGCCGTCGAGCGAGGCGGTGACCCCGAAAATCGAGCGGATGGCGCGGACGCCGTAGTACTCCCGCCTGCCGTGGCCGGCCGAGCCGGCGGTGCTCACGCCGCGCACCAGCACGGAGGCGACCGGGGAGATCGCGGTCAACCAGGCCGGGTGCTCGGCGAGCGGCCGCGGCACGACGCGCAGCAGGCGGCCCAGCGGAGTGAGCTCGCCGAGCCGCAGTGCGAGCGAGAGCGCGCCGGCCGTGGCCTCGATCCCGCCGTCGACGCGGTGCCAGGCGACCGGCGCGAGCCGCACCTCGTCGAACGAGTACGTCGACCCGATGAAGTCCGCGACCTCGTCCGTCGGCGCGATCAGGAGCCGGTGCCCGTCCGCCCGCTCGACCATGGCGTCGGCGAACGCGCCGAACGGCGTGCTCTCCCACAGCCCGAGCACGATCCGGGTGCCGGAGGCCGTGCCGAACCCCGCGATGCGCCCGCTGAAGCGCAGGCGCCGCGAGGTCCGGCCCGGCCCAGTCATCAGGAGGCGGCGGAGCGCAGCAGCGTGAAGGACGCGTCGCGCACGATCAGCGTGGTGACCTCGCCCTCGACGACCTGCTCCGGGTCGCTCGAGGCGGCCAGCTGCCACTCGGCGCCGGGTGCGTCCGGCACCGTGAACTCGACGCCGTTCTCCGCCGAGTTCAGCAGCAGCGCGAAGCTGGCGCTGCCCTCGGAGCGGAAGACGAACGTGATCGAGCGGGCGTCCGGGTTGTCCCAGTCCTCGTCGGCGAAGCCGGCGGCGTCCGAGCGCAGGATGTCGACGGTCTCGGGACCGTCGCCGGGGGCGCGGCGGAACCACTTCGGCCGCAGGGCCGGCTCGGCCTTCCGCAGCGCGATCAGCTCGCGGGTGAAGGCGAGCAGGTTGAGGTCCGCGTTCTCCCAGTCGAACCACGAGATCTCGTCGTCCTGGCAGTAGGCGTTGTTGTTGCCGCCCTGGGTGCGCGCGAGCTCGTCGCCGCCGAGGATCATCGGCACGCCGGCCGAGAGCAGCAGCGTCGCGAGGAAGTTGCGGCGCATCCGGGCCCGGCGCTCGTTGACGGCGCCGTTGTCGGTCGCGCCCTCCGCGCCGTTGTTCGAGGAGCGGTTGTCGCTCTCGCCGTCGTTGTTGTCCTCGCCGTTGGCCGCGTTGTGCTTGCGCGAGTAGGCGGTGAGGTCGGCGAGAGTGAAGCCGTCGTGCGCGGTGACGAAGTTGACGCTCGAGACGGGGGAGCGCTTGTCGGCCTCGTAGACGTCCGGCGAGCCGAGGATCCGCTGCGCGGTCGTGCCGAGCACCGAGTCGGCACCGTGCCAGAAGTCGCGCACGTCGTCGCGGAACTTCCCGTTCCACTCCGACCAGTCGGCGGGGAAGCCGCCCACCTGGTAGCCGGCGGTGTCCCACGGCTCGGCGATCATCTTGACGGGCGCGAGCACCGGGTCCTGCGCGATCAGGTCGAGGAAGGCGCTGTGCACCTCGGCCTCGCCGGTCTGGCGGGTGAGCGTGGTGGCCAGGTCGAAGCGGAAGCCGTCGACGTGCATCTCGGTCACCCAGTAGCGCAGCGAGTCCATGATCAGGCCCAGCGCCGCGGGATGCGCGACGTTGAGGCTGTTGCCGGTGCCGGTGGTGTCGAAGTAGTTGGCGCGGTCGTCCTCGACGAGGCGGTAGTACGAGCCGTTGTCGATGCCCTTGAAGGACAGCGTCGGTCCCTTGTCGTTGCCCTCGGCGGTGTGGTTGTAGACCACGTCGAGGATGACCTCGAGGCCCGCCTCGTGGAACGCCTTGACCATGGCCTTGAACTCGTCGACCTGCGAGCCGTCGTCGCCGGCGTGCGAGTACTCGTTGTGCGGCGCGAAGAAGCCGAGCGAGTTGTAGCCCCAGTAGTTGCGCAGGCCCTTCTCGACGAGGTGCGAGTCCTGCACGAACTGGTGCACCGGCAGCAGCTCGACCGAGGTCACGCCGAGGTCGGTGAAGTGCTTGATCGACGCGGGGTGCGCGAGGCCGCGGTAGGTGCCGCGGACGTTCTCGGGCACGTCCGGGTGCAGCTGAGTGAAGCCCTTCACGTGCACCTCGTAGACGACGGTCTCGTCCAGCGGGATGCGCGGGGCCTCGTCGCCGGTCCAGTCGAAGGAGTCGGGGTCGGTCACGACGCAGCGCGGCACGGCGGCCGCGTCGTCGGCGTCGTTGCGCGTGTCGGCGTCCTCGTAGAACTGGCCGAAGACGTCCTCGCTCCAGTCGTAGCCGCCCTCGATCGCGGTGGCGTGCGGGTCGAGCAGGAGCTTCGCGGCGTTGTGGCGGAGGCCGTTGGCGGGGTCCCAGGGGCCGTCGACGCGCAGACCGTAGCGGGTGCCGACTGTCATCTCGGGGACGATGCCGTGGAAGACGTGTCCGGTGCGCTCGGAGAGGGCGACACGGGTCTCGGCTCCGGAGGAGTCGAAGAGGCAGACCTCGACGCTGTCCGCGGTCTCGGAGTAGACGGCGACGTTCGCGCCGGCGTCGCCGCGCAGGGAGACGCCGAGGGGATAGGGGAAGGAACGGGGAGATGCGGGCATGCGACCATCCTGACGAACGCTCCCTGAGCGGTTCTCGCCCTTGTCCAGCGGGGCACGGGCCGGTACTGTTCCGGACCCCTCTCCACGCGCCACCCTGGCGCGAGCGGGCCGCCGAGGCATATAGTCAGCTGGCTTACTAATGGAGCTCCGGACCGGTTCCGGGGCGGAGGAGGACGGCCTCATGGCTCTCGCAGCAGCACGGCGCCGCTGGATCGGACTGATCGTGATCAGCCTCGGCGTCGCGACGATCATCGTCGACTCGACGATCGTGAACGTGGCGATCCCGTCGATCGTCGCGGACCTCGGCATCACCTCGACCCAGGTGCAGTGGGTGCAGGAGTCGTACACGCTCGTCTTCGCGGCGCTCCTGCTCGCCTTCGGCACGCTCGCCGACCGCTGGGGGCGGCGCCGGATGCTCGTCGTCGGCATCGCGCTGTTCGCGCTCTCGTCCGTGGCCGCCTCGCTCGCGGCCACCGGCGACCTGCTGATCCTGTCCCGGGTCGTGCAGGGCGTGGGCGGCGCGATGGTGCTGCCGTCGACGCTGTCGCTGATCAACGCGACGTTCCGCGGCAAGGAGCGGGCGATCGCGTTCGCCGTCTGGGGCTCGACGATCGGCGGCATGACCGCCGTCGGCCCGCTGCTCGGCGGCTGGCTCACCACCGACTTCTCCTGGCGCTGGGCGTTCGGGATCAACATCCCGCTCGGGATCGTCATCGTCGTCGGCGCGCTGCTCTTCGTCGACGAGTCGAAGCAGCCGGACGCGGGTCGCGTCGACCTGGTCGGCGCGCTGCTCTCGGTCGTCGCCTCGGCCGGCCTGGTCTTCGGGCTGATCGAGGGCCGGAGCCTGGGCTGGTGGCTGCCCTCGCCGGTGCCGGTCGCCTTCGTCGTCGCGGTCCTCGCGACGATCGCGTTCGTGCTCTGGGGCCGGGCCCGCGAGCGCGCCGGCCGCTCGGCGATGCTCTCGCTGAGGCTCTTCCGGCTGGCCTCGTTCCGCAACGGCAGCATCGCCGCGATGATCGTCTCGCTCGGCGAGTTCGGCATCATCCTCGCCCTGCCGATCTGGCTGCAGAACGTGCTCGGCTACACCGCCGTGCAGACCGGGCTGGTGCTGATCGCCCTCGCGCTCGGCTCGTTCGTCGCCTCCGGCTTCGCGGGCGCCTTCGGCAACCGCGTCTCGGCCGTGCTGATCGTCCGGGTGGGGCTCGCGGCCGAGATCGTGGGCGTCGTCGGCATCGGCGCCGTCGTCTCCGACACGACGCCGTGGTGGGCGCTCGTGCCCTTCCTCGCCGTCTACGGCTTCGGTGTCGGCCTCGCCACCGCGCAGCTGACCGGAGTGGTCCTCCGCGACGTGCCCGTCGAGCTCAGCGGCCAGGGCTCCGGCACCCAGTCGACCGCCCGGCAGATCGGCTCGGCGCTCGGCATCGCGGTGCTGGGCACCATCCTCTACACCTCGACCGCGGGCGTGCTCACCTCGTCGCTGGAGGAGCAGGGGCTGCCGGCCGCGCAGGTCAGCAGCACCGTGGACGCCGTCGTCGACTCCTCGGGAGCGGCCATCGCCGGACTCGCGGCCGACCCGGGCACGGCGGACGTCGCCCGCGCGGCCGGGGTGGCGCTGTCGGACGGCACGCGCTTCGCCGCCTTCGCCGCGGCGGGCTTCCTCGCCGTCGGCTTCGCGGCGACCCTCTCCCTCGGCGGCGCGGCGCCGCGCGAGGAGAAGGGCGAGTCCGCCGAGCCGGTCGGCTCAGATCCGATCAGCTCAGCGGAGCCGCGTCGTCGGCGGTGAAGACGATCTTGCCGATCGTCCGGTCGGTGCCCTGCGCTCGCCGCGAGAGCACGGCGATGACGTCCTCGAGCGGATGCACGGCGCCGGCCGCGGGGACGAGCTCGCCCGAGACGGCCAGCGAGACGGCCCGGCCGATGCGCTCGGCGCTCGCCGTCACGATCAGGTTGCTCACCTTCGGGCGGCCGCGCCGGACGAGGCTCGCCGCCTGGGCGCCGAGGTCCGGGCCGCTCGGCACGAGGGTGGCGTAGCGGCCGCCGTCGGCGAGGAGGAGCGCGGCGTCCCTCGCCGGCAGGTGCCCGGAGACGTCGAGCACCGCGTCGAAGCGCCCGCCGAGCACGCCGAGGTCGAGCAGGCGGTAGTCGTGCGGCTCGGCGCCGAGCGCGCACAGGGTGTCGGCGGACGCGGCCGAGCCGGTCGCGGCGACGGTGCAGCCCGCGCGGAGCAGCAGCTGCACGACGAGGTTCCCGATCGCGCCGGAGCCGCCGCCCACCAGGATCTGCTCGCCGGCGCGGACCCGCAGGGCGTCGACCGTGCCGATCGCGGTGCCGCCGGACATCGCCAGCGTCACTCCCTGCACGTCGTCGAGGGAGTCGGGCAGCGGGACCAGCGAGCGGCCGCGGACGATCGCGGCGTCGGCGAACGCGTCGCCGTCGCGGGTCATGCCGACGACGCGGTCGCCGATCGAGACGGAGTGGTCGCCGGGGCCGAGCGCCTCGACCGTGCCGGCGATGTCGAGTCCGAAGCCGTAGGGGCGCTTCCGGCCGACCGCCATGATCCGGGCGGCACCGGAGAGGATCTTCTCGTCGGTCGCGTTGATGCTCGCGGCGCGCGTGCGCACCAGCACCTCGCCGCGTCCGGGCATCGGCACCGGGGCCTCCCGCCAGGACAGCACGTCCGGTCCGCCGAACCGCTCGTAGCCGAGTCGTCGCAATTCCCGCTCCCGTCGTCGCGCCGCCGAGGCGGTCGTCCTCCGAGCCTAGGCGCGGGCCGCCCGGTGCTACCGTGGCGGCCATGAGCGCAGACGACAGCCCCGAGTTCGCCGGATTCACCAGCGGAGGCTCGGCGAACGTCGAGCACCCGGACGACGTGCAGCCGGCCGACGCCGACAACGAGGAGAGCACGACTCCCGAGGAGAGCGCCGACCCCGACCACCCCTACGACTCGATGGCCGAGAGCGGCACCGAGAACGCCCCGGAGGACGAGGTCGGCTCGCGCGAGGACGAGGAGGGGCTGCTCGCCCCCGGCAGCACGGCCGAGGGTGCGGGCACCTCGCTCGGGGCCGTCCCGGTCGAGGCGCGGCGCGAGGCCGAGCCGCTCGGCGCGCACGACGGCGAGGCAGGCTCTGGCCAGCTCGCCGACGAGCGCTGGCGGCAGAACGGCGTCGATCCGCTCGGCTGACGCCCTCCCGCGCGGGGCCCCGCGTCCAGGAACTACTCCGGTTGCTCGGAGGAGCCCCCCTGGCGGGCCTCGTACGGTTCCGGAGGACGCGGCAGGCCCGCCGCGTGGACGGAGAGTCTCATGTCGTTGCTGTTCAACCGCACCCGGGAGCTCCGCTGGACCCCGGACGAGCGGAAGGCCCTCGCGGAGGCCGTGGCCGAGGACCGCGCCCAGCTGTGGCGCAGCGTCGGCGACCTGGACCGCACGGTCGTCGTCTCGACCGAGGACCCGGGCGTCCGCGGAGGCGCCCGCTGGCCCACCGATCACCGGGCCTTCCTCCGCGTCGAGCGCGGCCCCTCCGTGGTGCTGGCCACCGACGGCCTCAGCGATCCCTTCGACCGCCTCGCCCGCCCCGGCACCGGCCTCGGGCTCGAGCTGTGCCTCGAGACCTCGGCGCTGCGCGGCATCCCCGCGGCCGACCTCTGGAACCACTGGCAGTTCCGCGTCCTCTACGAGGCGGCGCGGCTCGCGGCGCTGCAGGGCGTGTGCTGCCGCACGGGCGTCGACACGGCCACCCTGCCGGGCGCGGCCGCACCGGCCGCCTGGGCGGACGAGCGCGGCTCGGTCGGCGTGCTGCTGGGCCTGCGCGGCGGCGGACTCCCCGAGCGCCTCGAGCTGGCGACGGGCGACGTCGAGCTGGTGACCGTCACCCCGCTCTGGCCGGAGGAGTACGCCTGGGCCTCGGTCGACACCACCGCCCGCGAGGAGATCGCGTCCCGCCTGCGCGCCCTGCCCCACGACGAGCTCGTGCACACCGCCCGCCCCCGCGTGGTCTGAGCCCCGCGGAGCCGGTGGATCTCGATACGCGCCCTGCGGGCACTACTCGATCAGCACGAGGGGCGCGGCGGCCGCCTGCCTGCCGATCGAGCGGCCGCCTGCATGCTGGTCGAGCGGCCGCCTGCATGCCGAGGACCAGTCGCGCAGTGTCCGTTCTCATGCTGGTCGAGTAGCCCCGGAGGGGCGTATCGAGACCCGGCGTCCTCAGCAGGCGGGTCTGCAGACTCGTCGTCCGGCGGGGGTGGATCTCGATACGCCCGCTGCGCGGGCTACTCGATCAGCATGATGCGCGCGCAGGCGGCATCCCTGCCGTCGAGCCGCCGCCCGCCTGCCCAGGAGCAGTCATGCAGTGTCCGCCTGCATGCCGGTCGAGTAGCCCCGGAGGGGCGTATCGAGACCCGGCGTCCTCAGCACTCTCGTGGTCCGGCGGGGGTGGATCTCGATACGCCCGCTGCGCGGGCTACTCGATAGCACGAGGCCTCGGATCAGTGCATCGAGATCGGGAGTCACGGATACTCGGGGGGCTCCTCGGTGAGCACGAGCTCGCCGGTGCTGTTGGCGTGGGCGATCAGCTCGTCGATCCAGGCGCGGTTGAGCGCCGGGCGCCGGCCGCCGTGGAAGCGGAAGTGCAGCGGCGTGGTCGGGTGGATCCAGACGGAGCTGCGGCCGTAGCCGCTCGACTCCGGCTCGGTCCAGGAGAGGCTGAACGACTCGTTCCGCCGCATCTTCGCGAACATCGCCACCTTGAGGTGGGCGAGCAGTCGATCGTCGAAGTCGATCTCGAGTGACTGCGGCCCGTAGATCAGTCGTCCCATGCTCGTGAGGATACCGCCGCGGCGCGCTCCGGGCGGATCGGACCGGGAACGGCGAACGCCCCGCCCAGCGGATCCGAGGATCGCGGTGGACGGGGCGTTCAGAGGTCGTTGCGACCCGGAGGCCGTGTGACGCTGGAGTCGGTGATTACTCGCCGACGCCGCGGATGTTCGCGGCCTGCGGGCCCTTGCGGCCCTGCTCGACGTCGTACTCGACGTGCTGGTTCTCGACGAGCTCGCGGTAGCCCTCCTTGGCGATGGCGGAGAAGTGCGCGAACACGTCGGCGCCTCCGTCGTCGGGAGCGATGAAGCCGAAGCCCTTTTCGGAGTTGAACCACTTAACGGTGCCAGTAGGCATTTCTTTTCCTTACGTGATGGTGACGCCCGCGTGAGCGGCCGTCGTTAGATTTCGCACAGCTGTGCGGTACCCGGTCCGCTCGTCCGCCGCGGGTGAAACACGCGTCGGCCGGTCGATCCGGGTCGTCTGGGGGCGGAGAGCGCGGCTCCTCGTGGGGAGTGCGACTGCGCGGGGGAGAACGTCCCGCTCACCGAGAGTGTCGGAGGAGCGGGGGTCGAACGAGGAACGGCGCGGCTTCCGCGGCGTCCTGTGAAGGGCGGTACCCGCGGATGAGGCGGGCGTTCGAACCGGCGGATCGAGGGCGATGCACTCGATCGTTGCGGTCTCTATCAGGGGCTGAGTCTCTTCGTCGTCGTGCGACTTCTCAGCCGTGGAATTCGGGCGATCGCCCAGGAGATGTCTCCACTCTACGGGAGAGGAGCGCCCGAGCGCGACCGTCGGGTCCAGACCGGCTCCTCGCGCGGCCCGCGCCTGTGTCACGATGCAACTCCGGGTGCGGCTCGCGCACCCCTCACGGCGAGGTGTCGATGCAGCTCACGAGTGCCGGGCTCCCGAGCGCCGAGGCCGCCGTCGCGGATGCGCTCGAGCTCCGCCGCGAGCAGAGCGAGGTCGGCGTCGCCTGCGCGCGCCGGGCCGGGGGAGTGTTCGCGGGCGCGTCCGCGCTCCACCTGGTGATGCTCGTGCCGACCGAGCTGCCCGCCGTGCTGCCGAGCGCCCTCCTGCTCGTGGTCGGCGCCGCGATCCAGCTCTCCTCGCGCCGCGCCGGTCCGAGCGGCGCTCGGGCCGTGATCGCGGGCCTCGTGCTCGGCGTCGTCGCGCTCGCGGCGTTCCTCGGCCCGGGCATCCCGGACGGCGACCGCACCGTGCTCAGCTGCGTGACGATGCTCGCCTCGATGGCGCTCCCGGCTCCGCTGCTCGCGATCGGCTCGTCCGCGCGGCTCGGCTGGGCGGCCGTCCTCGGCGGCGTCCCGGCGCTGGCCCTCGGGATGGCGGCGACGAGCGGCTCGGGACGGGCGCTGTTCGTCGGACTCTCGGTCGTCGTCTGCTGGGTCGTCGCCGTCATCGGCGCCCGCTGGCTCGCCTCGAGCGTCGAGCGCGCCCACGCCGGCACCACCCGCCTGCGCACGGCGCACGCCGCCGAGCGCCGCTCGAGCGAGAGCGAGGCGCAGCGCCGTCGCGAGGCGCGCCTGATGCACGACACCATCCTCGCCACCCTCACCCTGCTCGCCCACCGCGGCGAGGGCGTCCCCGCCGCGACGCTGCGCTCGCAGGCGGCGGCGGACCTCGCGCTGCTGCGCCGGCTCGACCGCGCCGATCCCGCCCCCGCCGACTCCGCGGAGGGGAGCCCGGCGCCGACCGACGACGCGGGCAGCGCGCCCTCGGTGCTCGCCGAGGTCGGCCGCCGCGCGGAGGCGCTGGGCGTGCAGGTGCGCTGGCACTCCGGTGCGGCCGCGCCCGACGCGCCGCCCCTGCCCGGTGCGGCGCTCGACGCCCTCGCGCGCGCGGCGGGGGAGTGCCTCGAGAACGTGCGGCGCCACTCCGGCGCGGCGACGGCCCACGTCACGCTCGATGAGGGGGCGGACTCGGTCCGCGTGACCGTCTCGGACGCCGGGCGCGGCTTCGACCCCGCGGCCGTCCCCGGGTCGCGGCTCGGCCTCGCGCAGTCGGTCGTCGGGCGGATCGAGGCCGTCGGCGGCACGGTGCGGATCTTCTCCGCGGTCGGCGCCGGCACCACCGTCCTGCTGAGCGTGCCGCGATGACCGCGCCGATCGGGGCCGGCGACCGCGCCGACCGCGCCGACCGCTCCGACCCCGCCGACCGCGCCGGAGAGGGCACGCTCGTCGAGCTGGTCCGCGCGGCCGGCGAGGGGCCGAGGACGCTCGACTCGGTCCGCCAGCGGATCACCCGCACCCATCGCCTGACCGCGAGCTATCTGAGCGCCGGCTTCCTCGCGATCACCGTGGCACTGGTGGTCCGCGGGCTGGCGTCCTTCCTCTGGGCGCTCAACGACCGGTCGGCGACCGGGCTGTCCGGTCTGTCCTGGGCGCTCGTGCTCGCCGCGCTCGCGGTGGGGATCGTCGTCGTGGTGACGCGGCACGGCGAGCTGCCCCGGCCGGTCTTCGCCGGGGTGCTCGCCGTCGACGCGGCGGCGATGGCGCTGGAGTTCGCCGACTACGCGCTGCCGGCGCCGGCGCCGCTCTACTATCCGACGGTCTGCATCGGGGTCGGCGCGACGGTGATCGCGCTGCTCGGCTTCCAGCCGCCGTCGCGGAGCACCGCGGCGATCATCGTGCTCGTCGGGCTGAGCCTGCTCGGGCTGCTCGCCCACGCGCTGATCTCCGGAGAGGGGTCGAGCATCGCGGTCGGCAACGTGCTGCTGGCGACGACCCCCGTGGCGGTCTACGCCTCGCTGCTCACCGCGCTCGACCGCCACGTGCACCGCGGGCTCGACCGCACCCTGGCCGACAGCGTGGTCGACGGGCCGGGCACCGGTCCGGGCAGTCTCGCGGCCGTGGAGCTCGCGCGCGTCGACGCGGAGATCGCGGAGCTGCTCGAGGAGGTGGTCGCCCGGGGCGCCGCGCCCGACGCCGACCTCGGCGAGCGGGCCAGGGTGCTCGGCGACCGGCTCCGCGAGGTGCTGGCGCGCAGCCACGACCGCACCTGGCTCGTGATCGCCGTGGAGGAGTCCGCGCTGCTCTCCGGGGCGGTGCTCGTCCGCGACCCGCGGGGGGTCGCCGCGGCTCTGGCGCCGCCGGACCGCTCGCGCCTGCTCTCCGTCCTCTGGCTGCTCACCGCGCAGGCCGCCGCGGGCCGGCCCGCCCTCGAGCTGGTGCTCGCGCAGCGCGAGGACGCGGCGGTGCCGGTGCGGATCGTCCTGCGCGCGCCGGGTCTGCGGCCGCGGGACGTCGACCCGGCGGTCTGGGGGATCCTCGGCGAGATCGGCGCGCACCGGGCGTCTCCCGAGGGCACGGGCACGACGATCGAGCTGGACCACCGCCCGCCGGGGCGGCCGGCGTGAGCGCGGACGCCGGGACGGCGACCGTCGAGCAGCCCGGGATCGCCCTCGCGATCCTCGACGACCACCCGATCCTGCTCAGCGCGCTCACCGAGTGGATCAACCGCTCCGGGGCCGAGATCCGCGTCGTCGCGACGGCCTCGAGCTGGACCGGTCTGCTGGCGCATCCGCGCTTCCCCACCGACGTCGTGCTGCTCGACATCGACCTCGGCGACGACCTCGACCTCGCGATGAAGATCCGCACGATCATCGCCGCCGGCGCGGCCCCGGTCATCATCAGCACCCACTCCCAGGCGGAGACCGTCGCGGGGGCGCTGGAGGCCGGAGCGCGCGGCTACCTGGTGAAGAGCGAGCGGACGGAGGTGATCCTCGAGGCGATCCGCACCGCGGCGCGCGGGGAGTGCTTCCTCACCCCGCAGACCCGGGCGCTGCTGGGCGGCGGCGGCACGGGCCCGCTGACGGCCCGCGAGCGCCGGATCGTCGGGCTCTTCGTCGAGGGGCTCTCGCTCAAGCAGGTCGCGACCGAGCTCGGGATCACCCAGGACGCGGCGCGCAGCTCGCTGCGGAACGCCCGGGCGAAGTACCGCGCCGAGGGCGTGGGCGTGAGCACCAAGATCGCGCTGCGCCGGCAGGCCCTGCGCGACGGGATCATCGGGCGCGCGCCGTAGCGGCGCGGCAGAAGTCAACGCCGCGGTCGGCGACCGGCTCGGGTCAGACGGACTCGTCGCGCTTCTGCCGGGCCGGCTCGGCGGGGCGGTCGGGGCCGTTCCAGACCGAGACGATGCCCCAGGCGACCGCGGCGATCGGCACGGCGAGCACGGCGCCGACGATGCCGGCCAGCACGGTGCCGATGGTCAGGGCGATCAGCACGATCAGCGGGTGCAGCTTGAGCGAGCGGGCCATCACGACCGGCTGCAGGAAGTTGCCCTCGAGCTGGTTGACGGCGATGACGACGATGATCACGATCAGCGCGGCCAGCGGGCCGTTCGCGACGAGGGCGACGAGTGCGGCGAGGATGCCGGCGGCGGTCGCTCCGACGATCGGGATGAAGGCGGTGAGGAAGACGATCACGGCGAGCGGGAGGGCGAGCGGCACCTGCAGGATCGCGAGGGCGACGCCGATGCCGATCGCGTCGACCGCGGCGACGGTCGCCGTTCCGCGGATGTAGCCGCCGAGGACGTCGACGGTCTTGCCGCCGACGCGCTTGGCGCGGTCGTAGCTCGAGCCGGTGAAGGGGCGGAGCAGGAACTCCCAGATCTTCGGGCCGTCCTTCATGAAGAAGAAGAGGACGACGATCATCAGCACCAGGCCGGTGACGAAGTTCGCCGCGGCGGCCGCGCCGGCGAGGGCGCCGGAGCCGAAGGAGCTCGAGGTGAGGAAGTCGACGACGCTCTGGCGGGCGTCCTCGATCTGCTGCTCATCGATCTGGAACGGCAGGTGCTGTACGTAGTCCTGCAGCGACGCGATGCCGTCGGACGCGCTGCTGACCAGCTCGTCCCACTGGTTGCGGACCGCGACGGTGATCAGCCAGCCGATGGCGCCGAGGATCGCGAGCAGTCCGATCAGGGCGATCCAGGTGGCGAGGATCGACGGCACGCCCTTGCGGCGCATCCAGGCCAGGACGGGGTGGATCGCGGACGCGAGGATGATCGCGATCAGCACGGGGATCAGCACCAGCGTCAGCTGGGTCATCGCGAGGACGAGGACCGCCGCGAGCGCCAGGACGACGAGCACCTGGAGGCAGCGCAGCGCGAAGCGCCCGAGTCCGTCGGTCCACACCGTCGGCCGCCGCTCGGCGGGGGGAGTGGCCGGCGAGGCGGCCGGGGAGGCGGCCGGGGGGACGGTGCGGTCGAAGAAGCCCATGGGGGGAACCGTAGTGGAGGGACGGGGCGCGGTTCTCCCGCTTGACGACCGCGCGGTCGCCCCGGTGACGGGGGTCGCCGGGCGGCGGCCGGATCGAGCGTGGAGTGCGGAATCGGTTGCGTCCGGCCGCCTTGACTGAGCAGAATCGCCTGTTCTGTGGCGAAATGGCGCGCAGAGGTGCGGAATCCATTGCTTCGACGACGGAATGCGCACTAGGGTCGCCGTGTCCATGCAAGCGCATGGGGTGCGGGACCCGAACCCGCGCCGCAGTCGCTCGCCGGTGCCCGCCGCCTGCCGATCAGGCGGCGGGTCCGCGCTCGTCCGGGACGGCCGCGCTACGCGGCGGGGACCCGGACGGTCAGTCCGCCCGGCTCGATCCAGGTGCGGAACGCCGACGTCGTTCCGAACGGGTCGCCGTCCAGCTCGATCTCCTGCGGCTTCTCCAGGCGCACCACGAGCTCGTGGCCCTTCACGTAGCGCAGCGCCGAGACCTCCTTCGTGAGGCCCATCAGCTTCGTGCCGACCACGCCGCTGCGGCGCAGCACGCCGTTCTCCCAGACCACCTTGAAGATGATCTGCACCCAGCCGAAGAAGCCCTCCGGGCGCAGCAGCACGATGTCGAACTCGCCGTCGTCGACCGCGGCGTCCGGCAGCAGCAGGATGTTCGCCGGCAGGGCGCCGCAGTTGCCCACGATGATCGTGTGCGCGCGCACCTTGCGCGTCTTCGCGCCGTTCAGGGAGTAGCGGAACTCGAGCTGGTTCTTGTCGAGCAGGGCCTTCCGCAGCGCGTCGACGTAGGCGAGCCAGCCGGCCCGCTTCTTCAGGTCGTCGTCGGTGTTCGCGAGCATCTTCGCGTCGATCCCGAGACCGGCCATCACGACGTAGGAGCGCCGGTCGCGCCCCTTCGACGTCTCGATGTCGATCACGCCGATGTCGATGGCGCGGTCCTCACCCGAGAAGGCGACGGTCAGCGAGTTGTCGACGTCGTCGAGCGTGAGGTTCAGATTGCGGGCGAGCAGGTTGCCGGTGCCGGAGGGCAGCAGCGCGAGCGACGCCTTCGAGTCCTGCAGCGCCTCGGCCACCACGCGCACGGTGCCGTCGCCGCCGGCCGCGATCACCATGTCGACGCCCTGCTCGAGCGCCTCCCTGGTCTGGCCGGCTCCCGGGTCCTCGACGGAGGTCTCGAACCAGAGGGTCTCGTCCCAGCCGGCGGCCTCCTGGGCGCGCGCGACGGCGGCCTTCACGGCCTCGAGGTCGACCTTGACGGGGTTGTAGACGATCGCGGCGCGGCGGAGCTCAGACATCGGCGCCGTCCTCGTCCTCGTCGAGCTCGTTCCCGTCGGCGTCGACCCGGCCCGGGCGCACGGCGGCGTCGTCGCGGATGTCGATGCGGGTGTCGCCCGCGGGGGTGGTCGTCACGTCGATGCGCGGGGCCGCGTCGGCCTCCGTCGCCTTCGGTGCGCTGGTCAGCTGGTCTCGGCGATCATCCGCCTTCTGGTCGCTCATGCCTGGACGGTAGCAGCGCGATCGCGAGCGCCGCTCGGGGTTGCGTCGGCCTCGGCGGCCGCTCTCAGCGCGGGGTCGAGCGGGCGGCCTGCAGCCCCCAGAGCACCAGCGGGATCTGCAGCGGCAGGCGGAGCAGCGTGATCGCCCGGGTCCGCGGGCGGCGGGCGTCGAGGGCCATCTGCACGTTGGCGGGGAAGACCCCCGCCATCAGGGCGGCGGAGGCGAGACCGCCGACAGCGCGGGTCGGCGGCCAGAGCGTCGTCGCGGCGCAGGCGAGCTCAGCGACCCCCGAGACGAGCACCCAGCCTCGGGCGGAGCCGGGCATCGCCCGCGGGACGGCGCGCTCGAAGACGGCGGGGCGCACGAGGTGGATCACGCCCGAGACCGCCATCGCGCCGACGAGCGCGAGCGGTCCGGCGCCGAGGCCCCTGCCGCTCCGGCGACGGGTGCGGCGGCTCATCGTCCCTGCGCCCCGCGCTCGAGCGGAGCGACGTGGTCGAGGATCCGGCGCCACTCGCGCACCAGCGCCAGCCGCCCGCTGCCGTCGACGGTCGCGGAGCGCGCGTCGGCGAGCCGGGAGCGGAACCAGCGCGCGTCCTCCGAGCCGGCGACCGGGTCCGCGTCGCCGTTCACGATCAGGACCTCGGCCGTGACCCGGTCGAGCTCGTCCGCCCAGGAGCCGTCGCGGAGCGCGACCAGGTCGGTCGCGGCGCCGCCGGGGCCCTGGCGCCAGCCCTCGCCGAGCATCCGCTCGAGCCGGTTGCGCAGCCCGCCGTGGCTCTCGAGGACCGGGTCGCCGGGGTCGACGCCGAGCGAGTCGAGGCCGGGCACGTCGGCGGTGAGCGTCGCGGCGATCCCCGCGGCGTCCTCGCCGGGCAGGGTCTGCCGCCGCTCCCACGCCGTCGTCGGGTGCACGAGAGCGCCGGCCTGCGGGGGAGCGGGGGTGCCGACGATCGCGATGCGGTCGACGAGGTCCGGGTGCCGCGCGGCGAGCGAGAGCGCGAAGGCGCCTCCGGAGCCCCAGCCGACCACGCCGACGCTGCCGAAGCGGGCGCCGTCGACGTCGCGGGCGGTGCGCTCGGAGCGGCGGAGGTACTCCGCGAGGTCGTCGGCGCGGTCCTGGACGCGGCCGTGCTGCGCGTCGACGGGATCGGAGGCGCCGTAGCCGGGGCGGTCGAGGATCAGCAGGTGCAGGCCCCACGGCCCGGTGACCAGCGGGTCGGGGTCGAAGCCGCCCGCGCCGGGAGTGGGGTGGCAGAAGACGACCAGCCGGTCCGCGATCGGGTCGCCGGCGGCCGAGACGCCCATCCCGCGTCCGGACCGCAGCTCGAATCGGTGGTTCGCCATGTCTCCTCCAGAGTGCCGCCGTCGGATGGCGGAGCGACCCCAGTCAACCGGAGGCGCGGGGTGCGCCGCTGGGGATTGTGCGGTGCGTGGGCATCGTGGCCTCCCCGGGCCGCCCGCCGCCACCCCCTGGCGCGGTCCGTGCGGCGCGGAGGAGAGTGGGCGTTCCGGCAGAGCGCCGGGCGAAGGGAGAGCGGCGATGAGCAGCGACAGCAGCAACGGCACCGAGGACGAGAAGACCGAGAAGACCGAGGACCTCCCCGACGGCACCGGCACCGACACCTCCAGCGGCGGCGGCGACACGGACACCGTCTCGGGCGGCGAGCCGGACGACGAGTAGTCGCCGCGGCACACTCGGGGACGAGAAGAGGGGCGCCACCGGTGATGCCGGTGACGCCCCTCTCGTCGTTCTCCGAGGTCAGACGACGGGGCCGTTGCCCTCGCTGGTGCGGCGGGTGACCTGCTCGCCGCTGGCGGGGTCGACCGCCGAGCGGGTGGTCGAGACGGCCTGGCGGCGGCGGGTCATCAGGACGAGGCCGAGGATGAAGCCCACGGCTCCGGCGGCCATCAGGATGTAGCCGACCAGCTTGAGGTCGACTCCCGACACCTGGACATCCACGGCGAACGCGAGGACCGCGCCGACGACGAGGAGGAAGATCCCTGCTCCGATGCTCATACGTGCTCCTTCTGCGTGCGCCGGCGTGCGCGGGAGGCGCGATGGGCACCGGCGGGCGACGCCCCACCGTAGTGCCGCGGCGGCCCGCCGCCGAAGCCCTATCCGCCACCGGCGGCCGGGGTGTAGGCGGGCCGCCCGTGCTGATCGAGCAGCCCGCGGAGCGGGCGTCTCAATCGGGGAGGACCAGCGGTGGTGACGTCCCATTCTGATCGAGTAGCCCGCGGAGCGGGCGTATCGAGATCCACCCGTGTCAGGACCTGGGTCTGCAGACCCGCCCTGCTGGGGACCGGGGTCTCGATACGCCCCTGCGGGGCGACTCGACCAGCATGAAGGGCTGCTGCCGCGTCCTTTCCCCACCGACCCCAGGCGGGCGATCGTCGGGAAACTGCTGCTGCGCCGTCCGGGGCTTCAACCCTGGACACGGCGCCGTATCGCAGCGATCGCCTCGTCCCCCGTCAGCTCACGGCGTGCGGCCCGCCCGATGATGGCGCGCAGCGCCGGATCCTCGACCTCGTGGCCTCCCAGCGCGAGAGCGGCTTCAGCGAACAGCAGATGCCGATCGATTTCGGCTCGACCCGGCGTGACCGCCCCGACCGGACGCGTCATTCTGACCTCCTTCGTCAGCATTGGTTGTCTTCTTGCAGACCGGACGCGCGCCTCAGGGCGCCTTCGATCTCGTCTCGTCCATGACTTCGGTCGCGATCCGGGTGAGCGTCTCCTCCGCCGGCAGCGTCGCCTGATCGGCCGGCGACAGCTCATACCGGCTCACGGCGACCGCCTGCGTCGAGCCGGCGAGGGAGTACTTGACCACAGTCTCGTTCTTGTCCGTCACGAGCAGGATCCCCACGGTGGGCGCATGGAGTTCGGGAATGCGCATCGTGTCGTCGACGAGTGCGACGTAGAAGCCGAGCTGGCCGGCATCGCGCGGATCGAATCTGCGGGTCTTCAGTTCGACGACGACGAACCGCACCTGCTGCCAGTTGAAGAACAGCAGGTCGACGAAGAAGTCGTCGCCGTCCACATCGAAGTGGACCTGACGTCCGACGAAGGAGAACCCTGCGCCGAGCTCGCGCAGAGTGTCGACCACCTGGAGGGTGAGTCGCTCCTCCAGTTCGCGCTCGCCGGCGTCGGAGTCGATCGCGAGGAAGTCGAGTGCGTACGGGTCCTTGGTGAGCTGCTGAGCGAGCTCCGAGTCACGGCGCTCCAGCGCGGACGAGAAGTTGGACGGAGCGGCTCCCGTTCGCTCGTGCAGTCGAGTCGCGATCTGGTGCTGCAGGACTGCTCGGCTCCACCCGTGCTCGACGTCCTGCGCGGCGTACCAGTCGCGGAGGCGCTGGTCGTCGAGCTTGTCCAGCAGCTGGATCGTGTGGCCCCACGGCAATTCGCCAACAGGCTGTTGGCGAATTAGATCCTCGGACGGCCACGCCTCTGCGAACCGCCGCGCGTAGCGCAGGTTCGACTCCGAGAAGCCCTTCATCGTCGGGAACTCAGCGCGGAGATCCGCCGCCAGCCGGGCGAGCACACCGCTTCCCCACGGCTCCGCCCGCTGCCGCTCGACGAGCGTGTGGCCGATGAACCACCACAGCGCGACGACCTCCGTGTTCGCGGTCCGCTGCACCGCGAACCGCGCCTCGTGCGCTCGACGGACGAGAAGCTCGAGTGTCTGCGCGTAGCCGTCCGGGAGCACCTGGGTCATCCCTCCAGTCTCGAACGGCGATCGCTGGAGTGCGGGGGATGGCGCCTGACGGTGGTGCGGCGACGCTCTGCGCGGCGGCGGCCCCCGGCTCAGCGGTCCGCGATGCGGAGCATCACGCGGGTGCGGTCGCCGCGGGAGACGATCCGCTCGATCACCATGAAGACGCGGTACTCGAGGCGGTACTTGCGGAGGAAGACGCGGCCGAGGCGCTCGACGGTGTCGGTGTCGGAGACGATGTGCGCCTCCGCCTCGAGGGCGGTCGCGCCGTCGGCGACGCGGCCGCGGCGGTCGCAGGGGACGAGGGTCACCCGCGGGTCGTTGCGCAGGCGCTTGACCTTGCCGCTCTTGCGGGGAGTCGTGACGATCAGGTCCGCGCCGTCCCGGGCGATCCACACCGGCGTCGACACTCCGACGCCCGTCTTCCGGAAGGTCGTGAGCGAGACGAACGAGGCGTCGGAGAGGGCCGCGAGAGCGGGCGAGAGGGTCATCCTCGAAGAGTAGGGGTGCGCGGGAGCGACTCCGCAAGCCTCCCTGGCAGCTCCGATCGCCGCCGTAGGGTGGAGGCATGACCGACCCGTCCCCCCTGATCGGTCCGATCCCGGCGCCCGAGCTCCACGTCATGACGTACAACATCCGCCGCCGCATGCCCCGCCTGACCGCCCGCGCGGTCGACCAGTGGGAGCGCCGGAAGCCCCTGGTGCGCCGCCTGCTGCAGGAGGAGAGCCCGTCGATCCTCGCGGTGCAGGAGGCGCTGCCCGATCAGGCGCAGTGGGTGCACGAGTCGCTCGGCGCCTCGTTCGAGGGCATGGGCTTCGGCCGCGACGCCGACCGCGGCGGTGAGCGGGTGATGCTCTTCGTCGACCGGAGCCGCTTCGCGGTGCGCGACTGGTCGCAGATCGCGCTGTCCGCGACTCCGGACGTCGCGGGCTCGCGCAGCTGGGGCAACCGGATCCCGCGCACCGCGGTGATCGCCGAGCTGACCGACCACGCGACGAACCGCGAGTTCACCGTCGTCGCGACGCACTTCGACCACCTCTCGCGGCGCTCGCGACTGCGCTCGGCCGAGCTGGTCGCCGAGCGGATCACCGACCTCGGCAGGCCCGCGATCGTGATGGGCGACACCAACACCGACGTCGGCACCGAGCCGTACCGGGCGCTGCTGGACGAGGGCGGGCTCGCGGACTCCTGGGTCGTCGCCGGCACGCACCTCACCCCGCACTGGGGCACCTACTCCAACTACCGCCCGCCGAAGGCCGGCCGCCGCATCGACTGGCTCACGGTCAGCGCCGGGGCCTTCGAGGTCGTCTCGGCGGCGATCAACGCGACCCGCTACGGCACGGCGCCGGGCTCGGACCACGAGGCGGTCCAGGCCGTCCTCCGCTTCACGAAGCCGTGACCCGACCCGCCGTGAGAGCCCGCCCCGAGAACGAGCCCGTCCTGATCTCGACCTTCATGGAGCCCCCGCGCACCCGGGGCGAGTGGTTCGCCGACGCGGTCCGCGCCCTCGGCGCCGTGAGCATCGTCGCCGCGATGATCGGCTGGGACCTCGTCGACGTCGCCGTGCTCGCCCTCGCCGCGATCGGGCTGGTGCTGCCGCGGTTCCTCGGGATCCGGCCGGCGCTGGACGCCGCGTTCGGCCTGGCGCTGCTGGTCGCGTCCTGGAGCAGCGTGCTCGGGCTCTACCAGGCCTGGGCGTCGTGGGACCTCGTGGTGCACTTCGTGCTGAACGGGCTGGTCGCGGCCGTCGCCTACATCATCGCCGCGCGCGCCGGCGTGGTGCCGACGGTGGCCGGCGACCGCGGGCCCCTCGCCCCGGCGATCGTGCTCTGCGCCTGCTTCGGCCTGTCGATGGGCGTGGTCTGGGAGTGGGGCGAGTGGGCCGGGCACCGCTTCGTCGACCCGTCGATCTTCGTCGGCTACGAGGACACGCTGGGCGACCTCGCGGCCGGCGCGGCCGGCTCGATCGCGGCCGGTGCGCTGATGCGCTTCTGGTCGGCGAAGAGCCGCGTCGTCGGCGGCCGGCGGTGACCCGCCGGCACAGCCTCCTCGCCCTCCTCGTCGTGCTGCTCTGGGGGCTGAACTTCGTCGTGATCGACGTGGGGCTCGCGGATGTGCCGCCGCTGCTGTTCCTGGCGATGCGGTTCACGGTGGTCGCGGTGCCGGCCGTGTTCCTCGTGCCGCGGCCGCAGGCGCCGCTGCGGACGGTCGCGACCATCGGCGCGTTCATGAGCCTCGGGCAGTTCGCGCTGCTCTACGTGGCGCTGGCGCTGGGGATGCCCGCGGGGCTCGCGTCGCTGGTGGTGCAGGCGCAGATCGTGCTGACGGTGCTGATCGCCGCGGTGCTGCTGAAGGAGCGGCCGACGCGGCGGCAGAGCATCGGCCTGGTCGTCGGCGTCGCCGGGCTCGTGGTCGTCGCCCTCTCGCACGGGGCCGTCGCGCCGTGGCTGCCGTTCGTGGTCTGCCTCGGCGGCGCGCTCTCCTGGGCGATCGGCAACGTGCTGACCCGGCGCGCGAAGGGCGCCTCGGGGCTCTCGCTGGTGGTCTGGTCGGCGCTGGTCGTGCCGATCCCGGCGCTGCTGCTCTCGCTGCTCGTCGACGGCGGGCCCGCGATCGCCGAGGCGATCCAGGGGCTCTCGCTCGCTGCGATCCTCAGCACTCTGTACACGGCGGTGTTCGCGTCGCTGATCGGCTACGGCATCTGGAACTCGCTGCTCGCCCGCTACCCGGCCGCGTCGGTGGTGCCGTTCACGCTGCTGGTGCCGGTGGTCGGCGTGCTGTCGGCGTGGGTGCTGCTGGGCGAGGTGCCGTCGGTCGGCGTGCTGATCGGCGGCGCGGTGATGGTCGCGGGGCTCGCGGTCGCGACGATCCGCCGAGGCCGGCGCGATCCCGTCCTCGCCGCTGTCGGCGGTCCGGCGTAGTGTCGCCCGCATGTGCGGACGCTTCGCGATGGATTCCGAGACCGACGCCCTGATCGCGGAGTTCGTGGCGGCGGGCGGCCGGGCGGCCGACTGGGCGCCCGACTTCAGCGTCGCGCCCACCGACGCCGCGCCGATCGTGCGCGAGCACCGGCACGAGGAGTCGCTGGAGCGCGAGATCGAGCTGGCCTCCTGGGGGTTCCGGCCGTCCTGGGCGAAGGGGAAGGGGCCGTCGCCGATCAACGCGCGGCTCGAGACGGTCGCCTCGAACGGGCTGTTCCGCGGGGCCTTCGCCAAGCAGCGCGCCATCGTGCCGATGCGCGGCTACTACGAGTGGGAGGCGCGCGCCGACGGCAAGCAGCCGTGGTTCCTGCACGGCGAGGAGCCGATCCTCGCCGCGGCGGGTCTCTACGCGGCGCGCAAGGAGGGCGACGAGTGGCGCGTCTCCTTCACGATCATCACCCGCGAGGCCCGAGACGCGTCCGGCGAGGTGCACGACCGGATGCCCGTCTTCCTCACGCCCGACGTCCGGGACGCCTGGCTGAGCCCGGAGCCGCTCGCCTCCAGCGAGGAGATGCTCGCGACCCTCGACCGCGCGTCGGTCGCGGTCGCCTCGACGATCACGGCCTACCCGGTCGACCGCCGCGTGAACAACGCCCGGACGGTCGACCGCCACGACCCGGGGCTGCTCGACCCGGTCGCGTAGGACCTCCCGCTCGACAAGCCCGGGACGATTCTCGGATCGCGCGCCAGGTGATGCTTCGTTCCGGCAGTCGGAGACCGTCACGAGTACCCTCGCCGGATGCTGCTCGCGCGCCTGTCCTCGCTGGTCCCTCTGCGAGGCGCATGTCCGACTCAGCTCGGTAGTACGTCACATCCGTCAGGACGTCGAGGTCGGTTCCTCTCGCGCCTGGACGACGAGGAGATCGCCGCAGTCGTGAGGCAGCGCGTGGGCATGGAGAGCGAGTCGCTGGCGGACGTCGCCGCCCGCTTCGGCGTCGTCCTCGACGAAGTGTGAGCCTGAATCGGCCTGCAGCAACAGCGCGCGCCCTCTACTGCCCCTAGCGCTGGTCGCGGTCGCCTCGACCATTACGGTGTGCCCGGTCGACCGCTGCTGAGCTCCTCCGAGACGATCGCGTTCAGCGACCTGGGAAACATCACCGAGGACGTCGGGGGAAGCCATGCTGATCGAGTAGCCCGCGAAGCGGTCGTATCGAGATCCACTCGCGTCGGAAGTCGAGTCTGCAGACCGCCCTGTCGGGGACGGCGGGTCTCGATACGCCCCTGCGGGGCTACTCGACCAGCATGAGTGGACGCCGCGCGTCCTTCTTCTCACCACCGAGATGTGAAGCGGCTTAGCCGCTCGTTAGGACGTGCGGAGCGGCTACTTCGTTCCGGCGTGGCCCGGGAACGGCTTGCCGTTCAGGCTGACCTCGTCGGGGTCGACCTCGACGGTGCCGACGTCGTCGGCGCCGCCGGTGCCGGGGACGGAGACGACCTCGGCCGAGCCGGAGACCTCCGTCCGGCTGGTGGTGGGGTCCTGCTCCTGGCGGACCTCGGTCTCGCGCTCGCTGCCGGGGGATTCGGCGCGGTCCTTCTCGACCTGCTCGCTGCTGGTCCGCGTCGCCGGAGCCGCGCCGTCCGTCGCGCCGATCGTCGATCCCTGCTCGTGCTCGTCCATGTGCCTCTGCCTTTCGTCGGGACCAGCCACGCTACGCGCGGCCCCTCGGGCGAGCACCCGCTTGACAGCTCGCGAGCCCCCCGTCGAGCCCTGCGGCTCGGAAGACGGACGTACTACCCTGGGGAGACGGTCGCACCGGGGGGCGCGGCGTTGCCGCAGCATCCGCCCGAGGAGGAACCGTGTCATCCCACCGAACGGGCGAGAACCGCGTCGTCGGCACGACGATCGGCGGTCGCTACACGATCGAGGAGCTGATCGGACGGGGCGGGATGGCCACCGTGTACCGGGCGCGCGACGGGATCCTCGGCCGCTCGGTGGCGCTGAAGATGTTCGCGCCGGGCATCGACGACGCGCAGGACCTCCAGCGCAAGTCGTCCGAGATCCGGCTGCTCGCGGCCCTCAACCACCCCGCGCTGGTGACCCTCTACGACGCCGACGACGGCGGCGACGACACCGGCGGCCAGGCCTACATGGTGATGGAGCTCGCCGAGGGACCGAGTCTCGCGGAGCGGCTGGCCAGCGGGCCCGTCCTGCCGAACGACGTCGCGTCGATGGCCGCCGACCTCGGCGAGGCCCTGCACACCGTGCACGCGGCAGGAGTGGTGCACCGCGACGTGAAGCCCTCGAACGTGCTGCTGGTGCCGAGCCCGCTGACGAGCCGCGAGTTCCGGCCCAAGCTCGCCGACTTCGGCATCGCCTACCTGATCGACGCCACCCGGATCACCTCGCCGGGCACGCTGATCGGCACCGCCGCCTATCTCAGCCCCGAGCAGGCGCACGGCGACGTGCTGACCTCGGCGAGCGACGTCTACTCCCTCGGCCTGGTGCTGCTCGAGTCGCTGACCGGCCGCCGCCCGTTCACCGGGTCGGCGATCGAGGTCACCCTCGCGCGCCTGTTGCGCGACCCGGAGGTGTCGGACTCGCTCGGCGGCGGCTGGTCGGCGCTGCTGAACGCGATGACGCGGCGCGAGCCGGCCGAGCGGCCCACGGCGATCGAGGTCGCGGAGTCGGCGCGCGCGCTGATCGATCCGCGTCGCGACGGACCGCCGACGGCGATCGTCGTCCCCGACGTGCCGGTCCGGGAGCCCGCCGGACCGCCGCCGACCGAGCGGATGCCCGCGACCGAGCGCTTCGCTCCGACCGCGGCCGCGACCGAGCTGCTGGACGCGACGTCGGTGCTGCCCGTGGGGGCGACCGAGCTGCTGCCCGGCGCCGCTCCCGCGACCGCGACGACCACGCGGGTCGCGCCGAGCGCAGGGGTCACGCCGCCCGCCGCCGTCGCCCGGCGCCGCACCGGGCCGAGCCCGTGGCTGATCGTCGTGGTGCTCGCGCTGGTCGCCGTGGCGGTCGGCCTCGTGATCGTGCTGTTCGACGGTCCGCAGTCGCCGCTGCCCGCCGTCGACGGGGAGCTCGGCGAGCACCTCCGTCAGCTGCGCGAGAGCATCCGCTCGTGAGGGGGCCGGGCCGACGGGGCGTGGGCCGGCGGGGCCTTCGACTGCGGGCCGGGGGTGCGGTGCTCGCCGCCGTCCTCGTGCTGTCGGGCTGCTCCGCCGCGGATCCGTCGATCGACGACGGCACCGCGCAGGCCCTCGACGACGCGGTCGTGGCGGTCGCCGAGAAGGCGTCGGCCGACGACTGGGACGGAGCGCTCACCGAGCTCGACGCGCTCCAGGCGACGCTCGACGCGGCGGTCGCCGGCGGGAACGTCCGGGAGGACCGGGCCACGTCGATCCGGGCGCAGGCCGACCTCGTGCGCGCCGACCTCGCCGCGCTGATCGCCGCCGTGCCGGCGCCCGAGGAGTCGACCGAGCCCGAGCCGGAGGAGACCACTCCCGTCGAGGAGGAGCCGCCCGCCGAGGAGACCCCGGAGGAGGAGACGCCGGCCCCGGTCGAGAGTCCCGAGGAGGAGCCGTCGCCGACGCCCGAGGAGACCGAGCCGGCCGAACCCGTCGAGCCGACCGAGCCGCCCGAGGAGGAGTCGCCGGCGCCGGCCGCCACGACGCCGGCCGCCGGTGCGCCCGCCGTGCAGGCTCCGGCGACGCAGGCTCCGGTCGAGGAGCCGGTCGAGGGACCGGGGAACTCCGGCGGGAACGGCGGCGGGAACGGCAACGGCCGCAGCCCGGAGAGCGGCCAGAACCCCGGGAACGGGAACGGCCCGGGGAAGGGCTGAGCCCCTCCGCTCCCGCGTCCTACTCCTCCGTGCGGACGACCGCGTAGGACGCGTCGAGGTCGACGTCCACGTCCGTGCCGTCGGCGCGGGTGACCTCGACGTCGAAGGCGTGGTCGGCGTCGTCGCTGCGCTCGGCCTCGGTGACCGTGCGGCCGCCGACCGCGGCGATCGCGGCCTCGCTCGCGCGGGTCAGCTCCTCGCCGACGAGGTCGTCGGGATCGACTGCGCCGGTGACGCCGGTGGTGCTGTCGTCGGTGCTGTCTCCGGTGGTGCCGGTCGTGCCGTCGTCCGTGCTGCCGCCGGTGCCGCGCACCGCGTCGTCGTCCGGGTCGACGACCAGCACGCCGAAGGAGTCGTCGAGCCGCACGTCGTACTCGAGGCCGTCGTCGCCGCGCAGCTCGAGCTCGTAGCCCGGCGTGCCGTCGTCGTCGCGCTCGGCCGAGGTGACGGTCCCGCCGCCGATCTCGGCGATCGCGACCTCGCTGGCGCGGTCGAGGTCGGCGCCGGTCAGCGCGTCCGAGCGCTCGAAGCCGTCGGTCGCGGCGAAGGCGATGCCCGTGCCGGCTCCGACGAGCACGATCGCGCCCGCGACTCCGACGATGATCCCGGTCTTCTTCTTCATGATCCGCTCCGTCTCCGGCGCCGTTCCTCGACGCCGCAGCCACTGTCCCGCGGCGCCGCTGAAGCCAGCCTGAAGCGGAGCGGACCCGCCACCGGTCAGCGCAGCGGCACCCGCAGCGTCACTCGCGCGCCGCCCCACGGCGACTCCTCGATCGCGACGCTCCCGCCGTGCGCCGCCGCGATCTCGGCGACGATCGCGAGCCCGAGACCCGAGCCGCCGGCGTCGCGGGCGCGCCCCTCGTCCAGCCGCACGAAGCGCTCGAGCACCCGCTCGCGGTCGGCCGCCGGGATCCCCGGCCCGTCGTCGTCGACGACGAGCACGGCCGAGTCGCCCGCCCCGCGGGTCGCGATCGCCAGCCGCGCGGCGCGGTGCCGCACCGCGTTGTCGACGAGGTTCCGCAGCGCCCGCCCGAGCAGCGCCTCGTCCGCCACCGCCTGCACCGGCGAGACGCCTGAGGCGTCCACGGCGATCCCGGAGTCGCGCAGCCGCCGGACCTCGCGCAGCGCCAGGTCGTCGAGGTCGACCGGCGCCGCGAGCACGGCCAGCCGCGCCTCGTCGGCGCGCGCCAGCAGCAGCAGGCCCTCGATCAGGCCGCCCATCCGCACCGACTCCTCGGCGACCGTCGTCGCCAGCCGGGCCGCGTCGAGCCGGTCGGGGTGCGCGAGCGCGACCTCCGCGCTCTGCCGCAGCGCCGCGACCGGCGAGCGCAGCTCGTGCGAGGCGTCCGAGACGAACCGGCGCTGCCGCTCCTGGCCGTCCTCGAGGCGGCCTAGCATCCGGTTCAGGGTCTGCGCGAGCCGGTCGATCTCGTCGCCGGAGCCGGGCTCCGCGACACGGCGGTCCAGTGCCGCGGCGGTGACGGCGTCCGCCTCCGCGCGCATCCGGTCCACCGGCCGCAGGGCGCGGCCGACGACGATCCAGCAGACGATCGCGACGAAGGCGACCAGCAGCGGGACGGCGACCGCGAGCAGACCCGCGGTCGTCGCGAGCGCCTCCGCACGGCCCTCGTCGGGCACGCCGACGACGACGAGTGAGCCGTCGTCGAGCTCCTGCGTCGCGACGACCAGCGGATCCTCGTCCGCCGGCGTGGTCGTGAACGGCTCGTCGCGCTCCTCGGTCGCGAGCGCCGGCAGGTCGTCGGCGTCCTCGCCGGCGGCGGCCACGCGCCCGTCGACGATCAGCTGCACCACGCCCTCCGAGGCCCGCACCGCGTCCGCGCCGCCGCGCTCGACCAGGGTCGCGACCCGCTCCGCCTCGGTCTCGGCGGCCGTCGCGGCACTGCCCGCGAGCACCGAGGAGAGCACCAGCAGGAAGCCGGCCGCGCCGAGCACCGCCGCGAGGGCGACCACGGCGGTGGCCGCGAGCGTGATCCGGGAGCGCAGGGAGCGCCGCCGCGTCGTCCCGCCCCTCACGGCAGCACCGAGTAGCCCGCGCCGCGTTGGGTGCGGATCGTCTCGCGGCCGAACGGCCGGTCGATCTTGTTGCGGAGCGTCCGGATGTAGACCTCGACGATGTTGGGATCGCCGTCGAAGTCGAAGTCCCAGACCGCGCCGAGCACGTCGCGCTTGGAGACGACGTCGCCCGCCCGCGAGACGAGGTACTCCAGCACGCTGAACTCGCGGGCCGTGAGCGGGATCGCGACCCCGCCCCGCTCCACCCGGCGCGCGGCCGGATCGAGCACGAGATCGCCGACGGTCAGCACGGTGGGCCGCTCGGCGGCGCCGCGGCGGATCAGCGCCCGCAGCCGCGCGACCAGCACGGGGAAGGAGAACGGCTTGGTGAGGTAGTCGTCCGCGCCGGTGTCGAGCGCCTCGACCTGGTCGAGGTCGCCGTCCTTCGCGGTGAGCATCAGGATCGGCGTCCAGTCCTCGGCCGCGCGCAGCCGCTCGCAGACGCGGAAGCCGCTGATGTCGGGGAGCATCAGGTCGAGCACGATCGCCGCGTACTCCGCCTCCTGCGCGAGCCAGAGCGCGTCGGTGCCGTTCGTCGCGGTGTCGACCGCGAAGCCCTCGCCCTGCAGCCCCGCCTCGAGCGCGCCCAGCAGATTGATCTCGTCGTCGACGATGAGGATGCGGATGGGAGCCTCCCGGTCTCGGCGCGGACGCCCAGGTTAACCCGCGCGTTCCCCGCGTGCGCTAAGACGGTCCGGTGACAGCCGACGCCTCCCTCGCCCGCCGCCTCGGCCTCCGCGACGCCGTCGTGATCGGGCTCGGCTCGATGATCGGCGCCGGTCTCTTCTCGGCCTTCGCCCCCGCCGCCGCGGCGGCCGGGCCGTGGCTGCTGGTCGGCCTCGCGCTGGCCGCGATCGTCGCCTGGGCGAACGCCTCCTCCACGGCGCAGCTCGCCGCGCAGTACCCCCGCTCGGGCGGCGCCTACCTCTCCGGCCGGGAGCGGCTGGGCGAGTGGCCCGGCTTCCTGGCCGGCTGGAGCTTCGTCGTCGGCAAGACCGCGAGCTGCGCCGCGATGGCGCTGACCGTCGCCGCCTACGCCGCGCCCGCGGGCTGGGAGCGGCCGGTCGCGGGCGCCGCGGTCGTGGCGCTCGTCGCGGTGAACGTGCTCGGGGTGACCCGCACGGCGCTCGCGACGCGGATCCTGCTCTCGATCGTGCTCGTGGTGCTCGTCGTCGCGATGGCGGCGGCAGCGGCGTCCGGACCGGCGTCCGGACCGGCGTCCGTCACCGGCGCCGCCCGGCCCTTCGACGCCTACGGCGTGCTGCAGTCGGCCGGCCTGCTGTTCTTCGCCTTCGCCGGCTACGCCCGCCTCGCGACGATGGGGGAGGAGGTGCGCGACCCCGCCCGCACGATCCCGCGCGCGATCCTCGGCGCCCTCGTGCTCGCGGTCCTGCTCTACACGGTCGTCGGCGCCGGGCTGCTCGCGGCGCTCGGCCCGGAGCGGCTCGCCGCCTCGACGCAGCCGCTCGTCGACGCGGCCGCCGCCTGGCCGTGGACCGCGGTGCCGATCCGCGTGGGCGCGGCGGCGGCGAGCCTCGGCGCGCTGCTCGCGCTGATCGCCGGGATCGGCCGCACGAGCCTGGCGATGGCGCGGAACGGCGATCTGCCGCGGGCGCTCGCCGTGATCGATCCGGTCCGCAGCGTCCCGCGCCGCGCCGAGATCGCCGTCGGCCTGGTCGTCGTCGTCCTGGTGCTGGTGGCCGACCTGCGCTCGGCGATCGGCTTCTCCTCGTTCGGCGTGCTGCTCTACTACCTGGTCGCGAACGTCGCGGCGCTGACCCAGGAGGCCCCGCACCGCCGCTACCCGCGCCCGCTGGCGGTCGTCGGCGTCGCCGGCTGCCTCCTCCTCGTGGCGACCCTCCCGCCCGCCTCGATCGCGGGCGGCGTCGCGGTGCTCGCCGCGGGCGCGGCGTATCGGGCTGTCGCTCAGTCGCGTGCGCGGCCCGACGGGAGCGCGACCGAGCCGGTCAGGGTCGCTCCGCGAGAGTAGCTGTCACGTCTTCCAGCGCCTGGACCCAACGGGCTGTCGCGGCGGATCTGATCCTGCAGAGGTCGATCATCTTCGCGAGGTCGTCTGCAAGATCGCGGGCGAAGATCGGCTCGTGATGCGCGATCCGGTTGCGGAGGCGTCGAATCGTCTCCAGGTCGTCGTAGATCCTCGCGCGGAGCTGCTGCGGACTGTCGGTGTCGGCGTGCGGGAAGAGTGCGGCGATCTGCCGATTCCAGAGGCGCTGATCGTGACGTGCGGTGAACATCGCCTGCCAGAACATGAACTTCAGCTCCGCGATGACCTTCCCGGTCGAGCGCTCGACGGCTCTCACGCTCCTCAGGTTCCGCCGTGCGTTGAAGGCGGGCCCGCCACCGTCCGGCAGACTCTGCTCGAAGGTGGCGTTCCACGGCCATCGTGGGCCGTACTTGGTGGTCAGCGCGTCATCGACCGCGTTCCGCGTCGAGACCTCGGCGAAGTGCGCGGGAAGGATCAGTGCTGACGAGATCCGGGCGTTCCAGCCGTACAGCTCGACCGCCCTCGCCTGGTCGCCGGCCGCTGCCACCAGGTACGTTCCCATGCGGGGTGCGCTGAGCGCTGCGCAGATCGCCGGGACGTTCTGAGGCATGGCGAGCGGCATGGAGCGAGGGTACAATCGCTCCCAAGAGCTGCGAGACTTGCTGGCTTCGGCCTCCCCTTGCAGACGATCGAATCGGAAGAGGGATCCCCGCGGGGGTCCCTCTTCTCGTTTCTGCGCCACCGGCGCAGCCGTGTCGCTCAGTCGCGGGTGCGGCGGAGCAGCCAGACGAAGTAGGGCGCGCCGACCAGCGCGATCATCAGCCCCGCGGGCAGCTGCGACGGCGCGATCAGGGTGCGGCCGAGGGTGTCCGCGACGAGGACGAGCAGGCCGCCGAGCAGCATCGCGACCGGGACGATGCGTCCGTGGCGGGCGCCGACCAGCGTCCGGGCCAGGTGCGGCGCGACCAGTCCGACGAAGCCGACCGTGCCGACGGCGACGACGGCCAGCGAGGCGAGCACGGCGGCGAGGGCGAGCACGCCCAGGCGGGTGCGCTCGGGCCGGACGCCGAGGATCCGCGGCGTGTCCTCGTCGATCGCCAGCAGGTCGAGGCGGCGGCGCAGCCCGAGGAGCACCGGCAGCAGCACCAGGATCCCGAGCGCGACCGGCAGCACATCCGGCAGCGAGCGGCCGTAGGTCGTGCCGGAGAGCCAGGTGAGGATCCGCGGGGTCCGCCACGGGTCGGAGCTCAGCAGCAGGAAGGCGGTCACGGCGCTCAGCGCGTAGCCGGCACCGATGCCGACGAGCACGAAGCGGTCCGGCTGCAGCCCGCCGCGCCAGGAGAGCAGCGCGATCGCGCCGAAGGTCGCGAGCCCCGCGGCGATCGCCATCGCGATCAGCACCGGCCGGCCGCCGCCGCCCAGCCCGGTGGTGACGACGATCACGGCACCGAGCCCGGCGCCGGCCGTGATCCCGAGCAGCCCCGGCTCGGCCAGCGGATTGCGCACGGTGCCCTGCACGGCGGTGCCGGCGAGAGCGAGCGCCCCGCCCGCGAGCACGGCCGCGGCGATGCGCGGCGCCCGCTCGTCGAGGGCGCGGGCGACGAGGTCCGGTGCCGCGCTCTGCAGCCAGAGGACGACGTCGCCGAGCCGCAGCTGCAGGCTCCCCGCGAGCAGGGCGAGCACGATCGTCCCGGCGAGCAGGACGGCGACGACCCCGAGCACGACCCGGAACCGCCGCGCCGTCCGCAGCGTCGAGCGGACCGTCCGCGCCGACCGCGCCGCGCCGGCGTCGCGCATCCGCAGGGCGAGGACCACGATGACGAGCCCGCCGAGCACCGCGGTGGGGATGCCCGTCGGGATCGCCGTGGCTCCCTCCGGGCTGAGGATCGCGCGCAGCAGCGCGTCGGCGAGCACGATCAGCGCGGCGCCGATCAGCGCCGACGCGGGCACCAGGAAGACGTGGCGGCGCAGCGCCGGCACCCGCGCGGCCAGGAGCCGGGTGAGGACGGGGGCGCCGAGACCGACGAAGGCGATCGGCCCGGCCAGCGTCACCGACGTGCTGGTGAGCAGGACGGCGCAGAGCACGGCGAGCGCCCGCGTCGAGCGGACCGGGACGCCCAGTGAGGCGGCGCCGTCCTCGCCGAGGCCGAGCACGTCGAGGCGGCGCGAGAGCAGCAGGGCGAGCGCGAGGACGACGACGATCAGCGGAGCGGCGCGCGCCGACGCGTCGATGTTGAGCTGCCCGAGCGAGCCGCTGCCCCAGGCGAAGAGCCCGGTGGTGTTCTCCCGGAAGAGGATCAGCAGCATCGCGGTGCCGGAGTCGAGCGCCATCGCGATGGCCGAGCCGGCCAGGATCAGCCGGGTGCTGGAGGTGCCCGCGGCCCGCCCGGTGAGCGCCAGCACCAGCGCCGCCGCGGCGAGACCGCCGAGGAAGGCGACCCCGCTGGACGCCCAGAGCGGCACGGTCAGCGAGAAGGCGGCCACCGCGGTCAGGGCGAAGTAGGCGCCCGCGGTCACCGCGAGCGTGTCGGGGGAGGCGAGCGCGTTGCGCGAGATCGACTGCAGCAGCGCGCCGGCGGCGCCGAGAGCCAGGCCCACGGCGATGCCCGCGGACAGGCGCGGCAGCCGCGAGCCGGCGAAGACGTCGCCCGCCGAGACTCCGCCGACCGACACGTCCTCGCCGAGCAGGGCGCGCAGGAGCCCGTCCGCGCCGATGCCCGAGGTGCCCTGGGTCAGGTGCCAGAGCCCGATGAGCCCGACCGCGACCGCGAGGGCCGCGAGCACGCCGACGCCGCCGAGCGCCGCGCGCCGCCCGGAGGGGGCGGTCGCGCGGCGCTCGGCGGCAATCGGCGTCGTCGTCACTCGCCGACGATGACGTCCACGAAGGCGTCGATGGCCTGCTCGCCCGACTTCGGTCCGCCCGCGCCCCAGACGCCGGGCGGGAACTCGAAGGCACGGCCCTGCTGCACCGCGGGCAGCGCGGACCAGACCGGGCTCTTGGCGAGCTCGGTGACGTAGCTGTCGGGCGTGCCGTCGTTGGAGTAGACGAGGTTCGCCTCGCCGACCGCGGTCAGCCCCTCGATGTCGGTCTGCGCGAGTCCGTAGGAGGGGTCGACGCCGCCGCTGCCGTAGGAGTCGTTGATCTCGTCGGTCCAGGCGCCCTCCAGGCCGAGCTCCTCGCCGAGCTCGGTGAACAGCGCGCCCTTCCCGTAGGGGCGGATGACGACGTTGCCGCTCTCGATCCAGCCGTCGAAGAACACGAACTCCGGCGTCGCGAGCGCCGCCTCGGCGACCTCGCTCTTGGCGTCGGCGAGGTGCTGGTCGAACTCGGCGAGCACCGCGTCGGCGCGCTCGGTCCGGCCGGTGGCCTCGCCCAGGAGCGAGAACACCTCCTTCATGTTGTCGATCTGGCCGCTCGCGTCCGCGCCGATGGTGGCGAGCACGGGCACGTCGCGCTCCTCGAGCTGGGCGAGCAGCTCGTCGTCGGCGCTGTAGGCCTCCATCACGATCAGGTCGGGGTCGAGGCCGTAGAGGGTGTCGAGGTCCGGCTCGCCGCGCTCGCCCACGTCCGCGGTGCTCGCGGGCAGCGTCTCGGCGCTGACGTAGGTGGCGTAGTCCTCGGTCGAGGCGGCGCCGACCGGGGCGACGCAGAGCGTCAGCAGGTCCTCGGTCTGCTGCCACTCCAGCACGACGATCCGCTCGGCGGGCGCGTCGAGCTCGACGGTGCGGCCGAGGCTGTCGGTGAGCGAGACGGCGCCGGTGGCGGTCGCGGTGTCGTCGGCGGCGCACTCGGCGGAGTCGACGGTGCCGGCCGCGTCGGCGCTCTCGACGGCGGTGGTTCCGCAGCCGGTGAGCAGGAGCACTCCGACGGCGGCCGCGGCCAGGGCGGCGGGGAGGAGGGGGGCTCGGGTCATTCTTCGGTGTCCTCTCGGGAACGGGCAGGGGTCGGGTGGAGCGGGTCGTGCAGGCGGCTGCTGTGCTTCGAGACGGTGTGCCGGCTGACGGGGTCGATGCGCAGGTGTCCGGTCCGCTCGTCCACGGCGACCTCGACCCGCAATCCGTAGGCCGCCTCGATGTGCTCGGCGGTGAGCACGGCGAGCGGGTCGCCCTCGGCGAGGACGCGCCCGTCGCTCAGCAGCAGCAGGCGGTCGGCGACGCGCGCGGCGTGGTCGAGGTCGTGCAGGACGACGCCGATCGCGGCGCCGTGCACCTCGGCGAGATCGCGGATCAGGTCGAGTGTCTCCACCTGGTAGCGGAGGTCGAGGTGGTTGGTCGGCTCGTCGAGCAGCACCACGCCGGTGTCCTGCGCGAGGCAGGCCGCGAGCCAGACCCGCTGCAGCTCGCCGCCGCTGAGCTCGCCGGCCGCGCGCTCCGCCATCGACAGCACCCCGGTGGTGGCCATCGCCTGCTCCACCGCCTCGCGGTCGCGGGCGGACGGCCCGGCGAAGGCCCGGCGGTGCGGGTGGCGGCCGAAGGCGACGACCTCCCGGACGCTGAGGCCCTGCGGGGCGGTGCGGCTCTGCGCGAAGAGGGTCACCTCGCGGGCGAAGTCGCGGCTGCTCAGCGCGGTCGCGGGGCGGTCGCCGTCGAGGGTGACGGCGCCGCCGCTCGGGGCGTGCAGCCGCGCCAGCGCGCGCAGCAGCGTCGACTTGCCCGAGCCGTTCGGCCCGACGAGCGCGGTCACCCGGCCGGGCTCGAGCTCCACCGAGACGCCGTCGACGACGGTGCGCCGGCCGAAGCCGAGCACGAGGTCGGTGCCGGCGAGGCGCGAGGACGCGCGCGCGGGCTCGGAGGAGGGAGGCATGGGAGGAGCGGATTCCTGCGTCGGAGGGGGAAGCGGGAGGGGATCCGCTGAGTAAGGGTTGGCTTACCTTCCTCAGGCTAGGCGGCCGCCCCACCGTCCGCAATCGACTGCCGACGACACCGGATAGAGCGTTCCGGCCACCCGGGCCGCCTCTGCGTGGCACGGGACGGCGCCGCTCGAAGCGGCGGCTCCGACAGGGGTGGATCTCGATACGCCCGCTGCGCGGGCTACTCGATCAGCATGATGCTCCGGATCCGCTCTCCCTCCCATTCATGCTGGTCGAGTAGCCCCGCAGGGGCGTATCGAGACCCGACGCGGTCGAACGCCCCGCCTCAGCCCGCGGCCGATGCCGCGGCCGTGCGCTGATCCTGCGCGAAGGCACCCGGTGTGGTCCCCATCACCCGCTTGAACGCCGCGATGAAGGTGCTCGGGTGCGTGTGGCCCATCAGCTCCGAGACGTCCTGAACGCTGCGCCCCTCCGCCAGCAGCGCGAGCGCCCGGTGCGCCCGCAGCGCCTGCCGCCACTGCAGGAACGACAGCCCGGTCTGCGCGCGGAGGACCCGCGAGAGGGTCCGCTCGCCGACGCCGAGGTGCTCCGCCCAGTCGGCGAGCGTCCGCCGGTCGGTCGGGTCGTCGAGGAGGGCCGCGACCAGGGGCGCGAGCCGCTCGCCCTGCGGCACGGTGACGGAGTACTGCTCCGCCGACGGCGCGATGACGTCGAAGACCACCGCCTCCGCCCGCAGTCGCGCCGCCGCCTCGAGGTCGGTCCGCGCGAGCCGGGTGAGAAGCGCGGCGAGCACCGGGGTGATCTCGACGAGGACCGGCGCCGTGATCGGCACGGGCGAGCGCTCCGGATCGAACAGCGCGTCGCAGAGCGCGGTGCGCGCGGTCGTCCGCCCGGCGTGCTCCGTGCCGGCCGGGATCCAGACGCCGAAGCCGTCCGGCACGGTCAGGATCCGGTGCTCCAGCCGGACGGTCATGGTGCCGCCGCGGACCCAGACCAGCTCGTGCAGCGCGTGCCGGTGCGGCGCGAACTCGTGCGGCGCCTCGAGCCGGACGCTGCCGGCCGCGATCGCGAACGGCTCGGCGATGCGCGTCGGCGCACCGGTGTCCGCGACGACGACGGTGCTCGGCTCGCGCCGCCAGGTGCCCCGTGCGCTGTCCTCGTCCATGCCCACGATCTTAGGAAGCGCCCGCGCCGGGCAGACTGTTCCGGTGACCGCAGCGCAGATCTTCCGCGACCGCCTCGTCGAGCACATCGACGCCGTCGGCTTCGGTGCGCACGGCCTGCACGTGCTGATCGGCGACGACACGGCCGAGCACCGCTGGACGCCGGACGTCCGCGAGGACGTGCACTCCGTCGCCAAGGGCGTCTGCGTGCTGGCCGCGGGGCTGGCCGTCGACGAGGGCCTGATCTCGCTCGACGAGCCGCTGGGACCGCTGGCCGCAGACGTCTCAGCGGATCTCGGCGAGGGAGTCGCGGACCTCACGCTGCGCCGGCTGCTCAGCATGACGAGCGGCATCGACCTGCCGTGGTCGCCGACCCTGATGACGGACTGGCCGGACCTCGCCGTCGAGTTCCTCCGCCGGCCCTCCGCCGGGCCCGTCTTCCAGTACTCCAATGCCAGCAGCTACACCGCGATGCGGCTCCTGGAGACGCGGGTGGGCGACGTGGGGGACTACGTCGACCGCAGGCTCCTGCAGCCGCTCGGGATCGAGGGCGCGGAGTGGGAGCGCTGCCCGAACGGCCGCATCGTCGCCGGCAGCGGACTGGCGCTCCGCACGGAGGAGACCGCCCGGATCGGCCGCCTCCTCCGCGATCGCGGCGTCTGGCGGGGCGAGCGGATCCTCGCGCCCGAGTGGAGCGACCTGATGCACTCCGAGTGGGTCGCCGCGGGCACCGGCCCGGGCTACCGGCGCTACGCGCTCGCCGGCTGGGACGGCCCCGGCGCGAGCTGGCGCCTGCACGGCGCCTACGGCCAGCTGCTCGTCTTCGCGGGCGACGCAGTGGTGACGATCAGCGCCGACGACCATCCGGGCGCCGACGCGATCGCCGCGTTCATCGCGGCGGAGCGGGCGGCCGCCCAGCACTGACTGCCGGCCAGCACCGACGGCCGGCCCGCACCCGCGGACTACTCGTCGCGGTCGGTGTACTCGCCCTCGCCGGTGGAGTCGGGACCGGAGCCCTCGGTGTCGACGTAGCTGCCCTTCTCGGTGCTCGACTCCTCGTGCGAGGAGGTGTCGACGTAGCTGCCCTCCCGCTCGCCGTCGGTGTGCGAGACGCCGTCGGTCTCGGTGTACTCGCCCTCGGCCGAGGTGTCGGTGCTGTGTCCGTCGGTGCTGTGTTCGTGGGTGCTGTGGCCGTCGGTGCCGTGGCCGCCCGTGCCGTGGCCGTCCGCGTCGCCGTCCGCGAGGTGGCGGCCGCGTCGGGTCGTCGCCTCGGTCGTGCCGCCGCTCTCGGTGGTCGTGGTGGTCTCGAACTCGTCGTCGTGTGCCATGGCGGGGCTCCTCGCCTCATCGCGTCGGGTGGATGCAGTCGACGATCCTGCACCCGGTCCGCCGGTGCAAGCCGTCGCGGCTGCACATCCGCGCACCTTGACATCCGGCGCACGTCCGCGTCACGGGCACGTCGGCGTCCCGGGCACTTCGCCGTTCCCCGCCCCGAGCGCAACTCCTGTCGCGACCCGTCCGCCGCCGCCTAGCCTCCGAGCATGACTGCACGGACTGCACGCACCCGCTGGAGCGTCATCGGCCAGCTCGGCCCCCTCTTCGACGACGGCGGCCCGATGCTGCTCGTCGAGGCCCGCTCGGCCTTCGGGCGGCGGCCGATGCACCGCGCGAAGGCGCAGCTGCTGCTCTCGGCCCTGCGCCACCGCGGCCGCGAGCTCGGCGACCGCGTCGAGTACGTCCGCGCCGAGACCTTCGCCGAGGGGCTCGCGGGCCGCGACGACCTCGAGGTGATCGACCCGCCGACCCGGGGCGGCCGCCGCCTCGCCCGCCGGCTGGGCATGAGCGTGCTGCCCAGCCGCGGCTTCGTCACGGAGGAGGAGGACTTCCGCGAGTGGGCGCTCGCGAAGTCCGGCAAGCGACTCCTCCTCGAGGACTTCTACCGCTGGAGCCGCGAGCGCACCGGGGTGCTGATGCGCGGCGACCAGCCGGAGGGCGGCCGCTGGAACTACGACCACGACAACCGCAACCCGCCGCCCAAGGGCGCGTCGCGGCTCGGCCTGCCCGATCCGTGGTGGCCGGAGGAGGACGACATCGACGAGGAGGTGCGCGCCGATCTCGCCCGCTGGGAGCGCGAGGGCGCGATCCGGCTCGTCGGCGAGGACGGCCCGCGCCGGTTCGCGGCGACCCCTGCGGAGGCGGAGGCGGCGCTCGCCGACTTCGTCTCGTCGCGGCTCGGCGACTTCGGCACCTACGAGGACGCGATGCTCTCCGGCGACTGGACGATGGCGCACTCGCTGCTGAGCGCCCCGCTCAACCTCGGCCTGCTCGATCCGCGCGCCGTCATCGACGCCGCCGCGGCCGAGCACGCCTCGGGCGGCGCCCCGCTCGCGAGCGTCGAGGGCTTCGTCCGGCAGATCCTCGGCTGGCGCGACTACGTCTGGCACCTCTACTGGCACCTCGGTCCGGACTACCGCGAGCGCAGCAACGCGCTCGGCGCGAAGGCCTCGCTGCCGCAGCAGCTGCTCGACCTCGATCCGGCCGGCATCGAGGCGAACTGCCTGCACGAGACCCTCGACGACGTGCGCCACCACGGCTGGGCGCACCACATCCAGCGGCTGATGGTGCTCGGCAACTGGGGCCTGCAGCGCGGCTGGGACCCGGCCGAGCTGAACGACTGGTTCGTCGACGTCTTCGTCGACGGCACGGAGTGGGTGATGCCCGCGAACGTGATCGGCATGTCCCAGCACGCGGACGGCGGTGTCGTGGCGACCAAGCCGTACTCCTCCGGCGGCGCCTACATCAACAAGATGTCCGACTACTGCGGCGGCTGCCGCTTCAACCCGAAGGTGCGCCTGGGCGAGAACGCCTGCCCCGTCACCGCCGGCTACTGGGCCTTCCTCGACCGCACCGAGCCCGTCCTCCGCGGCAACCACCGGATGGCCCAGCCCCTCGCGGGCCTGCGCGCCCTCTCCGACCGCGCCGCCGTCGTCGACCAGGAGCGCCACCGCGAGAGCTACTGACCCCGCTGCCCGCAGGAGCCAGGTCTCGATACGCGCTGCGCGCTGCTCGACCAGCAGGAGCCGACCCGCGTCGACGCGCTGTGGGCGCACTGCATGCTGATCGAGTAGCCCGCGCAGCGGGCGTATCGAGATCGGGCCCGTCGGAACGCCCCCGCGACGCGAGCGTCTCCGGCTCCGCCTAGCCCGCGCGGTACACCGACACCGTCACCGCGACGGTCACCGCCGTCGTCTCCTCGCGCCCCGCCAGCAGCGCGTCCACCGCCGCCGCGTCGACGTGGTGCGCGCTCGGCCCCATCAGCACCTCGGCCCGCAGCTCGTCCGGGGTCATCGCGACCGCGTAGTCCAGCTCCTCGCGCGCCACCCGCTCGAAGCCCTGCAGCTGCTCGTCGAGCCGCTCCGCCTTGCCCGCGTCGATGCCGAGCATCCCGAACACCGGGCGGATCTCGCCCAGGTGCCGCTCGCGAGGCGTCACCACGATCGCGACGCCGCCCGCCCGCAGCACCCGCCGCATCTCCGGCGCGTTCCGCGGCGCGAAGACGGTCAGCAGCGCGTCCGCGCAGCCGTCGGCGAGCGGCAGCGGCTGCCACAGGTCCGCCGTCGCCACCGCGGCCCGCGGATGCGCGCGCGCAGCCCGGCGCGCCGCCGCCGCCGACAGGTCCAGCCCCAGCCCGCTCGCCTCCGGCCGCGCCTCGAGGACCGCCGCGAGGTATGCGCCGGTCCCGCAGCCGAGGTCCACGACCAGCCGCGCGTCCGCCGGCACCGCCGCGGCGACCGCGTCCTGGATCGGCCGGTAGTGCCCGGAGCTCAGGAGCACGTCGCGCGCCTGCACCATCGCCGCGGTGTCGCCCGAGGTCGCGTGCCGGCCGCGCAGCAGCGAGACGTAGCCCTGGCGCGCCAGATCCGCGCTGTGGCCGAGCGGGCAGCGCAGCAGGGTCGGCCGCGGCAGCGCGTCCGGCGCGAGCGGCGCCCCGCAGACCGGGCAGGCGAGCGCGGGCAGGACCGCCGACCCGGGGACGCCCGCCGGGTCGAAGGGGTGCCGGCTCACGCGGAGCGCCCCGGATCGCGGGGCACGGAGTCGGGCTGCTCCGGATCGTGCCGCATCGCCGTGATCGCCGAGTTCAGCGTCGCGATCACCGGCACCGCGAACAGCGCGCCGGCCAGTCCCGCCACCTCGAGCCCGGTCGCGACGCCCAGCACGACGGCGAGCGGATGCACCTTCACGGCCGAGCCGAGGATCAGCGGCTGCAGCACGTGCCCCTCGAGCAGATGCACGACGACGACGACGCCGATCATGATCAGCGCCGCCACCGGTCCGCTGAACAGCAGCGCGACGACCGCCGCGAGCGCCCCCGTCACGATCGCGCCGAGGAACGGCACGAAGGAGCCGAGGAACACCACGATCGCGATCGGCACGACCAGCGGCAGCTGCAGAGCGAGCGCGCCGATCCCGATGCCGATCGCGTTGATCGCCGCGACTCCGAGCTGCGCCCGGACGAACTGGCTGAGCGTCCGCCAGCCGGCCGCAGCCCCCGTGTCCAGCGGCAGGCGCGCGGCGCGCGGCATCAGGCGGAGGAACCAGGTCCAGATCCGCCGGCCGTCCAGCAGCAGGAAGATCAGCGAGAACAGGGTGAGCAGCGCGCCCGCGAACACCTCGGCCACCTGCGAGCCGACGGCGAGGGCCCCTGAGGCGATCGTCGACGCCTGGGTGTCGGCCCAGTCGATCGCCTTCTGCGCCCAGTCGCCGAGCTGCACGTCGGAGAAGCCGAGCGGCGGGCCCTGCAGCCAGGCCTCCACGTCGTCGACCGCGTCGAGCGCCCGCTGCCCGACGCCGCCGAAGCCCGCGCGGGACTGGACGACGACGAGCCCGATGAGGCCGACCAGCGCGAGCAGGAGCGCGAGGATCGAGACGAGCACGGCCAGCGGGCGCGGCAGCCGCCAGCGCTCGAGCCGGTCGCGCAGCGGAGTGAGCAGCGCCGTGACCAGGATCGCGATCAGCACCGGCACCACGACGACCGGCACCAGCGCGACGAGCTTCACGACGAGCCAGAGCAGCGCGGCGACGGCCAGCACCCGCCAGCCCCAGGCGGCGGCGATCCGCATGCCGGGGGAGACATCGTGCGGCGCGTCGCCGACGGCGTCCGGGGGAGTCGCGCCAGGCGGAGTCGCGCCGGGAGGAGTCGCGGCCGGAGGGGTCGCCGTCGCGTCGCGTCTCCCGTCGCGCGGCCGGCGTCCTCGCATGTCCCCTCCGATTTCCCTCGCAGTGTACGACTGCGGCGGACGACCTGCCCGGGAGTCCGGCGCCGGAACGACGGATCCGGTTGCAAAATGATATGGAAACTGACGTAATGGAGGCACTATGGCCCTCACGAGCACGGTTTTCGAACGATCCGCCCCCGATCCCACCGTCGTCGACGCCGCCCTGACGGGCGCGCGCCGCGCCGTGTTCTGGCTCGAGGACCCCGGCGCCCCGCGACCGGCCCTCGCCGGCGCCGTCCGCGCCGACCTGGTGGTCGTCGGCGGCGGCTACACCGGCCTGTGGAGCGCCCTGCGCGCGAAGGAGCGCGAGCCGAGCCGCCGCGTGGTGCTGCTCGAGGCCCGCTCGCTCGGCTGGGCCGCCTCCGGTCGGAACGGCGGCTTCGTCGAGTCGAGCCTCACCCACGGCCGCGAGAACGGCCTCGCGCGCTGGCCCGCCGAGGCCGCCCGCCTCGAGGAGCTGGGCGTGCGGAACCTCGACGACATCGAGGCGACCGTCGCCCGCTACGGCATGGACTGCGACTTCGAGCGCACCGGCTCGCTCGCGGTCGCGGTGGAGGAGTACCAGGTCGGCCCGCTCGCGGACGGCGACGGCGTCGCGGGCGGCCGCTTCCTCGACACCGCCGAGGTGCGCGCCCTGGTCGACTCGCCGACCTTCCTGGCCGGCCTCGCCGCGCCCGCCGAGCAGTGCGCCCTGGTGCACCCCGGCAAGCTCGTCCGCGAGCTCGCGCGGGTCGCGGAGGAGCTCGGCGTCGAGATCCACGAGGACAGCCGCGTGCTCGGCCTCGAGCGCGACGGCGCCGGCGTGCTCGTCCGCACCGCGGGCGGCTCCGTGGCGGCGGATCAGGCGATCCTCGGCACCAGTGCCTTCCCCTCGCTGCTCGCGCGCACCCGGCTGATGACCGTCCCGGTCTACGACCACGTCCTGATGACCGAGCCGCTCGACACCGCCCAGCTGGCCTCGATCGGCTGGACCGGCCGCGAGGGCCTCAGCGACGTCGCCAACCAGTTCCACTACTACCGCCGCACCGCCGACGACCGCATCCTCTGGGGCGGATACGACGCCGTGTACCACCCCGGCGGCCGGATCCGCTCGGCCTACGAGGACCGCCCGGAGACCGACCGCGCCCTCGCCGCGCACTTCCTGACCACCTTCCCGCAGCTCGAGGGCCTCCGCTTCAGCCACCGCTGGGCCGGGGTGATCGACACCAGCACCCGCTTCGCCGCCTTCTACGGCACCGCGCTCGCCGGTCGCGTCGCCTACGCCGCGGGCTACACCGGCCTCGGCGTCGGGACGACCGCCTTCGCGGCCGACGTGCTCCTCGACCTCCTGGCCGGCGAGCCGACCGAGCGGACCGAGCTGGAGATGGTGCGCAAGCGCCCGCTGCCGTTCCCGCCCGAGCCGTTCGCCACCGCGGGGATCCAGGCCACGCGCTGGTCGCTCGACCGCGCCGACCACGACGGCGGCCGGCGGAATCCGCTGCTGCGGACCCTCGACGCGCTCGGGCTGGGCTTCGACTCCTGATCGGCCGCGACTCCTGATCGGCCGCGATTCCTGATCCGCCCGGCTCGTGATCGGCCCCGACTCCTGACGGCGCCCTCCGCCCGGTAGCGTGCTCTGCGAGGGCACCGTCGGGTGCGGGAGGGACACGGATGCTCGCGTCAGCGCTCGAGGTCCTGCTCGCGGTCGCAGGGGCCGCCGCCGGTGCCGTCCTCGTCGTCAGCGGCGTGCTGAAGCTCGGGCGGACGGAGCGGTTCCGCGCGAGCCTCGCCGCGCTCGGTCTGCCCGCCCGGCTCTCCGCGGGCCCGCTCTTCGCCCGTGCCTTCCCCGTCGTCGAGATCGCGCTCGGCCTGGCGATCCTGCTCGCCCCCGCGCCGCTGCACCGGGGCGCGCTGCTCGGCGCGGTCGCGGTCGACGTCGTCTTCCTCGTCGTCGCGATCCGGGCTGTCCGCGCCCCGGAGCCGGTCGAGTGCGAGTGCTTCGGCGGCCTCGGCGACGCCAGGATGACCGGCCGCACGGTCGCGCGGAACGCCGTCCTGCTCGCGCTGGCGCTCGCCGGGCTCGTCGGGGCCGCCGCGCCGGCGGAGCTGCTCGTCCCCGGGGTCCCGGCGCTGATCGCCGTGCTGCTCGCTCTCGCGCTCGTCCCGGTCCGCGATCGGCTCGCCGCCCGAGCACCCGCCGCCTCGACGCCCGCGCCGGCACCCGTGTCCCCGAGCGGCATCGGCGACCTCGCCTTCCTCACCGCCGCCGGCGAGCCGATCGCCCTCGCCGAGTGGGCGGACCCGCCGACGCACCTCGTCTTCTTCTCGCCGTCCTGCATCTCCTGCCACGAGCTGGTCGAGCGCTTCCGCTGGTGGCCGAACGGCCTGCGCGAGGGCGAGGAGCTGATGCCCGTCTTCCTCGGCGCCCCCGCCGACTTCGCCGCCCACGAGGTGTTCGCCCCGCTCGTCGAGCACGCGCTCTACGACCCCGATCGGTCGATCGCCGCCGCCCTCGGTCGTGGCGCCACCCCGGGCCACGTGCTGCTGGACCCCGAGCACCCCCTCGGCGACGGCTGGACCAGCGGCGCGTTCGAGATCGAGAGGCGGGTGCTCCGCCCCGACTTCTTCGAGGACGTCCGCCGCGGTGCGGTCGGACCCGTCCCCGACGCCGCCGGGCACGCATGACCCCGTTCCTGGTGGTGCTGGTCCTCGCGCTGGTCGTGATCGCCGGCGCCGCCGTCGTCGGCCCGCGCCTCGGCGTCGCCTCGCCGCTCGTGCTGGTCGGGATCGGGGTGGCCGCGAGCTTCCTGCCCGTCGTCGGTCCGATCGAGATCGAGCCGGAGTGGATCCTGGCCGGGGTGCTCCCGCCGCTGCTCTACTCGTCCGCGGTGTCGATGCCGGCGATGAACTTCCGCCGCGAGTTCGGTGCGATCAGCGGACTCTCGGTGCTGCTGGTCGTCGGCACCTCGCTCGTGCTCGGCCTGTTCTTCCAGCTGGTCCTGCCGGATCTCGGCTTCGCCTGGGGCGTCGCGCTCGGCGCGATCGTCAGCCCCACGGACGCGGTGGCGACGTCGATCGTCAAGGGCACCTCCGTCTCGCGCCGGGTCGTCGCGATGCTCGACGGTGAGAGCCTGCTCAACGACGCGACGGCCCTGGTGCTGCTGCGCACCGCGATCGCGGCCGCCGCGGCGAGCTTCTCCTTCTGGGGCGCACTGGGCTCGTTCGGCTACTCCGTGCTGATCGCCGCTGTCGTCGGCGGTCTCGTCGGCTGGCTGAACCTGGCCGTGCGCCGGCGGGTGCAGGACCCGACGGTCAACACGATCCTGTCCTTCACCGTGCCCTTCCTCGCCTCCGTTCCGGCCGAGCTCCTCGGCGCCTCGGGACTGGTCGCGGCGGTCGTCGCCGGCGTCGTCACGGGCATCCGCGCGCCGCGCGAGCTCTCGCCGCAGAACCGCCTGTCCGACTCGCAGAATTGGCGGACGGTCGAGCTGGTGCTCGAGGGCACGGTGTTCCTCACGATGGGCCTGCAGGTCCGGGCGATCGTGACGAGCGTCGAGGAGGACCACGCCGGCGTCGGCCCGGCCGTGCTGATCGCGGCGGGCGCGCTCCTGCTGACGATCCTGGTGCGCGCGGCCTACGTCGCCCCGCTGCTCGGCGTGCTGAGGAGCCGCGGCCGGCTGCGCGAGCGGATGCGCCCCCGCGTCGAGGGCCTGCAGGAGCAGATGGGCACCGAGGAGGGTCGCGAGGAGAGCCTGAAGCGGATCAGCCGCGGGCGCCGGTCGCCGACCGCCCGCGATCTCGAGCGCTTCGGCACCCGGCTGACCCGGATGCTCGCCGACATGGAGTACTTCGTCCGCGCGCCGCTCGGCTGGCGCGAGGGCACGGCCGTGGTCTGGGCCGGGATGCGCGGCGCCGTCACGGTCGCCGCCGCGCAGACCCTGCCCGAGGACACCCCGCAGCGCTCGGTCCTCGTGCTGATCGCGTTCGCGGTGGCCGCGCTGTCGCTGCTGCTGCAGGGCGGCACGGTCGGGCCGCTGCTGCGCGCCATCGCCCCGGACGTCGACGAGGCGGCCGAGGCGGTGGCCCGCGAGGAGGAGCGCACCCGCGTCTTCGCCCTCCTGCGCACCAGCGCCGAGGCCGTCCAGGAGCCGCCGCCCGCCCCGGACGCCCCGCGGACCGAGGCGTTCCTCCAGGCGCAGCGGCACCGGCTGGCCGTGATCGCGGCGCAACGCGCCGACCTCCTCGACGCCCGCGACAACGGCACCTTCGACGCCGACGTCCTCGCCTCGGTGCTCGCCGCCCTCGACGCCTCGCAGATCGACCTCGAGATCCGCGCGCGCACCGCCCGCTGATCCCGGTTCCGCGCGCCGCTCGCGGGCGACCCGGTAGCCGCCCGAAACATGAGGGTCGTACGGTGAGCGCATGCGCGCAGAACTGACCCTCGGTGCGGAGGAGGAGCTCCACCTCATCGATCTCGAGTCGAGGCAGCTCTCCCCCCACGCCCCCCAGGTGCTCGCCCGGCTGCCGAAGGAGAGCTTCTCGGCCGAGCTGCAGCGGACCACGGTCGAGACGAACACCGCGGTGGTCGACTCGCTCGACGGGCTCCGGGAGCAGCTGATCTCGCTCCGGCGCGCGGTGATCGACGCCGCGGCGCCCGACGGCATCGGCATCGCGGCCGTCGGCACCGCGCCGCGCTCCGAGCACGGCGACTTCGAGCTCACCAGCACCGGCCGCTACGGCCGCATGCAGGAGCAGTACCGGATGCTCGTGGACGAGCAGCTGATCTGCGGCACTCAGATCCACGTCGGCGTCTCCGATCGCGAGCTCGCCGTGCAGATCGCGCAGCGGATCGCCCGCGACCTGCCGGTGCTGCTCTCCGCCAGCGCGAGCAGCCCCTACTGGAACGGTCAGGACACCGGCTACGCCAGCATCCGCACGATCATCTGGCAGCGCTGGCCGAGCGCCGGCGCGACCGGGCCGCTGGAGTCCGCGGCCGAGTACGACCGCCTCCTCGACGACCTGATCGCCACCGGCGTCATCGCCGACTCGAAGATGGCCTACTTCGACGTCCGGCCGTCCTCGCACGCGCCGACCCTCGAGCTGCGGGTCTGCGACGCGATGCCGATCGTCGACGACGCGGTGCTGATCGCCGGGCTCTTCCGCGGTCTCGTCCGCAGCGCCGAGCTCGACATCGAGGCGGGCCGCCCGTTCCGGCACACGCCGCCGCCGATCCAGCGCGCCGCCACCTGGCAGGCCGCCCGCGGCGGTCTCTCGGGGCCGCTGCTCGACCACACCGAGCACCCCCGCCCCGTCCCCGCCGCCGAGGCGCTGCGCAGCCTGATCGCCCGCCTGCAGCCCGCACTGGACGAGCTCGGCGACCTGGAGCAGGTGCGCGCGCTCGCCGAGGCGCTGATCGCGCGCGGCAACTCCGCCGACCGCCAGCGCGCCGTCCTCGCCGAGCGCGGCACCCTCGACGCCGTGGTCGACGCCGTCGTCGCCGAGACGCACGGCCCGGCGAGCGGCCCGATCCTGCCCGCCCCGAGCCTGCGCACCTACCGCGTCCGCGCCGGTGACGAGGCCGTCGCGACCGGCGGCCGCGCGAAGAGCGCCTACCAGCCGATCCTCGAGCACTTCCGCGGGCTCGGCCCCGAGCGGCTCGAGACCCTGCACGAGTCCCGCGACCGGCTCGTCGAGCAGGCCGGGCTCACCTTCCGCGTCGGTGAGGAGGACCGGCCCTTCCCGGTCGACCTCGTCCCGCGCGTGCTCCAGGCCCACGAGTGGAGCGAGCTCGCCGCCGGGCTCGAGCAGCGCGCCCGCGCTCTCGAGTGCTTCCTGCGGGACGTCTACGGCGAGGGCCGGGCGGTCCGGGCCGGCGTGGTCCGCGATCTGCGCGGCGCGCCGGGCTGGAGCGAGGACGCGGCACGGCTGCCCGCCGGCACCGTCCGCGGCGCCGTGATGGGCTTCGACCTGGTCCGCAACGAGTTCGGCGGCTGGCGGGTGCTGGAGGACAACCTCCGGAACCCCAGCGGCCTGGCCTACGCCCTGGGCATCCGCGCGCTGCTCGACGACGTGCTGCCCGATCTGCCGCGACCCGCGGGCCTGCTCGACGCGTCGACGGCGCTCGCCGGACTGCGCGCGACGCTCGCCCACGGGACGAAGCGCGCCGACCCGGTGCTCGGGCTGCTCTCCAGCGGAGCGTCGAGCTCGGCCTGGTTCGAGCACCGCCGGCTGGCCGAGGGCGCGGGACTCCTGCTGCTCGAGGCGGGCGACGTCACGGTCGAGGGCGGCCGCGTCCTGGCCGGCGGCACGGTCGTCGACGCGCTCTATCTGCGGCTCGACGTCGAGCTGGCCGACCTCGTCGCCGGCGATCGCGCGATCGGCCGGGAGATCCTCGAGGTCGCGGCGGCCGGCGACGTGTACCTGGCGAACGCGCCCGGCAACGGCGTCGCCGACGACAAGGCCCTCTACTGCGCGGTCCCCGAGCTGATCGGCTACTACCTCGACGAGCGCCCGCTGCTCGAGTCCGTGCCGACCTACCGCCCCGAGGACGAGGCCGAGCGCCGGATCGTGCTCGAGCGGGTCGGCGAGCTGGTCACCAAGCCGGTCGACGGCTACGGCGGCCGCGGCGTGATGATCGGCCCGTCGGCCCCCGCGGCGCGGGTCGCCGAGCGGCGCGCCGAGATCGCGGCGGACCCGGGCGCCTGGGTCGCTCAGGAGGTGGTCCGGCTCTCCTCGCTGCCCGCGTTCTCGGGCACCGACCTGCAGCCGCGGCACATCGACCTCCGCGCCTTCGTCTTCGTCACCGGCACCGGTCCCGGCGACGTCCGCCTCGCCGACCTCGCGCTCACCCGCGTCGCGGCGGAGGGCAGCATGATCGTCAACTCCTCGCGCGGCGGCGGCGCGAAGGACACCTGGATCGTCGGAGGCTGAGATGTGCGGCATCGCGGGCGAGATCCGGTTCGACGGCGCGCGCGCCGACATCGGCGCCGTCGACCGGATGACCGGCTGCCTCGTGCACCGCGGCCCGGACGGCGACGGGCTCTGGGCGGCGGGCCGTGTGGCGCTCGGGCACCGGCGGCTGGCGATCATCGACCTCTCCGCGGCCGGCGCCCAGCCGATGGTCGACGCCGCACTCGGCCTGACGATCGTCTTCAACGGCTGCATCTACAACCACCGGGAGCTGCGCGCCGAGCTGGAGGGGAAGGGGCACCGCTTCTTCTCGCACTCCGACACCGAGGTGATCGGCAAGGCCTACGCCCAGTGGGGCGAGGACTGCGTCGACCACCTGCTCGGCATGTTCGCCTTCGCGATCGTCGAGCGCGAGTCCGGCCGCGTGGTGCTGGCGCGCGACCGCCTCGGCATCAAGCCGCTCTACCTCGACGAGACCCGCGAGCGGATCCGCTTCGCCTCGACCGTCCAGTCCCTGCTCGCTGCCGGCGGCGTCGACACCTCGATCGACCGCACGGCGCTGATGCTCTACCTGAGCTTCCACTCGGTCGTGCCCGCCCCGCGCACGATCCTCGCCGGAGTCACCAAGCTGCCGCCGGCGACCGTCCGCGTGATCGAGCCGGACGGCACGAGCCGCGAGCGCGTCTACTGGGAGCCGGTGTTCGCCCGCGATCCCGACCGCGCCGCCTGGACCGAGCGCGACTGGCAGGAGGCGCTGCTCGCGTCCTTCCGCACCGCCGTCTCGCGCCGGATGGTCGCGGACGTGCCGGTCGGCGTGCTGCTCTCCGGCGGCATCGACTCCAGCCTGATCGTGGCGCTGCTGGCCGAGGCCGGCCAGACCGGGCTGCAGACCTTCTCGATCGGCTTCGACGCGGCGGGCGGCGAGTCCGGCGACGAGTTCGAGTACTCCAGCCTGGTCGCGGAGCGCTTCGGCACCGACCACCACCGCCTGCCGATCGACTCCGCGCGCCTGCTGCCCGGGATCGACGCGGCGGTCGGCGCGATGAGCGAGCCGATGGTCTCGCACGACGCCGTCGCCTTCCACCTGCTCAGCGAGGACGTCTCGCAGCACGTGAAGGTCGTTCAGTCGGGTCAGGGCGCCGACGAGGTGCTCGGCGGCTACGACTGGTACCCGCCCCTGGCGCGGGTGCCGCGCGAGCGCGCCGTCGAGGCCTACGCGGACGTTTTCGTCGACCGCCCCTTCTCCGCGCTGCAGGCGCTGCTGGCGCCGGCCTGGCGCGGAGACCCCGATGCGGCGACCGCCTTCCTCGCCGAGCGCTTCGCCCGCCCCGGCGCCGACACGGCCGTGGACGCGGCGCTGCGCAACGACACCGCGGTCATGCTCGTCGACGACCCCGTGAAGCGGGTCGACAACATGACCATGGCCTGGGGCCTGGAGGCGCGCGTGCCGTTCCTCGACCACGAGTTCGTCGAGCTCGTCGGCACGATCCCGCCGGAGCTCAAGCTCGCCGACGGCGGCAAGGGGATCCTCAAGCGGGCCGTGCGCGGCATCGTCCCGGACGAGGTGATCGACCGCACCAAGGGATCTTTCCCGGTGCCCGCGATCCGTCAGCTGGAGGGGCCCTACCTGGAGCGGGTGCGGGCGGCGCTGACCGACCCCGCCGCGCGGCGCCGGGGGATCTTCGATCCCGCGACAGTCGACGCGCTGCTGGCCGACCCGAACGCGACCCGCACCCGCCTGGGCTCGAACGAGCTCTGGCAGCTCGCCCTGCTCGAGATGTGGCTCCAGGAGCACGGCGTCGGCTGAGCGGTGCCGGAGGATGGAAGCATGACGCCTCCTCTCATCGATTCGCCGCAGGTCGACCGCGTGGCCGCCGCCGAGGAGCTCGCGCTCGGACTCGTGCACGCCTGGGGCAGCTGGGGTCCGACGATGACCCCGGACGCCGCCCGCGTCGCCTTCCTCAGCGATCGCAGCGGGTCGCCGGAGGTCTGGGTGCAGGACGTCGTCGTCGGGGCCGAGCCGAGCGAGGCGCGCCGCATCGCCCTCACCGAGGATCCGGTGCTCGAGGTCTCCTGGTCCGCCGACTCCGCCTGGCTGGCCTGCCTCGTCGCGACCGACGGCGGCGTGCGCAGCCAGGTCTGGGTGGTCCGCCCCGACGGCTCGGACGCCCGCCGCATCGCCGGCTCCCGCGACGCCCACGCCGAGCTCGGGCCGTGGACCCGCAGCGGCCACCACGTCGTCGTCACGATCCCGTCGGCCGAGCCGGAGCAGCCGACCCGCTCCTTCCTGGTCGACCCGGTGACGGGCGAGCGGAAGCCGCTCGTCGACGGCGACCTCATCTCGGTGCTCGACCTCTCGGTGGAGGAGCGTCTCGTCGTGGTCCGCGACGGCCAGCGCGGCCAGCAGTACTGCGTGGTCGTCGACCGGCTGACGAACGAGAACCACGCGCTCCTGCCCGACTCGGGCACCGGATCCACGGACGTCGCGCTGCTGCGCCCGTCGCCGCTGCACGACACCGAGAGCCCGATGGTCGCCTACCTCGCGACCGACGTCGACCTGCCGCGGCGCCAGCTCGTCGCGATGCCGCTCGGCCCGGACGGCTGGCGCGGCCGGATCCGCCGCCTCGCGGCCCGCGACGACGCCGAGCTCGAGGGCCTGGACGCCGACGACGCCGGACGGATGCTGATGCTGGTCTGGAACGTCGCCGGCTCGAGCGAGATCGAGCTGCTGGACACCACCACCGGCGCCCGGGTCCCGGTCGCCGGGCTCCCGGGACTGGTCGCGACGACGCCGGTGCTCTCCCGCGACGGTGGCGCGGTGATCCTCGGTGTCGAGGGCCCGGAGCGCCCGCGCGAGCTGTGGCGGCTGGACACGGCGACCCACGAGTGGTCCCGGATCACCGGGGTGCCGACGCTCGATGCGCCGCCGCTGATCGTGCCGACCCTCGAGCGCTTCACGGGCCGCGACGGTCTCGCGCTCTCCGGCTGGCTCTACCGCGCGCCCGGGTCGACCGGGCCCGGAGCGGCCATGCTCAGCCTGCACGGCGGTCCGGAGTCGCAGGAGCGGCCCACCTTCTCCGCCCAGCACCAGGCGGTCGCCGCCGCGGGGATCACCGTGTTCGCGCCGAACGTGCGCGGCTCCTCGGGCTTCGGCCGCGACTTCGTGCACGCCGACGACGTGGAGAAGCGCCGCGGCGCCTTCGACGACGTCCTCGCCGCCGCCGCGCACCTGGTCGACGCCGGGATCGCCGACCCGGCGCGGATCGCCGTCACCGGCCGCTCCTACGGCGGCTACCTGACGCTCGCGTCGCTCGCCTTCTCGCCCGGCGTCTTCGCCGCCGGCGTCGACATCTGCGGGATGTCGCACCTGCAGACCTTCTACCGCGACACCGAGCCGTGGATCGCCTCGGCCGCCGTCACCAAGTACGGCCACCCCGAGCACGACGCGGAGCTGCTCGAGGAGCTGTCGCCGCTGAACGCGGCCGCCGGGATCGACGTGCCGCTGCTCGTCGTGCACGGCGAGCTCGACACCAACGTCCCGATCGGCGAGGCCCGGCAGATCGTCGCGGCGCTCGAGGAGCTCGGCCGCCCGGTCCGCTGCCTCCAGCTGGACGGCGAGGGCCACGAGTACCGCCGTGCCGACTCGAAGGAGACGCTGCTGCGCGAGCTCCTGCACTTCCTCACGGAGTCGCTCGGCGCCCCCTGACCAGCGCGTCCCGGCGGTGAGGAAGAGGACGCGGCGGCGCCCCCTGCATGCTGGTCGAGCAGCCCCGCAGGGGCCCTTGCATGCTGGTCGAGTAGCCCCGCAGGGGCGTATCGAGACCCGCCGCTCAGCGCGACTCGAACTCCTGGCGGAGCGTCCCGTGGATCGGGTGCGCCGGGTCGTCGCCGACCGCGCGCGCCGGGTCGTCGATCTCGACGGCGCGTCCCGGTGCGAGGTCCGCGTCACCGCCGACCATCTCCGAGACGCCGTCGAGCAGATCCTCGGCGATCCGGCTCGAGAGCCCGCTGCGCTCGCCCGGCCCGGGATCGGTGAGCTCGTCGACCGGAGCGGCCAGCGCCGCCTCCAGTCCCGTCCGCTCGACGCCGGCCTCCGGCTCGTGCTCGATCCGCCGCGCCTGCTCGTGCTGTGACTCCGACCCCTGGGGCATCGTCGCTCCTCGTCCGTCTCCTCGCGGCAGCGTCGTCCCGGATGGGGGCCGTGCACTCCCGCCGCTGCCCCGAGCGTAGATCACGGCGTGTCGATCGCGGCTCAGTCGAGCAGCAGCCAGGAGTGCGCCTCGACCCGCACGCCGCCGACGCTCGTCGCCTCGTCGCCGAGGTTGAGCGCGAGCCGGGCGCTCTCGCCGGCCGGCCCCTCGGCCACCAGCAGCACGGCGGTGTTCGACAGATCGACGCTCCCGGTCCGCGAGGCGACCAGCCACGGGTGGCGGCGGCGGAAGGCGATGACCTCCTGGTGCACGCGGTAGGCGTCGTTCCGCGGCCACTCGGCCGGGTCCGCCGGGAACTCCGGCCGGATCGCGTCGTCGCCGCCCGCCCGCTCCTCCTTGACGCCCTCGAGCCCGCGCTCGTCGCCCGAGTAGATGCTCGGCACACCGCCGACGAAGCCGAGGATCGCGACGGCGTGCCCGTGGTGGCGCGGGTCGCTGATCGCGCTGGCGAGCCGGGTCACGTCGTGATTGCCGACGAAGGTCAGCGGCACGAACGTCTCGAGGAACTCCGCGTGCCGCTGCAGCGTCCAGTCGAGCTCGAAGAGGTTGCCCTCCTCGATCGAGCTGCGCACCGACTTCCAGAGCTCGTACTGCGTGACGGAGTCCAGACCCGACTCCCGCACGTAGCCGGCGTAGTCGCCGTGGATGACCTCGCCGACGAACCAGGCCTCGGGGAAGCGCTCGCGCACCGGGTCGATCGCGGCGCGCCAGGAGGAGGGGTCCACCGCGTAGGCGGCGTCGAGCCGCCAGCCGTCGATCCCGCGCTCTAGCCAGTGGCTCATCACGGCGGAGACGTGCGCGGCGACCTCGGGGTTCGCGGTGTCGAGCTCGACGAGCGCCTCGTGGCCCTCGAAGACGTCGACCGGCAGGCCGTCGACCTCGCGCGCCGAGTCGGTCCGCCGGAAGCGCGCGGCGGCGGGGGAGCCCTCGCCCGCCGCGACGGCCTCGCGCCACCACGGGTGCTCGCGGCCGACGTGGTTGAAGACGCCGTCGAAGACCAGGCGGATCCCGCGCTCGCGGCAGGCCGCGATCAGATCGTCCAGGTCGCGCTCGTCACCCAGGCGCGGGTCGACCCGGAAGTGGTCGACGGTGTCGTAGCCGTGCGTCATCGAGGCGAACACCGGCCCGAGCAGCAGGCCGTTGCAGCCGAGCGCGAGCAGGTCGTCGAGCCAGGGCAGGATCCGGCGCAGGCGGTGCTGCGGCTCCTCCCCGGGCTGCGGCCCGTCGGCCGAGGTCGCCTCGGCCCCGAGGAACGCCATCGGGTGGATCTGCCACCAGATCGCCGTCGAGATCCAGCCGTCCGTCGTCGTCTCCGCCACCGCGGCCGCCTCTCCCGGCGGGCTCGGGTGCGCGCCGTCGGCGAGTGTAGCGACGGCCCCTGACATCGCCTCCCAGCCGCTCCCGACGGCTCCGCGGGCTGCCGATCGGCGTGTTTCCGGGGATTCCGTCGCGCGAATCGCCGCCGATCCGGGATCGGGCTGGTAGGTTACGGACGGTCCGACCGGTCGACGGGGTCCGTCCCCGGCCGTTGGACGACACACAACCACCAGCTGTTCTCAACAGCGCGAACGTCCTGGGAGGACACTCCAATGGCTGACAAGTCGCTCAACCGCACCGAGCTCGTCGCGAAGATCGCCGCCGACTCCGGCCAGAGCCAGGCCGCCGTCAACGGCGTCCTCGACTCGCTCTTCTCGACCCTCGCCGACTCCGTCTCCAACGACGTGAAGGTCACCATCCCCGGCTGGATCGCCGTCGAGCGCACGTCCCGCGCCGCGCGCACCGGCCGCAACCCGCAGACCGGCGAGACCATCCAGATCGCCGCCGGCCACTCGGTCAAGGTCTCGGCCGGCACCAAGCTCAAGGCCGCCGCCAAGTAGTCGCGGTCCGCGCCCTCACGGCGCAGCAGTTCCACACGAAGACCCCGGCCCTCCGCCGGGGTCTTCGTCGTCCTGCCGCCCCCCAGCCGCAAGAACGTAGGCTTGCCGGGTGAATCGAACCGTCCGGATCGCGGGCCCGGCGCTCCTGCTCGTGGTCGCCGCCCTCGTCGCGCTCCTGGCGGCGCTCGCGTTCGGCGGCGGTTCGGCCGCACCGCTCCTGAACGACCCGGGGCCCGTCGTCCGCTTCGGCCTCCCGGTCGCCAAGCTCGCGGTCAACCTCGGCGCCGCCGGCATGATCGGCTCGCTCGTCCTGACGCTGTTCGCGCTGAGCCCTCGCGCGATCGCGAAGCGCACCGGCGCCCCCGCCGAGGCGGAGCCGCGCACCGAGTACACGATCGCGCTCGACGTCGCCGCCGCGAGCGCCGCGTTCTTCGCCGCCGCCTCCGCGCTGACCGGCTTCTTCACCTTCCTCAACGTCACCCAGACGCCGCTGAGCCTCGACCGCGACTTCGGCACGAAGCTCAGCTACTTCATCGGCAGCATCCCGGTCGGCCAGGCCTGGCTGATCACCACACTGCTCGCCGCCGTCGTCACCGTCCTCTGCTTCGCGGTCCGCAACCAGACCGCGCTCGTCTTCGTGACGGCGATCGCGCTCCTGACGCTGCTGCCGATGGCGCAGCAGGGCCACGCGGCCGGAGCGAGCGGCCACGACGCCGCCGTCACCGCCCTCGGCCTGCACCTGGTCTTCGCCGCGATCTGGCTGGGCGGGCTGGTCACGATCATCGTGCTGCGCCCGCTGCTCGGCGGCGCGCGCCTGCTGCCCGTGATCGGGCGCTACTCGAGCCTCGCGCTCGTCAGCTTCATCGTGGTCGCCGCCTCGGGCTACATCAGCGCCGAGCTGCGGCTCGCGACGCTCGGCAACCTGCTCACCGGCTACGGCGTGCTGGTGCTCGTGAAGGTCGCGGCGCTGACCGCGCTCGGCGTCTTCGGCCTCGTCCAGCGCCGCTTCCTGATCGCCCGGATGCGCAGCGCCGGCGGAGCGGGCGGGCGCAGCTTCTGGTGGCTCGTCGCCGCGGAGGTCGCCTTCATGGGCATCGCCTCCGGCGTCGCCGCCGCCCTCGCGCGCACTGCGACGCCGGTCGACCAGGTCGCCGCGACCGAGCTGACGAACCCGACCCCCGCGGAGCTGCTCACCGGCGAGCCGCTGCCGCCGGCGCCGTCCGCCCTGAACTTCCTCACCCTCTGGAACGTCGACCTGGTCTGGCTGCTGGTCTGCGGCTTCGGCATCGCGTTCTACGTCGCCGGCGTCGTGCGCCTGCACCGCCGCGGCGACCGCTGGCCCGTGCACCGCACCGTGCTCTGGATCGCGGGCATGCTGCTGCTGGCGTACATCACCAACGGCGGCGTCAACGCCTACGAGAAGTACCTGTTCAGCGCGCACATGCTCGCGCACATGGTCCTGACCATGGCCGTCCCGGTGCTGCTGGTCCCGGCCGCGCCGGTCACGCTGATCGCGCGCGCCGCGGCCCGGCGCACCGACGGCTCCCGCGGCGGCCGGGAGTGGGTCCTGCTCGCCGTGCACTCGCGCTTCGCCACCGCGATCTCGCACCCGATCGTCGCGGCGCTGCTGTTCGTCGGCTCGCTCTGGGGCTTCTACTACTCGCCGCTCTTCCGCTGGGCGACGACCGACCACATCGGCCACGAGTGGATGATCGTCCACTTCCTGATCACCGGCTACCTCTTCGTGAGCGTCCTGATCGGCGTCGACCCGAGCGTGCACCGCGTGCCCTACCCGATGCGCCTGCTGCTGCTGCTGGGCACGATGGCGTTCCACGCCTTCTTCGGCCTGGCGCTGATGACGGGGGAGGGCCTCCTGCTCGCCGACTGGTACGGCGCGATGGGCTGGGGCACGAACGCCCTCGACGACCAGCAGGCGGCCGGCGGCATCGCCTGGAGCATCGGCGAGATCCCCACGCTCGCCCTCGCGATCATCGTCGCGGTGATGTGGAGCCGCTCGGACGCGCGCGACTCCAAGCGGCTCGACCGCCAGGCCGACCGCACCGGCGAGGCCGAGCTCACCGCGTACAACGACCGCCTGGCCGCCCTGCAGAAGCGCGGCTGAGCCGGGCCCTGCACGATCCGGACCGTCCCCGATCGAGTCGTCCCCGGTCGAGTCGTCCCCGGTCGAGTCGTCCCCTGTCGACGGACGTCCCGCGACAGCCCCGAGCGGGCTCCGCGGGCGCTTCCTAGGCTGGCCGCTGCTGTCCGACCTCGCCCGCGTCCCGCGGGCTCGAGGCGCAGCGCTGCGAGAAGGGGAGCGCATGATCGAGGCACGAGGCCTGACCAAGAGGTACGGAGCGAAGACCGCGGTCGACGGGATCGACTTCACCGTGGCGCCGGGGAGGGTGACCGGCTTCCTCGGACCCAACGGCGCCGGCAAGTCGACGACGATGCGGATGATCGTCGGTCTCGACCGGCCCTCCGCCGGCTCGGTGCTGGTCAACGGCCGGCCCTATCGCGAGCACGCCGCGCCGCTCGCCGAGGTCGGCGCCCTGCTCGACGCGAAGGCGACGCACCGCGGCCGGACCCTCCGCGACCACCTGCGCGTGATCGCCGCGACGCACCGCATCCCGCGCTCCCGGGTGGAGGAGGTCATCGAGGTCGTCGGCCTCGGCAGCGTCGCGCGCAAGCGCGTCGGCGGCTTCTCGCTCGGCATGGGCCAGCGGGTGGGCATCGCGACCGCGCTGCTCGGCGACCCGCGGACCCTCCTGCTCGACGAGCCGGTGAACGGCCTCGATCCGGAGGGCGTCCGCTGGGTCCGCGACTTCGTCCGCGCGAAGGCGGCGGAGGGCTGCTGCGTGCTGCTCTCCTCGCACCTGATGAGCGAGATGGCGCAGACCGCCGACCACATCATCGTCCTCGGCCGGGGCCGGATCCTCGCCGACGCCCCGCTGGACGACTTCCTCGCCGAGGCGCGGCCGCGCGTGCGCGTCGAGAGCCCGGACTCGGTGCGGCTCGCCGCGCTCCTCGCCGCCCGCGGTGCTGCGGTCGCTCTCACGGGCGGCGGGCTCGAGATCGAGGGGCTCGAGGCGCCGGTGATCGGCGCGCTCGCCCACGAGGCCGGAGCGGTGCTGCACGCGCTCACCGCGCTGACCCGCTCGCTCGAGGAGGCCTACGTCGCGATGACGGCCGACGCCGTCGAGTACACCGCCGCCCGTCCCCACGGATCCCAGCCCCTCGAAGGAGCCACCCGATGACCGCGACCGCCCCGAGACCCGTCCGCGACGCCTCGAGCGGGGTGAGGCTCCGCCTCGACGGGGTCGTCCTCTCCGAGCTGCTCAAGCTCGTCACCGTCCGCTCCACCTGGTGGTCGATCGTCGTCTCGGTGCTCCTCGCGCTCGCTCTGGCCCTGGCCCTGGGTGCCGTCGTCGAGCCGCCGAAGGAGGGCTCCGTCTCCGCGTTCGTCGCGGGCGGCGCGACCCTGCACCTGCAGTTCGTCGGCCTGGTGATCGCCGTCCTCGGGGCGCTGTCGCTCGGCGGCGAGTACTCCACCGGGATGATCCGCTCGACCTACACCGCCGTGCCGCGCCGGGTCCCGTCCCTCCTCGCCCGCGGGGTCGTCGTGGCGGTCGCGTCCTTCGTGGTGGGCGTGCTCACCTGCGTCGGCTCGTTCGCCGTCATCGGCGGGATGCTCGCGGTGAAGGGCACGCCCACGTCGCTGCTCGACGACGGCGTGCTCGGCAGTCTGCTCGGCGGCGGCCTCTTCCTGGCGGTCATCGGGGCGTTCTCGGTCGCCGTGGCGGCGCTGCTGCGCAGCACGGCGGCCGCCATCGGCCTCTCGGTCGGCGTGCTCTTCGTGCTGCCGCTGCTCGCGAGCATCGCGGGCGGTCTGCTGCAGGCCCAGTGGATCATCGACGTCAGCCCCTATCTGCTCTCGAACCTCGGGCTGGCGCTGTCCAGCGTCCCGAGCGAGGGCTCGGGCGTGGAGCAGATCAGCACGACGTCCGCGCTGCTCGCCAGCGCCGGGTGGCTCCTCGCCGTCTGGGTCCCGGCGCTGACGGCGACCCGCGTCCGCGACGTCTGACCGCGGCGCCGGGGTGCGGGGGTCGGCTGGGTACAGTGGAGCGGTGACCCAGCCGACCCTCTCCGACGAGCAGCAGCGGGTGTTCGACCTCATCGAGAACACCCGCGAGCACCTGTTCGTGACGGGCCGCGCCGGCACCGGCAAGTCGACCCTGCTCAACCACCTGAGCTGGAACACCGACAAGCAGATCGTCATCTGCGCACCGACCGGTGTCGCCGCGCTGAACGTCGGCGGGCAGACGATCCACTCGCTCTTCCGGCTCCCGATCGGGGTCATCGCCGACTCCGACCTCGATCAGCCGCCCGAGCTGCGCAAGCTGCTGAACACCATCGACACCCTCGTCATCGACGAGATCTCGATGGTCAACGCCGATCTCCTCGACGGCATCGACCGCAGCCTCCGCCAGGCGCGGCAGCGCCGGTCCGAGCCGTTCGGCGGCGTCCAGGTCGTCCTCTTCGGCGACCCGTTCCAGCTCGCGCCCGTCCCGGGCGATCCGGAGGAGCGCGCCTACTTCGCCGACCGCTACCGCTCGCTCTGGTTCTTCGACGCGCTGGTCTGGCAGGAGGCGACGCTGCGGATCATCGAGCTCGGGAGGATCCACCGTCAGAGCGACGAGCGCTTCAAGTGGATGCTCAACGCCGTGCGCTTCGGCATGGTGACCAAGGAGATCGCGGACGTCCTCAACGCCGCCGGCGCGCGCACGCCGCCCGAGAACGACGCGATCACCCTCGCGACCCGCAACGACACCGTCAACCGGATCAACCAGACCGCCCTCGCGCGGCTCAAGGGCCCGGTCAAGACCGCCTCGGCCGAGATCAGCGGCGATTTCGGCGGCCGCGCGTACCCGGCCGATCAGAACCTCGAGCTGAAGATCGGGGCGCACGTGATGTTCCTGCGCAACGACGCCGAGCAGCGCTGGGTGAACGGCACGATCGGCCGCGTGACCAAGGTCGCCGGCACGGTCTGGGTCGAGGTGGACGGCGAGGTGCACGAGGTCGAGCCCGCGACCTGGGAGCGCTACCGCTACTCCTACTCCGCCGCGACCAAGAAGCTGACCCGCGAGATCGTCGCCGAGTTCGCGCAGTTCCCGCTGCGCCTGGCCTGGGCCGTCACGATCCACAAGTCGCAGGGCAAGACCTACGACTCCGCCGTGGTCGACCTCGGGCAGCGCGCGTTCGCCCCCGGTCAGACCTACGTCGCGCTCAGCCGCATCACGAGCCTCGAGGGGCTCTACCTCACCCGGCCGCTCCGGCCGAGCGACATCATCGTCGACAAGGACGTGCTGCGCTTCATGTCCGAGCGCCGGGCCGAGCCCGCGGCCGTCGCGGAGCCGGAGTCCGCGTCCTCCTGAGCGCCTGAGCGCCGGAGCGGCACGTCAGGCCGCGGCGCGCGAGCCGGCCAGGTCGCGGAACACCGCGGTGGTCAGCCGGTACGCCTCCGCCACCTCGGCGATGACGCGCTCGCGCTCGTCCTCGTCCCAGCCGGCGGCGTCGAGCTGCTCGCGGTAGACCGCGCGAAAGGCCGACGGCGTCGCGATCTCGCCGTAGAGGTAGAAGCCGACGCCGTTGGTCTCGAAGCCGAAGCGCCGCTGGAGCAGCGTGCGGACGATCGAGCAGCCGGACAGGTCGCCGAGGTAGCGGGTGTAGTGGTGGGCGACGAAGCCGCCGCTCCAGCCGCTCGCGACGGTGCGGATCCGCTCGACGTAGGCCGCCGTCGAGGGGAGCGGGCTGATGCGCGAGCGCCAGTCCTCGCCGACCAGGAAGCGCAGGTCCTCCGCGATCGCCGGCAGGCGGGTGAGCTTGGGCGAGATGAAGGGTGCGGCGACCGGGTCGCCCGCCATCGCCTCCGCCACGGCCTCGAGCGCCTCGTAGACGAAGTAGTGCTGCGCGATCATCGCGACGTAGTCGTCGCGGCTGCCGGACCCGGTCATCAGCGCGGTCATGAAGGCCGAGACCTCGTCGTCCGCGCCGGACGTAGCCAGGCGCGTGCGGAGGGCCTGCGAGAACGAGGTGACGTTCGAGACGTTCGGCACGGCGGCCTCCTTCGGCGTCTTAGGTTGCCCTTACCTTAGCTCGAAGGCACCGCGGTCGCCAGGGCGGGTCTCAGTGCGAGTGCCCGCTGTCGGTGACCGTCGTCATCATCCCGCCCATGTCGTGGGAGCCCTCGGAGGAGGCGGACAGCGCCGGCGTCGCGAGGGCGGAGACGAGGAGCGCGCCCGCGAAGAGGCCGAGGACCGCGCGCGGGGCCGAGACGGGCCGCTCCACCGTGCGCTGCGAGCGGAGGGCGGCGGCGACGACGGCCGCGGCCACGAGCTGCAGGGCGCCCGCCGCGAGAGCCGGCAGGGGATCGCGCAGCAGACCGGCGGCGATCGCGAGCACGAAGCCGGCGACGGTGACGCCGGTGACGGCGAGCGCGGTCCGCGGGAGGACGATCCGGCCGCGGGCGAGGACGACGACGCCCCAGGCCAGCTCCGCGACGCCGAGGGCGGCGAGCGGGAGGGTCCCCGCGTCGAGCTGCCCGGCGGCGAGGGAGAGGTGCACGAGACCGGCGCCGATCCCGGCGAAGGCGGCGTTTCCGCGGGCGACGGTGCTCATCGCGGTCTCCGATCGTGGTGGAGGTGCAAGAAGAAGAGGCCCCGGATCGACACACCGCATCGTGTCGTCCGGGGCCGTTCGGTCCGTCCGCCGCGGAAAACGGCGGGCCCACGGCGGACGGAGTCTAGGGGGAGCGGACGGATAGGATGCGGGTCAGGCGGTCGCGGTGCGCGCCCGGGCGCCCTTGTCGGCGGTGAGCCCGACTCCGAGGAGGACGAGCGCGCTGGCGAGGTGCAGGAAGTGATCGGCGGTGTTCAGCGCGAGCACGTTGAGGGCGGTGTTGACCAGGAAGAAGCCGACGACTCCGAGCAGCAGGTACACCGCGCCGACGGTCGTGTTGACCGTCTTGGCCGCCGAGGTGGTGGAGAGGCCGGCGATCAGCAGTGCGCCGCCGATGAGCAAGTGTGCGATGTTGTGCAGCGGATTGACCTCGAAGATCCCGAGAAGCAGTCCGCCCTCCGTCGCGAGGAACTGGACGCCGCCGGTGACGACGAAGCCGAGCAGTCCGACGACCACGTAGACCGCGCCGAAGAGCGTGGCGAGCAGCCGGTTCGGTGATGTGCGCATGATTCCTCTTCTCCTTCCGGGCAACGCCTCCGCGTCGCTTGTCCCTTCTTCGTAGCAGCCGCTCAGATGGTTTGGAAAAGGGGTGGCCGGATCCGGATCCGCGTGGTCGCGGGTCACGGTCGGGACACGAAAGCCCCCGCGCACGGCCCCCGCCCCGTGCTGCGCGAGACCGCGCCCGTACAGTGGAGGAGTTCCAGCACGCGTCTTCGGGGGGAGTCGAACGGCATGATCGGTGGCCGCAGGCCGACCCGGGTCGGAGCTCTCGTCGTGCCCGCCCTGGTCCTCGCCCTCACCGGCTGCACCGGCGGTGCCGACTCCGTCGTCCCCGATGCGCTGCCCGGGCCCGTGCCCGACGACCTGGCCATCGCCCTCTCTGGCTTCCTCGTCGAGGCGCAGAGCGTCGCCGGGGCTTCCGGCGTGGTCGCGGGGGTCTGGTCGCCCTGGGCCGGCGGCTGGGAGACGGCGATCGGCACGATCGGCGACGAGGCGAACACCCCGGTGACCACCGACGCGCACGTGCGGCTCGGCACCGGCGGCACCGAGGCGATGACCTGCGACGTCGTCGTCGCGCTCGCCGAGAAGGGCACCCTCGACCTCGACGCGGACGTCGGCGACGCGCTCACCTCCCTCCCCGGCATCGAGGGGATGACCCTCCGCCAGCTCTGCTCGCACACCTCCGGCCTCGCCGATTTCCGCTCCGTCCTCTGGCCGACCGTCGTGCAGAACCCCGCCCGCGAGTGGCCCACCCTCGAGCTGATCTCGGCCGCGCAGGTCAGCGCGCCGATCGCCGAGCCGGGCGCCGCCTGGTCCGAGTCCTCCACCGGCCCGCTCCTCGCGGGCGTGGTGGCGACGCAGGCCACCGGTCGCAGCATGCAGTCGCTCTACGACGAGTACGTCGTGCCCCGCTACGGCCTGAGCAGCACCGGCCTTCCCGGCGACTCGGAGCTCGAGCTGCCCGCCCCGGCGATGCTCGGCTTCTCCGCCGCCCTCGATCCGCGCTCCGGCGCCGTCCAGTGCGAGGTCCGCCGTGACCTCTCCGCGGCGTCGCCCTCCTCGCTCGGCGCGGCCGGCGGCGCCGTCACCGATCTCGACGATCTGCGCCGCCTCGCGCAGGGACTGGCGACCGAGCCCGCGGGCGACGCGATGTGGGCCGATCCCGTCCCGCAGGGGCAGGGGCGCGCGGAGTGGCTGCTCGCCGGGCTCGGCGGCCACGAGGCCGGCCCGCTCCGCGGCTTCTCCGGCATCGCGCCGGGCTTCCTCACCGCCGCCTACTCCGACCCGGAGTCGGGGCTGACGGTCGCGGTCGCCTTCAACAGCTCGACCGCCGGCGAGGGCTTCGCCGCCACGACTGCGCGTGCCCTCGCGGCAATCGCGGTCGAGCAGGGGGCGGCGTCCGGCGCCGCCGGGCTGCCGCAGCTGCCCTGGACGGCCGACGGCGAGCGCGGCGCGGTGCAGGGCGCGCAGCCGCGCTGCTGAGCCGTCCTACCCTGGGTCCATGCCCATCACTCCCGATACCAAGGACTGGACCTGGGTGCTCGAGCGCCCCTGCCTCGAGTGCGGCTTCGACGCCTCGCTCGTGGAGTCCGACGCCGTTCCCGCGCTGATCCGTCAGAACGCCGCCGCCTGGCCGTACGTCCTCGAGCGCGAGGACGCCGCCGGCCGCCCCGACGACGAGACCTGGTCGCCGCTGGAGTACGCCGCGCACGTGCGCGACGTGCACCGCATCTACCGGCTGCGCCTCGGGCTGATGCTCGAGGGCGACGACCCGCTCTTCCCCAACTGGGACCAGGACGTGGCGGCGGTCGAGGAGCGCTACGACCAGCAGGACCCCGCGGCGGTCGGCCGCGAGCTCGTCGAGGAGGCGGCCCGCATCAGCGACGTCTTCGAGGGGGTCGACGGCCGGCAGTGGCAGCGACCGGGTCGCCGCAGCGACGGCGCGTCCTTCACGGTCGAGACGATCGCGAAGTACTACCTGCACGACGTCCAGCACCACCTGCACGACGTCCAGGGCTGAGTACCCCGGGCCCGTCTCGTCGCGGGGCCGTCAGCAGTCGATCAGCTGCGGGTTGAGGAACGACAGCGTCCGCGCGTAGGCGAGCGCGGCGGCGGACGGGCTGACCGACTCCCGCAGGGTGGCGTTCGCGAAGTGCCGCCCGGTGTCCGGGTAGGTGTGCGCGGTGACGGGCGTGCCCGCCTCCTTCAGCCGGCCGACGAACGACTCCGGGTCGTCGCCCTCGGGCCACTCGTCGCTCTGCGCGTAGTGCAGCAGCGTCGGGCAGGGCACCAGCGCGTGCTCCTCCCGGCCGAGGGTCGCGTAGTAGGCGACCACGGCGTCGACGAGACCGGTGGCGGCGACGAGCAGCGCCAGCCGCCCGCCGAAGCCGAAGCCGATGAGGGCGGAGCGGGCCGCGCCGGCGGCCGATCCGGTGCGCACCGCGTCGGCGACCGAGGCGAGGGCGCGGTCCTGCGCGGCCATCGCGGCGAGGTCCCGCGCGTCCTCGGCTGCGAGCGTGGCCCAGCCGTCGTAGAGGTCGGGGACGAGCACGTGGTAGCCGTGCTTCGAGACGGCCTCTGCGAACGGCTCCAGCCAGGGCAGCCGGCCGAACACGTCGTGCAGGATCACCACGACGGGGCGGCCGGGGTGCCCGTACTCGAGGGCGATGCCCGGAGACGGGATCTGGACGAGCTCGCTCATCCCTCCACCCTGCACCGCGGGACGGCCCGATCGGCCTGTCGGCGCCGATCCCGTCGGCGTGTCGCGGTCCGGACTCACCGCTCGACGGTGAAACCCTGCTCGGCGCCGTACTCCTCCAGCTCGGCCTGCCAGTCGAGCAGCCCCGCCTGGAGGGTCGTCTCGCCGGTGTAGGCCGTGCCGACGGAGTCGTTGAACACCGCGGCCGCGTAGACCTGGTAGGGGAGGAAGCGGACGTCGTCGGGGGCGTTCTCCGACGCGGTCGCGTACTCCCGGTTGACGGCCTGCCCGCCGAAGTACTCGCTCGGCCGGTCGAGGAACGCGGGCGACTCGGTCGCGGCCCGGTGGGCGGGCCAGAGCCCGGAGTCCCGGATGATGTCCACGCCGTCGCCCGCGGTGGCGTAGGTCAGGAAGTCGACGGCGAGCTCCTTGCTGACGCTGCTCTCGAGCACCGAGAAGCCGCCGCCGCCGTGCTCGGCGGCCACGCTGCCGCCCGGCTCCCACTGCGGCAGCTGCGCCACGCGCCAGTCGCCGGCGGCGTCGGGGGCGCTCTGGGTCAGGGCGGAGGCCATCCAGCTGCCGGCCGGGAGCGTCGCGATCCGGCCCGCCGCGAGCATCTTCCGCCACTCGTCGCTCCAGTCGGCGACCGGGGCGAGCAGCCCGCCGTCGAGCAGGCGCTGCCAGTTCTCGGCGTACCGCGCGGTGCCGGGGTCGGCGAGATCGATGGCGACGGCGGTGCCGTCCACGGAGAAGGGCCGGCCGCCGGCCTGCTGGATGAGGCTGGTGGCGAGTCCGGGATTGCCGACGTCGTTGAGGATGTAGACCTCCGGGTCCGCCGCGTGCAGCTGCTCCGCGGCGCCGACGTACTCCTCCCAGGTGCCGGGCACCGCCACGCCGAGCCGCTCGAAGACGGCGCGGTTGTAGAACAGCACCATCGGCCCGGAGGCCCACGGCAGTCCGTAGACGGTGCCGTCCACCTGGGACGCCGCCCACGGCCCCGGCGCGAACTCCTCGGAGAGCTCGTCGGCGCCGAGCGGCCCGAGGTCGGCGAGGGCGCCCGAGAGGGCGAACTGGGGGAGCGCGGTCGAGTCGAGGAAGGCGATGTCGGGACGTCCCGATCCGGCGGCGATCACGTTCTGCAGGGCGGTGTACTGCTCGTCGCCCGTGCCCACGTCGACCACGTCGATCTCGACCCCCGGATGCTCCTCCTCGTAGAGCTCCGCGACCTCGGGCAGCTGCTCGTCCCAGCTCCACACGAGCAGGGAGTCGTCCTCCGCCTCCGTGCGGTCGGCGCAGCCCGTGAGCGCGGCCGCGAGGGCGGCGACGGCGAGTGCCGCCGCCGGGCGGGAGTGGTGCCGGAGAGACATCGTCGTCCTTCGCTCGATCGTGGTGCCGTCCCGGAAGGGGGAGGCCGTCGCCGATCCTACGAGACTCCCGGCCGGGATGGTTGCCTTACCATGCCCTCATGTCTGCAGATGACGCGCTCGAGGCGATCCCCCCGCCGGACTTCCTCGACGAGCTCCTGGACGAGCTGAGGCTCCGGAGGAGCCACTATGGGGAGATGACCGACGTTCCGCGCCGCCCCTCACTGGCTGACGTGGCACGCCTCGCGGGCGTCGCGCCCGTCACGGCCTCGCGGGTCGCGAACGGGCAGACGAACGTCGTCCCCGCGACGCGGCAGGCCGTCCTGGAGGCGATGCGCACCCTCGGCTACCGGCCGAACAGCGCCGCGCGCGCCCTGAAGAGCGGCTCGTTCCGCACCCTCGGCGTCGCGGTCTTCAGCCTGGACACCCTCGGGATGATGCGGACCGTGGACTCGATCGCCACTGCGGCGGCGGAGGCGGGCTACGCGATCACGCTGGTGCCGGTCTCGGCACCGAGCCAGACCGGGCTCAACGGCGCCTTCACGCGCTTCGGCGAGCTGGCGGTGGACGGCCTGATCGTGGTCGTGGAGACGTATCTGCGGGACACGGCGGAGCTGGTCCTCCCCGAGATCCCCCGCGTGCTCGTCAATGCGGCCGCCGGCGCCCAGGGGCCCGTGGTCGACGCCGACCAGGCGGGCGGCGTCCGGGCCGCGGTCGAGCACCTGCTCGGGCTCGGGCACCGCACGGTGCACCACATCGCGGGCCCCCGCGGCTCCTTCGCCGCCGAGCGCCGGGAGACGGCGTGGCGGGAGGCGCTCCTCGCGGCGGGCGCGCCCGTGCCGCCGACCCGTTACAGCAACTGGCGCTCGGACGGCGGCTATCTCCAGGGCGCGGCCCTGGCCGAGGCGGGCGACTGCACGGCCGTGCTGGTCTCCAGTGACGAGGCGGCGCTCGGGGTCTACCGCGCCTTCGGGGAGCACGGCCTGCGGATCCCCGAGGACGTCAGCGTGGTGGGCTTCAACGACATCCCGGAGGCGCAGGACTTCTCCCCGCCGCTGACGACCGTCCGGCAGGACTACCGGGCGGTCGGGGCGAAGTGCGTCGAGCTGCTGCTCGGCCAGCTCGCGAACGGCGTCAGCGACGACCCCGTCCTCGAGCTGGTGCCGACCTCGCTGATCGTCCGGGCGAGCACCGCGCCGCCCGCGACCCGCTAGGCCGTCGAGCGTGGCCGGCCTCGCCGCGGTGATCGCCGCGCTGGAGCTGACATGGCCCGGCAACAGGGCGGTGAATCTCGTCTTCCACGGGCACAGCGTTCCCGCGGGCTACTTCGCGACGCCCCTGATCGATCGGCGAGCGTCCTACCCGCACGTGGTCGCCGGCCGGCTCGCCGAGCGCCACCCGCACGCCGTCCTCAACGCGATCGTCACCGCTGTCGGCGGGGAGCACTCGGAGTCGGGCGCTCGCCGGATGGGCGAGGTGCTCGGCCACCGCCCCGACGTCGTGGTCCTCGACTACGCGCTGAACGACCGGGCGATCGGGCTCGACCGGGCCGGCCGCGCGTGGGAGTCGATGATCGACTCCGTGCTCGGGGCCGGCGCCGTCCCCGTGCTGGTCACGCCCTCGCCGGACCTGACCGCCGATCCGACCGACCCCGCCGACGAGCTCGTGCGGCACGCCGAGCAGATCCGCGGACTCGCCGAGCGGGACGGTGTGCTGCTCGCGGACCCGTTCCGCGTCTTCCTCGGCCTGCACGAGCGCGGCGAGCCCCTGGCCGGGCTGATGTCGCAGGTGAACCACCCGAACGGGCGCGGCCACGCGATCATCGCGGCGGAGATCCTCGCGCTGTTCGCCGAGACGGAGCCGGCGGGGGAGGGGAGTCGGAGCGAGTGACGGGAATCGAACCCGCGCCATCTGCTTGGGAAGCAGAAGTTCTACCATTGAACTACACTCGCGCGGCGCCGCTCGGGCGCACCGCCCCATGGTAGCAAGCCCCGCGCCCTAAGCTCGCCTCGTGCTGCTCTCCGATCGCGACATCAAGCTCGAACTCTCCTCCGGCCGCGTCGGGCTCTCGCCCCACGACCCCGCGATGATCCAGCCGTCGTCGGTCGACGTGCGGCTCGACCGCTTCTTCCGGCTGTTCGACAACCACCGCTACCCCTACATCGACCCGGCGGAGGACCAGCCCGAGCTGACGCGCCTGGTCGAGACCCCGGCGGGCGAGGCGTTCATCCTGCACCCCGGCGAGTTCGTGCTCGGCTCGACCTACGAGGAGGTCTCGCTCCCCGACGACATCGCCGCGCGGCTCGAGGGCAAGAGCTCGCTCGGGCGGCTGGGGCTGCTCACCCACTCGACCGCGGGGTTCATCGATCCGGGCTTCACCGGTCACGTGACGCTCGAGCTGAGCAACGTCGCGACGCTGCCGATCATGCTCTGGCCCGGGATGAAGATCGGCCAGATGTGCTTCTTCCGCCTGAGCTCGCCCGCCGAGCAGCCCTACGGCTCGGCCGCCTACCTCTCGCGCTACCAGGGCCAGCGCGGCCCCACCGCCTCCCGCTCGTCCCTGAATTTCCACCGCACCGACGTCTACAACGACTGACCCCCTCCGCGAGATGCCACTTGTGCACACGACACGCCGTGAAAGGCGTGCACAAGTGGCATCTCGCGGGCGGGGAGCGGTCAGCCGAGCAGGCGGGGGAGCTGCAGCACGAGCCAGGGGGAGAAGGCCCAGGGGGTCGCTCGGGCGGCGGCGAGCGTCGCCTCGGGGTCGACCCACTCGACGTCCATGACCTCGTCGGCGCGCGGGTTCAGGGCATCGCGGCTCGACACGGTCGCGGTGTAGACGGGGCAGATCTCGTTCTCGACGATCCCGGAGGCGTCGACCGCGCGGTAGCGGAAGTCCGGCAGCGCGACCTCGAGCGTCTCGAGGCGGGCACCGAGCTCGCGCTCCGCGCGGCGCACCACCGCGTCCTCGATCCGCTCGCCGGGAGCGGGGTGCCCGCAGAACGAGTTGGTCCACACGCCGGGCCAGGTGCGCTTGCCGAGCGCGCGCCGGGTGACCAGCAGCGCGCCGTCGGGGGCGAAGACGTGGCAGGAGAACGCGAGGTGCAGGCGGGTCTGCGTGTCGTGCACGGTCGCCTTGTCCGCCACGCCGACGGCGGCCCCGGACTCGTCCAGGAGGACCACCTCCTCGAGGAGATCCAGCTGCTCGAGCTCGTCGGTGCGCACGGCGATTCCTTCCGAAGTCATGACCGTAAGTCAAGCACGACGGCGGAACTCAGCCGGCTTATTGCTAGAGAAGCGAGTTTGTTAGCCTCGACCCCGTGGATACGCGCGACCCCGTGGTTCTCTCCCGAAGGCGGCAGGAGCACGTCGATGCTGTCCTCGATCGGTTCTTCTCGCTGGCGCGCTCGCGCGCGACCCGGCTCGGACCCCGCTACCTGACCCTCTGGCAGACCATCGAGGCGAACACCCGCGGCGGCAAGCGCTTCCGCCCGCTGATGGTGATCTCGGCCTACGAGGCGCACGGCGGCCAGGACCCGGAGGCGTCCGCCCACCTGGGCGCGGCCTTCGAGCTGCTGCACACCGCGCTGATCGTGCACGACGACGTGATCGACCGCGACTTCGTCCGCCGCGGCGGCCCGAACGTCTCCGGCAGCTACCGCGACGAGGCGACGACCGCCGGCCTCTCGATCCCGATCGCCGAGCACCGCGGCACCTCCGTCGCCGTCATCGCGGGCGATCTCGCGCTCACCGGCGCGCACCGCCTGGTCGAGGGCGTCGGCGCCTCCGACGGCGTCCGCGCCCGCCTGCTCACCCTGCTGGACGAGGCCGTCTTCGCCTCCGCCGCGGGCGAGCTGGCCGACGTCGACTTCTCGCTGATGCCCGGCATGCCCTCCGTCGACGAGGTGCTCGAGATGGAGCGGATGAAGACCGCGGTCTACTCGTTCGAGGCACCGCTGCAGGCCGGCGCGATCCTGGCCGGCGCCGACGACGCGGCGGTCGAGGCGCTCGGCGAGTTCGGCCGCGGCATCGGCATCGCCTACCAGATCGTCGACGACCTGCTCGGCGTCTTCGGCTCCGAGGGGCAGACCGGCAAGACCACGCTCGGCGATCTCCGCGAGGGCAAGCGCACGGTGCTGATCGCGCACGCGGCCGGCACCGACCGCTGGCCGGAGATCGAGGGGCTGATCGGCGACGAGCACCTCGACCCGGACACGGCGGAGCGGGTGCGCTGCATCCTCGAGGAGTGCGGCTCGCGCGGCTACGCGGAGGCGCTCGCGAGCGACTTCGCGAACCGGGCCTGGGACGCGCTGCACACCCCCGCGGTGACGGAGGCGTTCCGCACCGAGATGCGGCCACTCGTCTCCAGCGTCCTCGGGCGCACCCGATGACCGCCGGACAGGCCGCCTCGCAGCCGTCGGCCGCCCGCCACGCGCGGATCTCGGGCCCGATGCTTCTCGACGCCCGCGCGCGCCGTACGGTGGCACGATGAGCCGGCAGAGCGAACTGTACGACCGGGTCGCCCATGAGGCGTCCGCGCAGGTGATCCGGCGCTACTCCACCTCCTTCGGCCTGGCGACCCGCCTGCTCGGCGCCGGCGTGCGCGAGCGCGTCGAGGACGTCTACGCGCTGGTGCGCGTGGCCGACGAGATCGTGGACGGGGTCGCCGAGGAGGCGCACCTCGACCGCGCCGCCGTCGAGGAGTCGCTCGACGCCTTCGAGGCCGAGACCGAGCGCGCCCTCGCCAGCGGCTACAGCGCGAACCTCGTGATCCACGCCTTCGCCCGCACCGCGCGGGCGACCGGCTTCGGCACCGAGCTCACCGCGCCGTTCTTCGCCTCGATGCGCGCGGACCTCCGCGAGACGGTGCACACCCCGGAGTCGTTCGAGAGCTACGTCTACGGCTCCGCCGAGGTCGTCGGGCTGATGTGCCTGCACGTCTTCCTCGCCGCACCCGACGCGGGGCTCGTCTCGCCCGCCGCGCGCGACCGCCTCGTCGCCGGTGCCCGTCGCCTGGGCTCCGCGTTCCAGAAGGTCAACTTCCTCCGCGACCTGGCCGCCGACGTCGACGGCCTCGGCCGCAGCTACTTCCCCGGGGTCGACCCGCGGGCGTTCTCGGAGACCGACAAGGCGGTCCTGCTCGCTGACCTCGACGACGACCTCGCCGCCGCCGGCGCGATCGTGCCGGAGCTGCCGCGCTCGAGCCGCCGTGCCGTGCTGCTCGCGCACTCCCTCTTCGCCGCCCTCGCCGACCGGATCCGCGCGACCCCCGCCGAGGAGCTCCTCCGTGCCCGGGTCAGTGTCCCGACCGCGACGAAGGCGGCGCTCGCCGCCCGCGCCGCGGTCTCGACGATCGGCCCGCGCCTGGGCACCGGCCCCGCCCGCGCCTCGCGCTCGGCGAGCGGCCCGCACCGCGCCGTCGTGATCGGCGGCGGCATCGGCGGACTCGCCTCCGCCGGCCTGCTCGCCCGCGACGGCTGGGACGTCACGCTGCTCGAGCAGCGCGAGGTCGTCGGCGGCCGCGCCGGCTCCTGGGAGCGCGACGGCTTCCGCTTCGACACCGGCCCCTCCTGGTACCTGATGCCCGAGGTGTTCGACCACTTCTTCCGCCTGATGGGCACGAGCGCCGCCGAGCGCCTCGACCTCCAGCGCCTCGACCCGGGCTACCGGGTGTACAGCCAGGGCATCGAGGAGCCGATCGACGTGCTCGCCGATCTCGAGTCGAACCTCGCCCTGTTCGAGAGCATCGAGCCCGGCGCCGGCGCCCGGATGCGGGTCTACCTCGAGTCGGCCCGCGACACCTACGAGGTCGCCAAGCGCCGCTTCCTCTACACCAGCTTCGCGTCCTTCCTCCCCCTGCTGCGCCGCGACGTGCTCAGCCGCACCGGGCGGCTCGGCCGCCTCCTGCTCACCCCGCTGGACACCTTCGCGGCGACCGCGGTCACCGACAACCGCCTGCGGCAGATCCTCGGCTACCCGGCCGTCTTCCTCGGCTCCTCGCCGTTCGCGGCGCCGAGCATGTACCACCTGATGAGCCACCTCGACCTGGCCGACGGCGTGCTCTACCCGATGGGCGGCTTCACCCGCCTGATCGCGGCGGTCGCCGAGGTGGCGGAGGAGGCGGGCGTCACCGTCCGCACCTCCTCGCCCGCGACCCGCATCCTCACGACCCGCGCCCCGCGCGGCAGCCGGCGCGGCGCCGAGGTCGTCGGCGTCGAGTACGAGGGGCCGGAGGGGACGAAGCGGCTCCCGGCCGAGCTCGTCGTCAACGCCTCGGACCTCTTCACCACCGAGCAGTCGCTGCTGCCCGACGAGCTGCGCAGCTACCCACCGGAGTACTGGGAGAACCGCGAGCCCGGCCCGAGCGCCGTGCTGGTGCTGCTCGGCGTCCGCGGCGCGCTGCCGCAGCTCGAGCACCACACGCTGCTGTTCACGAGCGACTGGCGCGAGAACTTCGGCCGGATCTTCGGCGAGACCCCCTCCGTCCCCGACCCCGCGTCGATCTACGTCTGCCGCCCGAGCGCGACCGACCCCGGCGTCGCTCCCGAGGGCCACGAGAACCTCTTCGTGCTCGTGCCGATCCCGGCCGACACCTCGATCGGCCACGGTGGCGTCGACGGCGCCGGCGACGCGCAGGTCGAGGCGATCGCGGACGCCGCGATCCGCCAGATCGCGACCTGGACCGGTGCCGAGGATCTCGCCGAGCGGATCGTGGTGCGCCGCACCATCGGACCGGCCGACTTCGAGAGCGACCTCGGCGCCTGGCGCGGCTCGATGCTCGGACCGGCGCACATCCTCTCGCAGAGCGCGTTCTTCCGCTCCGGCAACGCCAGCGCGCACGTGGACGGGCTGCTCTTCGCGGGCAGCTCGACCATCCCGGGCATCGGCCTGCCGATGTGCGTGATCAGCGCCGAGGTGATGCTCAAGCGCGTGCGCGGCGACGTGTCGACCGAGCCGCTGCCGGTGCGCGAGGCGCCCTCGGCGCCGGTCGCTCCGAGCGTGGCTCCCGAGCCCGAGCCCGTGGCCGAGCCCGAGCCCGTGCCCGAGTCGGTCGTCGCGGTCGCGGGGGAGTAGCGCGTGGGGGTCCTCTACCTGCTCGCGCTCGTCGTCTCGATCACCGGGATGGTCGTGCTCGACCGGCGCTTCGGCCTGTTCTTCTGGGCGGACGCCCGCCGTGCCGCGATCGTGCTCCCGGCCGGCGTCGCGTTCTTCCTGCTCTGGGACCTCGCCGGGATCGGACTCGGGGTCTTCTTCCGCGGCGAGACGCCGTACATGACCGGGCTGCAGATCGCGCCGGAGCTGCCGATCGAGGAGGTCCTCTTCCTCACGCTGCTCTGCTACCTGTCGATGGACGTGCACGGGTTCCTCGCGAAGCGGGCGGAGGCGCGCGCGTGACCTACCTGCTCCTGAACGCGGTGTTCCTCGCGGTGGTCGCGGTGCTGCTCGTGGTCGCGCTCCGCCGCGGCCGGCTCCGGCTGCCTGCGCTGCTCGGCACCCTCGCGGTGCTGCTCGTGATGACCGCCGTCTTCGACAACATCATGATCGGCGTCGGGCTCCTCGTCGCCTACGACGACGACCTGATCTCCGGCATCCGCATCGGCGTCGCGCCGATCGAGGACTTCGCCTACGCGATCGCCGCCGCGCTCGCCCTGCCGGCGCTCTGGACCCTTCTGCCCGCCCGCCGCCGGAGCGCCCCGTGAAGCGGCTGCGCGCGCTGTTCGTCTCGAGCCGCCCGCTGAGCTGGGTCAACACGGCGTACCCGTTCGCCGCGGCCTACCTGCTGACCACCCGCGAGCTCGACCTCGCCTTCGTGCTCGGCACCCTCTACTTCCTGATCCCCTACAACCTCGCGATGTACGGGATCAACGACGTCTTCGACTACGAGTCCGATCTGCGGAACCCCCGGAAGGGCGGCGTCGAGGGCGCTGTCCTCGACCGCAGCGAGCACCGCGCGACGCTCATCGCGGCCGTGGCGACGAACGTCCCGTTCCTGATCGCGCTCGTGCTGCTCGGCTCGCCGCTCTCCTGGCTGGTGCTGGCGATCAGCGTCTTCGCCGTCATCGCCTACAGCGCGCCCGGACTGCGCTTCAAGGAGCGACCCTTCGTCGACTCGCTCACCTCGGCGACGCACTTCGTCAGCCCCGCGGTCTACGGCCTCGCGCTCGCGGGCACGACGGCGACGCCGGGTCTGTGGGCCCTCCTGGTCGCGTTCTTCCTCTGGGGGATCGCCAGCCACGCCTTCGGTGCGGTGCAGGACATCCTCGCCGACCGGGCCGGCGGCATCGGCTCGATCGCCACGGTGATCGGCGCGAAGGCGACGGTGCGCTTCGCGATCGGCGCGTACGTCGCCAGCGGGCTGCTCCTGCTGCTGCTGCCCTGGCCGGGAACCCTCGCCGCGCTGCTGGCGATCCCCTACGCGCTGAGCGTCTGGCCGTACCGCTCGCTGTCCGACGAGCAGGCCGAGCGGGCGAACGCGGGCTGGAAGCGCTTCCTCGCTCTGAACTTCCTCACCGGGTTCCTGGTGACGCTGCTCCTGATCCTGTTCTGGCTCGCGACCTGATCGGAGCTCGCGGGCTGACACGAGTTCGCGAGCAGATCAGTCGCTCGTCCGGGCGGCGGCGGCCGGCGTCTTGACCGGCAGCAGCAGCGCGAGCCCCGCGGCCAGCACGACGACCAGCCCGAGGATGCCCCAGTACTGCACGTCGGCGTCGTCGGAGACGCCCGCGGCGATCGAGACGGCCGCGGCGAAGGCGGCCGGCGCGAGGAACGACGCGGCACGACCGGTCGTGGCGTAGAGACCGAAGATCTCGCCCTCGCGCCCCTCCGGGATCAGCCGGGAGAGGTAGCTGCGGCTCGCCGACTGCGCGGGGCCGACGAACAGGCACAGCAGCAGGCCGAAGACCCAGAACGCGGTCGCGCCGGCGTCGTGCAGGAGGAAGACGGCGCCGCCGCAGACGATCAGCCCGATCAGCGAGGCGACGATGACGGACTTGGGCCCGAGGCGGTCGTCGAGGGCGCCGACGGCGATCGTCGCGACCCCGGCGACGATGTTCGCGGCGATCGCGAAGAGGATGACCTGGCCCGCGCTGAAGCCGAAGGTGCCCTGCGCCAGGACGCCGCCGAAGGTGAAGACGCCGGTCAGGCCGTCGCGGAAGACGGCGCTCGCGAGCAGGAAGGCGAGTGTCGTCGGGCTCTCGCGGCGGAGCGCCCCGATCTGGCGGAAGAGCGCGCGGTAGGACTCGAGCACGCTCACCCGCTCCCCGCCGCCGACCCGTCCCGGGAGCTCCGGCACCGCGAACAGCACCGGCAGTGCGAAGACGGCGAACCAGACGCCGGCGAGGAGGATCGAGACGCGGACGTCGAGGCCGTCCTCGCCCGTGACGCCGAAGAGCCCGACCTCGGGGGAGATGAAGCCGAAGTAGAGGATCAGCAGGAGCGCGATGCCGCCGACGTAGCCCATGCCCCAGCCGAAGCCCGACACACGACCGACGCTCGCCCGGGTGGAGACCTGGCTGAGCATCGCGTTGTAGTTGACGCTCGCGAACTCGAAGAAGATTGTGCCGACGGCGAGCAGGCCGAGCCCGAGCCAGAGGTAGGCCGGGTCGGGGCGGACGAGGAACATCAGCAGGATGCAGGCGACGACGACCGCGGAGTGCAGGCCGAGCCAGCGGCGCCGGCTCCCGCCGAGGTCGGCGCGGCGACCGGTGACCGGGGCGATCACCGCGACGACGACACCGGCGCCCGCGAGGGTCCAGCCGAGCGCGGCCGAGACACCGCTCGGCGTGCCGAAGAGGCCGTCGGTGGTGAGGTAGACGGTGAAGACGAAGGTCGTGACGACGGCGTTGAAGGCGGCGCTGCCCCAGTCCCACAGCCCCCAGGCGAGGACGGGCCAGCGGCCGGTGCGGGGGCGGGGGGCGGTTCCGGCGGTCATGGACTCACCGTAGGGGGAGCCGGAGAACGGAAGGTAGCGTGACGTTTTCTGCAGCCTGAGAGTTGAGTCGATGCGACTCAGGTTCTCGGCTCTCGACTTGACTCCCCGCGACCCATGCGTAAACTTGAGCGTGCGGGGCTCAACTCCCGCGAACGACTTTCCCGCAGAAGATCCACCAGTGAGGGGCGGCCCGACGGCCGCCCGCGAAGGAGAAACACGCATATGTCCCGTGCCGTAGGCATCGACCTGGGAACCACCAACTCGGTCGTGGCCGTCCTCGAAGGTGGCGAGCCCACCGTCATCGCCAACGCCGAGGGCTTCCGCACCACCCCGTCCGTCGTCGCGTTCACCAAGGACGGCGAGGTGCTCGTCGGTGAGACCGCGAAGCGCCAGGCCGTGACGAACGTCGACCGCACCCTCGCCTCCGTCAAGCGCCACATGGGCACCGACTGGACCTTCGCCGTCGAGGACAAGAAGTACACGCCGCAGGAGATCTCGGCGCGCATCCTCGGCAAGCTCAAGCGCGACGCCGAGCAGTACCTGGGCGAGAAGGTGACCGACGCGGTCATCACCGTCCCGGCCTACTTCAACGACGCCGAGCGCCAGGCCACGAAGGACGCCGGCGAGATCGCCGGCCTGAACGTGCTCCGCATCATCAACGAGCCGACCGCCGCGGCGCTCGCCTACGGCCTCGACAAGGGCAAGGAGGACGAGCTCATCCTCGTCTTCGACCTCGGTGGCGGAACCTTCGACGTCTCCCTCCTCGAGGTGGGCAAGGACGACGACTTCTCCACCATCCAGGTCCGCGCGACCTCGGGTGACAACCGCCTCGGCGGCGACGACTGGGACCAGCGCGTCGTCGACTACCTGGTCAAGCGCTTCAAGGACTCGACCGGCGTCGACGTCTCGAAGGACAAGATCGCGCGCCAGCGCCTCAAGGAGGCGGCGGAGCAGGCCAAGAAGGAGCTCTCCTCGAGCACCTCGACCAGCATCCAGCTGCCGTACCTCTCGCTCACCGAGAACGGCCCCGCGAACCTCGACGAGACGCTCACCCGCGCCAAGTTCGAGGAGCTCACGAACGACCTGATCGAGCGCACCCGCAAGCCGTTCACCGACGTCATCGCGGAGGCCGGTGTCAAGGTCGACGACATCGCGCACGTCGTGCTCGTCGGCGGCTCGACCCGCATGCCGGCCGTGGCCGAGCTGGTCAAGAAGCTCACCGGCGGCAAGGAGCCCAACAAGGGCGTCAACCCGGACGAGGTCGTCGCCGTCGGCGCCGCCCTGCAGGCCGGCGTCCTCAAGGGCGAGCGCAAGGACGTCCTGCTCATCGACGTCACCCCGCTCTCGCTCGGCATCGAGACCAAGGGAGGGATCATGACCAAGCTCATCGAGCGCAACACGGCCATCCCGACCAAGCGCTCCGAGACCTTCACCACGGCCGACGACAACCAGCCGTCCGTCGCGATCCAGGTCTTCCAGGGCGAGCGCGAGTTCACCCGCGACAACAAGAACCTGGGCACCTTCGAGCTGACCGGCATCGCGCCGGCGCCGCGCGGCATCCCGCAGGTCGAGGTCACCTTCGACATCGACGCGAACGGCATCGTGCACGTGTCCGCCAAGGACAAGGGCACCGGCAAGGAGCAGTCGATGACGATCACCGGCGGCTCGTCGCTGCCCAAGGACGACATCGACCGCATGGTGCGCGAGGCCGAGGAGCACGCCTCCGAGGACAAGGCCCGCCGCGAGGCCGCCGAGGTCCGCAACAACGCCGAGACCCTCGCCTACTCGATCGACAAGCTGATCAAGGAGAACGAGGACAAGCTGCCCGAGGACGTCAAGACCGAGGTCCAGGGCGACGTCGACGCGCTGAAGACCGCGCTCGCCGGCGACGACGACGCGGCCGTCAAGACCGCGTTCGACGCCCTCAACGCCTCGCAGACCAAGATCGGCCAGGCCATCTACTCGCAGGACCAGGCCGCGCAGAGCGCCCCGCAGGACGCGCCGGCCGAGGACGAGAAGAAGGACGACGAGGACATCGTCGACGCCGAGGTCATCGACGAGGACGAGCCGAAGGACACGAAGTAGCGATGGGGAAGCACAACCAGGAGCCGGACAACGGCGTGCCCGAGGACGAGCCGACCAGCGGAGCCGAGGCGGCCGAGTCCGCCCAGGACACCGAGGGCCTGATCGAGGCCGAGGGTCCCGACGTCGAGACGACGCTCTCCGACGCCGACCTCTCGTTCCTCTCCGGTCAGTCCGACGCCGAGACGCTCGCGGCCGAGCACCTCGCCGACCTCCAGCGGGTCACCGCGGAGTACGCGAACTACCGCAAGCGCACGGAGTCGAACCGCCAGGTCGACAAGGAGCGGGCGATCGGCGACGCGGTGAAGGTCATCCTCCCCGTGCTCGACGACATCGACCGCGCCGAGAAGCACGGCGACCTCGCCGAGGGCGGCCCGTTCACCGCCATCGCGCAGAAGCTGCGCGGCGGCATCGAGAAGCTCGGGCTGGTGAAGACGGGCGCCGTGGGCGACCTGTTCGACCCGAACATCCACGAGGCGATCTTCCAGCAGCCCACTCCCGGCGCCGAGACCTCCACGGTCGCGGACGTCGTCGAGTCGGGCTACTACCTCGGCGGCTCGCTGCTGCGCGCCGCCAAGGTGGTCGTCGCGGTCCCCGCCGACTGACCCGCCTCCCGCACCACTGCGGAGCCTCCGCTCCCGAGCAGGGGCCGTCCCGAGCACGGGCGGCCCCTGCCGGGCGGCGGGGGCCGCGCACCACGACGCACGCCGCACGACGGCACCGGGCCCCACGACGACCCGGGCCGCAGGACGGCACAGGCCGCACTACCGAGAAGAAAGAGGCGCATGGCCAGCCAGGATTGGTTCGACAAGGACTTCTACAAGATCCTCGGTGTCTCGAAGGACGTCTCCGCGGCGGACCTGAAGAAGACCTACCGCAAGCTCGCCCGGCAGTTCCACCCCGACTCCAACCCGGGGGACGCGAAGGCCGAGGCGCGCTTCAAGGAGATCAGCGAGGCGTACACCGTCCTCTCCGACGCCGAGCACCGCAAGGAGTACGACCAGATCCGCGCCATGGGCTCCGGCGCCCGCTTCACGGCCGGCGGCCAGCCCGGCGGCTTCGACGACGTCTTCGGCAACGTCTTCAACCAGGGTGGCGGCGGCCGCACCTCGTACAGCACCCAGCAGGGTCCGCCCGCCGGCTTCGAGGACATCCTCGGCGGCATGTTCGGCAACGCGGGCGGCGGCCGCTTCGGCCAGCCCAGCGGCGGATTCCGCGGCTTCGGCGGCCCGCAGAAGGGCGCCGACGTCACCGCCAGCACCACCATCGACTTCCGCACCGCGACCCAGGGCGACACCGTGCAGCTGCAGACCGGCGAGGGCCGCGCGCTCTCGGTCCGGATCCCGGCCGGGGTCGCCGACCAGCAGAAGATCCGCGTCCGCGGCAAGGGCCGCCCGAGCCCCGACGGCGGCGAGCCCGGGGATCTCGTGCTCACCGTCGCGGTGCGCAAGCATCCGGTCTTCGAGCGCGACGGCCTGAACCTGCGCGTCACCGTCCCCGTCACCTTCGTCGAGGCCGTCTTCGGCGCGACGATCGAGGTGCCGACCCTCGGCGGCGACCCGGTCAAGCTCCGCGTCGCGCCCGGCACCCCGAGCGGCCGCGTGCTGCGGGTCAAGGGCCGCGGCGTCGCGACCGGCAAGGGCACGGGCGACCTGCTCGCCGAGATCCAGGTCGCGGTGCCCGACCACCTGTCCGGCGCGGCGCGCGACGCCCTCGAGGCCTACGCGGCAGCCGAGCCGTCGGACAACCCGCGGGACGACATCCTGGAGAAGGCCCGCTACTAGCGCGGCATCGGCACGAGGGCGGTCCGGCCCGTCCGGGCCGGCCGGAGAGGAGGAGACGTGGACGAGAGCACCCCGGTGTTCGCGATCGCGGTCGCCGCCGACCTCGCCGGCATGCACCCCCAGACCCTGCGGCAGTACGACCGGCTGGGCCTCGTGCGGCCGACCCGGACGGCCGGCAAGTCCCGCCGCTACTCGATGCGCGACGTCGTGCAGCTGCGCGAGGTCGCCCGGCTCTCCTCCGAGGGCGTCTCGCTCGAGGGCATCGCGCGCATCCTCCAGCTCGAGAACCAGGTGCTCTCGCTGTCGCAGCGCGTGCGCGAGCTGGAGTCCGCGCTGGCCGACGAGCTGCTCAACCGCCCCGGCCGCCGGGTCTTCGCCGCGGGTCTCGAGGGCGACGTCGTCACCCTCCGGCACGGCACGCGCGCGCAGCGGCGGACCGAGCTCGTGGTCTGGCGGCCGCTGCCGCACGGTGCCGACGGGGATGCCGACACCCCCTGAACAGGGCTAGCCTGACGGGGTGCTCGGAACGGACCGGGCCGCTGAGAGGGCACCATGACTCAGGACGACCGCGGCGACGACGCCGCGACGCCGGACGCCGAGACTTCCGACTACAGCCGCGAGGACTACGCGATCCACGCGACCCGGAGCGAGCTGCCGCTCTTCGCGGACGCGGTGGCCGACCGGCGCAACGACTCCGACTGGCTCTCCTCGCTCTCGGGCGTCCTCGGCGGCACCGAGAAGGACACCGCCGCGGCCGCCGCGCAGGCGGCGCTCGAGCGCCGCGCGCGCCGGACCGACGGCACCTGACCACCCTGCTGCGGCCGGCGGGTCTCGATACGCCCCTGCGGGGCTACTCGACCAGCATGATGTGCATGGTGATCGAGTAGCCCGCGGAGCGGGCGTATCGAGATCCACCATCGTCGGAAGTCGAGTCTGCAGACCCGCCCTGCTGAGGACGGTGGGTCTCGATACGCCCCTGCGGGGCTACTCGACCAGCATGTGAAGGCGAGGGCCGCCGGCTACTTGCGGGCCGGGATGCGCAGGGGTGCCGGGGCGCCGAGGCGGCCGCCGCTGAGGCGCTGCAGGATCTCGGAGCCGAAGGGCACGGCGCCGACGAGACGGCGCGCGTCGACGTGCTCCTCGTCGGAGTAGCTCACGAGCACGTAGACGCCGACGACGACGATCGCGGCGATGGTGGCGACGCGGACCGGGATCTGGTCGACCGCGCCGCCTCCGCCGTCGACCGGCTCGGCGAGCGTGACGCACATCAGGAAGACCGTGGCGTAGACCGCCAGGTGCCGGTGGGTGCTGCGCCAGGGCCGTGAGAGCGCGGCGATCGGCAGGATCCACAGCGCGTACCACGGGTGGATGGCGGTCGACGCGGTGACGAAGGCCAGCAGCGCGCCGGTCAGGCGGGCGAGCGGGTCGATCGCCCGTCGCGACAGCATCAGTGCGCCGGCGATCAGCCCGGCGGCGAGCAGGGCGAGCATCTTGACCACGGCGATCGCCGTCGCCGGGTCGTGGCCGGTCATCTGCACGGCCGTGGAGACCGCGACGACGACCGCGGACATCGGCGCGTACCAGTGCAGGATCGAGCCGGGCACGATCATCGCGCCGATCCAGCCCACGCCGACGCCCGCGGCGAGGCCGATCGCGACCACGACGGCGAGCGCGCCGGCGCCGCTCCAGGCCCAGGCGCGGATCCGCTCGCGCAGCGTCGCGTCGTGGCGGAGCCAGAGCAGCGCGAGCACCGGCAGCGCGATGACCGCCACCGGCTTGACCGCGATCGCCGCTCCCATCAGCAGCACCGCCGCCACCCGGCGGTCGGTGTGCCCGTAGTAGAGCGAGGCGAGGATCAGCGCGATCATCACCGAGTCGTTGTGCCCGGCGACGACGAAGAGGACGAGGGTGAGCGGGTTGGCGACGAGGCTCCAGGCGGTGAGCGGGACGGACAGCCCGCGCAGCCGGGCGAGCCGGAGCGCGTAGACGGCGCTGACCGCAACCCCGGCGACGGACAGCGCGCGGAGCATCGCGATCGAGAGCTCGGGGAAGGTCCAGCCGGCGACGTGCACGGCGGTCTGCTCGGCGAGCAGGTAGAGCGGGCCGTAGGGCGTCGGGGTGTCGGCCCAGCGCGGATCGACGCCGAGGGCGAACCAGCCGGGGAGGGTGGCGACCCCGCTGGAGTACGGGTTCACGCCGGCCGTCATCAGCCGGCCCTGCGCGACGTAGGAGAACATGTCGCGGCTGAACAGCGGGACGGCGAGCAGCAGGGGAGCGGCCCAGGCCAGCGCGGCGACCAGGATCGCCCGGACCGAGCCGGGCCGGTCGTCCAGCGCGACCGCGCGCAGGCGCAGCCAGGCGACGAGCAGCAGGATCCCGCCGCCGACGACGGCGACGACGCCGAGCTCGGTGGCGCCGGCGGAGGCGCGCAGTGCCGCGATCAGCGGCCAGCTCCGGATCGGCGAGTCGAGCGGCAGGTAGCCGACCGCGAGGGAGCCCGCGAGGATCGCGAGCGAGCCGATCAGCCCGACCGCCAGGGGCGCCGCCGTCGACAGCAGCGGCGCGCGCAGGCGGATGCCCTGCGTCCGGACCTCGTCCGGTCGTCGTGTCGTCCCCCGAGTCACCATCCCGGCCACGCTAGGGGACCCGCATCGGAAAGCGGTGGACAGGCGGTGAACGGTTGACCAGCGGACTCTCAGGCGTTAGCGGCGTCCGGGGCGGCCTCGGCGAAGCGGAGCTGGTTCCCGAACGGATCGATCAGATCGAGAGCGAAGCCGAACGGCGATCGCGTGATCCGTGGGTTGAGGTACGGGTACTCCTTCGAGTCGAGCTCGGCGTGCAGCTCGCGCACCCCGCGGAGGGCCACGTGCACCGCCGCTCCGGGGCTCCCGTCGCGGTGGTGCTCGCTGAGGTGCAGCCGCAGACCCGACCTCGAGACCTGCAGGTAGAGCGGTGCGTCGCGCGAGGCGCGGTGCTCCCAGTCGACCGTGAAGCCGAGGTAGTCGACGTAGAACTCGCCCGCCTTGGCGACGGAGAAGATCCTCAGGATCGGCACAGCCGCCTCCAGCCGGACCGCTTCCAGGCGCGGAACGTCGCCTCCGGTCGGATGGTCTCTGGCGCGTCGTCTCGTCTCCACGCCACGAGGCTAGCCGCCTGCGCGAGGGCCCTTCGCCAGCGGCGTCGGTCGACGAGGTCGCGCTCAGTCGACGAGGTCCAGGGCGCGCAGCCGCTCGAGCGTGTCGACCCCGGCCGGCGGGCAGCGGTGCGCATCGGCGCCGGTGATCCAGTGCAGCGCGTCGATCTCGCCGCTCGCGCGCGGTTCGCCGGCGAGCTCCGCGGCGAAGACCGTCATGTGCACCTCCCGCCCCTCCGGCTCGCCGTGCGCCTGGGTGCGGACGGTGAAGAGCTCGCGCAGGGCCGTGGGCGCGGTGCCGAGCTCCTCCTCCGTCTCGCGCGCCGCCGCCTCGGCGCTCGTCTCGCCCGGGTCGACCTTGCCGCCGGGGAGGTAGACGACGTCGCGCCCGCGAGCCGTCACCATCAGCACGCGGCGCTCGCGCAGGACGGCGACCGCGGAGACGATGAGGGGAGGGAGGCTGCTCATCCCGCCATCATGCCCGCGGACGGACCCCGCCCGCGGTCGGCCGCCGGGGCCCGCGGCTACCATGGACGCACACCAGAAGGACGCGCGCAGCCGGCGCGCGCCAGGGCCCCGTGCGCCCGAACAGCTAGGAGCTCCCCGTGGCAGAACCCACCACCCTCGACAAGGTCGTCACCCTCGCCCAGCACCGGGGGTTCGTCTTCCCCTCGGGCGAGATCTACGGAGGCACCCGCTCCGCCTGGGACTACGGCCCCCTCGGCGTCGAGCTCAAGGAGAACATCAAGCGCCAGTGGTGGAAGGCGTTCGTGCAGGGCCGCGGCGACGTCGTCGGCCTCGACTCGGCCGTGATCCTGCCGACCGCGATCTGGAGCGCCTCCGGTCACGTCGGCGTCTTCTCCGATCCGCTGACCGAGTCGCTGATCACGCACAAGCGCTACCGCGCCGACCACCTCTTCGAGAAGTACGAGGAGGTCAACGGGCACGCGCCCGAGAACGGCCTCGCCGACATCCCGGACCCGGAGCACCCCGACAAGATCGGCCAGTGGACCGAGATCAAGCAGTTCTCCGGGCTGATGAAGACCTACCTCGGCGTCGTCGACGACGAGTCGGGGCTGCACTACCTCCGCCCCGAGACGGCGCAGGGCATCTTCACCAACTTCGCCAACGTGCTGCAGAGCGCGCGGAAGAAGCCGCCGTTCGGCATCGGCCAGATCGGCAAGGCGTTCCGCAACGAGATCACCCCCGGCAACTTCATCTTCCGCACCCGCGAGTTCGAGCAGATGGAGCTCGAGTTCTTCGTCGAGCCCGGCACGGACGAGGAATGGCAGGAGACCTGGATGCAGCTGGCCTGGGACTGGTTCGTCGACCTCGGGATCTCGCCGGAGAACATCCGCCAGTTCGAGCACCCGAAGGACAAGCTCTCCCACTACTCCAAGCGCACCGTCGACATCGAGTACCGCTTCAGCTTCGCGTCGGGCGAGTGGGGCGAGCTGATGGGGGTCGCGAACCGCACGGACTTCGACCTCAAGACGCACATGGAGCACTCCGGCAAGGACCTCTCCTTCTTCGACCAGACGAAGAACGAGCGCTTCGTGCCGTTCGTGATCGAGCCGTCCTTCGGCCTGACCCGCGCGCTGATGGCGTTCCTCGTCGACGCCTACGAGGAGCAGGAGCTGCCGCCGAACGCGAAGGGCAAGGTCGAGACGCGCACCGTGCTGCACCTCGACCCGCGCCTCGCGCCGGTGAAGGTCGCCGTGCTGCCGCTCTCGCGCAACGAGGCGCTCTCGCCGCTCGCCCGAGAGGTCGCCGACCGGCTCCGCGCGCTCTGGAACGTCGACTTCGACGACTCCGGCGCGATCGGCCGCCGCTACCGCCGCCAGGACGAGATCGGCACGCCCTACTGCGTGACCATCGACTTCGACTCGCTCGAGGACAACGCGGTGACCGTGCGCGACCGCGACACCATGAAGCAGGAGCGCATCCCGCTCGGCCAGCTGGAGACCCACCTCTTCACGGGCCTGCGCGGCGCCTGACCCTTCTCGGATCTCGATACGCCCGTTCCGCGGGCTACTCGATCAGCGGAGGATCATGCTGGTCGAGTAGCCCCGCAGGGGCGTATCGAGACCCGGAGGGCGTCAGCGCTCGCGGGCGAGGAGGGCGTAGACGAGGGTCGACGTCCACTCGCCCTTGCAGTACTCGTCGTCGAGGTGGTGCGCCTCGAGGCGCAGGCCGAGCCGCTCGCAGAGGCGGGCGGAGGCGGTGTTGCGCGCGTCGAGCTGCGCGACGACCCGGTGGGCGCCGAGGCGGTCGAACGACAGGTCGATCAGGGCGCGGGCGGCCTCCGTCGCGAGGCCCCGACCCTGCGCCTCCGGGTGCAGGACCCAGCCGATCTCGACGCCGGCCTGCTCCGTCGAGGTCGCGATCAGCGTGAGATCCCCGACGACCCGGCCGGCGAACGGCCCGGAGCGCGGCACGATCGCGAGCACGACGACGTCGCCGTCGGCCGCGAGCCGGTCCGACGGCAGCCGGACGGCCAGGTGCGCGCGCGACTCCTCGGGGGTCCGAAGCGGCCAGCGCAGATAGCGGACGGCCTCCGGATCGCCCTGGTAGCGGGCGTGGTCCTCGGCGTCGTCGAGCGAGAGCGGACGCAGCAGCAGCCGCTCCGTCTCGATCGGCTCCGCCTCGTACGGGAGCCGGAGCGCCGTCACGCCGAGGCCGCGGACGCGCCGCCGGCCTCGAGCGGGCGGGCGGCGGTGCGCTCGGCCGGCACCTCGATGCCGAACAGCGCCTCGAGGCCGGTGAGGTACGCCTCCTGCTCGCCGGCGCGGGCGTAGTCCCGGGCGCGGACGCTCGGGGTGTGCAGCAGCACGCCGGCGAGGTGCCGCAGCGCCTGCTCGGTGCGGCCGTCCTCGTCGCCGCGCGAGCGGGCGCGCTCGATCTCGGCGTCGAGCGCGTCGAAGACGTGGGCGCGGAGGGCGACCACGGCGGGGGTGAGGCTCTTCTCGTCGGCGACGTCGGAGAACTTGCGGACGGCCTTGTCGACCAGGGCGCGCGCCTGGGTCGACGCGTCGAGCACGTCGAGCGGGGCGTGCAGGCTGATCGTCTCGAGGTCGAGCAGCTCGACGCCGGTCACGGTGGTGACGTCGGCGGCGACGTTGCGGGGGAGGCCGAGGTCGATGACCAGCTGGCGCTCGCGGGAGAAGCCGCGCAGGCGTCCCTCCGCGAGGATCGCCGCGTCGAGGACGGGCTCCTGGGTGGTGGTGCAGGTGATGACGACGTCGGCGGCGACGGCCTCGGTCGCGAGCTCGGCGCCGTCGATCGGGCGGAGCGCGCGGCGGGTCGCGAAGCCCTCGGCACGGCCGGAGGGGGAGTGGACGGCGATCTCGAGCACGCCGCGGTCGCGCAGCGCGGCGACGGTCGCGCGGGCGTAGCTGCCGGTGCCGATCAGCAGCACCCGGGCGGCGCGCCAGTCGGTGATGCGGCTGGAGGCGAGGTCGAGGGCGAGTCGCACGATCGAGCGGCCGGCGCTGCCGAGGCCGGTGCGGTTCTTGATCCCGCGCGAGGTCTGCGAGGCGCGCTGGAAGAGGCGCTCGAGCTCGGACGAGGTGGTGCCGAGGCGGCGGGCCTCCTCGAGCGAGCGGCGGACCTGGCCGGCGATCTCGCCCTCGCCGACGACGACGGACTCGAGCCCGCTGGAGACGGCGAAGAGGTGCTCGGCGACGCGGTCGCCCGAGACGACGGTGACCGAGCTGCGCAGCTCGTCCTGCTCGACGCCGGTCGCGGCGCTCACCGCGGCGGTGGCGGCCTCGACGGTCACGGCCTGCGCGGCGGTGAGCGGCTCGTCGATGTCGAGGTAGGCCTCGAAGCGGTTGCAGGTCGCGACGACCACGGCCCCGGAGACGAAGTCGATCCCGTCCGAGAGCGCCGACGCGACGGCGGAGGAGTCGACGGAGAGCTTCTCGAGGAGATCGAAGCTGGCGTTCTTGTGCGACGCCGTCAGACACAGAAGCACCCGGGCAGTCTACCCGGGGCGTCCGGGGGTCGGCCGCGGTCCTGGGGAAGACTGCACGAATGCTCCCGGATCAGCGGGGCCTGGAATAATGCCGCGGTGACCTCCCCCATCGCCGGCCTGCTCGATCCGCTGCACCCGCTCGCCTCCGGGCGCACGGCCGACTCCTCCCTCCTGCGGGCCTACCGCTCCGATCGACCGGAGTCGACGCCCGTCTGGTTCATGCGCCAGGCCGGTCGCAGCCTGCCCGAGTACCGGGCGCTGCGCACCGACACCCAGATGCTCGACGCCTGCCTCGACCCGGCGCTCGCGAGCGAGATCACCCTGCAGCCGATCCGCCGTCACGGCGTGGACGCGGCGATCTTCTTCAGCGACATCGTCATCCCGCTGCGCCTCGCGGGCGTCGCGGTCGACATCGTCCCCGGGCGCGGACCCGTTCTCGAGAAGGCGGTGCGCACCGCCGCGGACGTCGACGAGCTGGTCGCGCTCGATCCGGCCCTGCTCGACGAGACGCTCGAGCCGATCCGCGAGGGCGTCCGCCGCACGGTCGAGGGCCTGCGGGAGATCGGCGAGGGCGGGACACCGCTGATCGGCTTCGCCGGCGCCCCCTTCACCCTCGCGGCCTACCTCGTGGAGGGCGGGCCGTCCAAGGACCACATCCGCGCCCGCACCCTGATGCACGCCGACCCCGAGGCCTGGGCTCGGCTGATGGAGTGGACCGCCGAGGTCACCGGCCGCTTCCTCCGCGCGCAGGTGCTGGCCGGGGCGAGCGCCGCGCAGCTCTTCGACTCCTGGGCCGGCGCGCTGTCCCTCGCCGACTACACGGCGCACGTGGCTCCCGCCTCCTCGCGGGCGCTGACCCACGTGCGCGACCTGGCCTACGATCACGGCGAGACCCGCCGGAACGTGCCGATCGTGCACTTCGGCGTCGGCACCGGCGAGCTGCTCGGCGCGATGCACGGGATCGGCGCGGACGTCGTCGGCGTCGACTACCGCATCCCGCTCGACGAGGCGAACCACCGGCTCGGCGGCTTCGTGCCGGTGCAGGGCAACGTCGACCCGGCGCTGCTCTCCGCCCCGTGGGAGGTGCTGGCCGCGCACGTCGACGACGTCCTCCGCCGCGGCACCAGCGCGCCCGCGCACGTGCTCAACCTCGGCCACGGCGTGCCGCCCGAGACCGACCCCGACGTGCTGACGCGCCTGGTCGCGCACGTGCACGCCTGGCGGCCATGACCGAGGGGACCAGCACCGAGGGGACCAGCACCGAGGAGCACGGCAGCGGGGCCGGCGCCGACTACGACGTCGCGGTCGTCGGCGGGGGAGTGGCGGGGCTCGCCGCCGCCGCCGAGTGCCTGCGGATCGGCCTGCGCGTGGTGGTGCTCGAGGCGGGCGACGCGGTCGGCGGCTCGGTCGCCCCCCTCGAGATCGCCGGAGCCGTCCTCGACGCCGGCGCCGAGAGCTTCGCCACCCGCGGCGGTCACGTCGAGAAGGCGCTCGCCGCGCTCACCCTCGACGGCCGGCCGCTCGCCGAGTCGATCGTCGAGCCGCGGACCGGCGGCTCCTGGCTGCACCTCGCGGGCGGGCGCTCCGTCCCCTCGCCGCGAGCCGGGATCCTCGGCATCCCCGGCACCCCGCTCGCACCCGACGTCGTCCGCGCGATCGGCCGCCGCGGCGCTGCGCGCGCCTGGCTCGACGCCGTGATGCCGGTGCTGCGGATCGGCCGGGCCCACTCCCTCGCCGAGCTGGTGCGCACCCGGATGGGGCAGCGGGTCCTGGACGATCTCGTGGCGCCCGTCGTCTCCGGCGTCTACTCCAGCCGCCCCGAGGACATCGACGTCGACGCGGCGGCTCCGGGACTGAACGGGGCGATCACCCGGGCGGGCTCCCTGGCGGGCGCGGTCGCGGCCCTGCGCGCGAACCTCCCGGCCGGCGTGGCCGTCCGCGGGATCGACGGCGGGATGCACCGGCTGGTCGCCGCGCTCGTCGAGCGGATCGACTACCTCTCCGGCGAGATCCGGGTGCGGACCGGCGTGACCCGGCTCGAGGGCGACGGCGAGCCGTTCCTGCTCACCCTCGGCGACGGCGCGGTGCTCAGCGCCCGCGCCGTCATCGTCGCGACGCCCGAGCGCGACGCGCGCGAGCTGCTCGCCGGCATCGTCCCCGCCGTGCGCGACGAGGCGGCCGAGGTGCTGCACGACTCCGTCGAGCTGGTCACCCTCGTCGTGGACGACGCCCGCCTGGACGCCGCCCCGCGCGGCTCCGGCGTGCTCGTCGCGCCGACCGCCCGGGACGTCACGGCGAAGGCGATCACCCACGCCACCGCGAAGTGGGCCTGGCTGGCGGCCGGCCTGCCCGCGGGACGGCACGTCCTCCGCCTCTCCTACGGGCGCCCGGGCGAGCATCCGCCGCTGGAGGGCGCGAGCGACGCCGAGGCGGCCGCGACCGCCCTGCGCGACGCGTCGATCCTGCTGGGGATCGAGCTCGACCCGGCGACCCTCGTCGACTCGGCCCGGGTGCGCTGGGCGAACGTCCGCCCGGCCGCGGCGCTCGGCCGCCGCGCGCACCTGGAGGCCTTCCGCGCGGCGCTCGCCCCGGTCGCCGGGATCGCCGTCACCGGCACCTGGCTCGCGGGGACCGGGCTGGCCTCGGTGCTCCCGCACGCCGCCGAGACCGCCGCTCTTATCCGCCGCCGACTGGTGCGTCAAGGCGTCGCCATACCGCGCGAAGAATATGACGGCGACGGCTACTCTGGGTCGGAGGCTCCCGCATGACTGCGGCGTGCCCCGACACGAGTGGTCATCGACCGCGTGAACGAGCCGCGAGAGCGGCCCAGGACGAGGAGTAGGCGTGAAGGGCAAGATTCTTTTCGTGGCAGGAGCCGCAGCCGGCTACGTGCTGGGAGCGCGTGCCGGTCGCAAGCGGTACGAGCAGATCGCCTCGGCGGCGAACAAGTTCTGGCAGACGCAGCCCGTGCAGGACGTCGCGGGTGCCGTCGGCGGAGCGGCGAAGACGCAGCTCAGCACCGTCTCGGACAAGGCCTACGAGCTCGTCCGCACCGTCGTGGTGAAGGCGGTCTCCGGCGGCAAGAAGGCCCAGGGCGCCTCCTCGGCCGAGGCGACCGCCGCGGCCCGCTCGGCCGCGTCGAAGGTCGACGAGGCCGCCGCCGCGGCCGGCTCCGGAGGATCGACGTCGTCGTCCTCCACCAGCAAGGCGTAGTCCTCATCCCTCCGGGCCGTCCGTTCGGCCGAGGCCCGGCACGACCACCCTCCGAGGAGCCCCCGTGGTGAACGAACGCAATCCGAAGAACGCCCGATCGCTGGGCGAGCTGGTCAGCGACCTCCCCGGTCTCGTGATCGAGCTCGTCAAGGCCGAGATCGCGTCCCTCAAGAACGAGCTGTCCGGGAAGGCGAAGAGCGCCGGACTCGCGGTCGCGCTGTTCGCGGTCGCGGCCTTCTTCCTCCTCACCGCGTGGGCGACCCTCGTCACTTTCGCGATCATCGGCATCGCCTCCTGGCTCCCCGCCTGGCTGTCGGCGCTGATCGTGACCGTGTTCTTCCTGCTCGTGGCGGTCGTGCTGATCCTGGTCGGCGTCAAGTCGATCAAGAAGGCCGTCCCGCCCGTTCCGCAGGACTCGATCGAGAGCATCAAGAAGGACGTCCAGGCGTTCAAGGGAGTCGGCAGCTATGACAACTGATCGCGCTGTATCCAGCACCACGCCCCGCTTCGTCGACCCGGCGGAGCTCCAGCCGAGCCAGCTGAAGGCCGACATCGAGCGCGCGCGCACCGAGCTCGCCGCGACGCTCGACGCGATCGAGTACAAGGTGAACGTCCCGCGCAAGGTGCGGAACGTCCAGCGGACGCTCGAGCGCAAGGTCTCCGTCGTGCGCAAGCACCACCCCGAGGCCCTGATCGCCGGTGCCGCCGGCGCGGCCGCCGCGGTCGGCCTCGTCGTCTGGGGCATCGTCCGCGCCGTCGTCGAGGACTGACTGCACCCGCGTCACCTCCTGGCGCGGAGGGGTCCGGATCGCTAGCGCTCCGGACCCCTCGGCGCCAGAGCCCCTCCCGCTTTTGTGCATCCGCACGAGCGGAGGGATGATGGATCAATGACCGATCAGACCGCCGACACGGCGGGTCCCGTTCAGTCCGCCCCCGACACGAGCGCCGCTCCGGCGCCGCAGCCCCCCGCCGATCAGGATCGCTCCGATCAGGCCCTGGGATACACGCTCTGGGCGGTTCTCCGCAGGGATCCCTCACGTCCGTTCACCCTCTCCGCCGACGAGGCCGCCCAGGCGGCCGCCGGCTACGAGGACACCGTCGCGCGGCTCGCGGGCGAGGGCGTCACGGTGCGCGGCACCTACGACGTCTCGGCCCTGCGCGCCGACGCCGACATCATGCTCTGGCTCACCGGAGCCGCGCCCGAGGAGCTGCAGCACGCCTACCGTGAGCTGCGCCGCACCGAGATGCTCTGCGCGCTGCTGCCCACCTGGAACGCGATGGGCGTGCACCGCGACGCCGAGTTCAGCGCGAATCACCTCCCCGCCTACATGCGCGGGAAGGCGCCCGCCCGCTGGCTGACGGTCTACCCGTTCGTCCGCTCCTACGAGTGGTACATCCTCCCCGAGGAGGAGCGCCGCACGATGCTCGCCCAGCACGGCCGTCAGGGCTCGCGCTTCCGCTCCGTGCTGACCAACACGGTGGCCTCGTTCTCGCTCGGCGACTACGAGTGGATCCTCGCGCTCGAGGACGAGGAGCTGGTCAACCTGGTCGACCTCATGCGCGATCTGCGAGCCACCGAGGCCCGCCGCCACGTGCGCGAGGAAGTCCCCTTCTACACCGGTCGGCGCATCGAGGCCGACCAGATCGCCGAGGTCCTCCGATGAGCAGCACGGTCCCCGCCCCCGAGGCGCGCGACTTCGCCGAACCCGTCCCCGAGGTCGCCGAGGGCGTCCTCGTCCGCGGTGCCACGCCGGCGGCGGCGTCCGGCCCCGAGCACGTCACCGAGCCGGTTGCCTACGACGCGATCCTGCTCGCCGGCTTCGGCGGCCCCGAGGGCCAGGACGACGTCATCCCGTTCCTGCGCAACGTCACCCGCGGCCGCGGCATCCCGGAGGAGCGCCTCGAGGAGGTCGCCCACCACTACCGCCACTTCGGCGGCGTCAGCCCGATCAACGCGCAGAACCGCGCGCTGAAGTCCGCCCTCGAGGCCGAGCTCGCGAACCGCGGCATCGACCTCCCGGTGCTCTGGGGCAACCGCAACTGGGCGCCGTACATGAGCGAGGCGGTGACGGAGGCGAAGGAGCGCGGCTTCTCGAACCTGATCGCCATCGCCACCAGCGCCTACTCCTCCTTCTCCTCCTGCCGGCAGTACCGCGAGGACTTCGCGGCCGCCCTCGACGCGACCGGCCTCGAGGGCGAGCTGCGGATCGACAAGGTCCGCCAGTTCTTCGACCACCCCGGCTTCGTCATGCCGTTCGTGAAGGCCGTCCACGACGGGCTCGACGAGCTGCGCTCGCGCCTGCCCGGGCTGGACGTGGCGACCGAGGTCGAGGTGCTCTTCGCGACGCACTCGATCCCCTCCACCGACGCCGCGCGCAGCGGCCCGCACGAGCGGCACGAGGACGGCACCGTCGTCGACGTGCACCACTTCGGCGACGGCGGCGCCTACGAGGCGCAGCACCTCGCGGTCGCGGAGGTCGTGATGGCGGCCGCCGGCGCGGAGGACGTGCCGTGGCAGCTCGTCTACCAGTCGCGCTCCGGCCCGCCCACCCAGCCGTGGCTCGAGCCCGACATCAACGACGCGATCGCCGAGCTGCCCGCCAAGGGCCGCAAGGCGCTGGTGATCGTGCCGCTCGGCTTCGTCTCGGACCACATGGAGGTCATGTGGGACCTCGACAACGAGGCGCTCGAGACTTCGGAGGAGCACGGCCTCGTCGCCGTCCGCGTGGCGACGCCGGGCACCGACCCGGTCTACGTCTCCGGTCTCGTCGACCTGGTGATGGAGCGGGTCAACGGCACGCCGGTGGAGGACCGTCCGTCGATGACGGCGCTCGGCCCCTGGTACGACGTCTGCCGTCCCGGCTGCTGCGAGAACGTGCGCGCGGGCTTCAAGCCGGCGCTGGCGGGGATCGCGCCGTGACGGGCGGGGTCGCCCTGTGACGGGGAGCATCGCCCCGTGAGCATCCGAGTCGGCACCCGCGCGAGCGCGCTCGCGGTGGCGCAGACCCGGATGACCGCCGATCGGATGGCGCAGGCCGCCGGCGTGCCCGTCGAGCTGGTGCGCATCGAGTCCGACGGCGACCGGATGCGCGGCTCGCTCGCCTCCCTCGGCGGCACCGGGGTCTTCGTGAGCGCGCTGCGCGACGCGCTGCTGGCCGGGCGCTGCGACGCGATCGTGCACTCGCTCAAGGATCTGCCGACGGCACCGGTCGAGGGCCTCGTCCTCGGCGCGGTGCCCGAGCGCGAGGATCCGCGCGACGCGCTCTGCGCCCGCGACGGCGCGACCCTCGCGACGCTGCCCCGCGGTGCGCGGGTCGGCACCGGGTCTCCGCGGCGTCGCGCGGCACTGCTCGCGGCGCGCCCCGACCTCGAGATCGTGGACATCCGCGGGAACATCGACACCCGGCTCGGCCGGGTGGCCGACGGGAGCTCGTCGCCGCTGGACGCGATCGTGCTCGCCCTGTCGGGGCTGCGGCGCCTCGGGCGCACCGACGCCGTCACCGAGGTGCTCGACTTCGGCGTCTCGCCGCACGCGCCCGGTCAGGGTGCGCTGGCGATCGAGGTCCGGGACGAGGAGCCGTCCGACGATCTGCGCGCGGCGCTCGCGGCCGTCGAGCACGCCCCCACCCGGGCGGCGATCACCGCCGAGCGGGCGCTGCTCGCCGTGCTCGAGGCGGGCTGCGCGGCGCCGATCGGCGCGAGCGCGACGGTCGAGGCCGGCCGTGTGGTGACGCGCGGCGTGGTCTTCGCGGTGGACGGCTCGGCGTCCCTCTCTCGGGAGGTGGCGGAGCCGATCGATAACGGTTCGGTCGACGGACCTCGACACCTGGCGGTTTCGCAGTATGGTGGTCGCGAACTGCCCGTCGTCGAAGCCGCGTTCCGTTGCGGCTCTCTGCTCGCTGACGCGCTTCTCGGTGCGGGTGCCGCCCAACTCGCACCTCTGGGAGCCTCTTCGTGATCGTGCCCGCCGCCTACTCCCAGTGGGAGAAGCCGTTGCAGGGCTGGCGTGTCCTCGTCCCCCGCGGAGGTCCGTGGGGCGACGGCGTCGCCGGTGCCCTCCGTGCGAAGGGAGCGTCGCCCGTCGTCGCGCCCATGATCAACTTCGCGCCGACCGACGACTTCCCGGCGCTCGAGCAGGCCCTGGCCGACCTCGAGGCCGGCGCCTTCGACTGGATGACGGTGACGAGCGCGACCACGGTCGACGTGCTGTCCCTGCTGCGCACCACCGTGCCCGCGGGGACGAAGGTCGCCGCCGTCGGCGAGACCACGGCCGCGGCGCTCGTGGCCGCCGGCTACTCCGTCGACCTCGTGCCCTCCGAGGACAACTCCGCCAAGGGCCTGCTCGCCGAGTGGGAGCAGGCGACCGGCGGGCAGCACCCGCTCCGGGTGCTCACGCTGCGCTCCGAGATCGCGAAGCCGCTGCTGACCGAGGGCCTGAAGCGCATCGGCCACGACGTCCGCTCGGTGGTCGCCTACCGCACCGTCGGCGTGCAGGTCGAGGACCGCGTCGTCGCCGATGTCGCGAGCGGCGCCGTCCACGCCATCCTGATCACCTCGGGGAGCGTGGCCGAGCAGGTGCAGAAGCAGCTCGGCCCGGTGCCCGAGTCGACGCTGGTCGCCGCGATCGGCCCGCAGACCGCGAAGGACGCGCGCGCCTTCGGCCTGCGCGTCGACGTCGTCGCCGACGAGCGCTCGGCCTCGTCCCTGATCGAGGCCGTCGCCGGCGTCGCCGCGGAGCGCGCGCCCCGCTGACCGGCGCTCTTCGCGCACAACATCAGCTGAGACGGGTGGGCCTCCGCTGACAGAGGAGGGACCCCCTTCTCAGCTGATGTTGTGCGGCCGTCGCTGGTCGAGGTGGACGCTCACCGGTGTTCGAGTGCCCGGCGCCTGCGCTGCGCTGCAGTCCACATGTGCTCGTTCCGGCGGATCATCTCGAAGAGGGCCGCTTCGGTGCGGGGCCAGTCGTCCATGATCTGGTGGTTGTCGAGCCGGATGCAGAGGTACTCCTGGCGGGCGAGCTCGAGGTCGCGTCGCCGGTCCTCGTGGAACTGCTCGATGCTGGAGTGGTAGCGGTAGCCGTCAGTCTCGAGGACCATCCGCTCACCGATCACCTCGTCCACACGGCCGACACGCGGGACGAGGACCTGCGGGCGGACCGGCACGTTGCGGCTGCGCATGCTCAAGCGGGTCTTCGTCTCGAGGCCGGACTGACTGCGGCCGTCGACGCGGGCGAAGACCTCCCGCTTCCCCGCCGGAGCGAGCGCGCGGAGCGTCGGCAGGTCGTCCTCAGCGAGCAGGCTCAGGTTGAGAGCCGAGTCGATCGTCACGACGGCGTCGTCCTCACCGATGCAGGTGATGAGATTCAGGACCGCCGCACCGATCCCGTCCTGCGAGAACGAGCGCCGGCCCTGACCCGGCCATCGCCGCCAGTGGCCGACCGCCCCCGGACGCAGGGTATGGACGAAGGAGTCGCCGAGCGCGATGTGCAGGCCTGGCCGCTCGGTGGTCCAGAGCCCGAGAGCGTGCAGCAGAGAGACGCACGTGAGGACTCCGCCCGCACGCACGGCGGCCAGTTCGGCCTCGGGCGCTCCTGCCATCGCGTACCAGCCGCGCCGCACGCGGACGATCTCGCCCGTCGACAGGGCGCGCTCGACCGCGGACCGGTCCACGCCGGCGGCGCGAAAGGCGCTCGCGGGAGCGAACCCGCCGCCCGAGGCGAGGAGAGAGCCGACTCCGTCCATGGTGTCGACGGTGGCGGAACACCGCCTCGGGTGCGGGCGCTCGTCGGTGATCTGTGCAGGAAGGACGACGAGACGATCCTGTGGAGGAGTGGATGTCGACGGTCAGGGGGCGCGACGCGAGCCCGGCTTAGGCTGGAGGCATGACCGCGATCCGCCCGCGGCGCCTCCGCACGACCCCGGCCCTGCGCCGGCTCGTGCGGGAGACGCGCGTCCACCCCGCCCAGCTCGTCCTCCCGCTCTTCGTCGCCGAGGGCATCACGGAACCTCAGCCGATCGGCTCGATGCCGGGGGTGTCGCACCACTCGCTGGACAGCGTCCGCCGTGCGGTGACCGAGGCGGCCGAGGCGGGGCTCGGCGGCGTCATGCTGTTCGGCGTGCCGACCACCCGCGACGCGGTGGGCTCCGGAGCGACCGACCCCGACGGCGTGCTCAACGCCGCCACGCGGGTCGTCGTCGAGGAGGTCGGCGACGCGCTCGTCGTGCAGACCGATCTCTGCCTCGACGAGTTCACCGACCACGGGCACTGCGGCGTGCTCGACGCGCACGGCCGGGTCGACAACGACGCGACGCTGCTCCGCTACGAGCAGATGGCGCTCGCGCAGGCCGAGGCCGGATCACACCTGCTCGGGCTCTCCGGGATGATGGACGGCCAGGTCGGCGCGATCCGCGCGGCCCTCGACGGCGCCGGCCACCTCGACACCGCGATCCTCGCCTACTCCGCGAAGTACGCCTCCAGCTTCTACGGCCCCTTCCGCGAGGCCGTGCAGTCGACGCTCGAGGGCGACCGCCGCACCTACCAGCAGGACCCGGCGAACCGCCGCGAGGGGCTGCGCGAGGCGACGCTCGACCTCGCCGAGGGCGCGGACGTCGTGATGGTGAAGCCGGCGATGTCCTACCTCGACGTGCTCTCGGACGTCGCCGCGATCTCCGACGTGCCGGTCTGGGCGTACCAGGTGTCCGGCGAGTACGCGATGATCGAGGCCGCCGCTGCGAACGGCTGGATCGACCGCGAGGCCGCGATCGTGGAGTCGGTCACCGGCATCGTCCGCGCCGGCGCCGACGCCGTGCTCACCTACTGGGCCGTCGAGCTGGCGAACGATCTGCTGAAGTAGGCAGGGCGGTCCGGCGTCCGGCGTCCGCTGAGGCGCGCGCCGTATCGTGGTCGGGTGACTCCCACCGCGAACGACACCCTGTACGAGCGTGCCCGGCACGCGATCCCCGGCGGGGTGAACTCGCCGGTCCGCGCCTTCCGCTCGGTCGGCGGGACCCCGAGGTTCATGGTGTCGGCGACCGGCCCGTACATCACCGACGCCGACGGCCGCGAGTACGTCGACCTGGTCTGCTCCTGGGGTCCGGCCGTCCTCGGCCACGCGCACCCCGAGGTCGTCGCCGCCGTGCAGGAGGCGGCGGCCCGCGGGCTCTCCTTCGGCGCGTCGACCCCGGCCGAGACCGAGCTCGCCGAGCTGGTGGAGGCGCGGATCACGGCCGGCGGGGTCTCGCCGATCGAGAAGCTCCGCCTGGTCTCCACCGGCACCGAGGCGACGATGACCGCGATCCGCCTGGCCCGCGGGGTCACCGGCCGCGATCTGCTAATCAAGTTCTCGGGTCACTACCACGGCCACTCCGACGGCCTGCTCGCCGACGCCGGCTCCGGCCTCGCGACGCTCGCCCTGCCCGCCTCCGCCGGCGTCACCGCGGCCACCGCGGCGCAGACGATCGTGCTGCCCTACAACGACCTCGATGCGGTGCGCGCGGTCCTCGCCGAGCGCGGCTCCGAGATCGCCGCCGTGATCACCGAGGCGGCCGCCGCGAACATGGGCGTCGTCCCGCCCATGCCGGGCTTCAACGCGGCACTGGCCGAGCTCGTGCACGCCAACGGCTCGCTGCTGATCATGGACGAGGTGCTCACCGGCTTCCGCGTGAGCGCCGGCGGCTGGTGGGGACTGGAGAACGCGGGCGCCGGTGCCGATGGCGCCGAGGCGCCCTACGTCGCCGACCTCTACACCTTCGGCAAGGTCATCGGCGGCGGCATGCCAGTCGCGGCGCTCGGCGGCCGCGCGGACGTGATGGACCACCTGGCCCCGCTCGGGCCGGTGTACCAGGCGGGCACGCTCTCGGGGAATCCGGTCGCCGTGGCCGCCGGCATCCGCACCCTGCAGCTCGCCGACGACGCCGTCTACGCCTCGCTCGACCGCACCGCCCTGACGCTGCAGCGCGAGGTCTCGGCCGCGCTCTCGGCGGAGGGCGTCGTGCACACGGTGCAGAGCGCGGGCAGCCTCTTCAGCTTCATGTTCACCGACATCGGTGGACCGGTGCGCGACTACGCCCAGGTCCAGGCGCAGGAGTCGTTCCGCTACCCGGCCTTCTTCCACGCGATGCTCGACGCGGGCGTCTCGCTGCCGCCGTCGGTGTTCGAGGCGTGGTTCGTCTCGGCCGCGCACGACGACGCGGCGATCGGCCGGATCGTCGACGCGCTGCCGGCCGCCGCGAAGGCCGCGGCGGCGGCGCGCCCGCAGGAGTAGGCGGTCGCGCCGGGGATCAGCCCCGGCGCGACACCGACTTCGGCAGCACGAAGACGAGCGCGAAGGCGGCGATCGCCATCAGCGCGCTGACCAGCATCGCCGGGGCCGCGGCGTCGAGGAAGCCCGAGGCGACGGTGTCCGGGCCGGTGATGACCAGGCCGCCGAAGAGGATGCTGCCGATCGCGGCGATGCCGACCGCCGAGCCGATCCGCTGGATCGCCGAGATCACGCCACTGGCCGCGCCCGCGTCCTGCGGGTCGACTGTCGAGACGATGAACTGCACGTTCGGCGCGATGAAGAAGCCGTTGCCGATGCCCGCGATGAACAGCGGCGCGAGCAGCTGCCAGTTGGTGATCGAGTCGGGCGTCGCGGTCAGCAGCACCAGCCACACCCAGATCAGGCCGACGGCGAGCAGTCCGCTGCCGAGCACCAGGACGTTGCGGCCGAGCTTCGCGGTGAGGCGGTTGCTCTGCGAGGAGCTGACGATGCTGCCGATCGCGAAGGGGATCGAGACGAGGCCCGACTCCAGCGCCGTGTGGCCGAGGCCGGACTGCCAGAGCAGCGAGATGGTGAAGAAGATGCTCGTGAAGGCCGCGAAGTAGACCAGCGCCAGGATCACGCCGCCGGTGAAGGCGGGGTGGCGGAACAGGGTCGGCGGAACGAGGGGCGCGCGGCCGCGGCGGGTGTACGCGACCTCCCAGGCGCCGAACGCGGCGAGGAGGATCACGCCGCCGGCGATCGAGAGGAAGGTCCAGAGCGGCCAGCCCTCGTCCTCGCCCTGGATCAGCGGCACGAGCAGGGCGACGAGTCCGCCCGAGACGAGGATCAGGCCGAGCCAGTCGACGCCCCCACTCGGGGCGCGGTCGCCGTCCTGGAGCTCGCGGCGGGTCGGCAGCAGCATCGCGGCGGCGATGAGCGTCGCGACGCCGATCGGCAGGTTCACCCAGAAGACCAGGCGCCAGCCGTTCTCGTCGCCGAAGGCCTGGATGATCAGACCGCCGATGATCGGGCCGAGCGCCGACGAGACGCCGAGGACGGCGCCCATCACCGCGAACGCCTTGCCGCGGGCGGGGCCGCGGAAGAGGATCTGGATGTAGGCGTTGACCGCCGGGACGAAGATCCCGCCCGCGAGGCCCTGCACGACGCGCGCGATGACGAGCTGGACGTCGTCGGCGGCCAGGCCGCAGGCGAAGCTCGCGACGGTGAACAGCGCCACGCCGCTGACGAAGACCCACTTGTGCCCGAAGCGGTCGCCGAGGCGGCCGGCCGGGATCAGCGCGAGGCCGAAGGCGAGCGCGTAGCCCGAGATGATCCAGGAGAGCGTCGACTCGGAGGCGTCGAGGGTGGTGCGGATCGTCGGCAGCGCGACGTTCACGATGGTGGTGTCGAGCAGGGCGATGAACATGCCCGCCAGGAGGACCACGAGGGAGCGCCAGGCGCGGCGGTCGGGGGCCGGCGGGGCGCCGGTCACGCGGTCGGACGACGTCTCGGTCATGCGGAGGGAGGCCTTTCGAGAGGCGGGAGAAAGGGGGAGGGGGAGCGGGACCACCCATCGGGGGTACGACCGCATGTGAACTCTCGCAGGAGCACCCGGGTTTCTGCATGCCTTGGCCTGTGGGGGCCTTCAGGTGCGGGCGTGGACAGCGCCGTCAGCGGTGGCGGGACTCGGCGGCGCGGGCGCAGGCGATGCAGAGGTCGGCGGTGGGGCGGGCCTCGAGGCGGGCGGCGCCGATCGGGCGGCCGCAGCGGGCGCAGTCGCCGTAGTCGCCGGCGGCGAGGCGCGCGCGGGCGGCGGCGAGATCGCGCTCAGTGCGGGCGAGAGCGTCGCGCACCCCGGCCATCCGCGACCACTCGGCGGAGAGCGGGGTGCCCTCCGGGTCGTGCTCGTCGTCGGCGGTGCCGTCGGCGCGGTCGAGGAGGAGCTCGCGGAGGGACTCGTCCAGGCGCTCCGCCTCGCGGCGGGCCTCGGCCTGCCGCTCGGCGAGGCGCGCGTCGAGGAGACGCCGCTCGTCCGGATCCGTGGCCATCCCTCCATGCTGCCACCGCGACCCCCGGGCGCCGAGTGCGATGGGCGGGGCAGACTAGGGGCATGCCCGTCGTGACCGTGCTCCCCGACCGCCTCGAACTCCGCCTGACCCGCGCCGAACGGCTGCTCGCCCTGCACCGCGGCGACGTCGTCGTCGAGCGCTCGAGCATCCGCTCGGCGACCGTCACCGAGGATCCGTGGATCTGGGTGCGAGGCATCCGGGCGCCGGGGACCGCGGTGCCGCTGACCCTCGCGGCCGGCACCTGGAAGTTCCACGGCGGCAAGGACTTCCTGCTGATCAAGCGCACGGCCGCGGCGGTGGTGATCGACCTGGTCGACGAGGAGTACTCGCGACTGATCGTCAGCACGAAGCACGCCCCCGAGCTGATCGCGGCGCTGCAGCTGGGGACCGCGACCTCGGCGATCCCCGTGATCGACACCGACGACCTCGTCGTCGTGCCGGCCGTCGCCGAGCAGGCCGCCGAGCGCCTGGCCGCGGCGCAGGCGGAGGCGGAGCGCAGGGACGAGCAGACGCCTGCGGAGGAGACGCCGGCCGAGAAGGAGACCGTCGCGAAGAAGCCCGCGGCGAAGAAGGCGCCCGCGAAGAAGCCGGCGCCCGAGAAGCCGGCGCCCGAGAAGCCGGCGCCCGAGAAGCCGGCGCCCGAAAAGCCGGTCGCCGAGAAGCCCGGCACCGAGGCGCCGGCGCCTGAGAAGCCCGCCGCCGAGTTGCCTGCGCCCGAGAAGCCCGCAGCGAAGAAGCCCACCCCGAAGAAGCCCGCCGCGAAGCCGCGCCCCGACTCCTCCGTCGGTCACGCTTCCGCCGAGCCCAGCGGCGCCACCGAGGCCGCCGAGTAGCTCGGACCGCCGCGCGACCCGAGCTGCGGAGCGTCAGCCCCGGACGTCGACCAGCGTGCGCCCGTGCGCGCGCCCTTCCAGCAGGTCGGCCGCGGCGTCGATCGCGCCCGCGAGCGGCACCGCCGTGGTCAGGCCGTCGAGCAGCTCCAGGTCGAGGTCGTGGGCCAGCCGGCGCCAGGCCTCCTCGCGCAGCTTCCGCGGCGCCTCCACCGAGTTGATGCCCGCCAGCGTCACTCCGCGCAGGATGAACGGCATCACCGTCGCGGGCAGGTCGCCGCCCTGCGCGAGACCGCAGGCGGCGACGGTGCCGCCCCAGCGGGTCTGCGCGAGCGCGTTGGCGAGGGTGTGCGAGCCGGCGGAGTCGATCGCGCCGGCCCAGCGCTCCGACTGCAGCGGCTTGCCCTTCTCGGACAGCTCGGCCCGGTCGAGGACCTCCGTCGCGCCCAGGCGCTGGAGCAGCTCGCCGTGCTCGCCCGCGCGCCCGGTCGAGGCGACCACCTCGTGGCCGAGCTTCGCGAGCAGCGCGACGGCGAGGGAGCCCACGCCGCCCGAGGCGCCGGTGACCAGCACCGGTCCGTCGCCGGGGCGGACGCCGTGCCGCTCGAGGGCGAGGACGGCGAGCATCGCGGTGAAGCCGGCGGTGCCGATCGCGCCGGCGCGGGCGGAGGAGATCGCGCCGGGGATGCGCAGCAGCGACGCGGAGTCGACGCGGGCCCGCTCGGTGAAGCCGCCGTCGAAGCGCTCGCCGAGGCCGGCGCCGTTGAGCACCACGCGGTCGCCGGAGTCGAAGCGCTCGGCCGCGGCGCCGTCCGCGTACTCGACCGTGCCGACGACGTCGATGCCCGCGATCAGCGGGGTGCGGCGGACCACACCCGGCCGGCCGGCGAGAGCGAGGGCGTCCTTGTAGTTCACGCTCGAGTACTCGACGGCGAGGGTCACGTCGCCGTGCGAGCGGTCGGGATCGTCCCGCTCGGTCAGTCGTGCGCGATTCGGGGTCTCGGTGTCGGAGGAGGAGTGCTGCTCGACGACGACGGCTCGGAACATGAGCCCACGCTACGCCCGAGCGCGCGGAACGCGCCCGGGCGGCGGGGTCAGTTCAGCGGCCGGGTGCCCTCGGGCAGCGCACCGCCGGCGTAGAGGGCGGTCGCCGCGTCCTGCAGCGCGGTCAGCGCGACGCGCTGCGTCCACGGTCCGTAGGAGACGCGGGCCAGGCCGAGCTCCTCGAAACGGGCGGGCGACTGCGAGCCGGGGACGCCGATCACGCTGACCCGCTGGCGGCCGAGCTCGGCCACGAGGGCCTCGAGCTCCGCGTCCTGGAGCAGGCCGGGGACGAAGAAGCAGGTCGCCCCCGCGTCGAGATAGGCGCGTCCGCGCTCGATCGCGTCGGCGAGCACCTCGCCGCGGTCGCGGTCGCCGGCGCGGAGGAAGACGTCGGTGCGGGCGTTGAGGGCGAAGGGCACGGCCTCCTCCTCGGCGGCGGCGACCGCCTTCTCGACCGAGCGCAGCGCCTCGGCGAGCGGCTTCGCCTGGTCCTCGAGGTTCGCGCCGACGACGCCGACCTCGATGGCGCGGCGGACGGTCTCGCCGGCGTCGCCGTAGCCGGCCTCGAGGTCCGCCGAGACGGGGACGTCGACCGCGGCGACGATCCGCTCGATCATGCTCAGGTGCAGGTCGAGCGGGATCCGCTCGCCGTCCTCGTACCCGAAGGTCGCGGCGATCGAGTGGCTCGCCGTCGCGAGCGCCCGGGTCTCGGGGAGGGCGGCGATCGTGGTCGCCGAGACCACGTCCCAGACGTTCACCACCCTCAGCAGCTCGGGGGCGGTGTGGAGGTCGACGAGGGTGCGGCCGCGCGCTTCGATGCTCATCCGAGCACCGTAGCCCGCTCCACGACGCCCCCGCCGTGCGCCGCGCAGGCCGCGCTCCCGCAGCCCTCGCAGACGACGAGCTGAGCGCGGCAGGCGGGATCGGTGCAGTTGCGCATCCGGCTGGTCGGCTCCGCGCAGACGGCGCAGCGGCCGAGCACCTCGGCGTCCGGGGAGAAGGTCAGCGAGCCGCGCCCGTCGAAGACGTAGAGCGCACCGCGCCAGAGCCCCGTGTCGCGGCGGGCCTCCTGGTAGCGGACGATGCCGCCGTCGAGCTGGTACACCTCGCCGAAGCCGCGGGCGAGCATCAGGCTCGAGAGCACCTCGCAGCGGATCCCGCCGGTGCAGTAGGTGACGACCGGCCGGCCCTTGAGGTGGTCGTAGGCGCCGGAGTCGAGCTGCTCGACGAACTCCCGGGTGCTCGCGACGCCCGGCACGACCGCGCCGTCGAAGCGGCCGATCTCGGCCTCGAAGGCGTTGCGGCCGTCGAAGAAGACCACGTCCTCCCGCTCGGCGACCAGGGCGTCGACCTCGTCGGGCGCGAGCCGGACGCCGGTGCCGACGACGCCGGACCCGTCCACGCGCAGCTCCTCGGGCGCTCCGAACGACACGATCTCCTCGCGCACCTTCACCGACAGCCCGGGGAAGTCGACGCTGCGGCCCTCGTCGTCCAGGCCCGTGCCGTCGCTCCACTTCACCTCGAGACCGCGGAAGGCGGAGTGCTCGCGGGTGCGGCGGACCCAGCGCTTGAGCGCGCCCATCTCCCCGCCGAGGGTGCCGTTGACGCCGTCCTTCGAGAGCAGGACCCGGCCGCGCAGGCCGAGGTGCTCGGCGAGCTCGCGCTGCCACAGCCGGACGGATTCGGGGTCGGCGAGCGGCACGAAGCGGTAGAACAGCAGGATCTTCGGCAGCACCGGGTCATCCTACGAGGGCCGGGCCGGGTCGGCCGAAACGCTCCGGCAACGCGGGTATGACAGCATCTCCCGGTGACCGACGCTCCTCTCCCCGTGCCGCACAGCCGCTTCGAGGACGTCTTCGGCCTCGTGACCGGTGCGTTCGTCGTCTCGCTCGGCCTGTTCCTGCTCCGTGCGAGCGAGGCGGTGACCGGCGGGACCGCGGGGCTCGCGCTGCTGCTGGGCTACGCGGCGCCGATCCCGTTCGGCGTGATCCTCGTCGTGGTGAACCTGCCGTTCCTGGCGCTCTCGCTGTGGAAGAAGGGCTGGCGGTTCACTCTGCGCACGATGTCCTCGATCCTGCTGGTGTCGGTGCTCGCCGGGCTGCACCCGCTCGCCTTCGGGACGATCCGCATCGACCCGGTCTACGGGGTGCTCACCGGCGACGTGCTCGCGGGGATCGGACTGCTCATCCTGTTCCGGCACGGCTCGAGCCTGGGCGGCTTCAGCATCCTGGCCCTCCTCGCGCAGGAGCGGCTGGGCTGGCGGGCCGGCTACGTGATGATGGCGCTCGACGCCTGCGTGGTCGTCGCGGCGCTGCTGGTGGTGCCGCCGCTGAACGTGCTGATCTCGGCCGCGGGCGTCGTGGTGCTGAATCTGGTGCTCGCCTTCAACCACCGGCCCGGGCGCTACCTCGGTTCCTGAGCGGCGCAGCGTGAGCGGCGCAAGCCCTCGACCTGCGGCCGTCGGTTCCTAGGCTGGACCCAGGCGCGCGACTGCCGCGCCCGAACGGAGAACCGGATGTCCGACTGGAACTACGACCCCTACGCCCGCCTCGGCGAGGTGCCGACCTTCACCCTCGAGAGCGACGACATCAGCGACGGCGCAGCGCTCGCCCCGCGCCACTACGGCGAGGGCTCGGGCGGCGAGGACGTCTCGCCGCAGCTGCGCTGGTCGGGAGCGCCCGCCGAGACCAAGAGCTTCGCGGTGACCGTGTTCGACCCGGACGCGCCGACCGGCTCGGGCTTCTGGCACTGGGCGGTCTACAACCTGCCGGCCGACACCACCGAGCTGCCGACCGGCGCAGGGGCGGCCGGCTTCGAGCTGCTGCCCGCGGGCGCGCAGACCCTGCCGAACGAGATGCGGCTGCGCCAGTTCATCGGAGCGGCGCCGCCGGACCGCGAGCACCGCTACTTCTTCGTCGTGCACGCCCTCGACGTCGAGGAGCTCGAGCTCGACCCGGAGTCGACGCCGGCGATCCTCGGCTTCAACGCGCACTTCCACACGCTCGCGCGAGCGGTGCTGGTCGCGACGGCGACCCCGGACGGCGCGAAGGGCTGACGACGGCGGGTCTCGATACGCCGCTGCGCGGCTACTCGACCAGCATGCAGCGTGCTGACCGAGCATCCGCGCAGCGGGCGTCTCGAGATCCGCGCTATCCGAAGAGGGTGCGCGCCTCCTCGTAGCGGGAGTCGGGCACCGTCTTCAGGGTGCCGAGGGCCTCGGCGAAGTCGACGTGGTAGATGTCGGTGCCGCGCAGGGCGACCATGCGGCCCCAGTGCTCGGCGACGACGGAGTCGGCCGCGGCCATGCCGAGGCGGGTGGCGAGGACGCGGTCGAAGGCGCTGGGGGTGCCGCCGCGCTGGATGTGGCCGAGCGTGGTGGCGCGGGTCTCGATGCCGGTGCGGTCCTCGATCATCGGAGCGAGCATCTCGCCGATGCCGCCCAGGCGCGGACGGCCGAAGGCGTCGAGGCCGCGCTCGGAGTGCGCATCGTCCATCGAGTCGAGCGAGAAGCCCTCGGCGACGACGACGAGCGGGGCGCGACCGCGGTCCTGGGCGCTCTGCACCCACTCCACGATCTGCTCGATCGAGGTCTTCTTCTCCGGGATGAGGATGACGTGCGCGCCGGCGGCCATGCCCGAGTGCAGGGCGATCCAGCCGACGTGGCGGCCCATGACCTCGGCGACCATGCAGCGGCCGTGCGAGTCGCCGGTGGTGCGCAGGCGGTCCATCGCGTCGGTGGCGATGCCGACGGCGGTGTCGAAGCCGAAGGTGTAGTCGGTGGCGCCGAGGTCGTTGTCGATGGTCTTCGGGACGCCGACGATCTTGAGGCCCGCGTCGGTGAGGCGCTTCGCCGCGGCCAGGGTGCCCTCGCCGCCGATCGCGATGATCGAGTCGATGCCGTTGCGGTCCATCATCTCGGCGATCTTCTCGGGGCCGCCGTTGTCGCCCTCGAAGGGGTTCGTCCGGCTCGTGCCGAGGATCGTGCCGCCCTGCTTGGCGATGCCCTGGATCTCGGGCCGCCCGAGGGGGAGGAGGTCGCCGTCGACCACTCCGCGCCACCCGTTGCGGAAGCCAACGAATTCTTGGTCGTACACCTTGATGCCCTTGTACACGGCACCGCGGATGACGGCGTTCAGCCCGGGGCAGTCGCCCCCGGAGGTCAGGATCCCGATCTTCACCCGCTCAGAGTAGAGGACGCGGGCACGGGGTCGGGTCGCCCGCTCCGGCCGGATACGACGAAGGGCCCCTCCTCGCCGCCTCGAGGAAGGGCCCTTCGTCGTTCAGGGACTAGAGAGTGTCAGTGACTAGTTGGCCTGGCTGGTGTTGACGACGCCGTTGACGCCGGCGGGGAAGAATCCACCGGAGGTCGCGGCCTTGCTGTTCAGGTAGACGACGTTGAGGACCTGGCCGGGGTTGCGGCTGAAGGCGATGCCGTTGGCGTCGGTGGGCTGGATGTTGGCCTGCCCGTCGACCTTGACGCCCTGGTCGTCGTCGGTGGGGCCGTCGAGGCTGTCGCGCGCGTCGGACAGCTTGCCCGCCTGCACGTCGAGACCGGCGCTGTAGATCGCCGAGCGGATGGCACCGGCGTGGTACGCCTCCACCGCGAGGATGCCGGCGGCCGCCTCCAGGTAGAGCTTCGACTGGATGAGGGGGGCAGCGCCCTTGTAGGCGGTGACTCCGACGTCCTCGAAGACGAAGGCGCCGAGCAGGAAGTTCTGCTCGTTGAGGAACGGGTCGAACGTGCCGCCCGCGGGGATGAGGCCGGCCGCGGCTGCCGCCGCGTTGAAGCTGGCCTCGAGGTTGATCGAGGGGCGGGCGACGGCGGCAGCGCCGAGCTGGCCGCGGAGGAACTTGACGTGCGCCTTCTCGTCGTTGGCGACCTCGCGGGCGAAGGACTTCAGCCACGGGGTCTTGAACGGGACGGCGCGGCCGCCCTTGACGCCGCCGAGCTTGCCGGTGCCGCCGGTGTCGCTGCTCGCGAGGCCGGAGCCGGTGACGGCGCGGAGGTAGAACTCGGCCTCGAGGTACTCGAGGTTGAGCGCGAAGTTGAGGACGGCGGCGTCGCCGGGGCCCTCAGCGGCGACCTCTTCGGCCGAGGCGGCGGGAGCGGAGGCCAGGGCCGCCGCTCCGATGCCGAGTCCGGCGACGCCGGTGGCCTCGAAGAAGCGGCGACGGTCGAGAGCCGTCTCCGAGCTCCTGACGATCGCGTTGCGGATGAATGTGGTGTCGAACATGTGCGCATCTCCAGTGATAGGCGGTTGGCCGGGCTGACGGACTGTGCCGCGACAGCGCGAAACTACGCCCGGAATCGGGGCACTGCCTAGCGGAATCGGGCGATCCAGATTGCGCATGTGTTCATCCGGTCTGAACCAATCCGGGGCGCCCGCCGCTCCGAACACGTCGTGGATGGCAGTTCTGCGGGACACCTGATCAGCCCGCCGTTCCGGGTCCCTCCGCGAGTGTCGGCGGCCGCGGCTACCATCGCTGCGTGTCGTCCGCCGTCCCCGCTCCCGTGCCGTTCCTGGCCACGGTCTACGCGCCCGCCGTGCCGGTGAGCCTCGCGCTCACCCTCCGCACGCTGCTGCGCGGCTCGGGCGACCCGACGATGCTCATCGACGCGACCGGCTTCTGGCGCGCCTTCCGCACGCCGCTCGGCCCCGGCACGCTGCACCTGCGGCAGGCGGCCGACGGCGCCGTGCACGCGCGGGCCTGGGGCGAGGGCGCGGAGTGGCTGATCGATCACGTGCCCGAGCTGCTCGGCCACGGCGACGACTGGAGCGCGCTCGATCTCTCCGCGCACGGTCCGCTGGCCGAGGTGCTGCGCCGCTCGGCGGGGCTGCGGCTGACCCGGGCGAACCTCGTCTTCGAGATGCTGGCGCCGTCGATCCTGGAGCAGAAGGTCACCAGCACGGAGGCGTGGCGCGCCTACCGCGCGCTGGTGCGGCTGCACGGCGAGCCGGCTCCCGGGCCGGTGCCGCTGCACGTGGCGCCGTCGGCCGAGCAGTGGCGCCGGGTCCCGTCCTGGGACTGGCACCGGGCGGGTGTCGACCCGCGGCGCTCGCGCACCGTGCTCACGGCGGCGCTGGTGGCGAAGGGGCTCGAGCGCACGCTGGCCCTCGGCCGCGGCGGCGAGGTGGTGGCGCAGCGCCTGCAGTCGGTGCCCGGCATCGGGCCGTGGACGGCGTCCGAGGTGATGATGCGGGCCCACGGCGACCCGGACGCGGTGAGCGTGGGCGACTACCACCTGGCCGCGGCGGTCGGCTTCGCGCTGACCGGGCGCCTCGGGGTCGACGACGACGGGATGCTCGAGCTGCTCGAGCCGTGGCGCGGGCACCGGCAGCGGATCATCCGCCTGATCGGGACGAGCGGCGCGCGCAAGCCGCGGCACGGCCCGCGGATGACGATCCAGGACCACCGGTGGCACTGATCCGCCGAGTGCACTGATCCGCCGAGTGCACTGAGGCGGTCCCGCTCTCAGGCGCCGAGCGCCTCCAGCACCGCCATCGCCGCGTTCTGGCCGCCGATCCCGGAGACCCCGCCGCCGCGGCGCGCGCCCGCGCCGCAGAGCAGCACCCGCGGGTGCTCGGTGGCCACGCCCCAGCGCTGGGCGGGGGTGTCCAGCGGCTCGTCGTCCTCCGCGAACGGCCAGGACAGCGGTCCGTGGAAGATGTGGCCGCCGGGCAGGCCGAGGCTCTCCTCCAGGTCGCGGGTCGTGCGCGTCTCGATGCAGGGGTTCCCGTCGGCGTCCAGGAGCAGCAGCTCGCGGATCGGCTCGGCGAGCACGGAGTCGATCGAGTCGAGGATCGCGGTCTCGAGCTGCTCGCGCGTCGGAGCGTCGTCGCCGGTCAGCAGCCGGTCGGGGACGTGCAGGGCGAAGACGGTGAGCGTGTGCGCGCCGCTCGCGGCGAGTTCCGGGGAGAGGATCGTCGGATCGGTCAGCGAGTGGCAGTAGATCTCGCAGGGGATCGGCGAGGGCACGCGGCCCTGCTCCGCGGCGCGGTGGGCCTCGTCGAGCTGGCGGTAGCCCTCGTTGACGTGGAAGGTGCCGCCGAAGGCCGCCTCCGGGGCGGCGCTCTCGTCGCGCAGGCGCGGCAGGCGGCGCAGCACCAGGTTGACCTTCACCTGCGCGCCCTCGGGGCGCCGGACTCCCGGGCGCAGGGCCTCGCCGTCGCCCAGCAGCCTGTCGAGGACGAACGGGGCGACGTTGGAGAGCACGAAGCGCGTCCGCACCCGGCGGCTGCGCGGTCCGCGGCGGTAGACGACCTCGCCGGCCGGATCCACGCTCGTCACCTCGGCGCCGGTGAGGATCCGCGCGCCGGCGTTCCGGGCCGCTCGCTCCAGCGCACCGGAGACACTGCCCATGCCGCCGACCGGGACGTCCCAGTCGCCGGTGCCGCCGCCGATCACGTGGTAGAGCAGGCAGCGGTTCTGCGCGAGGTCGGCGTCGCCGGCCCCGGCGAAGGTGCCGATCAGCGCGTCGGTGAGCAGGACGCCGCGCGCCGCGTCGCCCGCGATGTTCCGCTCGATCACCTCGCCGATCGGCCGCTCGATCATCGCCCGCCAGATCGCGTCCTCGCCGACGAGCCGCCGCGCCTCCTCCCGCCGCAGCAGCGGCTGGGTGAGGGTCGGCCAGAGCGCGCGCGCCAGCCGCGAGGTGTGCCGGGAGAAGTCGGCGAAGGTCTCGGCGTCCTCCGGGGTGCCCATCCGCGCGAAGGAGGCGGCGGTCGCGGCCTCGTCGCCGGTGTCGACGAGCAGCCCGCGCGTCGGATCGGCGGGGTCGGGCGTGTAGGAGGAGTAGCGGCGGCGCACGAGCGGCACGTCGACCCGCAGATCGGCGAGGATCGACGGCGGCAGGAGGCTGACGAGGTAGGAGTAGCGGCTGAGCCGCGCCTCGACGCCGCGGAACGGGTACTCCGAGACGGTCGCGCCGCCCGCGCGCGCACCGCGCTCGAGGACGAGGACGTCGAGTCCGGCCTGGGCGAGGTAGGCCGCCGCGACCAGTCCGTTGTGACCGGCGCCGACGATCACGACGTCGACCGAGGGATCGACCGCGGCGGGGGTGTCGGAGCGCAGCGGGCCGGGCGCGGTGCCGCTGCGCTCGGAGAGGTTTCGGGTGCGGTGCCTGTCGCGTCGGGCCATGGTTCCCAGTGTGGCGCGCGGCGGTCAGGGCTCGTCGCTGCGCAGCGCCTCGGTGACGAACTCGCGCAGGGAGAAGAGGATCTCCTCGCTCGAGCGGCCGCTCGCCTCGACGAGGCGGCCGGTCAGCCAGGTGAGGCAGATCACCGCGGCGCCGGCGACGTCCGAGGAGGTGGGCACGACGACGCCGTCCTCGTCCAGCACGCCGTTCTCGATCGGGCTCAGCGCGCGCTCGAGGACGGCGCGGTTGACGGTGCCGGTCGCCTCGCCGTCGTAGGACGCGGAGCTGTCGATCAGGGCCTGCGCGGCGATCATCGCGGCGCGGGGGATGGGCAGCGGATCCATCGGGGTCTCCGATCGGGAGCGGGAGTGTCGGGTGCGCCCATGGTGCTCCTCCACCGGGCTCGCGTCCATCGCCACTCGACGGGGGCCGTCCACAGCGGCAGTTCTCCGTCGAGTGTCCACAGACGGGGCGACACGACCGGCCGTCGCACCGGCTCGGGCATAGCCTCGGGGGATGGAGAAGTCGACGCCCTCAGCCGTGCCCGGGAACGACCCGGAGCAGGACGAGACGATCGACCCGCAGGACCGGACGGACGAGCCGGACGAGCCGACCGAGCACGACGAGCCGACCGAGCACGACGAGCCGACCGAGCGCGACGAGAAGGTCGACCGCCACGCCCTGAGCGACACCGGCCAGTACCAGACCGGCATGGCGCTGCGGCTGCCCCGGCAGAAGCCCGAGTTCGACGTCGAGGCGCCGATCCTGTCCCGCGTCGAGGCGCTGGTGCGCCGCTGGCTGGTGCGCAGCCGGGCGTTCCCGGTCGACCCCGCGGCGCAGCGCCTCGCCGGTGTCCTGCAGGATCCGAACGGTCTCGACTTCACGGTCGGCTTCGTCGACGGGGTCGCCCGCCCGGAGGACCCGGTGGTCGCGGCCGAGAACCTCGCCGCGCTGACCGCGAAGACCCCCGCGTTCCTCCCCTCCTACCTGCGCGCCGCGGTCGCGACCGGCGGCGCCGTCGGCCCGGTGCTGCCGTGGGTCGTCGTCCCGGCGGCCCGCCAGGTGCTGCGCCGGATGGTGGGCCACCTCGTCGTCGACGCCTCCGACGCCCGGCTCGGCTCGGCGATCCGCCGGCTGCGCGAGGGCGGCGACCGCCTCAACCTCAACCTGCTCGGCGAGGCCGTGCTCGGCGAGCGCGAGGCCGACCGGCGCCTCGAGGGCACCCGGCGGCTGCTCGAGCGCGACGACGTCGACTACGTGAGCATCAAGGTCTCCAGCATCGCCAGCCAGCTCTCGATGTGGGCGTTCGACGAGGCCGTCGACCGCGTCGTGCAGCGGCTGACCCCGCTCTACCAGTTCGCCGCGGCGAGCCCGGAGCCCAAGTTCATCAACCTCGACATGGAGGAGTACAAGGACCTCGACCTCACGGTCGCGGTGTTCCGCCGTCTCCTCGAGCAGCCGGGGATGCAGCAGCTCGAGGCCGGCATCGTGCTGCAGGCGTATCTCCCCGACGCCCTCGGCGTGCTGGCCTCGCTGACGGAGTGGGCGACCGAGCGCCGGCGGCTCGGCGGAGCGCCGATCAAGGTCCGCGTGGTGAAGGGCGCGAACCTCGCGATGGAGCGGGTGGACGCGGCGATCCACGACTGGCCGCTCGCGACGGTCGGCAGCAAGGCCGAGGCCGACACGAACTACAAGCGGCTGCTCGACTACGCGCTGCGGCCCGAGCGGACGGACGCGGTCCGGATCGGCGTGGCCGGTCACAACCTCTTCGACATCGCCTGGGCCTGGATCACCGCGAACGAGCGCGGCGTCGCCGACGCGGTCGACATCGAGATGCTGCTCGGCATGGCGACCGGTCAGGCGCGCGCCGTCCGCGAGGACGTCGGCCGGCTCCTGCTCTACACGCCGGTCGTGCACCCGCGCGAATTCGACGTCGCGATCTCGTACCTGATCCGCCGCTTGGAGGAGAACTCCAGCCCGGAGAACTTCCTCTCGGCCGTCTTCGAGCTCGAGGACGAGAGCGTGCTGCAGCGCGAGCTCGGCCGCTTCCGCGCCTCGCTCGAGGCGCTCGACGACACGGTGCCGACCCCGAACCGCATTCAGGACCGCCTCCGCGAGTGGTCGTCCGGCTCCGGTGTCCGTCTCGTGCGCGAGCACGCCGGCGCCGGCGCCCGTGTGCAGGATCCGGCCGCCGAGGGTCTCACCGAGGCGGTGCTGGGGCTGCGCCGCGGCTCCGGGGCGACCGCGGCGACCAGCGCCTTCCGCAACGAGCCCGACACCGACCCGGCGCTCCCGGGCAACCGCCGCTGGGCCCGGCTGATCACCGACCGCATCGCGCGATCGACCATCGGCACCCTCGCGGCCGACCGCGCCCGGATCACCGACGCGGCGGAGCTGCAGGAGCTGCTGCGCCGGGTCGCGCTCCGGGCGGAGCGCTGGGGCGAGCGCCTCGGCTACGACCGCGCCGCGATCCTCGACCGCGCGGGGCTCGCGCTCGCGGCCAACCGCGACCGGCTGATCGAGGTGATGGCCTCCGAGACCGGCAAGACGGTCGCCGAGGCCGACCCCGAGGTGTCCGAGGCGATCGACTTCGCCCACTACTACGCCACCCGCGCCCGCGAGCTGGACGCCGTCGGTGGCGCCACCTTCGTGCCCGAGCGGGTCACCGTGGTCGCTCCGCCGTGGAACTTCCCCGTCGCGATCCCGGCCGGCTCGATCCTCGCGGCGCTCGCCGCGGGCTCCGGAGTCGTCGTCACGCCGGCCCCGCAGGCCCGGCGCTCGGCCGCGGTGCTCGTGGAGGCGCTCTGGGACGCCGGGATCCCGCAGGACCTCGTCGCGCTCGTCGACCTCGACGAGGAGACGCTCGGCCGCGCCCTGATCACCGACCCGCTGGTCGACCGGGTGCTGCTCACCGGCTCCTACGAGACGGCGAAGCTCTTCCGCTCCTGGCGCCCCGACCTGCCGCTGCTCGCCGAGACCAGCGGCAAGAACGCGATCGTCGTCACCCCGCACGCGGACTACGACCTCGCTGTCGCCGACATCGTGCGGAGCGCCTTCGGGCACGCCGGGCAGAAGTGCTCGGCCGCCTCCCTGGTGATCCTCGTCGGCTCGGTCGCCCGCTCGAAGCGGTTCCGCGCGCAGCTGGTCGACGCCGTCACGTCCCTCCGCGTCGGCTGGCCGAGCGACCCGGCCGCCGCGATGGGCCCGCTGATCGAGAAGCCGACCGGCAAGCTCGCGCACGCGCTGACCACCCTCGGCGCGGGGGAGTCCTGGCTCGTCGAGCCGAAGCGCCTCGACGACACCGGGCGGCTGTGGTCGCCGGGTGTGCGCGAGGGCGTCACCGAGAACAGCTACGCCCACCTCACCGAGTTCTTCGGCCCGGTGCTCGGCATCATGCACGCCGCGACCCTCGAGGACGCGATCCGCCTGCAGAACGCCACGGACTACGGCCTCACCGCCGGGCTGCACTCGCTGCACTCGGACGAGCTCGCGCTCTGGCTCGACTCGGTCGAGGCCGGCAACCTCTACGTCAACCGCGGCATCACCGGGGCGATCGTCCGCCGCCAGCCGTTCGGCGGCTGGAAGCGCTCCTCCGTCGGTGGCGGGGCCAAGGCCGGCGGGCCGAACCACCTGATCGGGCTCGGCTCCTGGAAGCCCTCGCCGGCCCGCCCGTCGACGACCCTGCACCTCCGGGGCCTGGACGACCGCGCCCGGCAGTTCATCGAGGCCGCGCAGTCCTCGCTGCAGTTCGAGCAGTTCGACCTGCTGCGCCGTTCGGCGCTCTCGGACCAGCTCGCCTGGGCGACCGAGTTCGGCGTCGTCTCCGACATCTCGAAGGTCGGCGTCGAGCGCAATCTGTTCCGCTACCTCCGGGTGCCGGTCGCCGTGCGGCTGGCCGACGGCGGCGACCTCGGCGAGCTCCTCCGCGTCATCGCCGCGGCGCTGCTCGTGCGGGCGCGCCTGGACGTGTCGACGTCGATCCCGCTGCCGCCCAAGGTCGCCGGGATGCTCGCCGGCGACGAGCTGCTCGAGATGGCGGGCCTGGCGCCGAAGGTGATCGTGGAGTCGGACGCGCAGTGGCTCGCCCGCGCCGCGGCCGGCCGGATCACCGCCTCGCGGATCCGGATCGTCGGCGACATCGTCTCGGACCGGGTCGACGAGTTCGGCGGACCCCAGGGCGGCACCGCGCCGTCGCTCGGCCCGGACTCCTCGATCGAGGCGCTGCAGAGCGTCCGCGATTCCACCCGCTCCTTCACCGACGTGGTCAGCGGCATGACCCGCGGCAGCACCGGCAAGCCCGTCCCGCTCGTGCGCGCGGACGGCTCGCGGGTGCCGCTGTCGACGGCGCTCGCCGAGGCGCTCGGCGGCTCGCCCGACGTCGCGATCTACGCCGACCCCGTCACTCCGGCCGGCCGGGTGGAGCTGCTGCCCTTCCTCCGGGAGCAGTCGATCTCGATCACCAACCACCGCTTCGGAGCGTCGATCGATCTGTCCGACGACGTCGTCTGAGTTGTCTTCCGAGCCGCCCCCTGTGCGGCTCGGCGCGGTCGGCTCGCGAGGCGGGCGCGTTTCGCAGAGCGGGGTGCGTTCGGCTTCGCGGATTCGCTGGCACGCGAATCCGCGGATCGCCTTGAGAGTGGGCGCCGATTCGGAGGCTTCCTGTCACGGGCGTTCGCTCGCTCCGCTTACTTGTCGCGGCAACAAAGCGGTAGGGTGGGGGGATGGATGACGGGGGAGCGGCGGGTGCGGCGGGTACGCGCTGGCTCACGCAGGAGCAGCTGGCGGCGTGGCTGCGGTTCGTCGCGGTGGTCGAGCTGCTGCCCGGCGCGCTCGACACCCAGCTGCAGCGCGACGCGGGGCTGACCCACTTCGAGTACATGACGCTCGCGATGCTGTCGGAGGCGCCCGACCGGGCCCTGCGGATGACGACGCTCGCCGCCCGCACGAACGCCACCCTCCCGCGGCTCTCGCACGTCGTCACCCGGCTCGTCGCCCGCGGCTACCTGGAGCGCCGGCCGTGCCCGACCGACGGGCGCGCGACCAACGCGGTGCTCACGGATGCCGGGCTGCAAAAGATCGTCGACACCGCCCCGGGTCACGTCGCGACGGTGCTCGCGGACGTCATCGACCCGCTCGACGCGGAGCAGATCCCGCAGCTCGCCGACATCATGACGCGGATGCTCACCCGCCTCGATCCGGAGGGCCGGATGACCGTCGACGCCGTGCGCTCGGCGCTCGGCGATCCCGGCCGGCAGGACGGCGAGGACCCGGCCGACCGCGACTGCTGAGCCCCTGGCGGGCATCCCCACCGCGTGCCATCCTCGTCCCGTGCGCTACACGACGACGCTCTTCCAGATCGGCAACAACACCGGCATCGAGGTTCCGTCCGAGGTGCTCGACGCCCTCGGCGGCGGCAAGCGGCCCGCGGTGAGCGTCGTCGTCAACGGCTACGCCTTCCGAGGCACGGTCGGTGCGATGGGCGGCCGTGCGCTGATCTCCTTCTCGTCGGAGAAGCGCGCCGCGTCGGGTCTTGCCGGCAGGGACGCGATCGAGGTCGACCTCGAGCTCGACTCCGCCCCGCGCACGGTCGCCGTGCCGGAGGACCTCGCCGCCGCGCTGAGCGCGGCCGGGGCCACCGCCGCCTTCGACGCCCTCTCGCCGAGTGCGCGGAAGGCCCACGTCACCGCCGTCGAGGGCGCGAAGGCCGCCGAGACGCGGGCGCGCCGCGTCGCCGCGGTCGTCGCGAAGCTCGGCGCCTGACGCCGGTGGATCTCGATACGCCCGCTGCGCGGGCTACTCGATCAGCATGGGCCCGCCGCACCATGCTGGTCGAGTAGCCCCGGAGGGGCGTATCGAGACCCGCCCCCGGAGTAGTCACAGCGGCTGACGCGCGGTGCGTCACGCGGTCGATAGGCTGCCGAGCGGCACGCCACGGGGGAGTGCCGCAGGGCGCACGGGCGCCGGAGTCGGGGGACAGACATGGGTGCGGTTCGACGATGGGTGTTCCCGATCCTCTGGCTGGTGGTCATCGGGGCCGTCGCGGTCGCGCTGGTCAAGATCGCGTTCTTCCCGGACGGGTCCGCCGAGGCCGACCCGACCGTCCCCACCGGTGAGCTGACCGAGCCGACCGTCGTCGTCGGCCGCGGCACCGTCACCAACGACCTCACGCTGCAGGGCACCGTCGCCGCCGACCCGGCCGTGCCGGTCAAGGCGACCGCCGTCGGCACCGTCGACGACGTCTACATCACCCAGGGCGCCACCGTCGCCTCGGGCGACCTGATCTACGACATCCGCGTCGAGACCGTGCGCGAGCCGGTCGAGACCACCGGCCCCGACGGCCTCGTCACCGTCACCCAGCCGCCGCCCTCCGTCCGCTTCGAGCGCGTCTACGCCCCGGCGGCCGGCGTGCTCAGCGCCCTCGGCGTCATCCACGACCAGGCCGTCGCGGTCGGCGAGGTCACCGGCCAGGTCGCCCCGCCGACCTACGCGGTCACCGGCTCGATCGACGCCGAGCAGCTGTACCGGATCCAGAACCGGCCGACCGAGGCGCAGATCGCCGTCACCGGCGGCCCCGCCGCCTTCACCTGCACCGGGCTCACCATCACCACCCCGCTCGCAGGCGAGGGCGAGACGCCCGCGGGCGAGACCGGCGGCACGGGCGCGACCGGCGGATCCGGCACCAGCTTCCGCTGCCAGGTCCCGGGCGAGGTGACCGTGTTCCCCGGCCTCGCCGCCACCGTCACCCTCGCGGGCGGCCTCGCCGAGAACGTGCTCGTCGTGCCGACCACCGCCGTCGAGGGCACCGCCGAGTCGGGCGTCGTCTACCGCCTCGCCGAGGACGGCTCGACCGAGGAGGTCCCGGTCACCCTCGGCCTCACCGACGGGATCAGCATCGAGGTCACCGGCGGCGTGGACGAGGGCGCCGAGATCCTGCAGTTCGTGCCGGGCGCCGCCGCGGGCGAGGGCGAGCAGCTCGAGGGGAACTGCGTGCAGAACGCCGACGGCTCGGTGTACTGCTCGTGACGGACGGGCTCGTGACCGACGGGAAGCGCACGATCCTGCGGCTCGAGGGGATCCGCAAGGTCGTCCCCCTGCCCGACGCGCCCCCGCTGACGATCCTCGACGGCGTCGACCTGGAGGTCGGCGAGGGCGACCACGTCTCGGTCGTCGGCCGCAGCGGGTCCGGCAAGTCGACGCTCCTGAACATCCTCGGCCTGATCGACGAGCCGACCGAGGGGCGGATGCTGCTCGAGGGGAAGCCCACCGAGTCGCTCTCCTCGCGGGCCCGCGCGCGGATCCGCGGCGGCAGCATCGGCTTCATCTTCCAGCAGTTCAATCTGCTCGAGGGCCGCACCGCCCGCGAGAACGTGATGACGCCGCTGCTCTACGCGACCGGCACCGAGTTCTGGCGGCGGGCGTCGCTGGCCGCCGAGATGCTGGAGCGGGTCGGGCTGGGGCACCGGGTCGACTCGATGCCCGGCCGGATGTCCGGCGGCGAGCAGCAGCGGATCGCCATCGCGCGCGCTCTCGTCCGCCGTCCGCGGCTGATCCTCGCCGACGAGCCGACCGGCGCGCTCGACACCGACACCGGCGAGAGCGTGATGAGCCTGCTCGACGAGATCGCCCAGGAGTCCGGCTCGGCCCTGGTCACCATCACCCACGACCCGGCGATCGCGGCCCGCGCCGAGCGGCACTACCGGCTCGACCACGGCAGGCTCAGCGCCTCGACGTCCGCGACCGCCGCCCCCGCGACGAGCTCGGGGCGGCACTGATGGGCGGCCTCACCGGCGTCGTCGGCGCGATCGTCGAGGCGTGGACCGAGCTGCGGATCCACCGCGGCCGCGTGCTGCTCTCGCTGATCGGCGTGGCGGTGGCCGTCGCGGCGCTCACCGGCGTCGTCGCCGCGGGCGGGATCGCCCGGCAGGCGAACATCGAGGTCTCGGAGCGCAGCGGCGGCCGGCCCGCGAGCCTGTACATCAGCGCCTACACGACCGGCCCCGAGGGCGTCGTCGACCCGGTCGTGATGCAGAACGCCTGGGAGAAGGTGCTCGAGCGCTACCGCATCGACTACGCGAGCCGCACGACCTACGGCGGCACCCGCGTCCAGTTCACCGACGGCGCGGTCGACGTCGGGATCACCGCGGTCGACCAGCCCTATGCGGAGATGCACCGGGTGGAGCTGACGAGCGGCAGCTGGTTCGCCGAGGGCGACGAGCGGCGGCTCGCTCCCGCTCTCGTGATCAACGAGGTCTTCTGGGACCGCCTCGGGCGCCCGGACCTGCGGACCCACCCGACCGCGACCCTCCTCGGCGGCGAGCACGACACGACCGCGGTCGTGATCGGGGTGACGCCCTCGAACCAGTACGACACCACTCCGAGCGCGATGATGCTCGTCGACGCCTACTCGGCCGTCGCGCCCGAGGCGGACCCCGCGTTCGGCGGGCCGCAGCTGCCGAACTACGAGATGTGGGTGCCGCTCGAGATCGCGGACCCGCTGATCGAGGCCGTCAAGCGCGACGTCACCGCGGCGCTCGGCCCGGGCTTCGAGGCGGACGTCTACCGGCAGGACTACCTCAGCTACGACTCCGACCCGTTCGCGGTGCTCACCTGGGTGATCGGCGGTGTCGCCGGCCTCGTGCTGGCGCTCGGCGCGCTCGGACTGCTCAACATCGCGCTCGTCACCGTGCGGCAGAGGATCCGCGAGATCGGCATCCGGCGCAGCTTCGGCGCCTCCTCGGGGCGGATCTTCTTCTCGATCATGATGGAGAGCGTCGTCGCGACGGTCGTCGCCGGCGTGGTCGGCGTGACGATCGCGGTGATCCTGGTGACGAACCCGTGGACGGTCGCGCTCGTCAAGGAGAACGGGATCAGCGACATCCCGCCGTTCCCGGTCGAGGCGGCGCTGCTGGGGCTCGGGGCGGCGACGCTCGTGGGCGCGCTGGCCGGGCTCGTGCCCGCGATCGTGGCGGTCCGGGTGAAGGTGATCGACGCGATCCGGTACTGAGCGCCGGAGGCGCGTGCCGGCTCAGGGCAGGGTGAGCACCAGCTCGTCGCCGTCGCGCTCGACGCCCGCGTCGGAGTAGTGCGGGATCCGCGGGAGCCCGCGGGTGGTCTCGGACTCGTGCGCGCCGACGACGACGACGCGCATGCCGGCGGCGAGACCCGCGAGGATCCCGGCCTCGGCGTCCTCGAAGACGACCGCGTCGGCCGGGTCGACCCCGAGGAGTCCGGCGGCGGCGAGGTAGCCGTCGGGGGCCGGCTTGCCGTGCACGACGTCGTCGGCGGTGACGACGGCGGCGGGGGAGGGGACGCCGGCGGCGGCGAGCCGGCCGGCGGCCAGCGCGGGGCTCGCCGAGGTGACCAGCGCGACGCGGTCGCGGGGGAGCGCGGCGAGGAAGGCGACGGCGCCGGGGATCTCGACCGTGCCCTCGGTGTGCTCGAGCTCGTAGGCGTTCAGCTCGTCGACGATCCCGGCGACGTCGCTGCCCGCGGAAGCGAAGCGGCGGACGCTGTCCTCCGCGCGGACACCGTGCACGGCGCCCAGGACGACGGCGGGGTCGAGGGCGAAGCGCTCGGCGAAGGAGCGCCAGATCGTCTCCACGATCGCGGTGGAGTCGACGAGGGTGCCGTCCATGTCGAAGAGCAGGGCGCGGGCGCGGAGGAGGTGCGGCATCCGTCCATCCTGGCGGAGGTGGGCGCACGGCGTCCGCTCAGGCGTGGCAGAGGTCGTGGCAAGGCCGCGTCCAGGTGCGATCGGGGATCGCGGCGATACGCTCGTCTCCGATGGCGGGCAGAGCGCCCGAAGGGGAGCGGAGGACGCGATGACGGACGACCAGGGCGGCAACGAGCACGGCGACGACCGGAACGGCGAGCAGGAGCGGGGCGCTGCCTCGGCCTCCGGACCGCGCGCCGGCTGGTACCCGGATCCCGCGGGCTCGCCGCGCCAGCGCTGGTGGGACGGCCAGGGCTGGACCGATTCGCTGCGCGACGCTCCCGCCGCGGCTCCCGCCGCCCCGACCCCTCCCGCTGCCCCGACCCCTCCCGCTGCGCAGGGCGCACCGCAGCCGCCCGCGGCGCCGCAGCCGCCGATCGTGCCGCCTGTCTCCGGCCCCGCCTACGGCGAGACCTCGAGCGGCCAGGCCACGAGCTACGGCCAGTCGGCGTCCGGTCAGTCCGCGCCCGAGCGCGAGATCCCGCAGCAGCCGCGGTACGGCGAGCAGACGCCGTACAGCCAGCAGGCTCCGTACGGCCAGCAGTCGCCGCAGGGCCAGCAGCCGCCGCAGGAGTACAGCCAGCAGTACCCGCAGCAGTACGGCCAGCAGCCCGGCCAGCAGCCCGCCTACGCCGGCCGCCCCGCGCCGCAGCCGCGCGACCCGGGCATCGTCACCAGCACCCCGTGGATCTGGGTCGTCGTGCTCCTGCCGCTGCTGTCGGCGCTGTCGATCTTCCTGCTCTCGCCGGGGGCCATCGCCGACTCGGCGGTCTCGTCGACCTACGGACCGCGAGCCTCGATGGGGATGTCGACCGCCTACCTCGTCGGGCTCGGCGCCGTGCAGGTCGTCGGCTTCCTGATCTACGCGGCCGAGGTCGTCTTCGCGTTCCTCGACTACCGGCAGCTGAAGAAGGCCGGCGTGCAGCGCCCGTTCCACTGGGCCTGGGCGTTCCTCGCCGCTCCGTACGTCTACGTGATCGGGCGCAGCGTCGTCGTGAAGCGCGTGACCGGCGGCGGCCTGCTCCCGCTGTGGATCTTCCTCGGCGTGGTGGCGGTCTCCTTCATCATCGCGATCGGCTGGACCGCGGCGCTGTTCTCGGAGATGATGCAGACGTTCCCGAGCTCGGGACTCTGATCCTTCGCGGGACTCTCGCCCGCTGAGATCCGCGAAACCGGGGGAGGCCCACTGTGATCAACGGCGACGTGTCGTTCTGGTGGGCCTCCCTCGGTCGTTCCACGCCCCGGGCCGCGCTTCCCGGTCCGCTCGACGTCGACGTCTGCATCGTCGGCGCCGGCTACACCGGCCTGTGGACGGCGTACTCGCTCGCGAAGGCCGACCCGTCGCTGCGGATCGCGATCCTCGAGCAGCGCTTCGCCGGCTTCGGCGCCTCCGGTCGCAACGGCGGCTGGCTGACGAACGAGATCACCGGCGGCGTCGCTTCCTACGCCCGCGCGCACGGGGCGGAGGCGGTCGACCGCTTCCAGCTCGCGATGAACGAGACGGTCGACGCGGTGATCGCGGCCGCGGCCGCCGAGGGGATCGACGCCGACATCGTCAAGGGCGGCGAGTTCCAGGTGGCGCGCGGCGGGGCGCAGCGGGCCCGGCTCCTGGCCACCGCGGCGGCGGCCCGCGCCCGCGCGCACACCGACGTCGAGCTGCTCGACGCGCGGGAGACGACCGCGCGGATCGCGGTCAGCGGCGCGTCGGCCGGCCTCTGGCACCCGCACTGCGCGCGCCTGCACCCCGCGAAGCTCGCGGCCGGGCTCGCCCGCACGGTCGAGGCGCTGGGCGTGCGGATCTTCGAGGACACCCGGGTGGAGGAGATCCGACCCGGCGCGGCCGTCACACCCCGCGGGGTCGTCCGTGCGCCGATCGTCCTGCGCGCGACCGAGGGCTTCACCGCCGGGCTCTCCGGGCACCACCGCGAGTGGCTGCCGATGAACTCGTCGCTGATCGCGACCGAGCCGCTCGCGCCCGAGGTCTGGGACGAGATCGGCTGGGCCGGTCGCGAGACCCTCGGCGACGCGGCGCACGCCTACATGTACGCGCAGCGGACGGCCGACGACCGCATCGCGATCGGCGGGCGGGGCGTGCCCTACCGCTTCGGCTCCCGGATCGACCGCGACGGGGCGACCGACCCGCGCACGGTCGGCCGGCTGCGCGAGATCCTCGAGCGGTTCTTCCCGGTGCTGCGCGGCGTCGGGATCGAGCACGTCTGGTCCGGCGTGCTCGGTGTCCCGCGCGACTGGCACGCGACCGTCGGGCTCGACCGCGCCACCGGTCTCGGCTGGGCGGGCGGCTTCGTCGGCACCGGCGTCACGGCGACGAATCTCGCCGGGCGCACGCTGCGCGACCTCGTGCTCGGCGAGAGCACGCCGCTCACCGAGCTGCCGTGGGTGGGCCACCGGGTGCGGCCGTGGGAGCCGGAGCCGCTGCGCTGGCTGGCGGTCACGTCGCTCTACCGCGCCTACGGCCTGGCCGACGCGGCGGAGGCGAGGGGCCGGGCGACGACGTCACCGCTCGCGACGCTCGCCGACGTGGTCGCGGGCCGCTCGCACTGAGGCGGGAGCGCTCCCGCTACGCCTCGCCGCGCTGGATCAGGCGGGAGAGCACGATCGCGGAGCGGGTGTGGTCGACGTTCGGCGCGATGCGCACCTTCTCGAGGGCGAGCTCGAGGCTCGGGATGTCGCGCGAGCGGATGTGCACGATCGCGTCGGCCGAGCCGGTGACCGTGCCCGCGTCGACGACCTCGGGGACGGCCGAGAGGATGCGGCGCAGCTCGTCGGGGGCGACCGTGCCGCGGCAGAACAGCTCGACGTAGGCCTCGGTGGCCATGCCGTCGACGGCGGGGTCGACCTTGATCGTGAAGCCGCGGATGACGCCGTCGGCCACCAGCCGGTCGACGCGGCGCTTCACGGCCGACGCGGACAGCCCCACGACACCGCCGATGTCGCCGTAGCCCGCGCGGGCGTTCTGGCGCAGCAGATCGAGGATCTTCCGATCGATGTTGTCCATGCGTCGAGCCTAGGGGCGGGGTCGGAGCCGCGCCGGGCACCCGCGGGATCACGGCGGGTCCGCGCCTGATCACGGCGGGTCTGGATACGCCCTGCGGGCTACTCGACCAGCATGAAAGGTGCGCCTCGGGAGCGGTTCAGTGCTTCATGCTGATCGAGTAGCCCGCGCGGCGGCCGTATCGAGATCCGCCAGCCTAGGAAGGACGAGTCTGCAGACCCGCCCTGCTGATGGCGGTGGGTCTCGATACGCCCCTGCGGGGCTGCTCGACCAGCATGCAGGCGGGTGTCTCTTCCCCATGGATCCGCGGTGGTAGGGAAGGGGCGCCTCCGTGAGGGGAGGGCGTTGCATGCTGATCGAGTAGCCCGCGGAGCGGGCGTATCGAGATCCACCACCGTCAGAACGGCGGCGGTGCGTCGACGAAGCGCGGTCGCCGGGGCGGGTCCGGCGGCCGCCCGGGCAGCGGGGGCGGCCGGTTGCTGACGCGCCGCCCGGTCGGCGTCGTCCACACGATCGTCCCGTCGTCGTCCTTCGTGTAGGTCCATCGGTCGCCGTGTCGGAGATGATGGTGCGCCGTGCAGAGCGAGACGAGGTTCTCGAGGGAGGTCTCGCCGCCGTTGCGCCACTCGATCGTGTGGTCGGCTTCGCTGCGGGCGGAGGTGCGCTGGCAGCCGGCGAAGCGGCAGGTCTGATCGCGCAGTTGCATGTGCAGGCGCATGCGGGACGGCGGGAGGCGCTGCGTGCGGCCGACGGAGACGACCGCACCCGTGTCCCGATCGGTCAGGACGCGCGTGAAGGAGGCCGCCGTCCGGATGAGCTCCCGCGCGACCGCCGCGGGCACGGGGCCGTAGCCGTCCAGCTCCGCTGGTTCGTCGTCGAGGTCGACGGCCGTGGACGCCGCGAGGGTGAGCCGCACCTCCGCGCGCACGCCGGGGACGAACGTCGGGTCGGGCCGGTCCTCGGCGTCGGGAGTGGTGCCGATGATGTCGCCGTCGCAGAGCAGGTCCACAGCGACGTCCGCGCGCAGCTGCGAGAGCGTGCGCTCGTCTCCGGCATCGCGTAGAGAACGGGCCATCCGGTCCGCGCGGTCGTAGGCGCCCATCACCGCAGGGGCCGGCCCGTACACGCAGAGCGTCGCCATCCCGTCCACGTCCGGCGTGACCCACACGGCCCGGTCCGTCCGGGCGCGGGCGTGCCGCGCCGCGAGGGACTCCTGGTGCAGTTCCTCTCGCCAGCGGCGCAGGGCGCGGCGCAGCTGCGTGAGCGTCATCGACGGCGCCGCTTCCGCGACGCGCTCATCGAGAGTGGCGCGGGACCCCTCGGGGAGGCTGCTGGCGGTCGCGCAGATCGCCTCACCCTCCTCCCAGTGCAGGCGCGCCTGCGCGAGCAGGGCGCGCGTGAGCGGCAGGTGCTCGAAGAGCAGCTGGGCGTTCTCGAGACGGCGGGCGATCACCTGCTCCGACAGACCCTCCGCGACCGCGAGCTCGGCGCGGATGGAGCGCTCGACGAGATCGCGGGTCTCGCCGGGGGTCTCGCCGCGGGCGAAGGCGTCGGGATGGGCGAGGGCGGTGCGGTGGAAATCGTAGAGATATCGGGCCTCGGCGAGACGCGGCTGGGCTGCGGCGCGGGCGTTCGCGGCGGCACGGTCGCTGAGCACGCGCAGGTGCGCGAGCACCTCTTCCGTCGATCCGAACTCCGTCATACGAGTATTGAAGCAGGGACCACCGACACCGGGGCATGGTTGCGAGCGACTCGGGGACGATGTCGTCGGATCGGAGGTTGTGGAGGAGGCTCGCTCCCGAGTGTCCGACTACGGTGGGTCTCGACACGCCGCCGGAGGCGGCTACTCGACCAGCATGCAGGAGCGGCCGAGGGCAGCTGGTCGACCAGCATGAAGGGCGGCCCAGGGCGGCTGGTCGACCAGCATGGAGCGGGCGCCTCGGGAGAGGGTCAGCGCTTCATGCTGATCGAGTAGCCCGCGCGGCGGGCGTATCGAGATCCGCCAGCGTCAGCAGGACGAGTCTGCAGGCCCGCCCTGCTGATGACGGTGGGTCTCGATACGCCCCTGCGGGGCTGCTCGACCAGCACGACTCGGCGCGGGGGAGGGAAGGGTAGCCTTGCCTTCTGCCGAGCGAGGAGAGGGAGGCGTCGCATGCCCGCCTTCCTCGACGAGCTGGGGTTCGTGGAGCTGCTCGCGGCGCTGTTCGTCATCGTGCTGGTGCGGGCGCAGGCGACGTACTGGCTCGCGCGGGCGGTCGTCACCGGGGCGGCCTCGCGGCGGTGGGGGCGGTGGCTGGAGTCCCCGGCGCTGACGCGCGCGTCGGCACTGCTCGCTCGCTACGGCGCTCCCGCGGTCACGGTGAGCTTCCTCACTGTCGGACTCCAGACGATGATCAACGCCGCGGCCGGAGCGGCCCGGATGCGCTTCGGCGTCTACCTGCTCGCGATGCTGCCGGGCTGCGCGGCCTGGGCGCTGATCTACGCGACGGTCGGCTTCGCCGTGCTCTGGGCGGTGATCGGCGCCGCGGCCGGCTCGCCGCTGGGCGTCGCGGTCCTCGTCGCGCTCGCTGCCGCGGTCGTGGCGGCGGTCCTGCTGCTGCGCCGGCGCGGCATCGCCCGCTGAGAGCACCCCGCGCACGAGCACGGGCAGGGCACTGGCGGAAACACCTCGCTCGGCTATATAGTTGCACTCGGTCAATAGTTGACCGCCGTCAACTAGTACCGCCGCATCGCCACCGGTGCCGCACCGTGAACAAGGAGCCGTATGTCCCGCGCAGAGCGCACGCGCACTCGAGAAGAGCGCACCACCCCCACCGGCCCCGACGGGGCCATGTCGCACCGCCAGGTGCTCGAATCCCTCAGCGGACTGCTGCTGGGCATGTTCGTCTCGATCCTCGCGGGCACGGTCGTGTCGACCTCGCTGCCGCTGATCATCTCCGACCTCAAGGGCGACCAGAACGCCTACACCTGGGTCGTCACCGCGACGCTGCTCGCGACCACCGTCTCCACCCCGCTCTGGGGCAAGTTCGCCGACCTCTTCAACCGCAAGCTGCTGATCCAGCTCGCGCTCGCGATCTTCGTGATCGGCTCGGCCGCGGCCGGCTTCTCGCAGGACACGAACATGCTCATCGTGTTCCGCGTCTTCCAGGGCCTCGGCGCCGGCGGACTCGCCGCGCTGAGCCAGATCATCATGGCCGACATCATCAGCCCCCGGGAGCGCGGCAAGTACGCCGGCCTCTTCGGCGGCGTGATGGCCATCGGCACCGTCGGCGGCCCGCTGCTCGGCGGCGTCGTCACCGACGCGTTCGGCTGGCGCTGGAACTTCTTCATCGCGCTGCCCGTCGCGATCATCGCGATCATCCTGCTCCAGGTGACGCTGCGCCTCCCCGCGCACCCCAAGCGCACCGTCAAGATCGACTACCTCGGCGCGGTCCTCATCGCCGGCGGCGTCTCGCTGCTGCTGATCTGGGTCTCGCTGGCCGGCAAGAACTTCGACTGGGCTTCCTGGGAGACCGCGGTCATGGTCGGCGGCTCCGTCGTGCTGCTGGTCGCCGCGGTGATCACCGAGCTCACCGTCGCCGAGCCGATCATCCCGATGGGGATGTTCAAGAACCGCACCTTCAGCCTCGCCGTCGTGGCGAGCATCTCGGTCGGCGTCTCGCTCTTCGGCACCGCCGTCTTCCTCGCGCAGTACATGCAGCTCGCCCGCGGCGCCACGCCCACCCAGTCGGGTCTGCTGACGATCCCGCTGATGGCGGGACTGCTGATCGCCTCGACGATCTTCGGCGGGATCATCTCGCGCACAGGCAAGTGGAAGGCGATCATGATCACCGGGGCGTCGTTCTCGGTGCTCGGCACGGCGCTGCTCAGCCAGCTCCGCTACGACACGAGCTTCGTGTACGTCGGCCTCTCGATGGCGATCCTCGGCGCGGGCCTGGGCATGCTGATGCAGAACCTGGTGCTCGTGGTGCAGAACTCGATCGAGGTGAAGAACCTCGGCGTCGCGACCAGCGCCGTCACGTTCTTCCGCAGCCTCGGCGGCACCATCGGCGTCTCGGTGCTCGGCTCGATCCTCGGCACCGTCATCGCCGACCGCACCGCGAGCGGCATCGCGGGACTCGCTCCGGCCGACCAGGCCGCCGCCGCCGCGTCGCTCGGCAGCGGCACCATCCCGCAGGTGTCGACCCTGCCCGACGCCGTGCGCCTCGTGGTCGAGGGCGCCTACGGCATCGGCATCGGCGACGTCTTCCTCTTCAGCATCCCGCTGGCCGTCATCACCCTGATCGCGGTCACGCTGCTGCCGAACGTCGACCTCGGCACCAAGAACGCGGTGCAGCTGAAGGCGGCGCCCTCGGGCGTCGTCGCCGGCGCGGAGGACGCGCGGATCGCCGCTTCCGACGGCCAGGCCGCGCTGCGTCCGGTCGGGCAGAGCGTCCGGAGCGACAACGCGGTGCACGCGGAGGAGCGCACCCACGTCGACCGCGTCACCGTCGACCGCGCTCGCGACGACAGCGGACACGGCCGCCACGCCGCGCCCGTCGCCCACGCCCGGCACGCCGCCACCGGCGCGATCGACGTGGCCGAGCGCCCCTGATGACCGCCGCACCGGCCGTCCCGACCGCTGCCCCGGCGAGCGCGCTGCTCCAGGTCGAGGAGCAGATCACCGCGCTCGCCGTGCAGGTCCGGACGGCCGTGCGCGACGCGGCGGCGAGCATCGACCCCGGGCTGCCGCCGTTCGGGCTGCGGTTGCTCCGGATGCTGGAGCGCTGCGGTCCCGTGCACTCGAGCGTCGCGGCCGAGCGCCTCGGCGTCGACCGCAGCGTGATCAGCCGGCAGATCCGCCAGCTCTGCGCGCTGGAGCTGGTGGAGACCGCCGCCGATCCGGCCGACGGCCGCGCCCGCTTCCTCACGCTGACCGCGGCCGGCCGCGAGCGGATGGGCGACCTGGGCGGGCAGCAGCGCCAGCGGATGCAGGAGGCGCTGAGCAGCTGGCCCGAGGCCGACCTGCTCGCCTTCGCCGGCTACCTCGAGCGGCTCACGACCGCGGACTGACCCCGGTCGGCCCGCTGGCCGGCGACCCCACCAGCGCCGCCACGTGCACGACGAAGGCGCGGCGGCGCTCGCGGGTGCCGTCGCCCCCGCGCTGCGCGAACGGCGTCAGGTGCCAGATCTCGCAGAGCCCGAGCAGGGCGATGAAGAGGTCCTCCGCCGACCAGCTCGCGTCGACGATCCCGGCCTGCTGCCACTCGAGCACGCGGGCCTCCGGCGCGGGGCGGCTGCCGAGGCGCTCGCCCGCCTCCTCCCAGACGCCGCCGCCCTCGAGGCGCGCCCAGGTGAGCAGGCGGAGGAACTCGGGGCGGTCCCAGACGTGGTCGAACATCCGGCCGGCGAGGTCCGGCAGGTCGGCCGCCTCGGCGAGCAGCGTCGCGTCGAGCGCCTCCAGGGCGCCGACCACGGTCGAGACGAACAGGCCGCGCTTGCCGCCGTAGTAGGCGTACAGCCGCTCCTTGTTGAGGCCGGCCGCCGCGGCGACCCGGTCGACGCGGGCGCCGGCGAACCCGTGCTCGGCGAACTCGGCCGTCGCGGCGCGGAGGATGCGCTCGCGGGCGGGGACCGCCGCATCGTGCTCGATCTTCTTCTCGCTCACGCTTACACCTCCGGGCGCTCGAACTGTACACTCGTCGATGCCCAACCAACCAGTTGGGGTGGTTCAGCCCCAGAGACGCGGCTCGGATCCGGACCCGCCGGTCCCGCTCCCTCCGCTTCGAAAGGCTCAGCAATGCCCGCGCCCTCCTCCTCCCGCCGCTGGTGGGTCCTCGTGATCCTCGCGATGACCCAGCTCGTCGTCGTCCTCGACGGCACGATCGTCACCATCGCCCTGCCCGCCGCGCAGGCCGACCTCGGCCTCACCGACGTCGAGCGCCAGTGGGTCGTCACCGCCTACGCGCTCGCCTTCGGCGCCCTCCTCCTGCTCGGCGGCCGCATCGCCGACTACACCGGTCGCAAGCGCACCTACCTCATCGGCATGGTCGGCTTCGGCGCGGCCTCGGCCTGGGGCGGCGTCGCCTCCTCCGGCACCGAGCTGATCGCCGCCCGCGGTCTGCAGGGCGCCTTCGCCGCGCTGCTCGCCCCGGCCGCCCTCGCGCTGCTCACCGTCTCCTTCCCCGGCGGGCGCGAGCGCAACACCGCCTTCGCCGTCTTCGGCGCGGTCGCCGGGGCGGGCGCCGCGGTCGGCCTCGTCCTCGGCGGTCTGCTCACCGAGTTCGCCGACTGGCGCTGGTGCCTCCTGGTCAACGTCCCCGTCGTGCTGATCGGCGTCGTCGCCGGCGCCCTGCTGGTGACCGAGAGCCGCGCCGAGGGCCGCAACCGCTTCGACATCGCCGGCACGATCACCGTCGCGCTCGGCCTCGCGAGCCTCGTCTACGGCTTCACGCTCGCCGAGCAGGGCTGGCTCCGCGTCGACACCCTCGGCTTCCTGCTCGCCGGTGTCCTGCTGCTCGCGGTCTTCGTCCGCATCCAGGCCCGCTCCGACCACCCCCTGCTCCCGCTGCGCATCGTCACCGACCGCATCCGCGGCGGCGCGTTCCTGATCCAGGCGATCGTCGGCAGCGTCATGATCGGCTCGACCCTCTACCTGACGCTGCACCTGCAGCTCGTGCTCGGCCTCGCGCCGCTCGAGTCCGGCCTCGCCAATCTCCCGATGACCGTCACGATCATGATCGTCGCGGGCATCGCCACCAAGCTGCTGCCGACCGTCGGCCCGCGCCTGCTGATGATCGTCGGCCCGCTGATCGCGGCCGCCGGCCTGCTCTACCTCAGCCGCATCACCGCGGACGGCTCCTACCTCGTGCAGGTGCTGCCCGGCCTGATCCTGCTCGGCGTCGGCATGGCGATGATCTTCGTGCCGGTTCAGAACGTGGCGCTGACCGGGATCGCCGGCCACGACGCCGGTGCCGCCGGCGCGACCGCCAACGCCGCGATGCAGATCGGCGGCTCGATCGGCCTCTCCGTCTTCACCACGCTCTACGCGGGAGTGGCGGGGGAGCAGTCCTCGCCGGTCGCCTTCGTCGACGGCTACTCCGCGGTGTTCGTCGCGGCGGCCGTCGGCCTGGTGCTCGCCGCGGTCATCGCGTTCACGATGATCCGGATCAAGAAGGAGCAGTTCCTCGCGCAGGCACCGCGGGAGGCCGTCGCGCACCTCGGCTGATTAGGCTGGAGAGGACATGCGCGCCCTCACCGACCAGCAGATCCGCGACTCCTTCGTGAACGCCTCACGCAAGGAGGTCGCGGATCTCTCGCTCCCCGCCGGCTTCGACGACCTCGACTGGGAGTCGTTCGACCATCTCGGCTGGCGCGACAGGAAGATCGGGCGCCGCGCCTACGTCGTCGTGCCGCTCGAGGACCGGCTGGTGGGCGTCCTGCTCCGCCAGGCCGACGCGAACCCGCGCTCGCGGGCGCAGTGCTCCTGGTGCCGCGACATCCGCCTGCCCAACGACGTGGTCTTCTTCGGCGCGAAGAAGGCCGGCCCGGCCGGGCGCGCGGGCGACACCCTCGGCACGCTGGTCTGCGCGGACTTCCAGTGCTCGGCCAACGTCCGCACCCGGCCCTCGGTCGCCTACGTCGGCTTCGACGTCGAGGCGGCGAAGGCCGAGCGGATCGCGACCCTGCGCGTGAAGACGACCGGCTTCGTCCGCGAGGTGCTCGGCGAGAGCTGAGCCGCCCCGCGGTCTCAGTGCCGCCGTCTCAGCGCCGCGTCGAGGCGCGGACGTGCATCCGCTCGCCCTGGCGCCCGAACAGGCTGAGGAACTCGACCTGCTGCTCGTCGGCCCGGCCGAACCAGTGCGGCACCCGGGTGTCGAACTCCGCGGCCTCGCCCGCCGGCAGGACGATGTCGTGCTCGCCGAGCCGCAGCCGGAGCCGCCCGCTCAGGACGTAGAGCCACTCGAAGCCCTCGTGGGTGCGCTGCTGCTCCGGCGCGGGGACCGGACCGGCGGGGATCGTGGTCTTGAAGGCCTGCAGGGCGCCGGCGTCGCGGCTGAGCGGCTGGATCCGCATCCCGTGCCGGGTGAACGGCCGGCCGTGCACGCGCGGGTCCTCGGGCGCGGCGCCGACCAGCTCGTCGAGCGGCGTGCCGAGCGCGCGGGCGATCGGGAGCAGCAGTTCGAGCGTCGCGCGCCGGCCGCCGCTCTCCAGCCGCGAGAGCGTGCTCGCCGAGATGCCGGTCTCCGCGGCGAGCGAGGCGATCGTGCGGTCGCGGCGCAGGCGGAGGCGCTTCAGCCGCGGTCCGACGGCGGCGACGATCTCGTCGTCGGAGGGGGAGTCGTGCTCGGGGTGCATGCCCCGATCCTGGCACGCGGGCCGCGCGGTCGTGCCGGAACGGCACGGATCCTCGACGGACCGCGGCCGCCACCGGATGCTCGGGACATGACCGCTTCAGACCTCCCCGACGTCCTCATCGCCGGCGCCTCCTTCGCCGGACTCGCCGCCGCCACCGCCCTCGGCCGCAGCCTCCGCGACGTGCTCGTCGTCGACGGCGGGCCGCCCCGCAACGCGCCCTCGCCCGGCGCCCACAACGTGCTCACCCGCGACGGCACCGCGCCCGTCGAGCTCGCCCGCCTCGCCCGGATCGAGGCCGAGGGCTACGGAGTGCGCGTCGTCCCGGGGCGGATCGTCTCCGCCTCGGCCGCCGACGGCGGCGTCACCGCGACCCTCGCCGACGGCACCGTGCTCCGCGCCCGCCGCCTGCTGCTCGCCAGCGGCTCCACCGACCGGCTGCCCGGGATCCCGGGGCTCGCCGAGCGCTGGGGCCGCGACGTGCTGCACTGCCCGTACTGCCACGGTTTCGAGGTGCGCGGGCGCCGGATCGCCGTGCTCGGCAGCGGCTTCTCGGGCCACCAGGCGCAGATGTTCCGCCAGCTCAGCGACCGGGTGTCGATCCTCACCAACGGCGTCTTCGCGCCGGGAGCGGAGGAGGCCGAGGGACTCGCCGCCCGCGGCATCGAGCTGATCGACGGCGCCGTCACCGAGGTCCTCGTCGAGGACGACCGCCTGGTCGGCGTCGTCGTCGACGGCCGCCGGCTCGAGCTCGACGCGCTGGTCGTCGGCCCCCGCGTCGAGGGCAACCTGCCCGACGGCCTCGGCCTCGAGCTCGTCGACCACCCCTCCGGCGCCGCCCGGCACATCACCGTCGACCCGATGGGCCGCACCACCGCGCCGCGGGTCTTCGCCGCCGGCTCGCTGGTCGAGCCGATGTCGCAGGTGATGGCGGCCGCCGCCGACGGCCTGCGCGTCGCCGCCGCGATCAACTACGACCTCATCGAGGAGGAGATCGCCGCCGCGGTCCGCGCCACGAGGGGCTGACCGGCGCTCGGGGTCGTCGGCCGGTGAATACTGGACCGATGACCCCGCCGCGCCCCCTCGAGCAGTCCTCCAAGCTCCGCAACGTCCTCTACGAGATCCGCGGCAAGGCGCTCGTGGAGGCGTCGCGGCTGGAGAGCGAGGGGCACCGCATCCTCAAGCTGAACACCGGCAACCCGGCGGGCTTCGACTTCGAGGCGCCGCACCAGATCGTCCGCGACATGATCGCCGCGATGCCCAGCGCGCACGGCTACAGCGACAGCCGCGGGATCCTCTCGGCCCGCCTCGCGGTGACCTACCGCTACGAGGAGGTCCCCGGCTTCCCGCCGGTGGACCCCGAGTGGGTGTTCCTCGGCAACGGGGTGTCCGAGCTGATCACGATGACGCTGCAGGCGCTGCTCGACGACGGCGACGAGGTGCTCATTCCGGCGCCCGACTACCCGCTCTGGACGGCGATGACGAGCCTCGCGGGCGGCACCGCGGTGCACTACCGCTGCGCGGAGGACGACGGCTGGCAGCCCGACCTCGAGGACATCCGCTCGAAGATCACCGCGCGCACGAAGGCGATCGTCGTCATCAACCCCAACAACCCGACCGGCGCCGTCTACACCCGCGAGGTGCTCGAGGGGATCGTCGCGCTCGCCGAGGAGCACTCGCTGCTGCTGCTCGCCGACGAGATCTACGACCGGATCCTCTACGACGACGCCCAGCACATCCCGCTGGCGTCGCTCGCGCCGGACCAGCTCTGCCTCACCTTCAACGGCCTCTCCAAGACCTACCGCGTCGCGGGCTACCGCTCCGGCTGGCTCGCGATCACCGGGCCGCGCGAGCACGCCGCGGGGTTCCTCGAGGGGATCACCCTGCTCGCCTCGACCCGGCTCTGCCCCAACGTGCCGGGGCAGTACGCGGTGCAGGCGGCGCTCTCGGGCGTGCAGTCGATCGAGGCGCTGATCGCGCCGGGCGGGCGGCTGCGGCGCCAGCGCGACGCCGCGTGGAAGGGGCTGCAGGCGATCCCCGGCGTCTCCTGCGAGCTGCCGATGGGCGCGCTCTACGCGTTCCCGCGGCTCGATCCGGAGGTGCACGAGATCCGCGACGACGGGCGGCTCGTCTACGACCTGCTGCTCGCCGAGCACATCCTGCTGGTGCCCGGCACCGGCTTCAACTGGCCGACGCCCGATCACCTGCGCATCGTCACGCTGCCGGAGGAGCGGGTCATCTCCGAGGCGATCGAGCGGCTGGGGAACTTCCTGTCGTCGTACGTGCAGTAGCCGCTCAGACCCTGCGGTACTCCAGCTCCGGCCGCCCCGGCGAGCCGTAGCGCGGGGCGCGCTCGGCGACGCCCGAATCGGCGAGGTGCTCGAGGTAGCGCCGCGCGGTGACCCGCGAGACGTCGAGCCGGGCGGCGAGCTCCCCGGCGGACAGGCCGACCGGGCCGAGCAGCGCGGTGACCGCGTCGAGTGTCTCGGCGGAGAGCCCCTTCGCCAGCCCCGGAGCGTTGGACGTCCGCAGCGCGGCGAAGGCGCCGTCGACCTCGTGCTGGCTCGCGACGTCGGCACCGTGCATCCGCTCGCGGTACTGGCGGTAGCTGGCGAGCTTCGCCGCGAAGACGCTGAAGACGAACGGCTTGATCAGGTACTGCACGATCCCGGCGGCGACGGAGGCGCGCACCACGGCGGCGTCGCGCACGGCGGTGATCGCGATCACGTCGACGTCCAGGCCCGCGGTGCGCACGGCACGGCAGAGGTCGAGCCCGCCCATGTCGGGCAGGTTCATGTCGAGCAGGATCAGCGCGATCGCGGGATCGGCGCGCAGGGCCCGGATCGCCTCCGCGCCGCTGCCGGCCACCGCCGCGACCTCGAAACCCTCGACGCGCCGGACGTAGTCGGCGTGCGCGCTCGCGGTCAGCGGCTCGTCCTCGACGACGAGGACGCGGATCGGCGCGGCGGTCACCGGGTCGCCCCGGCCGGGTCCCGCAGCGGCAGCTGCACCGTGAACACCGCGCCGACGTGCCGGGTCACCTCGATGCTCCCGCCGAGCCGCTGCACCACCTGCCGCACCAGCGCGAGGCCGATGCCGCGGCCGAACGCGTCCGACTCCTTCGTCGAGTAGCCGCGCGCGAAGACGTCGGCCGCCTCGGCGACGCCGGGTCCGCTGTCGGAGACCTGCAGCACCAGCTCGGCTCCCTCGGCACCTGCGTCCTCGGCCAGCCCGAGGTAGACCTCGACCCACGGCTCGCGGTCGGCGGCGGAGGAGGCGGCCGCGTCGAGCGCGTTGTCGATCAGGTTGCCGAGCACGGTCACCAGGTCGCCGGGCTCGAAGCCCTGCGCGCCCGGCTCGAGGTGCGTCTCGAGGTGCAGCTCGACCCCGCGCTCGCGGGCCTGAGCGGCCTTGCCGAGCAGCAGCGCGGCGATCACCGGCTCCTGCACCGAGCCGAGCACCCGGTCGGCGAGCCGCTGGCTGAGGTTCAGCTCGCCGGCCGCGAAGGCGAGCGCCTCCTCGGGTCGGCCGAGCTCGATCAGCGAGGCGATGGTGTGCAGGCGGTTGGAGAACTCGTGGGTCTGCGAGCGCAGCGCGTCCGAGAGGGTGCGCATCGACTCCAGCTCGCCGGACACCCGCTGCAGCTCGGTGCGGTCGCGGAGCGTCGTGACGGTGCCGAGCGGCCGGGCACCGGGGGAGGCGGCCGGTCGCTCGTTGACCACGAGGATCCGCTCGTGCGCCACGACCAGGCGGTCGGCGACCGGCTCGTCGGCGAGCAGCACCGCGCGCAGGGCGTCGGGGAGGTCGAGCTCGGCCACGGGCACCGGGATCGACACGCCCTCGAGCCCGAGCAGCTCGAGCGCGTGGTCGTTCGCGAGGACGAGCCGGCCGCGGTCGTCGACGAGGAGCAGCCCCTCGCGCACCGAGTGCAGCACCGACTCGTAGTAGGCGAAGACCTGGCTCATCTGCTCGGGCCCCCGGCCGCCCGTGACCCGGCGGAGGTAGCGGGCGAGCAGCCAGGAGCCGATGCCGCCGAGGGCCACCGCGCCGAGCACGCCGCCGGCCACGACCTGGAGCCGGGGGAGGAAGGAGGCGTCGACCCGGCTGAGGGTCACGCCCGCCGACACCAGCGCGACGACGGTGCCGTCGGCGCTCTCGATCGGGGCGACGGCGCGCACCGAGGGGCCGAGGGTGCCGGTGTAGGTCTCGGTGAAGGTGCGGCCCTCGATCGCCGGCGCGATGGTGCCGATGAACGGCAGGCCGATCTGCGCGCGGTCGCGGTGGGTGTAGCGGGTGCGGTCGGGGTTCATGATCGTGAGGAAGTCGACGCCGGTGTCGGCCATGATCTCCTCCGCGTAGGGCTGGAGCGAGGCGGACGGGTCCGCGCCCTGCGCCGCGTCGAGGACGAACGGGTTGTCGGCGACCGTGCGCGCGACCACCAGGCTCCGCTGGGCCGCGTCGTCGCCGGCGCGCCCGCGGGCGTCGAACGCGAGGACCAGCACCGCGATCGCGCCGATCACGAGGATGCAGATCAGCTGCACGGCGAACAGCCGCGCGGCGATGCTGCCGCGGGGGCTCGTTCCGGGCATCCGACCTCCTCGTCCGCGACCTGGACCGCGATGTCCGTGAACAGCTCGGTGTCCGTGAACAGCTCGGTGTCCGTGAACAGTATGAACGCAACATCGGCCGGGCGGACCGCGGGGGCGAGCATCGTCTCACCCCCTCCCAGCTCGACGAAGAGACAGGACACGCGCATGGCGAAGACGCCCGGCGGCCCCGACCGGCCCCGCACCGACAGGCTCAGCCCCTCCCTCACCCCCGTGAAGACCCGCCGGCGGATCGACCGCAACCACTGGCTCTACATCGCCGTGATCATCGCGGTCGTCGCCGGCGTGATCGTCGGCCTCGTCGCCCCCGCGTTCGCCGCGACGCTCGAGCCCGTCGGCAAGGCGTTCGTGGGCCTCATCAAGATGATGATCGCGCCGATCATCTTCTGCACCATCGTGATCGGCATCGGCTCGATCGCCAAGGCCGCGACGGTCGGCAAGGTCGGCGGCCTCGCGCTCGGCTACTTCATCGTGATGTCGACCTTCGCGCTGGCCATCGGCCTGGTCGTCGGCAACATCCTGCACCCGGGCGAGGGCCTCGACATCTCGAGCGCCACCTACGACACCACCGACCTCAAGGCGGAGTCGACCAGCGACTTCATCCTCGGGATCATCCCGGTCTCGCTGTTCTCCTCGCTCGTGGACGGCAGCATCCTGCAGACGCTCTTCGTCGCCCTCCTGGTCGGCTTCGCGCTGCAGAAGATGGGCGCCAAGGGCCAGCCGATCCTCGGCGCGATCAAGCAGCTGCAGGTGCTGGTCTTCCGCATCCTCTCGATGGTGCTCTGGGTCGCCCCGATCGGCGCGTTCGGCGCGATCGCCGCGGTGGTCGGCAAGACCGGCTGGGGCGCGGTCGTCGCCCTCGCCACCCTGATGATCGGCTTCTACCTCACCTGCGCGATCTTCGTGGTCGTCGTCCTCGGCCTGCTGCTGCGCCTGGTCACCGGCGTCAGCATCTTCTCGCTGATGAAGTACCTGGCCCGCGAGTACCTGCTCATCGTCGGCACCTCCTCCTCCGAGGCCGCTCTGCCCCGCCTGATCGCCAAGATGGAGCACCTGGGCGTCTCCAAGCCCGTCGTCGGCATCACCGTCCCGACCGGCTACTCCTTCAACCTCGACGGCACCGCGATCTACCTGACGATGGCCTCGCTCTTCATCGCCTCGGCGACGGGCGCCCCGATGTCGATCCCGGAGCAGATCGGGCTCCTGCTCTTCATGATGGTCGCGTCCAAGGGCGCCGCGGGCGTCACCGGCGCCGGCCTCGCCACCCTGGCCGGCGGTCTGCAGTCCTTCCGTCCCGACCTGGTCAACGGCGTCGGCGTCATCGTCGGCATCGACCGCTTCATGTCGGAGGCCCGCGCGGTCACCAACTTCACCGGCAACGCGGTCGCCACCCTCCTCGTCGGCACCTGGACCAAGCAGATCGACATGGTGCAGGTCCGCGAGGTGCTCGGCGGCCGCGCCCCCTTCGACGAGGCCACCCTCGGCGCGGACGAGCACGAGGCCCCCGCCTCGGGCACCTCGATCACCGAGGGCATCGCCTCCATCCAGGACTCGGACGAGGCCGAGCGCACCCGCGCGGAGCTGAGCGCGAAGCGCTAGCCGGAGCGGCCACATGCTGGTCGAGCAGCCGCGGAGCGGCCCCCTCCTGCTGGTCGAGTAGCCCCGCAGGGGCGTATCGAGACCCACCGTCTGCACCACGGTGGATCTCGATACGCCCGCTTCGCGGGCTACTCGATCAGCATGAGGGGGCCCGCTGCGCGGGCGGCTCAGCATGAAGGGGCCCGCTGCGCGGGCGGCTCAGCATGAAGGTGGACCCGCTGCGCGGGCGGCTCGACGGCGGGGCGCCGCACAACATCAGCTGAGAAGGGTGGGCCTCCGCTGTCAGGGGATGCCCCCTCGTCTCAGCTGATGTTGTGCGGCCACATGCTGGTCGAGCAGCCGCGGAGCGGCGTATCGAGACCCGCCGTCCTCAGCAGGGCGGTCTGCAGACTCGTCCTGCTGGCGGTGGTGGATCTCGATGCGCCCGCTTCGCGGGCTACTCGATCAGCATGAAGGGGCCCGCTGCGCGTACGTCCACATGCTGGTCGGGGAGCCCCGGAGCGGCATGAGCGGTCAGCTGCGGCGGACGCCCAGCAGTGGCAGGGTCACCGCGCAGAGGGGGCCGATCAGCAGGGCGAAGGCGAGGGTGCCGAGGCCGACGTCGCCGCCGAGGGCCCAGCCGATCAGGAGCACGGTGAGCTCGACGCCGCCGCGGGCCGCCCAGATCGGCAGCCCGAGGCGGTTGTGCAGGCCGGTCATCAGCCCGTCGCGCGGGCCGGCGCCGAGGCGGGCGCCGATGTAGATCCCGCTCGCGACGGCCAGCAGCAGCAGGCCGCCGGCGAACAGCAGTGCCTTGCCCCACCACTCCGCGGGGACGGCGAGCAGCTCGATCCCGACGCCGATCGTCGTGCCGACCACCAGCACGTTCAGCACGGTGCCGAGGCCGGGTCGCTGCCGCAGCGGGATCCAGAGCAGCAGGACGAGCAGTCCGATCACGTTGGTGAGCAGTCCGATCCCCAGTCCGGTCTGGCGGGCGACGCCGAGGGCGAAGACGGTCCACGGGTCCACGCCGATCGACGCGCGGATCATCATCGCGTCGGCGAAGCCGTAGAGCACGAGCCCGACCAGCAGCCGCGGCACGGGTCGCAGCCGCCACTGGCTCGCCGGGGGAGCGGGGACGGCGAGGGGCGCGGTGATCGTCATGCCGAGAATCCCATCGCAGGAGTGGCCTTCTTCGCGCGGTCCAATCCGGCTATCTTGGACGCATGGCTGATGTCCACTTCGGCGTACGCGCCCTGCAGACCCTCCTCGGCGACTGGCGCGAGCAGCGCGGCACCCGCCCCGCGTACCTCGCCCTCGCCGACCGCATCCGCCTGCTCAGCATCGACGGCCGCATCCCGACGGACAGCCGGCTCCCCGCCGAGCGCGAGCTGTCGGCGCGGCTCGGCGTGAGCCGCACCACCGTGGCCGCCGCCTACCGCGAGCTGCGCGACAGCGGCTACCTCGTCAGCGTCCGCGGCTCCGGCAGCGCGACCCGCCTCCCCGGCGCCGCGGTGCACGCCGTGCCGACCCTCGCGCCCGACTTCGTCGACTTCACCAAGGCGGCGCTGCCCGCGGTGCCCGAGCTCGCCGAGGCCTACGCCCGTGCCGCGCGCCTCGCGCCGGAGTACTTCGAGGACGGCTCCTACGACACCGTCGGCCTGCCGCTGCTGCGCCGCGCGATCGCCGAGCGCTACACCCGCCGCGGCCTGCGCACGGAGCCCGGCCAGATCATGGTGACGATCGGCGCTCAGCACGCGATCGCGCTCGTCGCGCGCACCCTGCTCGCCCGCGGCGACCGCGCCCTGATCGAGGCGCCGACCTACCCGCACGCCTACGAGGCGCTCCGGCTCGCCGGCGCCCGGCTGGTGCCGGTCAACGTGGACGGCGCCGACGGCTGGGACGGCGAGGGCCTGATCGCGGCGATCCGCGGCACCAGCCCGACGCTCGCCTACCTGATGCCCGACTTCCACAACCCGACCGGCCGCTCGATGGCCGTCGACCTGCGCGAGCGCGCGATCGCGGCCGCCGCGCGCCAGGGCACGCTGATCATCGCAGACGAGACCACCGCCGAGCTCGACATCGACCGGCGGATGTCGCCGCTGCCGTTCGCGTCCTACGGTCCCGAGGGCACGGTGATCTCGATCGGCTCGGTCGGCAAGACGCTCTGGGGCGGCATCCGGATCGGCTGGATCCGCGCCGAGCGGAGCGTCATCCGCAAGCTCGTCGCCGCGCGCTCGGCCGGCGACCTCGGCAGCCCGATCGTCGAGCAGCTCCTGGTCGCCGACATGCTCGGCCGGATGGACGGCGTGCTGGAGCTGCGCCGCGAGCAGCTGCGGGCCGGCCGCGACCACCTCGAGGCGGCGCTCGCCCGCGCGATCCCGGAGTGGAGCGTGCCGCGGGTCTCCGGCGGCCTCTCCACCTGGGTCGGCCTCGGCCGCCCGGCCAGCTCGCAGCTGGCGCTCGCTGCCCGCACCTCGGGCCTGCTGATCACCGCCGGCCCGCGCTTCGGGATCGACGGCGCCTTCGAGCGCTTCCTGCGCATCCCGATCGGCTACTCGCCGGAGATCACCGATCGGGCCGTGGACGCGCTCGCCGTCGCCTGGAGCCAAGTCGCGCGCCACCCGGCGGCCGACACCGGCTACCTCGCCGACGTCGTCTGATCCTCCAGGTCCTCCCGGAGGGGGACGAATACTCAGCCAGCTGATGGAAGACTCACGGCGTGCATCTCCTCGCGGTCCTCAGCATGAAGAACCGGGCGCTCATCGCGCTCGTCACGGTCGTCATCGCCGTCTTCGGCGGCGTCGCCCTCACCGGGCTGAAGCAGGAGCTCGCGCCGTCGATCTCCTTCCCGCAGCTGGCGGTGATCTCGAGCTACCCGGGTGCCGCTCCGGAGGTGGTCAACGACGACGTCTCGACGCCGATCGAGACCGCCATCCAGGGCGTTCCCGGGCTCGAGACGACCAGCGCGACCTCGTCCACGAACTCGTCGCTGATCTCCGCCTCCTTCGCCTACGGCACCGATCTGGCGACCGCCGAGCAGAAGATCCTGCAGGCGATCAACCGGATCAAGAGCACGCTCCCGGACGGCGTCGACCCGCAGGTGGTGACCGGCTCGTTCGACGACCTGCCGGTGCTGCAGCTCGCCGTCTCCAGCGACGGCGACGCGAAGGCGCTCGCCGACCGCCTGCGCACGAGCGTCATCCCGGACCTGGAGAAGGTGGACGGCGTCCGCGAGGTCGCGCTGGTCGGCGAGAGCGCCCAGCGCGTCACGATCACCCCGGACGACGCGGCGCTCAACGCCGCCGGCCTCTCGACCGCCGACATCCGCACCGCGCTGCAGCAGAACGGCGTGCTGGTCGCCGGCGGCGAGATCACCCAGGACGGCAGCACCTTCTCGGTGCAGTCCGGCGTCAAGCTCGACTCGACCGACGCGATCGCGGCGCTGCCGCTGATCCCGTCCGCGAGCGCCGCGGCCCTCGCTCCCACGGCGCCCGCCACCGCCCCCACCCTCGGCTCCGTCGCCACCGTCGCCGTCACCGACGCCCCGATCACCTCGATCTCGCGGGTGAACGGCCAGCCGGCGCTGACCCTCTCGATCACCAAGCTCCCCGCGGCGAACACCGTCGAGGTCTCCACCGGCGTCACGGCGCTGCTGCCGGATCTCGAGGCGTCCCTCGGCGAGAACGCGACCTTCACCTCGGTCTTCGACCAGGCCCCCTACATCCAGGACTCGATCGAGTCGCTCGCGCAGGAGGGGGCGCTCGGCCTCGTCTTCGCGGTGCTCGTGATCCTGCTGTTCCTGCTCTCGGTGCGCTCGACGCTGGTCACCGCGATCTCGATCCCGACCTCGGTCCTGATCACCTTCATCGGCCTGCAGACCGCGGGCTACACGCTCAACATCCTCACCCTGGGCGCGCTGACGATCGCGATCGGCCGCGTGGTCGACGACTCCATCGTCGTGATCGAGAACATCAAGCGGCACCTCGACGCGGGGGAGGAGCGCGCGGCGACCATCGCGGTCGCGGTGCGCGAGGTCGCGGGCGCGATCACCGCCTCGACGATCACCACGGTCGCCGTGTTCCTGCCGATCTCGTTCGTCGGCGGCACGACCGGCGAGCTGTTCCGGCCGTTCGCGCTGACGGTGTCGATCGCGCTGCTCGCCTCGCTGCTCGTCGCGCTGACGATCGTGCCGGTGCTGGCGTACTGGTTCCTCCGGCCCTCGAAGCGCCCCGGTGTCCGCGAGGCGGCCCAGGCGGCGCTCGCCGAGGAGCGCGGCGCAGCGGGCGAGACGGTGGCTGCGGTTCCCGAGGCCGAGCCCGAGCACGCCCGCCACAGCGCCCGCTCCACTCCCCGCCGCGCGGCCGGCCTGCAGCGGGTCTACGGCCCCGTGATCGCCTGGACCCTCCAGCACTCCGTCGCGACCGTCCTGCTCGCGCTGCTGGTGCTCGTCGGCACCGGCGCGCTCTACCCGCTGATGAAGACGAACTTCCTCGGCGCGAGCGGTCAGAACACCTTCACCGTCACCCAGACCGTGCCCGACGGCCAGAGCCTGGACGCGCAGGACGCGACCGCGCAGCAGGCCAGCGCGGCGATCCTCGAGGTCGGCGGCGTGCAGACCGTGCAGCTCTCGATCGGCTCGGCGGGCGGCGGGCTGCAGAGCGCGTTCGGCGGCGGAGGCGGCGGCACCTCGATCCGCTACGCCGTCACCACCGACGAGTCGGCCGACCAGGAGACCGTGCAGGCCGACGTCCGCACGGCGCTCGGCTCGGTCGCCTCGGCCGACGACATCAGCGTCGCCGCCTCGTCCGGCTTCGGCGCCTCCTCGAACATCGAGGTCGACCTCTCCACCGCCTCGCAGAGCGACCTGCAGAGCGCGAACGACGCGCTGCTCACGGCGCTGCGCGGCACCGACGGGATCAGCCAGGCCGAGAGCAACCTCTCCTCCTCGCTGCCCTACATCGCGGTGCGGGTCGACCGCGCCGCGGCCGCCGACGCCGGGCTCACCGAGGTCGCGGTCGGCACGCTGGTCAGCCAGGCGCTGCAGCCGACGCAGACGGGCAGCGTCGTGATCGACGACCGCACGCTCTCCGTCTACCTCGCCGACGCGCAGCCGCCGGCCACCCTCGACGAGCTGTCGGCCCTCGAGATCCCGACGCGCACCGGCACGGTGCCGCTCTCCTCGCTCGCCGTCGTCGAGCAGACCGACGGGCCCGCGAGCATCACCACCGAGCGCGGGCAGCGCACCGCCACCATCACGGTGACCCCGGAGGGCGACGATCTCGCCTCGGCGAACGTCGCGGTGCAGAGCGCGATCGACGACACGGAGCTGCCGGCCGGCGTCACCGCCTCGCTCGGCGGCGTCACGGCCGACCAGAGCGACGCCTTCTCGCAGCTCGGGATCGCGCTGCTGGTGGCGATCCTGATCGTCTACGTCGTGATGGTCGCCACGTTCCGCTCGCTCCTGCAGCCGCTGCTGCTGCTGGTGTCGGTGCCGTTCGCGGCGACCGGCGCGATCCTGCTGCAGGTGCTCACCGGCGTGCCGCTCGGCGTGCCCTCGCTGATCGGCGTGCTGATGCTGATCGGCATCGTGGTCACCAACGCGATCGTGCTGATCGACCTGGTGAACCAGTACCGCGAGCGGGGGATGCCCGTGCGCGAGGCGCTGCTGCACGGCACCGAGCGGCGGCTCCGGCCGATCCTGATGACGGCGCTCGCGACGATCTTCGCGCTGCTGCCGATGGCGCTCGGCATCACCGGCCACGGCGGCTTCATCTCGCAGCCGCTCGCGATCGTCGTGATCGGCGGCCTGGTGTCCTCGACGGTGCTCACGCTGGTGGTGCTGCCGGTCGTCTACAACCTGGTCGAGGGGTATCGTGAGCGGCGGCGTGCCGCCCGCGCCGGAGAGGCGTCGGCATGAGCGACACAGGATTCAGCACCCCGGCAGTGGAGACCACGGCCGCGGAGGTCGTCGCCGCGGCCCCCGAGACGATCGGCTCCCGCTGGACGAGCGGCCCGGACCGCGCCGCCCGCGCGATCGCCGAGGTCGGCCCCGAGCGCTTCGTCGCCGCGGACCACCGGCCCGGGATCATTCGACACATCGTGCTGTTCCGCTTCCGCCCGACGGCGCTCGTCGCCGAGGTGGACGGCGTGATCGCAGCGTTCCTCGCCCTCGGCGAGGAGTGCCTGCGCGACGGCCGCCCGTACATCGTCTCGATCGAGAACGGTCCGCAGCTCAGCACCGAGGGCGCGGGCGAGGGCTTCGACCGCGCGTTCCTGCTGACCTTCGCGTCCGAGGGCGACCTCAACTACTACATCGGCCGCCCGGCGGTCGACGGCCCCGGCCTGTTCGATCCCGCGCACGACGCCTTCAAGGGCCTCGTCGGCCCGCTGCTCGACACGGCCGGGGTGGTCGCCTTCGACTTCCGTCCCGAGCCGTTCGACGCCGGCGCGCTCGCGGGCTAGGCGCGGGAGCGCGCGCGATGGCGACCCCCGACTTCGTCCTCCGGCTCCGCGAGCAGGTGGGCACCGAGCTGCTCTGGCTGACCGGCGTCACCGCGGTGATCGTCCGCGAGGAGCCGGTCCGCCAGGTCCTCCTGGTCCGGCGCGCCGACACCGGCGCCTGGACCGCGGTCACCGGCATCATCGACCCCGGCGAGACGGTCGCCGGCACCGCGCGGCGCGAGGCGCTGGAGGAGGCGGGCGTCGAGATCGAGGTCGAGCGCGTCGTCTGGCTGCACACCCTGCCGCCGATGGAGTACTCCAACGGCGACCGCGCTCAGTACCTCGACCACGTGCTGCGCGCCCGCTACCTCTCGGGCGAGGCGCACGTCGCCGACGACGAGTCGAGCGAGGTCGGCTGGTTCGCGCCGGACGCGCTGCCGCCGATGAGCGCCGATCACCGCGAGCGGATCAGCCGCGCGCTGTCCGACGAGACGGCCTGCGCCTTCGACTGAGCGCGAGCGCCTTCGACTGAGCGCCGGCGCCTTCTCAGACCTGCTCCGAGACGAGCACGGCGCTCGTCCCGGGCTCGAGGGCGTCGAAGACGTGCGGCTCGTCGCCCGGGTAGGACAGGCAGTCGCCGGGCGCGAGCTCGACCGGGGCGTCGGCCGGACCGACCAGGGCGCGTCCGGTGGCGAGGATCAGGTGCTCCACGGTGCCGCGGGCGTGCGGCTCCGAGTTCCGCGCGGCTCCGGGCTCGGCGGTGAGGCGGTACACGTCGCGGCGGGCTCCCGGCGGGCAGGCGCTGAGCAGGGTGGCCGCGGAGTCCGTCGTCGCCGAGGCGCTGCGCGGGCCGTCGCCGGCGCGGATCAGCTGCACGGCGCGGCGCGGCGGCTCGACCAGGTGCGAGAACGGCACGCCGAGCGCGCCGCCGAGCGCCCAGAGCGTCTCGAGGCTCGGGTTCCCCTCGCCGGCCTCGAGCTGCGAGAGCGTCGACTTGGCGATCCCGGCGCGGCGCGCGATCTCGGAGATGCTCAGGCCGAGGCGGCCGCGCTCACGGCGCAGAGCGGAGGCGACCAGGTCGCGCGGTGAGACGGCGTCGGTCATCGCACCGAGCGCGCGAAGCAGACGCCCGAGTCGTCGCCCACGTGCGCGCCGAAGCCGTCGATCTCGGTGAAGCCGAGCGCGCGGGCGGCGGCGAGGGCCGCCTCCGCCTGGACCGGCACGCGGAAGCGGAGCGTGCGGATGCGCTGCACGCTCGCGTAGGAGAGCGCCGCGGCGACGAGCCGGCGGGCGACTCCGCTCCGCCGCGACTCCGGGGCCACCTCGAGGGCGAGCAGCTCGGCGAAGTCGTCGGGACCGGGCGTCAGCGCCAGCACGCCGATCGGCTGCTGCGCGTCGCCGTCGCGGGCGACGAGGAGCCGGGCGTGCGGTGGAAGCTCGGCGGTGAGCAGCGAGGCGAGCGCTGCCGGCTCCGGCCGCTCCAGCCGGACGACGACCCCGGCGGTCACGACGACGGCGCCGCGGCCGGCTCGGTCTGCGCAGCGGGCTCGAGCGAGAGCGTCTGCTCGGCCGGCGCGTCGAGCTGCTCGTGCAGGAAGTCGACGACGGTGCGGCGGAGCGAGTCGTCGAGCATCGCGATCGAGTGCCGGGTGCCGGGCACGAGGACGAAGTCGACGCTCGCCCCGGCCGCGTCCAGCGCCTCGGCGAAGTCCTGCGACTGGCTCAGTGCGACGCGCTCGCCGGCGGAGTGGGCGATGAGGAAGGGCGGCTCGGAGCCGTCGACGTGCGTGATCGGCGAGGCCTCCTCGGCGGCGGCGCAGCCGTCGAGGTCGGCGCAGTCGAGGTAGCCGCGGACCGCCGCGCCGACTCCGACGATCGGGTCGTCGTCCGCCAGGCCCGCCGCGGTGAGATCCGCGGGGCCGCTGAGGTCGACGACCGCGGCGAGGCGCGAGGTGCCGGCGTCGTCGGCCGTCAGTGCGTCGTCGGTGCCGAGCAGGGAGACGAGGTTGCCGCCGGCCGAGCCGCCGAACGCGGCGACCCGGGACGGATCGATCCCGAAGCGCTCGGTCTGCACCGGCTCGAGGATCCAATCGAGGGCGGCCGAGACGTCCTCGATCTGCGCGGGGAAGACGTCGGCCGGGGCGAGGCGGTAGTTCACCGAGACGGCGACGAAGCCCTCGGACGCGAGCCACTGGCAGAGCGGGCGCCAGTTGGGGTCGGCCTTGTCGCCGCGGGTCCAGCTGCCGCCGTGCACGACGAGCACCGCGGGGAGGGCGGCTCCGGCCGCCGCATCGACGGGCGAGCAGACGTCGAGCGCCTGGCCGGTCGCCTCGTCGTACACGAGGTCAGCAGTGACGGGGATGTCGTCGTACGCGGTGACCGCGGCGACGCCGGCCGCCTGCGCGATCGGCTGCGAGACGGGGGCGCTCGAGCAGCCGGCGAGGCCGACCGCGAGCAGCGTCAGGATCGCCGACGAGAGGGCGATCGGTCGCGTGGGTCGGCTGGGCTCGCGCATGGGTGAGGCGAGCATAAGGGAGAAGGCGGCGCCCGCCTAGAGCGACCCCGCGATCAGGGGGTGGACAGCGGGACCGGTGGCCGTTCGTCCGACTCCAGCGGCTCCGGTGCGACGGCACTAGGCGCCTCCGCCTGCAGCCGCACCAGCACCACGCCGACCAGGATCAGCGCCCCGCCGCCGAACTGGATCGGCGCCGGGAGCTCGCCGAGCAGGGCCCACGCGGCGACGATCGAGAACAGCACCTCGGTCAGCCCGACGAACGAGGCGATCCGGGTGCCGAGCCGCGAGCCGCCCTCGATCCCGAGCAGGTAGGCGAGCACCGTGGACATGCCGAGGATGACCACCGCGGGCAGGAACCAGGGCACGTCGTTCCCGACGAAGACGACGTCGCCGAAGGTCGCCCGCAGCGGCACGAGCCCGGTGACGCCGAGGATCAGCAGGAGCCCCGCGCCGACCGTCATCGCGCCCGCGGTGAGCGCGATCGGCGGCAGCTCCGGGTCGATCCGGCCGGCGATCACGTAGTAGACGCAGAGGCCGAGCGACGCTGTCAGCGCCCAGGCGACGCCGACGAGCTCGGGAGTGGATTCGCCCGAGAGGTCGAGCACGAGCACGAGACCGGCCAGTGCCAGCGCCGAGCCGGCGAGCGTGAAGCGCCCGGGGTGGCGGCGGGTGCGCGCCCAGGCGAAGAGGACGAGGAACACCGGAGCGAGGTACTCGATCAGGAGCGCGACGCCGACCGACATGTGCTCGATCGCGCTGTAGAAGCAGAGTTGCGCGGCGATCACGGCGAAGACGCCGTAGAGGCCGACCGTGCCGAGGTTGCGGCGCAGCACGTGCCAGCGACCGCGGAGCGACAGTGCGGCCGGGATCGCGAGGATCAGCGCCGCACCGCCGGCCCGCCAGAGCACGGCGGCGGAGGGGCTCCAGCCCGCCTCGAGCAGCGGCTTCACGAACGGCCCGCCCAGGCCGAAGGCCGCGGCGGCCGAGAGGGCCAGGACGAACCCGGAGCCGAGCTGCCGCGGTGGCGCAGTGGGAGTCACGTCAGCCTCTTTCAGGAGTCAAAGTCGTTATGCTCGTGACAGTACTGAGCGAACGTGTCAGGAGTCAACATGGTCTTCGCCTATGACGTGGAAGCGGCCCTCACCTCGACGGCCGTCCTGGTCAACACCCTCCCCGAGCTGTCGCAGTCCGGCGAGGACGAGATGGCGTCGATCGAGCAGCTGGACGAGTTCCTGCTGGAGAACCGCTACACCGGCAGCCGCGACGGCTCGACCGCCGAGCTGGAGGCGGTGCGCTCGGTGCGCGTGCCGCTCCGCTCGCTCTGGCGCAGTCGCGCCGAGGAGGACCTGGTCGCCGTCGTCAACGGGATGCTCGAGGACGGCCGGGCCCTCCCGCAGCTGGTGCGGCACGGCATCTTCGGCTGGCACCTGCACGCGACCCGCGACGAGAGCCCGCTGGCCACCCGCATCGTGGTGGAGGCGGCGATGGGCTTCGTCGACGTGATCCGCGGCGACGAGCGCGACCGCATCCGGATCTGCGCGGCGGACGACTGCGAGGCGGTGCTCGTCGACTTCTCCCGCAATCGCTCGAAGCGCTACTGCGACACCGGCAACTGCGGCAACCGTGCGAACGTCGCGGCGTACCGGGCGCGGCGGGCGTCGAGCTGACTGCGCTGCGGCCAGGCGGTGCCCTAGCCAGCGCCCGGGGTCGCGTGTAAACTCCCTGGGTCGGCTCTTGACTCCGTGCGTCGCCGCGCGGATGGGTTTGTCAGTCAAGCGGGCCGGATCTCCGACAGTCGTCGCGAGATGAATCACATGTGTGAATCGGCCCCGGTCAGCGTCTCAGAGCAGCGACTCACCCGGGTTCCCGCAGCGCCCTGTCCGTTCGCACCCCACGAGGGTGATCGATCGGCGTGTGCCTGCTCGCGCAAGACCTGAACCCAGGAAGCAGCCATGCCCAAGAACAAGAAGCCCGCCGGCGGACGCCCCGCCAAGAACTTCGAGCCCAACCGCTTCGGCGCCTCGAGCGGCAAGTCCCAGCTCGGCGGCCGCCCGCGCTTCGCCGCGCCGAAGACCGGCTCGCGCAGCGAGGGCCACCGCGGCTACCGCCCCGTCGACGAGAACGCGCCCAAGAAGGCGCGCTGGAACGCCGAGGAGCGCGCCGCCAAGCTGACCGAGCGCGGAGAGAACCGCGGCGAGTCCCGCGGCAACGACCGCGGCGAGTCCCGCCCGGCCCGCAGCTACGACCGCGACGACCGTCCGGCCCGCTCGTACGACCGGACGGACCGCCCCGCGCGCTCGAACGACCGCGACGACCGTCCGGCGCGTTCTTACGACCGCAGCGACCGCCCGGCGCGCAGCTTCGACCGCGACGCGCGTCCGGCCCGCTCCTACGACCGGACCGACCGTCCGGCCCGCTCGAACGACCGCGACGACCGTCCGGCGCGTTCCTACGACCGCACCGACCGCCCCGCGCGCAGCTTCGACCGCACGGACCGCCCGGCCCGCTCGTTCGACCGCGACGCGCGTCCGGCCCGCTCGAACGACCGCGACGACCGTCCGGCCCGTTCCTACGACCGCACCGACCGCTCCGACCGCCCCGCGCGCAGCTTCGACCGCACGGACCGCCCGGCGCGCTCCTTCGATCGCGACGCCCGTCCGGCCCGCTCGAACGACCGCGACGCCCGCCCGGCCCGCTCGTTCGACCGCACGGACCGCCCCGCCCGCTCCTCCGACCGCACCGAGCGCCCGGCGCGCGGCTTCGACCGCGGCACCGAGCGCCCCGCCCGCGGCGGCTACGACCGGAACGACCGCGGCCCGCGCCGCGACTCGGGCTCGGACTTCTACCCCAAGCGCGACGGCCGCGCCTCGCACCAGGCCGACGACGTCGTGCTCGAGCGCCTCGAGGCGACCGCCACGCTCGCCGTCGACGTCGAGGGCGTCAGCTTCGGCGACCTCGGTCTCGGCGCGAACATCGTCCGCCAGCTGACCCAGATGGGCGCGGCCTCGCCGTTCCCGATCCAGGCCGCGACGATCCCCGAGGTCCTCGCCGGCAAGGACGTCCTCGGCCGCGGCAAGACGGGCTCGGGCAAGACGATCGCGTTCGGCGCCCCCGTCGTCGAGCGCCTGATGGAGAACGACGGAGCCAAGGGCCGCAAGCCCGGCCGCGCCCCGCGCGCCCTCATCCTCGCGCCGACCCGCGAGCTGGCGATGCAGATCGACCGCACCATCCAGCCGATCGCCCGCTCCGTGGGCCTGTTCACCGCGACGATCTTCGGCGGCGTGCCGCAGTACAAGCAGGTCGGCGCCCTCCAGCGCGGCGTGGACATCATCATCGCCACGCCCGGCCGCCTCGAGGACCTGATCGAGCAGGGTCGCCTCGACCTCTCGACCATCACGGTGACCGTCCTCGACGAGGCCGACCACATGTGCGACCTCGGCTTCCTCGAGCCGGTGCAGCGCATCCTCCGCCAGACCGAGCGCGGCGGCCAGCGCCTGCTGTTCTCGGCCACCCTGGACAAGGGCGTCGCGACGCTCGTCGACGAGTTCCTGGTCGAGCCGAGCGTGCACGAGGTCGCGGGCGAGGACCAGGCGTCCTCGAGCATCGACCACCGCGTCCTGCTGATCGAGCACCGCGACAAGGGCGCGATCATCGAGGAGCTCGCGGCGCGTGCCGGCAAGACGCTGATCTTCGCCCGCACCCGCGCGTTCGCGGAGCAGCTCGCCGAGCAGCTCGAGCACGCCGACATCCCGGCGACCAGCCTGCACGGCGACCTCAACCAGTCCCGCCGCACGCGCAACCTCGCGCTGCTGACCAGCGGCCGGGTCGACGTCCTCGTCGCGACCGACGTCGCCGCGCGCGGCATCCACGTCGACGACATCGACCTGGTCATCCAGGCCGACGCCCCCGACGAGTACAAGACCTACCTGCACCGCTCCGGCCGCACCGGCCGCGCGGGCAAGAAGGGCACGGTCGTCACGCTGATCACGCGCAACCGCCGCCACCGCATGGAGGAGCTGCTCGAGCGCGCCGAGATCCGCGCCGACATGATCCAGGCCTACCCGGGCGACCGGGTGCTGGCCGAGATCAGCGCCGGCGAGTAGTGGCCGTCTCCCTGCTCGCGCAGGAACGCCGAAGGGCGGACACCCGGTGGGTGCCCGCCCTTCGGCGTTTCAGGGGTGCGATCCGAGGATCGCGCCGGCTCAGGAGGCCGGGGGGGTCAGAACGGTGTCGATGAGGTAGACGGTCGCGTTGGCGGTCTGGACGCCGCCGCAGATGACCTTCGAGTCGTTGACCATGATGTTGTCGCCGGAACCGGTGACGGTGACGTCGCCGCCCTGGACGGTGGCGTGCGTGCCGTCGATGTCGTCAGGGGCGATCTGGCCGGGGACGACGTGGTAGGTCAGGATCGAGGAGAGCGTGGCCGCTCCCTCGGGGGTCTTCAGCGTCTCGAGCGTGGCGGCGTCGAGCTTGGCGAACGCGTCGTCGACGGGGGCGAAGACGGTGAACTCGGCGCTGTTCAGCGTGTCGACGAGGTTGACGTCGGGGTTGAGCTGACCCGAGACCGCAGCGGTCAGGGTGGTCAGCAGCGGGTTGTTCGACGCGGCGGTGGCCACCGGGTCGAGCGCCATTCCGCCGACCGAGCCGGCGCCGTCCGGGACCTGCTCGGCGTACGCGGCGCAGCCGGAGCCGACGAGGTTGGCGGCCGGGTCCATGGTCGCCATGGGGGTGGCGGACTCGGTCATCATCGGGGTCGACATCTCGGAAGCGGTGTCGCTGGCGGCGTCGGTGGTGCCGGCGCCGGACGAGCAGGCGGTGAGGCCGAGGGCGGCGGTGCCGAGCAGGGCGAACGCGGCGAGGGTGGTGCGCTTGGTGGATCGCATGGGGATGCTCCTTCGTGATACGGCCCCCACGGGATGCGGAGGACCTGGCTGTGTGTGGACCGTTTCGCGGCCGTTGAACAGTCTTCGGAGCCCTCCCCGAGGGGGTTTGGAATCGATCGGAGCAATCGGGTCACGGGTTCATAACGGCGGAGGCAGGGCGATTACCCTGGATGTCGGTCCGCGCACGCTGTGCGGCACGAGAGACCAGCGACACGAGAGACCAGGAGTCGAGCAGGTGCAGACGCGCAGGGCACGGACGGCACGCGGAGTCGTCGCCGCCGTCGCCGCGACCGCGACCGCCGCCGCCTCGCACACCCTCGCCGGCGCCGAGGCCCCCGCTCCGGCGATCCTCGCGCTCGCCACCGCCTTCGCGGCCGTCGTCTGCGTCCTGCTCGCCGGTCGCACGCTCTCGCTCGCGCGCCTCGCAGCGGCGGTGCTGCTCAGCCAGCTGGCCTACCACTCCCTCTTCCTGGTGACCGGCGGTGGCGGCGACGTCAGCGTCGTGGGCGCCACCGCCGGCGGCCACTTCCACGGCGGCGGCACGGTCGAGCTGATCGCGGGGGCGTCGGGTCACGCCGCGCACACCCCGCTGATGCTCCTCTCGCACCTGGTGGCCGCCGTCGTCACCGTCGCGGCGCTCCGCCACGGCGAGCGCGTCTTCTGGACCCTCGGCACCGCCGTGCTGCGCGTCGTCGTGCGGCTGGTCGCGCGAGCGTCCGCCCTGCTGGCACCGCTCGGCGCCTCGGTGGCCGTCCTCGGCGCCGTCGAGCCGAGCGCGCCCCGCGCCCTCGACGCGGTCCTGCGGGTCCTGCGGCACCGCGGCCCGCCCGCGCGCGCCCTGCTCGCCGTCTGACGTCCTGCCCGCTCGAGTGGGCCGTGCCGGCCGGTGAGCCCGCGCGCACCGCGATCCCGCGCTGCGCCCTCACCCTTCTCAGTGCCGCCCTCTCGCGGCTGCGCCGACTCCCGCTAGGACTCCTCACGATCATGACCACCACCCGCACCTCCTCTTCCTCCTCTGCCTCCGCCTTCTCCTCCCGCGTCCGCCTCGTCGGCGGCGGTGCGCTCGTCGCCGCGGGCTCCGTCGCCCTCGCGCTGGCCGCTCCGACGGCCGCGAGCGCGCACGTCACCGCCGCGGCGTCGAGCACGGCCGCCGGCTCGTACACGGTCGTCACCTTCTCGCTCGCCCACGGCTGCGAGGGCTCGCCGACGACCGGGCTCAGCATCACCATCCCCGAGGGGATCAACTCGGTCAGCCCGACCGTGAACCCCAACTGGGACGTCGTGAAGAACGAGGTCGAGATCGCCGACCCGGTGACCGACTCGCACGGCAACACCGCGACCCAGCGCGTCTCCGACGTCGTCTACACCGCGAAGACCGCGCTCGCGGACGGCTACCGCGACACCGTCTCGCTGCAGCTGCAGCTGCCGGAGGACGCGGCCGGCTCGACCCTCGAGTTCCCGGTGCTGCAGACCTGCGAGACCGGCTCGACCGCCTGGGACCAGCCCACCGTCGAGGGCGAGGACGAGCCGGAGCTGCCGGCGCCGACCGTCGCCGTGACCGCGGCGATGGAGGGCTCCGGCCACCACGACGACGACGGCGACGGTGACGACGCGGTCGCGACCACCGCCTCCGCCACCACCGCGGCCGGCCAGAGCGACGACGTGCTCGCGCGCGTCCTCGGCGTCGGCGGACTCGTCCTGGGTGCCGTCGGCGTCGCCTTCGGTCTCGCCTCGCGTCGCCGCAGCCCGAAGGCGTCCGCGTGACGGTCGCTCACCGGAAGGGCGGACGCCTCGTCCTCGCCGCCGCTGCGATCGGGCTGATCGGCTCGGTCGCGGTGGCGGCGCCCGCCAGCGCCCACAACTACCTCGTCTCGACGACGCCCGCCGTCGATTCGACGGTGACCGAGCAGCCCGGCACGCTCGCTCTGACGACCAATGACGACCTGCTGGTCCTCGGCAACGACGGCGCCGCGGCGGCCCTCCGCGTCGTCGGGCCTGACGGCCTCTACTACGGCGACGGCTGCGTCAGCGTCGTCGGACCGGAGGCGTCGATGCCGCTCGAGCTGGGCGCGGCCGGTGCCTATGAGGTGACCTGGCAGGTCGTCTCGACCGACGGGCACCCCGTCTCCGGGCAGTACGGCTTCGACTGGCAGCCGGGAGCGGACGTCGCCCTCGCCGAGGGCTCGGAGTCGGTCCCCGACTGCAACGGCACCGTCGCGGTGTCCGACGCCTCGGCGCCGTCCGCCGACGAGGCCGAGGCGGCGACGGGGTCGGACCCGGCGCTGCTGGGCGACGTGCTCTGGATCGGCGGGGCGCTGGTCGCCGTCGTCGCGGCGATCGGCATCACGCTGCTCGTGCTGCGGAGGCGTCCGCAGAGCTGACCGCGGGGCGGGCCCCCTGCTCTCCTCCCGGGGTCAGCGCAGGAGGCTCGCCAGCGGTCCGCCCTCGAGATCCGCGAGGATCGCCGCGGCGTCCTCGTAGACCGCGATGGCGCCGGCCTCGCGCAGCTCGTGCTCGCCGGTGCCGCCGGACTGCACCGCGACCGTCGCGAGGCCGGCCCGCTCGGCGGCGAGGACGTCCCAGGTCGCGTCGCCGATCATGATCGCGCGGTCGGTCGAGACGCCGGCGCGCTCGAGCGCGATGCTGATCACATCGGGCGACGGCTTCGCGGTCTCGACGTCCTCACCGCTCGTCACCGCGTGCACCGCGTCGCCGAGGTCGAGGACGTCGAGCAGGACGTCCAGCTCGTTCTGCGGCGCGGACGTCGCCAGCACGATGCGGACGCCCCGCCCGGCGAGCGCCCGGATCAGCTCGCGCGCGCCGGGCAGGAGCGCGATCCGGGCGGACGCCTCGGCGTAGTTCTTCGCATGCAGGCCCTTCACCAGGGTGCGCGCGTCGTCGTCGACGTCGTCCTCGAGGAGCAGGTCGAGCAGCTCCGACGAGTCGGCGCCGATCGCCCGCTGGATCCGCCAGGTCGCGACGTCGAGGTCGGCCTGCCAGAAGGCGCGCGACCAGGCCTCCACGTGCAGGAAGTTGGTGTCGGCGAGCGTGCCGTCGATGTCGAAGAGCACGGCGGTCGGTGTCGTGGGCATGTGGGTCGTCCTCTGCTGGTCGTGGAAGCCGAGTGCGGGAGCCGAGTGTCTCACCAGGCCGAAGTGGGAACCCTACGCCTGCGCGCGGGCATCAGCAGGACCCCTTGACTCGTGATCGGCGGGTCCTGACGGGCGACGCCGCGGGCGACCTCGTCGGCGATGACCTCGAGCCGGGCGGCGCCCTCGAGATCGCCGGGCAGGATCACGCGGTCATCGCCGAGGTTCACGACGAGGTGCTCGGGCCCGAGTGCCCAGTGCAGTTCGCCGGCGCCCGCGGTGTGCGGGACGATGCTCGCCTTCCTGCCGCGCTCGATGGAGCGGATGCCGACCCGGCCGCGCCAGGTGCCGTGGAGACGGACGAGCAGCGCGTGCAGAGCGGCGACGACCTCCGGGTCCGGCATCCGAGTATCGGGGGTGGACTCCGGCGGCTCCCACGGCGGCGGGAGCTCGGCGTCCGCGTCGATCTCGAGGGCGACGCGGAGGGTCGCGCCGCCGGTGGAGCGGTCCCAGGACGCGAGTCGCTGCAGCCTCCGCCGGGCGGGGTCGGGGACCAAGACGCCCTCGCCGATCGCCGGGATCGCGCCGAGCACCGTCTCGTCGACGATCCCGCGCACGACCCCGGTCACCGTGAGTGCGTTGGGCAGGTCCTGGTGGTGCTCCTCCGCGTAGCGGGCCGGACCCGTCGGTCGGGCCGGAGAGGCGAGAAGCGACCAGGCGACCCGATCCCCGACCGCGAACGGCGCGCCGCAGCAGTCCATCTCCCAGCCCTCGCGGACGACCTCGATCAGGCGCGTCGAAGAAGCGATCATCTGTGCCCCCGATCCCGTTCTCTCGCTGAAGACGTCCCCCTTTCGATCCTCGCACCGACACCCTCCCGACCTCAGAACGGCGGTGGCTCGTCCTTCACGGCGTCCGGTTCTCTGCCCGGTGCCGCACGGCCTCTCGGCGGCCCGGTGCGCGCGGGACGGGTGACGTGCCGCCTGCCGGTCGGGCTCATCCAGTGCAGGACTCCGGCGGCCCGGTGCTCGACCTGCCAGGTGCTGGTGTGCCGGAGCCGGTGGTGGTGGCGGCAGAGGTGGGCGAGGTTGTCGGCGTCGGTGCGGCCGCCGTGCTGCCACTCGACGCCGTGGTCGACGTCGCCCGCGGAGGCCGCGCGCGTGCAGCCGGGGAAGCGGCAGGTCTCGTCGCGGTGCAGCAGGTGGCGCCGCAGATCGGCGGGCACCCGGTACGAGGTGCGTCCCACGGAGAGCACCGCGCCGGTCTCCGGATGGGTGAGGATCCGCGTGAAGGAGGGCGCATCGGCCGCGAGCCGGCGCGCGGTCTCGGGGTCGATCGGCCCGTAGCCCTCGAGGGTGCCGGGCTCGTCGGAGCGGCCGAGGAGCGTGAGGACGGGGACGGTGACGGCGACCCGCGGCCGGATCCCGACGGGGACGGCGGTGCCGGTCGAGCGCCGCTCCGCGCCGTCGGTCTCGCCGTCGATCAGGAGCGCCGCTCCGACGTCGGCCCGCAGCTGCCCGATCGTTCGCTTCTCGCCGGGCAGCTCGCGCAGGGAGCGCGCCACGCGGTCGATGCGGTCGAAGGCGCCCTGCGCCTGGGGAGCGGGAAGGTGCATGAGCAGGGTGGCCATGCCGTCGCTCCCGTCGTCGAGCCAGACCGCGCGCCGCGCGGCGCAGCGCCGGTGGCGCTCGCGGAGCGACTCGGGATGCAGTCGCTCCCGCAGGGTCCGGAGGCGACGCTGCAGCTGCGGGGGAGTGCGGTCGGCCGCGACCACGGCGGCCTCCTCGTCGAGGCGCCCGCGCACCTCGGGCGGCAGCTCGGCGGCGGCGCGGAGGATCACCCGCGCGTGCTCGGGCGAGATCCGACCCTCACGGAGTGCGGCGAGGGTGAGCGGGAGCTCGTTGACGAGCAGCCGGCTCTCCTCGATCAGCCCGCAGACGTGCGCTTCCGACATCCGCAGCGCGGTGGCGAGCTCGGCGACGAGCGCCCGCTGCGCCGCCTCCCGCCGCTCCGCGCGGCTGCGCACCAGCGGATCGACAAGCACGTCGTACGAGGCCGCCGCCGCGAGCCGGGCGCGCTCGACCAGCTCGGCACGCTGCGCCTCCGCTTGCGCCCGGAGCGGATCGGCCGCGCACACCGCATCGACCGCCGAGGCGAGCGCAGCCTCCGCGCCTGAGCGCCCCTCGTGGGGTCGCTCCCCGTCCTCGTTCTGAACCATACGAGAATGGTTCCAGAGACCACCGACGCGCGGTCGCCTCCTCCGACGGATCGTCGGAGAACTCGCCGAAGTCGATCCTGTGGAGGAGCGCCGCACCACTCCGGAGCCGTCGTCACCCGCCGATCGCGACCCGGAAGCCCCCGATCGGGCTCGCGCAGCTCGCGCCGTCGGAGCACGCCGAGAAGTCCCACGCGTCGATCCCTGCGAAGGCCTCGCCGACGGGGAAGTCCTCCGGAATCCGCACCTCGGCCGAGAACCCCTCCGAGAGCCGACCGTCGACGCCCACCCGGACCCGGTCCTCCTCACCCGGCCCCACCGGCGCCGCGACCACGACCCAGCCGCCGTCCGGAGCGTCCCGATCGCAATCGTCGTTCACCACCACCGTCACCGTCCCGCCCGGAGCGACGACCGCCGGCTCGACCCGCACGAGCGGCACGCAGGCCGCGGTCCCGACAGGGCCCGGCGACCCACCGGTCGTGCAGCCGCCCAGCGTCAGCAGCGCAGCGAGCGCGCCGATCAGGCGGAGCGGAACGGTCGCGGACGGATGCATGCCGTCAGGGTACGGGCGCCCGCCTCAGACCCGCCGCGGCACCGTGAACACCGTCTCCACTCCCGGGGAGTACAGCACCGAGTCCGGAGCCCGCGTCGCCAGCCCCGGGAAGCCGGCGACCTCGAGGAGCCCGTCGTCGAGCGCGAGCAGCTCCGCGCGCTGCAGCGGCCACGGCCGGTGCAGGTTGCGGCCGTACCAGGTCGAGCCCAGGTGGCGCTCGTGGTAGGCCCAGCGCGAGGTCAGGAAGCCGGCGAGCGGGTCCTCGGACGCGTCGGTGGCCGGGGTCGGCCGCACCACGATCCGCGAGCGCGCGGCGGGGTCGCCGATCCGCTCGGTCGTGTAGATGACCGCGCCGTGGCGGTGCTCGATCCCCATCCGCGCCCAGCGGTAGGGCAGTCCGAAGACGGCCTGCGCGGTCAGCACCGGGAGCAGGTGCGAGGCCTCGAGCGAGACGAAGACGACTCCGCGTCGCCCGTGCCGGTCGATCGAGTAGAGCCGCACGTTCACCTCGGGGAAGGTGCCCAGCCACGGCACGCGCGGCCCGCCGAGGAACGCCGTCCGCGACAGCCGGAACGGGATGAGGCCCACCCAGGAGGCGCCGTCGTGCTCGTCCGGGCGCACTCCGGGCGGCAGGTGCGGGGCGACCAGCGCCGGGTCGACGCGCCAGTGCAGGAAGGCGGCCTCGGTCCAGCGCTGGCGGAGGATGCGCGGCCCGCCGAGCGCGGGCGCGGAGCGGGTCACGGATTCGACGGAGGTCACGCGGCCATCGTGCTCCCCGCTGCTGCGAACCGGCCTGTGCAGCGCAGTATCGGCGCGCCCCGCGGCATCCGCGGCGCGATTCACCGCCCGGAGCCGGCTCCTGCGAGCTCGACCAGCGCCGCGACCGCGACGCGCACCGGCGCGGACGACGCCACCGACCCGCGCACCACCGCGTGGATCGACCGCAGCGGGCGCGGCCGCACCAGCGGCACCGCCACGAGCCCGGCCGGGAGGGGCTGGGCGGCCAGCGCCGGCAGCACCGTGAGCCCCATCCCCGCCGCCACGAAGGCGACCGCCGTCACGTGATCGTTCGCCTGCACGCGGAAGCGCGGTGTGAAGCCCGCCGCCGCGCACGCGTCGACGAGGGTCCGGCGGCACCAGCCCGTCGGCAGGTCGTTGTCGATCCACCGGTCGCCCGCGATCTCGGCCAGCTCGATCTCGGCGCGCCCGGCGAGCGGGTGCGACCGGCTCAGCACGGCGAGATACGGGTCGTCGATCAGATGGTGCGCCGTGAAGCCGGGGGAGTCCGCCGACCCACCCGGCTCCGCGACCAGCAGCTGGACGTCCGGCCGCTCCGCCGGGTCCTCCGCCACCTCCTCGCCCAGACGCAGATCGAGCGCCAGCTGCGGGAAGCCGGCGATCAGCCGCCGCGCCACCTCGGGCATCCAGGCGCTGCCGACGGAGGCGAAGTAGGTCATCGAGAGCCGCCCGGCCCGGCCCGCGCGCAGGTCGGCGACGACCGCCTCCGCCTCGCCGAGCCGCTCCAGCACCCGGTCGGCCTGCTCGGCGAGGGTGCGGCCCGCGGCGGTCGGCCGGACCCCGCGACCGACCCGCTCGAGCAGGGTCAGCCCGGTCTCGCGCTGCAGCGCGGCGAGGTGCTGACTGATCGCCGAGGGCGTGTAGCCGAGCGACGACGCGGCTCCGACGATCGAACCGGCCGCGACGACGGCGCGGAGGATGCGGAGGCGCTGGACGTCGAGCATGAGCCGACCCTAGCGATCATGAAGCCGCACTGCACGATCCGGTAGAACCGTGGACTGGTGCTGACGCCCGCCGTCCCGCCACGATGAGTCCATGACGAGCACCGCGCCCTCCCGCACCACCGCCGCCCCGAGCCGCCGCGACGCGGTCCTGCTCTGGTCGGCGATCGCGGTGACGGTGCTGCTCTGGGCCTCGGCCTTCGTCGGGATCCGCTTCGCCGCGGACGACTTCGGCCCCGGCGCCCTCACCCTCGGCCGGATCGTCGTCGGCTCGATCGCGCTGACGGTGGTGCGCCTGGTGATCACGGCGCGCCGCCGCGGCGTCCGGCCGGAGCGCAGCCGGGTGCCGCGCGGCCGGATCCTCCTGCTCGTGCTCGTCTGGGGCGTCGCCTGGTTCGGCGTCTACAACCTCGCGCTCAACGCGGCCGAGCGGCACGTCGACGCCGGCACCGCGGCGCTCCTGGTCAACATCGCGCCGATGATCACCGCGGTCCTCGCGGGCCTCCTCCTCGGCGAGGGCTTCCCGCGGCGGCTGCTCGGCGGCATGGCGGTGGCGCTCGCCGGAGTCGCGGTCATCGCGTTCTCGACCTCCTCGGGGCAGTTCGACGTGATCGGCGTCGTCCTCGGCCTCGCCGCCGCGGTCCTCTACGGCAGCGCCGCGACGCTGCAGAAGCGCCTGCTCGGGCACGTCGACGCGATGACGATGACCTGGATCGGCTGCCTGGCCGCCACCGTCGCCTGCCTGCCGTTCGCCCCGGAGCTGCTCGCCTCGCTGCAGGCCGCGCCCGCCTCCTCGATCGCCGCCGTCGTCTACCTCGGCGTCTTCCCGACGGCCGTCGCCTTCACCACCTGGGGCTACGTCCTCTCCCGCTCCAGCGCCGGCCGCACGGCCGCCACCACCTACGCGGTCCCGGCCGTCGTGGTGCTGCTGTCCTGGCTCCTGCTCGCCGAGACCCCGCCGGCCGCCGCGCTGATCGGCGGCGCGATCGCGCTGGGCGGAGTCGCGGTCGCCACGCTCCGGCGGCGGCCCGCGGGAGTCTGAGGGAGCGCTCACTCCCCGGCGATATGCTGGGGCCACGTTCGTCCAGTCGGCGCCGAGCGCCGGTCACGGTGCGCGCCCGTTACGGTGAGGATCCCCCGATGACCGAGGCCCTGCAGCCGCCCCAGAACGCTCTCTCGCTCACGCCGCCCGAGCCCGTCGCCGCCGTCGCGACCACCTCGGCGCCGTCGATCGCGCCGAAGGTGCCCGAGCAGGCGCTGCCCGGGCTCGAGGCGAAGGTCGACGGCTACCTCGCGTCGCTGATGTCCGCGGAGGCGCGCAGCCCCGAGTTCGCGGCGAAGGCCAACGACATCCGCACGATGGGCGACGCCGACATCCGCTCGGCCGCCGACTCCTCGAACCGACTGCTGAAGACGCCCGTCCGGGCGCTGCAGGAGGGCGGGCTCTCCGAGGGCTCGAACATCGGCAAGACACTGCTGGAGCTGCGCCGCACGGTCGAGGACCTCGACCCCTCCGAGGACAACATCCAGAAGAAGATCCTCGGCTTCATCCCCTTCGGCAACAAGATCACCGACTACTTCCGCCGCTACGAAAGCGCGCAGTCGCACCTCAACGCGATCATCCAGGCGCTCTACGACGGCCAGGACGAGCTCCGGAAGGACAACGCGGCGCTGAACCTGGAGAAGCAGAACCTCTGGGACACGATGACGCGCCTCAACGAGTACATCTACGTCGCCGAGCGGCTCGACGTGAAGCTGTCCGCGAAGATCGCCGAGCTCGACGCGACCGACCCGGGCCGCGCCCGGGCGCTGCGCGAGGACGTCCTCTTCTACGCGCGGCAGAAGCACCAGGACCTGCTGACCCAGCTGGCCGTCTCGATCCAGGGCTACCTGGCGATCGACGTCGTGATCAAGAACAACGTCGAGCTGATCAAGGGCGTCGACCGCGCGACCACGACGACCGTGTCGGCGCTGCGCACGGCGGTCATCGTCGCGCAGGCGCTCGCCAACCAGCGGCTCGTGCTCGACCAGATCACCGCGCTCAACACGACGACCTCGAACATGATCGAGGCGACGTCGCGGATGCTCGCCGAGCAGTCCGCGAGCATCCAGTCGCAGGCGGCGTCGGCGACGGTCGGGCTCCCGCAGCTGCAGGCCGCGTTCGCGAACATCTACCAGACCATGGACTCGATCTCGGACTTCAAGATCAAGGCGCTCGACAGCATGGCGCAGACCGTCGGCGTCCTCCAGGTCGAGACCGCGAAGGCCGGCGAGTACGTCGAGCGGACCCGGCGCAGCAACTCCGACATCGACGCGGCCTCCTCGCTCGATCTCGGCCGCTAGCCGATGGGCTGGCTCTCCCGCCTGTTCGGCGGCACCGATCCGGTGCCGGAGGAGACCGCGCCCGCACTCCCGCGCGTGCCGTCCAGCGACGACATCCTCGCGGCGCTCGACCGGGTCGCGGCGGAGACCGCGGGCAAGGTCCCGGCGATCGTCGCGGCCCGCATCCGCCGGGTCGACGAGACGGTGCGTGAGATGGTGCCGCGCCTGGACCGCCTCGGCGGGATGAGCCGGCAGGGCCACACCGTCGTCGCGACGGCCACCAGCTATCTGCCCGAGGCGGTCGAGGGCTACCTGCGACTGCCGCGCGACTTCGCCGACCGCCGCGCCGTCTACAAGGGGAAGACCTCGCTGATGATCCTCTGCGACCAGCTCGACCTGCTCGGGGGCACCCTCGACCGGATCTCCGACGCCGTCTCGCGGCAGGACGCCTCGGCGCTGATCGCGCACGGGCAGTTCCTCGCCGAGAAGTTCACGGAGTCGTCGCTGTCGAGCGGGCTCGACGCGCCGCCCGCGTCCTCGAGCCCCGCCGCCCCCGGCTCGCTGACCCCGCCGAGCGCCTCGTGAGCACGCTGCCGGCGTCGCTCGACGCGCTCGTCCTGGTCGGAGCCGCCGCCGGGCTCGACGGCGCCGCCGTGCGCGCCGAGGGCGCCCGGCTCGCGGCGGCGGTCGCGGAGTCGATCACCGGGGCGGGGCAGGACTGGCTCGCCGAGACCGGGACCACCGGCGGACTCGAGGCGTTCTTCGCCGCGGCGTCGAGCGCGCGGCGCTGGCGCAGCTCGCCGACCGATCTGCTCGCCGGGCTGGTCGCGGCGCGCTCGGAGCAGGCCGGGGCGTATGCGCGGGCGCTGACCGAGGTCGTATCCGCGGCGAGCTCGCTCGGGCAGCCGGGCATCGGCGGGATCGCGGCGGCGTCGGCGACGGCGGCGGCGCAGCGGGGGGAGGTGCAGGGAGCGGCGGCTTCGCCGGCCGGGTCCTCCGCGCCCGAACTCCGGCGCGATCTTCCTGCCGGAGTGCCGGGGGTCGACGAGATCCTCGCGCGGCTGCGGCGGACCGAGCACGACGGGCCGCAGGACGAGCCGGGGGCGCCGACCGCCTCGGCTCCGCCAGCGGTTGTTGCGCCGGAACCCGAGCCCGAGCCGCTCGAGCCGCCGGAGGCGATCGAGGACCTGCTCGCCGAGCTCGACGCGCTGATCGGCCTCGACCGGGTGAAGAGCGAGATCAAGCGGCAGACCCAGCTGCTTCGGATCGACACGCTGCGCCAGGCCGCGGGGCTGACCACGCCGACGCTCACCCGGCACCTCGTCTTCACCGGCAACCCGGGCACCGGCAAGACCACCGTCGCCCGCCTCGTCTCGCGGATCTACCGCTCGCTCGGCATCCTCTCGAAGGGCGTGCTCGTCGAGGTCGACCGCTCCGAGCTGGTGGCCGGCTACCTCGGCCAGACCTCGATGAAGACCGCCGAGGTGATCGCCTCGGCCCGCGGAGGCGTGCTCTTCATCGACGAGGCCTACGCGCTCGCGCTCGACCAGTACGGCGCGGAGGCGGTGACCACCCTGGTCAAGGACATGGAGGACCACCGCGGCGACCTGGTCGTCATCGTGGCGGGCTACTCCGGGCCGATGCAGGGCTTCCTCGACACCAACCCCGGGCTCGCGAGCCGCTTCTCCACCACCATCGACTTCGCGGACTACAGCGACGAGGAGCTCTCCGCGATCTTCGCGCGCCTCGCCGCCGCCGCCGACTTCACCCCGACGGAGGAGGCGGTCGCCGCCTTCGCCGACGTCGCCGCCGCGCAGGAGCGCACCGAGGCGTTCGGCAACGGGCGCTGGGTGCGCAACGTGCTCGACGCGGCCATCGCGCGTCACGCCTGGCGCCTGCGCGACACCGAGGAGCCGACGCTCGACGAGCTGCGGACCCTGGAGGCGGAGGACGTCGTGGAGGCGGAGCTGCCGGACGCGGAGTCCCCGGCAGCGGAGTCCGAGACCGACGCATCGACCGAGGAGATCGCATGAGCATCGCCACTGCCGCGCCGCCGGCTCCGCCCGCACCCGCGCAGACTGCGTCTGCCGCTCGGCGACCGACCCTCCTCGCCCGCGCGACCTCGACCACTCCGCGCACCCTCCGCCTGCTGCTGGTGCTGACGGCGCTCGCCGCCGTGCTGTTCGGTGTCTTCGCCCAGCAGGCCGCGTCGCTGCAGGCGCGCGCCGCGCAGGAGGCCCGCGAGCAGGCCGCCCAGCTGATCGGCGTGCAGGACGTGCGGAACCTGCTCGTCGACGCCAACGCGATCGCGGCGAACACCTTCCTGGTCGGCGGTCTCGAGCCCGCGGAGCAGCGCCAGACCTACGTGGACAACCTCGCCGGCGCGTCCTCGCGGATCGCCCGGCTCGCCGCGACGCAGCCCGACGACGCCGAGACCCTCGCGAAGGTCGCCACCAAGCTGACCACCTACAGCGGACTGATCGAGCAGGCCCGCGCCAACAACCGGCAGGGCTTCCCGGTCGGCTCGGCGTACCTCGACCAGGCCTCGGCGCAGCTGACCGATGCCGAGAAGGGGATCCTCACGGATCTCAACGGGCTGGTCACCCGCGGGGCGGACCGCGTCGCCGCCGCCTACGACACCGTGCGCTTCAGCGTGCTGCTGCTGATCGGCTCGCTCGCGATGCTGCTCCTGCTCGTCGCGGCGCAGGTCTGGCTGGCGCGCAGGACGCACCGCTACCTCAACCGGCCGCTCGCGACCGCCACCGGACTGCTGCTGCTGGTCGGGATCGGCGGCACGATCCTGCTCGGCTCGATCGGCGGGCGCGCGGCGGCGGTGCGCGCCGACTCCTACCAGGCGACCCTCGTCGTCTCGCAGGCGCTCACGGCGGCGAGCGACGCGAAGTCGCTGGAGAGCTTCACGCTGATCAAGCGCGGCTCGGGAGCGGCGCTCGAGGCGGAGTTCCAGGCGGCGGCGAAGGACGCGGGCGACCGTCTGCAGGCCGGAGTCGACGACGGCATCGTCGACGGGGCGCTGCTGACGGAGCTGAACGCGTGGCTCGATCTGCACGCGGCGATCCGCGATCAGGACGACGGCGGGAACTGGGACGAGGCGGTGAAGCTCGCCACCGCCACCGGGGACGGCACCGCCAACGGCGCGTTCACCGCCTTCGCGAACGATGCGCGCACGGCGATCGTCGACGACACGAACGCGACCCGCACCGAACTCGACGACGGGAGCGCGACCGCCTCGATCGCCTCCTGGATACTGCTCGCCGCCGGCCTGGTGGGCGCCCTGCTCGCCTGGCGCGGCGTCGCGCAGCGACTGGAGGAGTACCGATGACCCGCCTCAGCACCCTGCGCACGGGCGCCGTCGCGCTCCTGCTCGGCACCGTGCTCGCCGTCTCCGGCTGCACCAGCGGCGCGAGCGACCTCGGCAGCATCACCGAGGCGACCACGCCGACCCCCACGGCGTCCGCGCCGTCGACCGCCGCTCCGGCCACGGCCGAGTGCTCGCCCTCGGCGGTCACCTCCTACGCGCCCACCGGCGTCACCGACAGCCCCCGCCTCGCGCAGATCCGGGACAACGGGAAGCTCCGCGTCGGCGTCTCGGCCGACACCCTGCTGATGTCCTCCCGCAACCCGCTGACCGGCACGATCGAGGGCTTCGACATCGACATCGCCCGCGAGATCGCCGGCGCGATCCTCGGGAACCCCGACGAGATCGAGTTCGTCGTGATCACCTCGGCTCAGCGCCTGCCCGCCCTCAGCGGCGACGCCGCGACGCCGCAGGTCGACCTGGTCGCCCGGACGCTGACGATGACCTGCGACCGCTGGGACAGCATCGCCTTCTCCTCCGAGTACTACGCCGCGGGGCTGAAGGTGCTCGTCTCCGAGAAGAACAAGGCGAAGAGCATCGACGAGCTGGCCGGCGCGAAGGTCTGCGCGCCGCGCAGCACCACCACGCTCAGCCGGCTCGAGAGCGACTACCCCGACGTGGAGGCGGTCGCCGCCGACACGCACACCCAGTGCCTCGCGCAGTTCCAGGAGGGCTCCGTCGACGCTATCGCCGGCGACGACACGATCCTCGCCGGCTTCGTCGCGCAGGACCCGTACGCCGAGGTCATCGGCGACCAGCTCAGCTCCGAGCCCTACGGCCTCGGGATGCCGGCCGGCGACACCGACTACGTGCGCTTCGTCAACGCGGCGCTCGAGAGCATCCGCGCGGACGGCCGCTGGCAGAGCATCTACCAGCGCTGGCTCGGCGATCTCGGCACGGCGACGCCGCCCGCCGCCGTGTACGGGCGCTGATGGCGGCCGGGACGAGCGCGCAGGGGGTCTCGGGGGCGGGAGTCTCGGAGGGGACGCCCGTCGCTCCGGGGCGCCTGGGCGAGGCGATCCCGCAGCGCGAGCTCTTCGACTACCTCGCCCAGCTCGGCCGCTGGCTGGAGCGGACGACCCGCGAGCTCTCGCGGCTGGACGCCGCCGCGCTCGCCTCGCCGCAGGCCGACAGCTACACCGCCGACGTCGTCCTCGCGCAGTCGCTGCGCGAGTCGGTCACCCGTCGGCTGGCCGAGCTCGAGGTCGTCTGGGACTCCGGCCGCGTGGACGCCGTCGCGCGCGAGCGGATGTCGCAGCTGATCTGGGGGCGGCTGGACTCCTCCGGCTCGGGCGGGAGTGCCGCCGTCTCGCTGGTCGAGGCCGTCCGGCTCTGCGACGCCGTCATCGGCCAGCTGAAGTCGCGCCTGGAGCTCGACCCGAGCGGCACCGACGTCGCCGGCCGGATCGTCGGGGTGCGCGCCGAGATCGAGCGCTGCCGCGACCTCACCCGCGACGCGCGCGGCACCGTCGACCAGGCCGCCGCCCAGCGCGTCGCCGTGCTCCGCTCGCGGCTGGACGCCCTCGCCGAGAAGGCCGGCCGCGGCGCCGACGTGTCCGGGCCGCTCGGCCAGCTGGAGAGCGACTCCGCCCGGCTAGAGCGCGACCTGATCATCGCCGCATCCGAGCGCCGCGGCCTCGAGCACGACCGGGTCCGCGCCCGCGAGCTGGCCGCCGCCGCGGAGCTGCGCGAGGCGCCGCTGCGCGAGCTGGTCGCCCGCTGCCGCCGCGAGATCGCGGATCCGCCCCGCCTCGCCGTGCCCGACGTCTCGCGCCTCGGCGAGCCGCCGAGCGGTCGGGAGGCGCTCGACGCGCACCTCGCCCGCCTCACCGCCGTCGGCCGGGCGTTCGACGCCGTCGAGGCCGCCTACACCTCGCCGCTGCGCGAGCGGGCCGCCCTCGGCTTCCGGCTGCGGGCCCTACGCGAGCGCGCCGCCGCCAACGGCCGGGCCGCCTCCGCCGTCGGCGTCGCGGCCGACGCCGAGGTCCGCGCCGCGCTCGACGCGGTGCCCTGCTCGGTGCCGCTCGCCCGCCACCTGGTCGAGCAGTACGACGTGGTCACCCGCGATCTGCCCACCGCCCCGTCTCCCTCGCACCACCGGAAGGCCAGCTCATGAACGGCGACCCCTGCACCTCGACCCCGGGCTGCACCGGCGTCATCGAGGACGGCTACTGCAACGTCTGCGGGCTGCCGGCGGAGGCGCCGGCGGCCGCGGTGTCCGCTCCCGCCGTCTCCACTCCCACCGCGCGCCGCCCCGCTCCCGCGGCCGGCCCCACTCCCGCCACCGCCTCCGCCGCCTTCGGCACCGGCTTCGCCGAGGGCGCGCCGAACGCGCAGGCCCCGGTCGGGTCCAGCACCGAGGAGGCGGCGACCGCCCGCAGCGGCCGCACCTCCTCCGCCCGCCTCGCGACCGCCGCGCTCGGCTCGGCCCGCACGGCGCAGACCGGCTCGAAGACCACCCGCCGCGTCGGCACCACCTCCACCCGCCTGCGCGGACCGCGGCTCGGCGCCGGGCTGACGACCGTCCCCTCGCGCCCCGCCGCCGACCCGATGGCCGCGCTGATGAAGGAGGCGGTGCTCCCCGAGCGCAAGCGCTTCTGCTCCAACTGCGGCACCGCGGTCGGCCGCGGCCGCGACGGCAAGCCCGGCCGCACCGAGGGCTTCTGCCCCAACTGCCGCACCCCGTTCAGCTTCACGCCGCAGCTGGCGAAGGGCGACGTCGTCGGCGGGCAGTACGAGGTGGTCGGCTGCCTCGCCTACGGCGGACTCGGCTGGATCTACCTCGCCCGCGACCGCAACGTCTCCGGCCGCTGGGTCGTGCTCAAGGGCCTGCTCAACTCCGGCGACCCGGACGCGTACGCCGCGGCGGTGACGGAGCGGCAGTACCTCGCCGAGGTCGAGCACCCGCTGATCGTCGAGATCTACAACTTCGTCCTGCACGAGGGCGCCGGCTACATCGTGATGGAGTACGTCGGCGGACCGAGCCTCAAGCAGATCCTCCAGGAGCGCCGCGACGCGAACGGCGGCTCCGCGGATCCGCTGCCCGTCGACCAGGCGCTCGCCTTCGTCCTCGAGGTGATGCCCGCCTTCGCCTACCTGCACGACCACGGGCTGCTCTACTGCGACTTCAAGCCGGACAACATGATCCAGGTCGGCGACCAGGTCAAGCTGATCGACCTCGGCGGGGTGCGCCGCGCGGACGACGAGGAGTCGGCGATCTACGGCACGGTCGGCTACCAGGCGCCCGAGGTCCCCGAGCTCGGGCCGTCGATCGCCTCCGACGTCTACACGATCGGGCGGACGATCGCCTCGCTCGTCCTCGACTTCCGCGGCAACCAGACCACCTACGTCGCCTCGCTGCCGCCGGTGTCCGAGACGCCGCTGTTCCAGAAGTACGACTCGTTCTACCGCCTGGTCGCGAAGGCCTGCGCGCCCGACCCGCAGGACCGCTTCGCCACCGTCGACGAGATGCGCGGGCAGCTGCTCGGCGTGCTGCGCGAGGTCGTCGCGACCGACCGCGGGCCGGGTCACCCCGCGCTGCACTCGACCGAGTCCGCGCTCTTCGAGGCGCCCGTCGCCGACGTGGTCGACCGTCCGCTGCCCTGGGACGCGCTGCCGGGGCTCAAGACCGACGAGTCGGACCCGGCCCGCGCCTGGCTCGCGGGCGTCAACGTCGCCGACCCGATCGTGCGGCTGCGCGCCCTCGCGCTCGCGCCGACCGTCACCGTCGAGGTGCGGCTCGCCCGCGCCCGCGCGGCGATCGAGGCCGAGCGCTGGGAGGACGTCGCCCGCGCGACCGGCGAGATCCTCACCGAGGACCCCTGGGAGTGGCGCGCGGTCTGGATGAGCGGGCTGGCCCAGCTCGCCCGCCACGACGACATCGGCGCCCGCGCCTCGTTCAACACCGTCTACGGTCAGGTGCCGGGCGAGCTCGCGCCGAAGCTCGCGCTCGCCGCGGCCTGCGAGTCGAGCGGCGAGCCCGAGGTGGCGGAGTCGCTCTACGTGATCTGCGCCCGTGCCGACGCCAACTACACCGCGCCGGCCGCCTTCGGTCTCGCCCGGGTCCGGCAGCACCGGGCCGACCTGGACGGCGCGCTCGACGCGCTCGACATCGTCACGCCGACCCGCTCCTCCTACGTCGACGCCCGCCGCCGCCGCGCCGAGCTGCTGGCCGGCTCCGGCCGCGGACTGCCGGCGCTCTCCGCCGCGCTCGCCAGTGTCGACACGGTGGCGATCGACTCGCGGACCCGGCTCGAGCTGACGACGGGGGTGCTGGAGTCGGCGCTCGAGCTGGTCCGCCGCGACGGGCCCGCCGAGGGCGCGACGATCGGCGGGATCGACGCCACCGAGCCCGCCCTCCGGGACGGCCTCGAGACCTCCTACCGCTCGCTCGCGGCCGCCACCCGCGACAAGGAGGAGCGCCTGCGCCTCGTCGACCGGGCGAACGCCGTGCGCCGCTGGACGCTGACGTGAGCGGGGAGAGCGACGTGAGCGGGGAGAGCGACGTGAGCGGGGAGAGTTCCGTGAGCGCCGAGCTGTCCACGCCCTGCCCGAACTGCGGCGAACCGGTCTCCACCGGGGACGCCTTCTGCGAGGCCTGCGGGACGACGCTGATCGTCCCGGCCGCCGCGGCCGCACCGCCCGCCGCCGGCTCCGAGGGCCCGACCGCCTGCCTGCACTGCGGCGGAGCGATCGCCGACGACGGCTACTGCGAGCAGTGCGGGCAGCGCGCGCCGACCGAGCGCGAGCACTGGGCGGAGGCGCCGCACGCGCTGGTCGGCGGTGTCTGCGACCGCGGGATCCGGCACGCGGCCAACGAGGACGCGATGGCGCTCGGCGCGACGGCCGGCGAGGACGGCGGCCTGCGGACGGCGCTTCTGGTGGTCTGCGACGGCGTCTCCTCGACCCCCGACTCCGACACCGCCTCCCTTGCCGCGGCCCGCGCCGCGCTGAGCGCGCTGCGGTCCGAGGTCGGCGGCGAGGTGCACGGCGCCGAGCGCTGGGGCGCGCTGCTGCAGATGGCGGTCGCGCGCGCCTCCGGGGCGATCGACGCCGCGGTGCCCGAGAAGCGCGACAACCCGCCCTCCTGCACCTTCACCGCCGCGATCCTCGACGGCGCGCTGCTGGTCACCGGCAACGTCGGCGACAGCCGCAGCTACTGGGTCCCCGACGCCGGCCCCGCCCGGCAGCTGACCGTCGACGACTCCTGGGCGCAGGAGCAGATCGCCTCGGGCGTCCCCCGCGCCGAGGCCGAGTCCGCGCACGATGCGCATGCCATCACCAAGTGGCTGGGTGCTGACGCCCATGACGAGTCGCCGACCCTCGCCTCCACCGTGCTCGACGAGCCCGGCTGGGTGCTCGTCTGCTCCGACGGCCTCTGGAACTACGCCTCGCCCGCGGACGAGCTCGCGGCCGTGCTGCACGACGCCGTCGCCCGGGTCGGCGACGACCCCGTCGCGCTGGCGGAGGCGCTCGTCGCCTGGGCCAACGAGCGCGGCGGCCAGGACAACATCACGGCGGCCCTGGCGCGCTTCGCTCCGGCGGCGGAGGCTGCGCCGCCCCCTTCCATGCTGATCGAGTAGGCCGCGGAGCGGCCGTATCGAGATCCCCCCGCCGTGCCGCTCCGTCCATCCGAGGTGCCGGTACCTGGACACATCCGCTCCCCGCGTCCGCGCCGTCCCCGCCTACCCTCGACTCCATGAGCATCGCCGAGTCGCCCGCCACCTCGCTGTCCACCGTCGGCCACTGGATCGACGGCGCCGCGTCGCCCTCGTCGTCCGGCCGCACCGCGCCGGTCTACGACCCGGCGCTCGGCGTCGCGACCAAGGAGGTCGCGCTGGCCGACGCCGCCGAGATCGATGCGGCCGTCGCCTCCGCCAAGGCCGCGTTCCCCGCCTGGCGCGACACGTCCCTCGCGAAGCGCCAGCAGATCGTGTTCAAGTTCCGCGAGCTGCTGGAGGCGAAGAAGGGCGAGCTGGCCGAGATCATCACCTCCGAGCACGGCAAGGTCCTCTCCGACGCGATGGGCGAGATCACCCGCGGCCAGGAGGTCGTCGAGTTCGCGACCGGCCTCGCGCACCACCTCAAGGGCGAGTACTCGGAGCAGGTCTCCACCGGCGTCGACGTCTACTCCGTGAAGCAGCCGCTCGGCGTCGTCGGCATCATCAGCCCCTTCAACTTCCCCGCGATGGTGCCGATGTGGTTCTTCCCCATCGCGATCGCCGCCGGCAACACGGTGGTCGTGAAGCCGTCCGAGAAGGACCCGTCGTCGGCGATCTGGCTCGGCGCGCTCTGGAAGGAGGCCGGTCTCCCCGACGGCGTCTTCACCGTCCTGAACGGCGACAAGGTCGCGGTCGACGGCCTCCTCGAGCACCCGGACGTCAAGTCGATCTCCTTCGTCGGCTCCACCCCGATCGCCCAGTACGTCTACGAGACCGGCACCCGCCACGGCAAGCGCGTCCAGGCCCTCGGCGGGGCGAAGAACCACATGCTCGTGCTGCCGGATGCGGACCTCGACCTCGTCGCCGACTCCGCCATCAACGCGGGCTTCGGCTCGGCGGGGGAGCGCTGCATGGCCATCTCGGTCGTCGTCGCGGTCGAGCCGGTCGCGGACGAGCTGATCGCGAAGATCCAGGAGCGCGCCGCGACCCTGCGGATCGGCGACGGCCGCCGCGGCTGCGACATGGGCCCGCTGGTCACCGAGGCGCACCGCGACAAGGTCGCCTCCTACATCGCGATCGCGGAGGAGGACGGCGCGAAGGTCGTCGTCGACGGGCGCGGCATCGAGGTCGACGGCGACGAGAACGGCTTCTGGCTCGGCCCGACCCTGCTGGACGACGTCCCGATCACCTCCAAGGCCTACACCGAGGAGATCTTCGGCCCGGTCCTCTCCATCGTCCGGGTGCAGTCCTACGAGGAGGGCGTCGCGCTGATCAACAATGGCGCCTTCGGCAACGGCACCGCGATCTTCACCAACGACGGCGGAGCGGCCCGCCGCTTCCAGAACGAGGTCGAGGTCGGCATGATCGGCATCAACGTGCCGATCCCGGTGCCCGTCGCCACGTTCTCCTTCGGCGGCTGGAAGTCGTCCCTGTTCGGCGACACCAAGGCCCACGGCGCGGAGGGCGTCCGCTTCTTCACGCAGCAGAAGGCGATCACGAGCCGCTGGCTGGACCCGTCGCACGGCGGCATCAACCTCGGCTTCCCTCAGAACTGAGCCGGGCCGCGAGATGCCACTTATGAGCGACTTCTACGGCGTGTCCTGCTCATAAGTGGCATCTCGCGGGGCCACCGCGCACCGACCATCGCAAGGTCGAGCGCAACCGGCGAATCGCGTGTCAGCGATTCGTCGTGGGCGGACGTGCGTCGCTCTGTGGGGCGTCCCCCTCTCGCTCGGCCGACCGCGGCCGATCGACGACGGAGGAGGAGACCGGCGCCGAGAAGCACAGCGCCAGCCACAGCTCGGTGCGTGCGTCCACGTCGTCCAGGTCGACACCCAGCGCCCGCTCGACCGCCGTGATGCGGTTCCGCAGCGTGTGCCGGTGCACGCCGAGCTCGCGGGCGGCCGGCTCCCAGGCGCCGTTGCAGCGGAGCCAGACGCGGGCGCTCTCGAGCAGCACGCCGCCCTCGGGCGTGAGCAGCGGCGCGAGCAGCCGCCGCGCGAGCGGCTCGGCACCCGCAGCCGTGAGCAGGCCGCGCATCCCCTGCGCCGACACGTCCTCGAAGCGGAGCAGCGGATGCTCCGCCGTCGCCCGGTCGGCCGCGCGTCGCGCCTCCACCAGCCCCCGCTCCAGCTCCGACCAGGCGATCGGCGCCGAGGACCCCGCCTGCGCACCGTGCCGCTCCAGCACCCCCGCGATCAGCGCCAGATCCTCCGCACCCGTGATCACCACGAGGGCCCCGTCGCGCTCGGCGAAGAACAGCCGCGCCCCGTTCTCCTCCGCGAACACCTCCAGCTCGTCGAGCAGCGAGTCGCCGCGCACCGGCTCGCTCAGCACGCTCACGCGGACCGGCTCGGCGGGCAGCGTGCCCCAGAGCTGCCGCGCCGTGCGGGCCGCGACGTCGAAGGCCCCGGCGACGAGCAGCTCGAGCAGACCCGAGCGCAGCTGCCGCCGCGAGGTGTCGAGGGCGCGCCGCTGCTCGAGGGCGATGCTCGCGAGCCCGATGACGCTCGCCACCAGGTCGTTGCCGGCCGGATCCAGGGGAGTGCCGGTGCCGACCGCGAGCACCCCGCGCAGGTGGTCGCGCTGCCCGAGCGTCTGCAGGGTGACGCCGCCGCCGTCGTCGAGCCGGAGCCCCGCGCGGCTGCCCCGGGCGAGCGCCTGGCGCACGGCCGCCGCGACCGAGCGCTCCGCCGCCTCCGGAACGTCGAGCCGGGTCGGCAGGTGCACCCGCTGTCCGACCGCGTCGTAGAGCGCGACCCAGCAGTCCAGCTGGCGCTCCAGCTCCGAGAGGATCGCCGCGAGGCCGTCCGGGCGCAGCGCCGCCCGCGCGACCCGGCGCTGCGCCTCCAGCGACCACTCCAGTCGCTCGCGCTGCTCGCGCGAGATGACGTCGGCGACGAAGCGGATGATCCCCATGAAGGGCGTCAGATCGGCGACCTCGAGCAGCGGCAGCCCCTGCCGGGCGCAGGCCGCGACGAGCGGAGCGGGCACCTCGTCGTGCACGATGCCGGTCGCGAAGCCGAGGGCGCGGATGCCCCGGCCGCGCAGGCGCGCGACGTACGCTTCCGAGAAGTCGGCGCCCTGCGTCTCGGGGCTCTGCTCGAAGTGCACCCCGTCGGTGAGCAGCAGCTGCCCCGACTCGAGCCACGGCGTCGGATCGACGAGGTCGGAGGAGTGCGCCCAGACCAGCGGGGCGTCGAGGGCCGCCTCGTCGTGCACGCCCGCGAGGACGTGGAGGCGGAAGGCCGGCTCGGCGAGCAGATCGCGGACGGTCGCGGGCACGGGCGGCTCCCTCGGGATTCGACGTTCTGTCCATCGTAGGGCCGACGCTTCGACAAAGCGGGCCGCCCGCGACGGGCCCCCGCGCGGCACGATGGAGGTATGACGCTCTCGGACACGACACCCTCGGACACGACTCCCACCGGCAGCACCAACGCCTCCGTCACCGCCGCCGACCGCTCACGGGTCTTCCACTCCTGGTCCGCGCAGGGCGCGCTGAACCCGCTGCCGATCGCCGGCGGCCTCGGCGCCGAGGTCTGGGACGTCGACGGCACCCGCTACCTCGACTTCTCCAGCCAGCTCGTGAACGTCAACATCGGCTACCAGCACCCCAAGGTCGTCGCCGCGATCCAGGCGCAGGCCGCCGTGCTCACCACCGTCGGCCCGGCCTTCGCGAACGAGACCCGGGCCGAGGCGGCACGTCTGATCACCGAGCGCGCGCCCGAGGGCTTCGAGAAGGTCTTCTTCACCAACGGCGGCGCGGACGCCAACGAGAACGCGATCCGGATGGCGCGCCTCTACACCGGTCGCGACAAGATCGTCTCCTTCTACCGCTCGTACCACGGCAACACCGGCGCCGCGATCGTCTCCACCGGGGACTGGCGCCGCATCCCCAACGAGTACGCCCGCGGGCACGTGCACGCCTTCGGCCCGTACCTCTACCGCTCCGAGTTCTGGGCCGAGACGCCCGAGCAGGAGTGCGAGCGCGCGCTGCACCACCTCGAGCGCGTCGTGCAGGCCGAGGGCCCCGAGTCGATCGCGGCGCTGCTGCTCGAGACCATCCCCGGCACGGCCGGCATCCTCACGCCGCCGCCCGGCTACCTCGCCGGCGTGCGGGCGCTCGCCGATCGCTACGGCATCCTGCTGATCCTCGACGAGGTGATGGCCGGCTTCGGCCGCACCGGCGAGTGGTTCGCGTTCGACGCCTTCGACGTCCGGCCCGACCTGATCACCTTCGCCAAGGGCGTCAACTCGGGCTACGTGCCGATCGGCGGCGTCCTCATCGACGACCCGATCGCACACCACTTCGACGAGCGCGTCTTCCCCGGCGGGCTGACCTACTCCGGTCACCCGCTCGCCGCGGCGAGCGTCGTCGCGACTCTCGAGGCCATGGCGGAGGAGGGCATCGTCGACAACGCGAAGACCATCGGCTCCGAGCACCTCGCCCCCGGCCTGGCCGCCCTCGAGGCGAAGCACGACCTGATCGGCGAGGTCCGCGGCTCCGGCGTCTTCTGGGCGCTCGAGCTCGTCACCGACCGCGCCACCCGCGAGCCGCTGCCCGCCGCCGCCGTCGGCCGCCTGAAGGCCGACCTGCTCTCCCGCGGCCTCCTGCCCTTCACCGCCGACAACCGCATCCACGTCGTCCCGCCCGCCGTGGTCACCCCCGCCGAGGTCGCCCGCGGCCTCGCGATCCTCGACGACGCCCTGACCGCCTTCAGCGGCTGACGCGCCCGGTCTCGATACGCCGCTGCGCGGCTACTCGACCAGCATGCTGCGGTCGTGCTGATCACCAGCACGGGCGGCACACACTGATCGAGCCGTACGCGCGGCGGGCCTCCCCATGCTGATCGAGCCGCACGCGCGGCGGGCCTCCCCATGCTGATCGAGTAGCCCGCGGAGCGGGCGTATCGAGATCCGCCGCTCTGCAGAGGCCGGGTCTCGATACGCCCCTCCGGGGCTACTCGACCAGCATGCTTCTCTCCCCGACCATCGGCCGGCGGTCCTCCGAACCACCCGGCCACGCACGAGCCGTATCCGGGAATCCGCGTCCCAGCGGATTCCCGTCGGCGCACGCACCGGGCTCTGCGAAACACCCCCCGCGCTCTGCCGACCGCAGGACGCCGCCCCGCGGCGTCCTCAAGAAACACTGTGCAGCGCGAACGCCGTCACGAACCCGAGGACGGCGTACAGCCCCGTCAGCACATCGTCCCGATCGAACGCCTCCGGGATCATCGTGTTCGAGATCATCGCGAGGATCGCGCCGGCCGCGACCGTCGTCACGAACGCCACGACCGCTCCCGGTGCGCTCGCGAAGACGAGGAAGCCGACGAGCGCGGCGATCGCGGAGAGCGCCGCGATGCCGCCCCAGACGGTGAAGACGTAGCGGGCGGAGCGTCCGTCGGCCTTCATGCCGACGGTCGAGGAGAGCCCCTCCGGCAGGTTCGAGATCGCCACGGCGGCCACGATCGGCACGCTGATCGCCGCTCCCGCGCCGCCCTGCGCCACCGAGAGGCCGAGCACGATCGACTCCGGGATCCCGTCGATCAGGGCGCCCGCGGCGATGGCGGTGCCGCCGCCCGCGGAGCCGGAGCCCTTCGCGCTCTTGCGATTCCCGGCGCCGGCGCGGGTGAGCAGCCCGTCCGCCCCGACGAAGACCACGGCACCGGCGAGCGTGCCGAGGATCGTCGGCAGCAGTCCGCCGTCGTCGGCCGCCTCCTGCACCAGCTCGTAGGCGAGCGCCGAGATGAGGACCCCCGCGCCGAACGCCGAGATCGCGGCGGTCAGCTTGGGCGGGACACGGACGAACCAGGCGAGCGCCGCTCCGACGAGGAGGGTCGCGCCGCCGATGGCGCCGCTGAGCAGCGCGAGGGACCAGGAAGGCACGGCGCCCAGCCTGTCACTCGCCGGGCCGTGCGGCTCCGGGGTTGACCTGCGCGACTCGGCTGCCGGTCAGACCGCCGCATCGACGGCGTCGGGCAGCGAGCTCGCGAGCGCGGCCGTCTCGGCGGGGGAGAGGTCGTCGGCGTAGTAGCGGTAGATGTTCCGGCGCGAGACGTCGGCCGCCTCGCGCGCCGAGCGGCGGCGAAGGGCATCGACGAGCGTCTCGGCGTCGGCGGCGCTGCGGCGCATCCGCGCGAGGCGGTCGGTCTCGGTGGTGAGCCGGCCGTCGGCGAGATGCGCCATCACGCCGCCGACGACGTTTCCGCAGACCTCGATCAGCTGGTTGCCCGAGGCGCGGCGGATCGCGGCGTGGAAGCGGTTGACGCGCTCGCCGAAGCCGTCGGCCTCGCCGCGGGCGACCTCGTGCAGACCGGCGAGGTGCTCCTCGATCGCCGCGAGATCGTCGGCCGTGCGGTTCTCGGCGGCGAGCAGGCAGGACTGGCCCTCGAGCAGCAGGCGGAACTGCAGCAGCTCGACACGGCTGATGCTCTCGAGGTGCGCGAGCCGCGCCATCGACTTCTCGAGCATGCGCGGGGAGTACGCGGTGATCATCGGGCCGCGCGGGTCGCCGGGTCGCGACTCCAGCAGGCCCGTCGCCTGCAGCACGCGCAGCGCCTCGCGCACGACCGCGCGGCTGACGGAGAAGTCCGCCATCAGCTGGCGCTCGCCGGGCAGGCGGTCGCCGGGCTTGAGGTCGCCGGCTTCGACGGCGCGCTCGATCTGCTCGACGATCGACTCGTACGCGCTGACCTTCTGAACGGGACTGAACGCCACTGCTCTCCCTCCGCCGACCGGATCGAGGGGTGTTACATCTTTGTTTCCTCGCTTGACCCGTATCGCGACGCCATCCTAGCGTTCCTTCTACTGGTCAGACCAGTAGCTCGGATCGACGACCACCCCTCCCGACTCACGCACCGCCAGACCCCCGGAGCCGCACCCGTGATCACCAGAACCCGCCGCCTCGCGCTCGCCGCGACCGCTCTCGCCTCCGCCTTCGTGCTCTCCGCGTGCAGCGCCGGAGCCGGGGCCTCGTCCTCCGGATCCGACGGAGAGGCGCACGCTCCGACCGCGATCATCGGCCTCACCGGCGAGCCGGCCAACCTCGACTTCACGACCACCGCGGGGGCGGCCATCCCGCAGGCGCTGATGAACAACGTCTACGAGGGCCTCGTCGCCGTCGGCCAGGACGGGCAGCTCGAGCCGAAGCTCGCCTCCTCCTGGACGGTCAGCGAGGACGGCCTGGAGTACGACTTCGTGCTGAACGAGGGCGTCACGTTCTCGAACGGCGCCGAGTTCACCGCCGATGACGTCAAGTTCTCGCTCGAGCGGGTGAAGACGGACTGGGCGATCAACCAGGCGAAGATGGCCGTGCTCGACCGCGTCGACGTCGTCTCGCCGACCGAGGCGAAGGTCGTCCTCAGCCGCCCGAGCAACTCCTGGCTCTTCGACATGGGAGGCAGCGTCGGTCTGATGTTCGACGAGAGCGGAGTCGCGGATCTCGCTAACACGCCGGTCGGCACCGGCCCCTACACGGTGACCGAGCGCGTCACCGGCGACCGAATCGAGCTCGCCGCCCGCGACGGCTACTGGGGCGAGGCGCCCGCGGTCACCGACGTGACGCTGCGCTACTTCGCCGACGCCGTCGCTTCGACCAACGCCTTGCGCGCCGGCGACGTCGACATGCTCTACAACATGCAGGCCCCCGATCTGGTCGCGCAGTTCGAGACGAACGACGACTTCCAGGTGATCCAGGGCACCTCCAACGGCGAGATCATGCTCTCGATGAACAACGCGAAGGCGCCGTTCGATGATCTGAAGGTCCGCCAGGCCGTCGCCTACGCCCTCGACCGCCAGGCGATCATCGACACCGCGTGGGCCGGCTACGGCAAGCTCATCGGCGCGATGGTCCCGCCGACCGATCCGTACTACGAGGACCTGACCGGCGAGTACGCCTACGACCCGGAGAAGGCCCGCGAGCTGCTCGCCGAGGCCGGCGCCGAGGACCTCTCGATCACCTTCGACGTGCCGACCCGCCCCTACGCCACCGCTGTCTCGGAGGTCGTCGTCTCGCAGCTCGCCGACGTCGGGATCGACGCCACGATCGCCTCCGACGAGTTCCCCGCCGTCTGGCTCGACAAGGTCTTCACCCGCCACGACTACGAGATGTCCGTCATCCTGGCCGTCGAGCCGCGCGACTTCCTCGCCAACTTCGGCGACCCGGACTACTACCTGGGCTACGACAACGCCGAGGTCCGGACCGCCGCCGACGCCGCCGACGCCGCCTCGCAGGACGAGTGGGTCACCGGGATGCAGGACGTGGTCGCCGATGTCGCGGCCGACGTGCCCGCAGTGCCGCTCTTCCTCTTCCCCAACATCGTGATCGCCGACTCCGGGCTCACCGGCATCGCGGGCAACTCGGTGACGGAGTCGCTCGATCTCACCGGGCTGGCCTGGTCCTGACCATGGCGCTGCGGATGCTCGCCCTCGTCGGCAACTTCCTCGCCACCGTCCTCGTCTCGACGATCGTCGTCTTCCTCTTGCTGCGGGTGATGCCCGGCGACCCCGCCACGGTCGCGCTCGGCATCGAGGCCACTCCCGAGCAGCTCGCCGCCTGGCGGGACGCGAACGGGACCGACGCTCCGCTCGTCGTGCAGTACCTGGACTGGCTGGGCGGACTCGTCCGCGGCGACTTCGGCACCTCCTACGTGAGCGGGCAGGACATCTCGCCGATCGTCTCCGACCGGTTCCAGGTGACGCTGATCCTGGTGGTGGTCGCGATGCTGATCGCCCTGGTCGTCGCGATCCCGCTGGGCACCCTGGCCGCGATGCGGCAGCGGCACGCCTCGGGAGTCGTCATCTCGGGCGTCTCGCAGCTCGGCGTCGCGGTGCCGAACTTCCTGGTGGGCGTGCTGCTCGTCGCGGTGTTCGCGATCGACCTGCGCTGGTTCCCCTCCGGCGGGTGGGTGCCACCCTCGGACCCGGAGTTCCTGTCGCACATCGCGCTGCCGGCGATCGCGCTCGGCTCGGTGCAGGCCTCGATCCTGACCCGGTACGTGCGCTCGGCCGTCCTGGAGATCATGCGCGAGGACTTCCTCCGCACCGCCCGTTCGAAGGGGCTCACCGCGGGCGCTGCCCTGGTCAAGCACGGGCTGCGCAACGCGGGAATCCCTGTCCTCACGATCGTCGGCGTCCAGCTCGCGGGACTCTTCATCGGCGCTGTCGTGATCGAGCGCGTCTTCAGCATCCCCGGTCTCGGCAGCTATCTCGTCGACTCGGTCGGCAACCGCGACCTGCTCGCGGTGCAGGCCGTGGTCGCCGTGCTGGTCGTCGCGATCGTGGCGATCAACTTCTTGGTCGACCTCGCCTTCACGTTCCTCGATCCCCGACTCAGGAGGGCCGCATGACCGCCATGCTCCCGCCCGGCACCGGCTCGCCGGCCGGCCGCTCGGTCCCGCCGCGGACCACGCTGATCCCGAAGGTCCCCGGCCGCTTCCGCCGATCGCGCCTCGGTGCGGACGCCCAGCTCTGGATCGGCGCCGCGCTGATCCTGCTCGTGCTGGTCGTCGCGCTCGTCTCGCTGGTCTGGACCCCGTACGACCCGGAGCGCTCCGTCCCGGGGGACAGGCTGCTGTTCCCCGGCCCGGCGCACCTCCTGGGCACCGATCGCTACGGTCGCGACGTCCTGTCCCAGATCATGGTCGGCGCGCAGATCACCCTGCTGGTCGGCACCGTCGCGGTCGCGATCGCGGCGATCCTCGGCGTCCCGCTCGGGATCCTCGCGGGAATGCGGCCCAAGCGCGTCGGCTCGCTGATCATGGGCGGCAGCGATGTCGTGATGGCGTTCCCCGGGCTGCTGCTCGCGATCGTCTTCGGCGCCGTCTTCGGGGCGGACACCACGACCGCGATGGTCGCCCTCGGCATCGGCGCGGCCCCGGCGTTCGCCCGGGTGGCCCGGGCCGGCACTCTCCAGGTGATGGGGACGGACTACGTCTTCGCCGCCCGCGCGGCGAACCGCTCCGGGTTCGCCATCGCGATCCGCCACGTGCTGCCGAACATCGCCGGCCTTCTCGTCGTGCAGTGCTCGGTCAACTTCGGCATCGCCGTGCTCGCCGAGGCCGGGCTGTCGTTCCTGGGGCTCGGCACGAAGCCGCCGACACCTTCCTGGGGCCGGATGCTGCAGGACTCGCAGCAGTTCCTCGGCGCCTACGACTACCTGGCGATCGTGCCCGGCCTGGCGATCGCAATCGCGGTCCTCGGCTTCAACCTGCTCGGCGACGGTCTGCGCGACCGCTTCGACCCGAAGATGAGGAACCGCTGATGCCCGAGTCCCGCACCTCCGAAGCACGTCCGTCCGCCCTCGACGTCGCCGGTCTCTCGGTGCGGGCCGGCGAGCGCCTCCTCGTCGACGACCTCACGTTCCGCATCGGCGCCGGCGAGCGCGTCGGCCTGATCGGCGAGTCGGGCTCCGGCAAGTCCCTCACCTCGCTCGCCGTCATGGGCCTGCTGCCGGACACCGTCACCGCGACGGGCCGCGTGCGGGTCGGCGGCGCGGACACCGACATCGTCGGCCTGGGCGAGCGGGAGGCCGCCCGCCTCCGCGGCTCCGCCGTGGCGATGGTGTTCCAGGAGCCCATGACCGCGCTCAATCCGCTGATGCGAGTCGGCCGCCAGATCGCGGAGGCGATGGAGATCCACCGCACCCAGCCCGACCGCCGCGCCGCGCGCCGCCGCGCGGTCGAGATGCTCGCCGACGTCGGGCTGCCCTCGCCGGAGGAGGCGGCGCGCGCCTACCCGCACCAGCTCTCCGGTGGTCAGCGGCAGCGCGTCGTGCTCGCCATCGCGCTCGCCAACGATCCGGCGCTGCTCGTCGCCGACGAGCCGACGACCGCGCTCGACGTCACGGTGCAGAAGCAGGTGCTCGACCTCGTGCTGCGCACCGTCTCGCAGCGCGACACCGGGCTCCTCTTCATCACCCACGACCTCGCCGTGGTCGGCGAGACCTGCGACCGGGTGCTCGTGATGAACGCCGGAGTCGTCGTCGAGGAGGGGCCGATCGATCGTGTCTTCACCCGGCCCGAGCACCCGTACACCCGCGGCCTGCTCGCCGCTTCCGACCTCGACGCGACCGACGCGGCCGGGCGTCTCTTCACCGTCGCCACCGCCGAGGGCTACACCCCGGGTCGCTCGGTCGCGCGGATGGACGCGGGCCGCGCCGAGCGCGAGGCCGCCCCCGCGGCGCCGGCCGTCGTGCGCGCCTCCGGGCTGACCAAGACCTACACGCGCGGCCGCTCCTCCCTCTTCGCCGCACCGCAGAAGGTCGAGGCCCTCCGCGGACTCGACTTCGAGATCCGCGCGGGCGACCGCTTCGGCATCGTGGGGGAGTCCGGCTCCGGCAAGTCGACCCTGCTGCGGATCCTCTCGGGCCTCGACACCCCGACCGCCGGAGCGATCGAGGTCGTCGGCCGCGATCTGACCACGCACCGCCGCGCCGATCTCGCCGAGCTGCGCAGCAGCCTCCAAATCGTGTTCCAGGACCCGATGGCCTCGCTCGACCCGCGGATGCGCGTCGGCGACATCGTCGCGGAGCCGCTGCTCAACGCCGCGAACACCGGCGCCGCCGTGCCGAAGGCCGAGCGGGAGGCGCGCGTCGCCGAGATGATCCGCGCGGTCGGCTTGCCCGCCGACTCCGTCGACCGCTACCCGCACCAGTTCTCGGGCGGGCAGCGCCAGCGCATCTCGATCGCGCGGGCCCTGGTCTGCCGGCCGAGGATTCTCGTCGCCGACGAGCCGGTGAGCGCCCTCGACGTCTCGGTGCGCGCCCAGGTGCTCAACCTGCTCGCCGACTTGGTCGAGGAGTACCGGCTGACCCTGATCTTCGTCTCGCACGACCTCGGCGTCGTCCGCTACCTCTGCGACCGCGTCGCCGTGATGCGCAGCGGCGAGATCGTCGAGCAGGGCTCGACCCGCGAGATCTACGAGAACCCCGCCGATGACTACACCCGGGCGCTGATCGCTGCGACGCCCTCGATCCGCCACCGCCAGGAGATCCGATGACCGACACCTCCGTCTCGACCGCCCTCTCGCGCTACGACGGCGCGCGCCTCGCCGCCGCCTTCGCCTCGGGGGAGCTCTCGCCCGTCGATGTGGCGGACGAGATCCTCGCCGACATCGCCGTGCGCGAAAGCGCGATCAACGCCTTCAGCGACCTCGACCCGGCGGATGTGCGCGCTCAGGCCGCCGCGAGCGAGCGGCGCCGGCGCGCGGGGGAGCCGCTCGGCCCCCTCGACGGTGTGCCTGTCACGGTCAAGGAGAACCTCTCCCGCGCCGGCCTGCCCGCCCGCGCCGGCACCGCGGCGGCCGCCGCCGTCGTGCCCCGCGAGGACTCGCCGATCGTGGCCCGTCTCAAAGAGGCGGGGGCCGTCATCGTCGGCTCCACCACGATGCCCGACTGGGGGATGCTCTCCTCCGGTGTCTCGAGTGCGCACGGCATCACCCGCAGCCCGCTCGACCCCGCCCTCACCGTCGGCGGCTCGTCCTCGGGTGCGGGCGCCGCAGCGGCGGCCGGCTTCGGCACCTTCCACGTCGGCACCGACATCGGCGGCTCCGTGCGGCTGCCCGCCGCCTGGCTCGGCCTCGCGACGCTCAAGCCGAGCGACGGCCGCATCCCGCTGGACAACCCCTACCAGGGCCGCGCCGCCGGCCCGCTCGCGCAGTCGGTCGCCGACGTCGCGCTCGCGATGTCGGTGCTGGCCCGCCCCGACGCGCGCGACTACACCTCGCTGCCGCCCGAGGCGATCGCGTGGGACGACCTCGGGCTCGACGTGCGCGGCACCCGGATCGGCGTGCACACGGACGCCGGCGCGGGCATGCCCCTCGACCCCGAGATCCGCGCGGCGGTGCTCGCCGCCGCCGACGCCTACTCCGACGCCGGCGCGGAGGTCGTCGCGCTGCCCCCGTTCATCGACGACGGCGTGCTCGAGCAGGTCGACCTGTTCTGGCGCGTGCGGTTCTGGCGCACCTACTACGACCTCCCGACCGAGGCGAAGGCGCGCGCCCTCCCCTTCATCACCACCTGGGTGCACGGCGGGGCGGACGTCTCCGGTCGGCGCGTGCTCGAGGCGACGGAGGCGATCAGCGAGCTGCGGCGCCGCACCGTCGAGGCGACCCTGCCGTTCGACGCGGTCCTGTCTCCCGTCGCCCCGGTCGCCGCGTTCCCGGCCGAGTGGCCGATGCCGTGGGGACACGAGGACCGCGGGATGGCGCACATCGCCTTCACGCTGCCCTACAACATGTCCGGCCAGCCGGCCGCGAGCATCAACGCCGGCCGCACGGCCGACGGTCGCGCGATCGGCCTGCAGATCTCCGGCCGCCGCTTCGCCGACCTCGACGTGCTCCGCCACGCGGCCTGGTGGGAGGCGGCCCGCCCGGCGTCGGCGGTCCCGTCCTTTCCGTCCGCCTGACCCGTCGAACGGCCCGAGGTCGGGCGGTATTTCTCGCCGTGCAGACTCTCTCGTGCTTCAGCACCGCTCCGAGACGTACCCCTCGTCCTCCGGCGTCAGCAGGTCGCGGTCGCGCAGCAGCACGCCGATGCCGTCGCCGCGCGCGCACGCCCGCGCGAAGACCGCGTCCGCATCGTCGACGTCCGTGTACTCCACCTCGTACACGCGCTCGCCGTAGACGTCCGTGTAGGCGTCGCACTCGGTGAACACCTCGCACTCCTCCGTGATCGCGAAGTCGAAGCCGAGCCCGCGCATCTCCGCCGCCCGCTCCGCGGCGTTCTTCTGGCCGATCGCGAGGCCGGCCCAGTGCGCCGCGTCGACGAGATCACTCGCGAACGCCGCCGTGTCGTCGTCGGTCAGCAGCCCTTCGGAACGCGTGGCGGAGTCGAGGTTGTCGGCCTCGACGGCGTCGAAGCCGCTCTCGGCGCAGCCCTCGAGCCACGGCGCGACCACCTCGACCAGCGCCTCCCTCTTCGTCTCCGTCGACACGTCGAGGAGCGTCTCGTCCGGCCAGTCCGGATCCGTGATCGGCTCGCCCGCGGCGTCCCGCAGCAGCAGCTCGGGGCGCGACGCCCACTCCGCCTCCTCGCCGGGCTGCGTCTGGAACGCGTTGACGTAGCAGACCGAGTACACGCCGGGCGCGGGCTCGGCCTCGCGGTCGCGGACGACGAGCTCGACGCCGTCGGCCGGCGGGTAGCTGCCGCCGAGCTGGTAGTCGAAGCCCGCGCCCGCCGGGGGAGGGGTCGGCTGTCCGACGGTTGCTGCGCATCCGGCGAGGAGGAGGGCCGTCGCGGCCAGGCAGCACAATAAACTGGCCGAATGGCGGAGTTCAGCGCGAGTGTCTTTCAGAACGAGTTCCTCTCGGACGGCGCGACGGATGTGCACGCGATCGTGACGGTGACCGCCTCGGGCACCGGCGCGGCCGGCAGCGACGGAGCGGCCGCCGAGATCATCATCGTCGACTGCTCGGGGTCGATGACCGGCGAGAACATGACCGCGGCCAAGCGCGCCGCCGCCGTGGCGGTCGACCAGATCCTCGACGGCACCTTCTTCGCCGTCGTCGCCGGCTCCGAGCGCGCCGACCGCGCCTTCCCGTACCCCAACGCCTCCGTCTCGATGGTGCGGATGGAGCCCGGCGCCCGCGCGGCCGCGAAGGAGGCCATCGGCTTCCTCCAGGCCGACGGCGGCACCGCGATGGGCACCTGGCTGACCCTCGCCCGCCAGCTCTTCTCCAGCGTCCCCGAGGCGAAGCAGCGGCACGCCATCCTGCTCACCGACGGCAAGAACGAGCACGAGTCGCGGATGCAGCTCGACGCGGCGATCCGCGCGGCCGGCGGCGTCTTCCAGTGCGACGTCCGCGGCGTCGGCTCCCGCTGGGTCGTCGAGGAGGCGCGCACCATCGCCAGCGCGCTGCTGGGCACCGTGGGCCTGATCGCGAACCCGGCCGACATGGCCGCCGACTTCGAGCAGCTGATCCAGGCGTCGATGGGCCGCGGTGTCGCCGACGGCGAGCTGCGCGTCTGGACCCCGCAGGGCTCGCAGCTGCTCTTCGTCCGCCAGGTCGCACCGAACCTCGAGGACCTGAGCTCGCGTCGCACCGCGGTCAACCCGCTGACCGGCTCCTACCCGACCGGCGCCTGGGGCGACGAGTCGCGGGAGTACCACGTGGCCGTGCGCGTCGCCTCGAAGCCGGTCGGCGCCGAGCAGCTCGCCGCCCGCGTGCAGCTCAGCGTGCGCGACGAGGTCGTCGCCTCCGCGCTGGTGAAGGCCCGCTGGACCGACGACTCCGCACTCACCGCCCGGATCGACCCGGCGGTCGCGCACTACACCGGCCAGACCGAGCTCGCCTCGGCGATCCAGGACGGCCTCGCCGCGAAGGCCGTCGGCGACGACGCCACCGCGACCGTCAAGCTCGGCCGTGCCGTGCAGCTCGCCACCGCCACCGGCAACGACGAGGCGACCGCGAAGCTGCGCAAGGTCGTCGAGATCGACGACCCGAACGAGGGGACGGTGCGGCTGAAGCGCGGTGTCGCCCGCCTCGACGAGATGGCGCTCGACACCGCCTCGACGAAGACCACGCGGGTGCGCAAGTGAGCTACCGCTGCCCCGAGGGGCACACCTCCGAGTCCGGCGACTACTGCGACGTCTGCGGTGCGCCGATCGCGCCCGCCGCGCCGTCCGCCCCCGCGCCCCGCGCCGCCGACCCGACCACGGCGATCCCGACCGGTCCCGCCGTCTGCCCGAACTGCTCGTACCCGAACGAGGCCGGCGCGCTGTTCTGCGAGAACTGCGGCTACGACTTCACCACCGGCTCGCTCCCCGAGGCCGACCCCTTCACCGAGTCCGGCGCTGTCCGCGCACCCGGCGAGGTCGGCGGCTCCGCCTCGGCGGCCGGCGACCCCGCCGCCCACCTGGGCGAGGCGCCCGCGTCGGCCGCTCCCGGTGCGCCGCCCGAACTCGTTCCGGAGGAGGCGGCCGGCTTCGACGTGCCCATCGCGACCGCACCGCCCGCCGCGCCTGCCACGGAGGTCCTCGCCGAGGTCACCGGGAGCACGCCGACGGCCGCGCCCGCCGTGCCCGCGGCCCCGGAGGAGGGCGACCCCTGGATCGCCGAGATCTGGGTCGACCCCGACTGGTACACGGAGCAGCGCGCCGAGGACCCGATGCCCTCGGCCGGCCCGCCGACGATCGTCGTGCTGCGCGAGCGCTCGGTGCTCGTCGGCCGACCCTCCGTCTCGCGCGGCATCTCGCCGCAGATCGACTGCGGCACCGACTCCGGCGTCTCCCGCCGCCACTGCCAGCTCAACACCGACGGCTACCGCTGGTGGGTCGAGGACCTGCAGTCCGCGAACGGCACCTACCTCGCCGCGGCCGGCGCTCCGCTCCCGCAGACCCCGATCCCCACCGGCCAGCGCCGCGAGATCGAGGAGGGCGACCGCGTCTACGTCGGCGCCTGGACCCGCATCGTCCTCCGCCAGGCCCTCCCGGGCGAGGCCTGACCCGCTTGCATGCTGATCGAGTAGCCCGCGCAGCGGGCGTATCGAGATCCACCGTCCCCGAGAGCTGAGCCGTCGGGCCTGCGTTCTGAAGTCGGTGGGTCTCGATACGCCGCTGCGCGACTACTCGACCAGCATGTCTGCGGGCGTCTCTGCCCAGTGGATCCACCGTCACCGAGACCTGAGCCGCCGGGCCCACGTCAGGGAGGGGCGGATCTCGATACGCCGCTGCGCGGCTACTCGACCAGCATGCAAGGCGGCCGTTGCGCGGCTGCTCCACCAGCGTGTGCGGTGGCGGCTGCTCGGCCGCCGGGGGTGCGGCTCAGCGGCCGGCGAGCATCCCGAGCATCCAGGAGAGGGCGGCGACGGCGCCGACGCCGACGACGCTCGAGCCGATGATGACGGCGCGGCGGAGGCGGACGGCGCGGCCGTCGGGAGCCGACGCCGCATCCAGCCCGGAGACGGTCGACGCGGTCATGCCCGCGCGCAGCCGGTGCGCGACCTGGTCGGCCGTGGGCCGCTTCGCCGGGTCGCGCTCGGTCATCGAGGTGAGCAGCGCGCGCCAGGGTGCGGGCAGCGTCGCCGGGACGACGGGGGAGCGGTTGAGGCGCGCGATCGCGGCCTCGAGGACGGTGCCGGAGTACTCGCGGTGCCCGGTGATCGCCTCGAGCAGCACGAGGCCGAGCGAGAAGACGTCGCTGGCGCCGCTGATCGGCTCGCCGGCGACCTGCTCGGGGCTGACGAAGCTGGCGGTGCCGATCACGATGCCGTCGCTGGTGAGGCGCGAGCCGTCCATGAAGTGGGCGACGCCGAAGTCGGTGAGCTTGGCGGTGCGGGCGTAGCCGCTGGAGGCCACCTCGCTGACCAGGATGTTCGCGGGCTTCACGTCGCGGTGCACGACGCCCCGCTCATGCAGGTAGGCGAGCGCCTCGGCCAGCTGCGTGCCGATCGCGGCGACCTCGTCCGGCGCCATCGGGCCGGGCTCGAGCCGCGCCTCGAGGGTCGGGTCGGCGACGAGCTCCATCACGACGTAGCGGCGCACCTCGCCGCCGAAGTTGTGCAGGCCGGCGTCGAAGAGGTTGACGATGCCGGGGTGCGCGAAGGAGCTGAGCATCCGCACCTCGCGCTCCTGGCGGGCGACGTCCTCGGGGTTGGAGGCCTCGGCGCGGAAGACCTTCACGGCCACCTCGCGCTGCACGGTCTCGTCGCGGGCCCGGTACACCGAGCCCATCCCGCCCGAGCCGATGCGCTCGATCAGGAAGTAGCGCCCGGCCACCCGCTGCTGGGCGGCATTGGCGGCGATGGTGCTCACGACGACCCCGCCTTCTGCTGGAGCGACGTGCTCCGCGGCGCTCAGGACGAGCGCCTGGGTAGACGGTACCGCGGTGCCGCGACAACGGGGAGCGCAATAGCCGGGATTGACATACTGCCGTGATAGAAGCAGTCGATCCGGCGCCGAGCGGGACCGCTCAGCGCAGTCCGCTGCGGGCGAAGCCCTGCACGAAGTAACGCTGGAAGATCAGGAACAGCACGACCATCGGCAGCACGTTCACCAGCGCGAAGGCCATCGTTCCGCCGTAGTCGCTGCCGAACTGCCCCTGCAGGTAGAGCAGCCCGATCGGGAGGGTGAAGAGGGCGTTCTCCTTGAGGGCGATCAGCGGCCAGGCGAAGTCGTTCCAGGAGCCGAGGAGCGACATGAAGAACAGAACGGCGATCAGCGGCTTCGAGAGCGGGAGCACGATCCGGGTGAAGACGCGGAAGTGGCCGGCCCCGTCGATCCGGGCCGCCTCGATCAGGTCGCGGGGGATCGCGAGGATGAACTGCCGCGCGAGGAACAGCCCGAAGGCCGAGGCCGCCGTCGGCAGGATCACCGCCCAGTAGCTGCCGTAGAGGCCGAGATCGGTGACGAGCCGGAAGAGCGACACCATGATCACCTGCACGGGGAGCGTCAGCGTCGACAGGGCCAGCAGGAAGAGCACGCCGGAGCCGCGGAAGCGCAGCTGCGCGAAGGCGTAGCCGCCGAGCAGGTTGATCGCCACGGTGATCAGCGCGGTGGTGAGGCTGATCGCGAGCGAGTTGCCGAACCAGGTCGCGACCGGGAACGAGTCGAAGACGCGCTCGAAGTTGGCCAGCGTGAACTCGCGCGGCCAGAGCCGCAGTGTGCCGCCGAGCAGCTCGGCGCGCGAGGAGAACGCGACGACGAGCATCCAGTAGAGCGGGAAGAGGATGACGAGGGAGACGAGGATCGCCAGGACGAGCCGGAGCACGGTCGTCGAGCGGGAGACGCGGTTCATTCGACGAGGTCCCTCGAGCGGTTCGTGCGCCACTGCACGGCGGTGAAGATCATCGTCAGGATCAGCAGGACGATGCCGATCGCCGCCGCGTAGCCCTGATCGCGGGTGACGAAGCCGGTGTCGTAGGCGTAGGTCACCAGCACCGAGGTGGAGTTCTGCGGCCCGCCGCCGGTGAGGACGAAGACGATGTCGAAGACCTGGAACGAGTAGATGACGTTGAGGATGAGCAGGAAGAACGTCGACGGGCCGACCAGCGGCACCGTCACGTGCCGGAACTGCTGCCAGCCGTTCGCGCCGTCCAGCCGCGCCGCCTCGTAGAGCGCGGGGTTCACGCCCTGCAGCCCGGCCAGGTAGATCAGCATGTTGAAGCCGACCCGCCACCACAGGGTGACGAGGATCACGGAGGCGAAGGCCGCGGCTCCGCCGGACTGCCAGGCGATGCGCGGCAGCCCGATCGTCTGCAGCAGCCCGTCGAGCACACCGCTGTTCTCGTCGAAGATCAGCACCCCCATCAGCGCCGTCGCGACGCCCGAGACGGCCATCGGCAGGATCAGGATCGAGCGGAAGACGGGCCGGGCCGGCAGCACGGAGTTCAGCAGCACCGCGGCGCCCAGCCCGAGAGCCATCGAGAGCGGCGTGACGATCAGCGTGAACAGCGCGGTGTTGAGGGTCGAGCGCCAGAACAGCGGGTCGCTGAGCAGCCGCGCGTAGTTGTCCAGGCCGATGAAGACGCCGTCGCCGAAGCCGTTGGTGCGCTGGAAGCTGAGCAGGAACGCACCGACCAGCGGCACGAAGACGAACAGCGCCAGCATCAGCAGATTCGGCGCGAGGAACCCGTAGGCCGCGACGGTCTCGCGGGCGGCGGGCGCCCGGGAGGAGCGGCGCGGTCGCGCCGTCACCTCCTCGGGCGCGGGGAGGGTGCGGGTCACCGGATCCTGCCGCTCACTGCACGGCGGTGGCGATGCCGGAGCTGAGCTTCGCGATCGTGTCCTCGGTGCTCTGGCCGCCGACGAACGCCTGCTCCAGCTGGTCCTTCAGCACCGCGATGATCGCGGCCATGTCCGGCGAGGCCACCTGCGCCGCGTCGGACGCCTGCACGGTGCCCGCCTGGCCGAGGAAGACCTCCGCGAGCTCGGGGCGCACCTCGAACTCGATGCCAGACTCGGTCAGGTCGCGGCGGGTGGGCAGGAGCGAGGCGCCGGCGCAGAAGTCGCGCATCGACTCCTCCTCGGTCACGAAGGCGAGGAACGCCGCCGCGAGCTCGGGGTTCGCGGTCGCCTTGGTCGCGACGAGGGCGTTGCCGCCGAAGTCGCCGCCGCCGCGCACGTTCCGCGGCGAGTAGGTCGCGCCCCACTCGAAGTCGAGCGTCGACTCCGCGTCCGGGATGAGGAACGCCCCGCCGAAGGTCATCGCGGTCGTCTGCGAGTACCAGAGGTCGCTCGCGTAGGTCGTCGCCTGGATCGAGCTGCTCGGCGGCACGAGGCCGTCGGTGAAGAAGCTGCGGCTGAAGTCGATCGCCGCGCGACCCGCGTCGGAGTCGATGGCCGGGGCGGAGAGGTCCTCGGTGAGGAAGCGGCCGTCGGCCTGGAAGAGCAGGCTCAGCCAGCGGGTGACGCCGTTGCCCTGCCAGTTGTAGGCGAAGGGGTAGCGCTCGGCGGGGAGCGAGGCGCGCAGCGTGCGGCCGACCTCGGTGAACTCCTCCCAGGTCCACGCCTCCTCCGGCGAGGCCGGGAAGTCGGTGATGCCCGCGGTGGCGAGCGCCTCCGTGTTGTAGAGGATCAGCGAGGTGTCGGTGTGGTGCGGCACGCCGAAGGGGCTGCCATTGCTCTGCACCGCGGCCCAGGCCGGGTCGGTGAAGCGGTCGGCCACGTCCGCCTCGAGGTGCGGGGTGAGGTCGAGCAGCTGGTCGCGACCCGCGTAGCTGCCGAAGGTGTAGTACGGCACGCGGAAGACGTCCGGCGGGTTCCCCGCCTGCAGCTGCGCGTCGATGTTGGTGAACATCTGCTCGTACGGCACCGAGTTCAGCGCCACGGTCGAGCCGGGGTTCGCCTCCTGGAAGCGGTCGATCGCCCGCTGGAAGCCGGCGAGCTCCGCATCCGTGCCCCAGGTGGTGAAGGTCAGCGTGCCGCTGTCGGCGCTCGCCGCCGGGCGGGCCGGCGCGAAGCCGCAGCCCGCGAGCACCGGGACCGAGGCGGCGACGCCCAGGGCGCTGAGGAAGCGGCGGCGGTCCAGCATCGCGCGGTCGAAGACGCTCGTGCCGAGCGCGGTCCTGTCCAGAGCCATCATGGCCTCCCCTCGGGGGCCACGGGCGGGCTCCCCGAGGGAGGCTAACCCCGCGCAACGGCAGCGCGGACCTACTGGACGGATCGCCGATCCTGTGAGACGGCCCGGTCAGCTCCGGCGGCCGAGCATCCCCTCGAACGAGCCGTCGAGCGCCCACGGGTCCGCGGGAGCGCGCGAGGTGCGTGCCGCCTCGGTCGCGAGCTCGCGGCCCGCCCGCTCGATCCGCGAGGGCAGCGCGCGGCCGTCCTCGGTGGCTCCGCCCCAGTCCTCGGTCGCGGCGAAGACCGTCGTCGACAGGGGAGCGGCGTGCAGGTAGCTGAAGAGCGGGCGCATGGCGTAGTCGACCGCGAGCGAGTGGCGGGGCGAGCCGCCGGTCGCCGCGAGCAGGACGGGCAGGCCGCGGAGCGCCTCGGTGTCGAGCACGTCGACGAACGACTTGAAGAGCCCGCTGTAGCTCGTCGTGAAGATCGGCGTCACGGCGATCAGGCCGTCCGCGCCGGCCACCGCGTCGAGCGCGGTCTGCAGCGCCGGGCTCGCGAAGCCGGTGAGCAGGTTGTTCGTGACGTCGTGCGCGAGGTCCCGCAGCTCGACGACGCTGCGCTCGACGGCGAAGCCCTGCTCGGTGAGCGAGGCCTCGGCCGCGTCGGCCAGGCGGTCGGCGAGCAGGCGGGTGGAGGACGGCGTGCTGAGGCCGGCCGAGAGGACGGTGATCCTGCGGGTGTCCATGGGCGGGCCTCCTAGGCGCTGACGGGGACGGGCTGCTCGGCGCGGGCGGCGACGAGCGAGGAGTGGGTGGGCGCGTCCGGCACGTGTGCCGGGCGGCCCTCGGCGAAGCCGGCGCGCAGAGCGGGCAGGATCTCGCCGAGCATGTCCATCTGCTCGAGGACGGTCTTCAGCGGCAGGCCCGCGTGGTCCATCAGGAACAGCTGGCGCTGGTAGTCGCCGACGTACTCGCGGAAGCCGAGGGTGCGGTCGATGATCTCCTGCGGCGAGCCCACGGTGAGCGGGGTCTGCTCGGTGAAGTCCTCCAGCGAGGGGCCGTGGCCGTAGACCGGGGCGTTGTCGAAGTAGGGGCGGAACTGCGAGACCGCGTCCTGCGAGTTCTTCGCGAGGAAGATCTGGCCGCCGAGTCCGACGATCGCCTGGTCGGCGCTGCCGTGGCCGTAGTGCTCGAAGCGCTGGCGGTAGAGCTGCACCATCTTCGCGGTGTGCGAGGCGGGCCAGAAGATGTGGTTCGCGAAGAAGCCGTCGCCGTAGTACGCGGCCTGCTCGGCGATCTGCGGCGAGCGGATGGAGCCGTGCCAGACGAACGGGGCGACGCCGTCGAGCGGGCGCGGGGTCGACTGGAAGCCCTGGAGCGGCGTGCGGAACTGGCCCTCCCAGTCGACGAACTCCTCGGTCCAGAGGCGGTGCAGCAGGTCGTAGTTCTCGATCGTGAGCTCGATGCCGCGGCGGATGTCCTTGCCGAACCACGGGTAGACCGGGCCGGTGTTGCCGCGGCCGAGCATCAGGTCGACGCGGCCGCCGCTGAGGTGCTGGAGCATCGCGTAGTCCTCGGCGAGCTTCACCGGGTCGTTCGTGGTGATCAGGGCCATCGCGGTGCTGAGCTGCAGCCGCTCGGTCTTCGCCGCGATGTAGGCGAGGGTCGTCGTGGGGGAGGAGGACCAGAACGGCGGGTTGTGGTGCTCGCCGAGCGCGAAGACGTCGAGGCCGATCTCCTCCGCCTTCTGGGCGATCGCGACGGTGGCCGCGATCTTCTCGGACTCGGTCGGGGTGCGGCCGGTCGTGGGGTCGGTGGTGATGTCGCTGACCGTGAAGATGCCGAACTGCATCGGGCGCTCCTTCTCTCCGTGGCCCCGTGCTGGCGAGACCTGATTCATGCGTTCGCATGTACATCCTCATCCAACCACGTGCGGCTGGGGATATTCCCGCGCATTCAGCCATGAGGGAGCGGTAGGAAGTCTGAACGGTAGAGGTGCCAATCGGCGATAGTCTGTAACCTACAGAGTTCAGGAGGATCGCATGGTCGCACGACGATCGCCTCGCCGCTCCCTCCAGCTGGCCGAGATCGGCGCCAACATCCGGCGCTGGCGAGCCGTGAACGGGATGACCGCGTCCTCGCTCGCCGAGCGGGCGGGCGTCACCCGCGAGACGCTGCGCCGGCTTGAGGCGGGAGACGGCTCGGCCCGGCTCGACTCCGTCGTCGCGGTCCTCGGGGCGCTCGGCATCGCGGACTCCCTCGTCCAGGCGACCGACCCCTACCGCAGCGAGACGGCACGGGCCCGCATCGACGCGATCCTCGGCGCCGGCGGCTCCCTGTGACCGCCGGGCCGGCGGGCGCTCACTCTCGAGTGACGGGCGGCCTCCTCGCCCTCCGGCCGCCCGAAACATCCCCGCAATCTGCCCCGCACTAGAGTCGTGCCATGGGTGACCTCTTCGACGGATACGGGTCCCAGAAGGTCGAGCGGCCCCGCACGGGCGCCTCACCCTGGGACGAGATGTTCGCCGATGTCGCGGCGACGAGCGGCCCCGCCGGCGTCCGTGACTCGTACCGCGACATCTACTCCTCGCTCGCGCGGATGACGCAGGAGGAGCTGCGCGGTCGCACCGATGCGCTCGCCTCCTCCTACCTCGCGCAGGGCGTGACCTTCGACTTCGCGGGCGAGGAGCGGCCCTTCCCGCTCGACGCCGTCCCGCGCGTGATCGAGAGCGCCGAGTGGAACGAGGTGCAGAGCGGCATCAAGCAGCGCGTCCGCGCGCTCGAGGCCTTCCTCGCCGACGTCTACGGCCCGCAGAACGCGGTGAAGGACGGCGTGATCCCCGCCGCCCTGCTCTCCAGCTCCAGCCACTTCCACCGCCAGGCCGCCGGGATCGAGCCGGCCAACGGCGTGCGGATCCAGGTCTCCGGCATCGACCTCATCCGCGACGAGGTCGGCGACTGGCGGGTGCTCGAGGACAACGTCCGCGTGCCCTCCGGCGTCTCCTACGTCATCTCGAACCGCCGGGTGATGGCGCAGACGCTGCCCGAGCTGTTCGTGTCGATGCGGGTGCGCCCGGTCGGCGACTACCCCAACCGCTTGCTCCAGGCCCTGCGCGCCTCCGCGCCGGAGGGCGTCGACGACCCCACCGTCGTCGTGCTCACGCCGGGCGTCTACAACTCGGCCTACTTCGAGCACACCCTGCTCGCCCGGCTGATGGGCGTCGAGCTGGTCGAGGGGCGCGACCTCTTCTGCACCGGCGGCAAGGTGTTCATGCGCACCACCTCCGGGCCCACCCGCGTCGACGTGATCTACCGCCGCGTCGACGACGAGTTCCTCGACCCGCTGCAGTTCCGCGCCGACTCGATGCTCGGCTCGCCCGGACTGATGCTCGCCGCGCGCCTGGGCAACGTCACGATCGCGAACGCGGTCGGCAACGGCGTCGCCGACGACAAGCTCGTCTACACCTACCTGCCCGACCTGATCCGCTACTACCTCTCGGAGGAGCCGGTGATCAAGAACGTCGACACCTGGCGCCTGGAGGATCCGGGCGCGCTCGAGGAGGTGCTCGACCGCCTCGACGAGCTCGTCGTGAAGCCGGTCGACGGCTCCGGCGGCAAGGGCCTCGTGGTCGGGCCGGCGGCCTCCGCGAAAGAGCTGGCCGAGCTGCGCTCGCGGCTGCAGGCCGACCCGCGCGGCTGGATCGCTCAGCCGGTGGTGCAGCTCTCGACCATCCCGACCCTGGTCGACGACGGGATGCGGCCGCGGCACGCGGACCTCCGTCCCTTCGCGGTCAATGACGGCAAGGACATCTGGGTGCTGCCCGGCGGTCTGACCCGGGTCGCGCTGCCCGAGGGCCAGCTCGTCGTCAACTCGTCGCAGGGCGGCGGCTCGAAGGACACCTGGGTCGTCGGCCTCGAGGGCGCGCCGCTCACCGAGCCGGACGCCCACGACATCTCCGGGCTCGTCGAGGACCAGGCGGCCGTGACCAGCTCGATTCCGATCGTCTACCCGCTGAACCACACGCCCGACCAGTCGCCGCAGGACGCGGCCAACCACGACCAGGACCAGCAGCAGCAGCAGACGCTCGCCGCGGGGGAGGACGCCTGATGCTCTCCCGGATCGCCGAGTCGCTGTTCTGGATCGGCCGCTACATCGAGCGGTCGGACGGCACCGCCCGCATCCTCGACGTCCACCTGCAGCTCCTGCTCGAGGACCCGTGGATCGACGAGGACACCGCCTGCCGCTCGCTGCTGTCGGTGATGGGGTCCACCGCGCCGGACGACATGAAGGAGGTCACCCGCGCCGACGTGCTGACCATCCTCGCGATCGACCGCACGAACCCCGCCTCGATCGCGTACTCGCTCGGCGCCGCCCGCGAGAACGCCCGGCGCGCGCGGGAGATCGTCTCGACCGAGCTGTGGGAGTGCCTCAACACCACGCGCACCCGGATGCCCCGCCGGGTCACGGGGGAGCGGGTGTCGGAGTTCTTCGGCTGGGTGCGCGAGCGCTCGGCGCTCGCCGTCGGCATCATCGAGTCGGCCACCTCGCGCGACGAGGCCTGGCAGTTCTTCACGCTCGGCCGCTCGATCGAGCGCGCCGACATGACGGCGCGACTCCTGGCCACCCGGTCGCTGACCGAGGCGAGCGGCCCGTCCTGGACGACGATCCTGCGCTCCTGCGGGGCGTACGAGGCGTACCTCCGCACCTACCGCGGCGTGCCCAGTGCTCGCAACGCGGCGGAGTTCCTGCTGCTCGACCGCCTCTTCCCGCGCTCGATCCTCTTCTCGGTCTCGCGTGCCGAGATGTGCATGCGCGACATCGAGCCGCGCACCGGTCGCGTCGGGCACACCGGCGACGCCCAGCGGGTGCTCGGCCAGATCCGCAGCGAGCTGGAGTACCGGCCGATCGCCGAGATCCTCGAGGACCTGCCCCGGCACATGGACAGCGTGCAGGAGGCGACCTCGTCGGCCTCCGAGGCGATCCGCCAGCGCTACTTCCCCACCAATGTCATGCCGAGCTGGATCGGGGAGGCGCTGTGAGCAGGCTGCGCATCACGCACACGACGGGGTTCACCTACCGGGGCGACGTCGTCGCGTCCTACAACGAGGCGAGGATGCTCCCCGCCTCCTCGGACGGGCAGCTCGTGCTCTCGTCGAACCTCGTCATCCGCCCGGTCACCTCCGCCCACACCTACACCGACTACTGGGGCACCCGGGTCTCGTCGTTCGACGTGCTCGACCCGCACCAGGAGCTCTCATTGACGGCGACCTCGCTCGTCGAGATCCGGCCGAAGGCGCACCCCGACCACCCGGTCGGCTGGGAGCAGCTCGCGGACCAGGTCGAGACGCTCACCGAGTACGTGGAGCAGCTCAAGCAGACCAACCGCACCGCCCCGCCGGAGGACCTCGTCGAGCTGGCCCGCCGGCTGGCCGACGCCGCGGAGGGCCCGTGCGACGCGGCCCTGTCGATCGCCGAGACGATCGGCCGCGAGATGACCTACCGCCAGGGCGTCACCGGCGTGCACTCGACGGCGACCGAGTCGTGGACCGCCCGCGAGGGCGTCTGCCAGGACATCACCCACATCGTCCTGGGCGCGCTGCGCTCGACGGGCATTCCCGCGCGCTACGTCTCCGGCTATTTGCACCCCAAGCCGAACGCGGCGATCGGCGAGACCGTCGTCGGCGAGTCGCACGCCTGGGTCGAGTGGTTCTGCGGCGGTGCCTGGCGCGGCTACGACCCCACCAACCTGATCGACATCGGCGACCGCCACGTGATCGTCGGCCGCGGCCGCGACTACAACGACATCGCCCCGCTGCGCGGCGTCTACGCCGGTCCGCACTCCTCGAAGCTGTTCGTCCGCGTGGAGATCACGCGCGAGGCGTGAGGGCGGGGGTCGTCACGAGGGCGACCTCCTCCTGGGCGGCGGGCTCGCCGGCGCGGGCGCGGCGGCGGGTGCGCAGGTACCAGCCGAGGCCGACGCCGGCGGCGAGCGCTCCGGAGGCGGCGCCGACGAGCATCGCCCAGCGCGGGCCGTAGGCGTTCGCGACCCAGCCGATCAGCGGGGCGCCGATCGGGGTACCGCCCATGAAGATCGCCATGTAGAGCGCCATCACCCGGCCGCGCATCTCCGGCGTGGTCGAGAGCTGGACGTAGCCGTTGGCCGAGGTCATCAGGGTCTGCGCGGCGATGCCGACGAAGGGCAGCAGGATCGCGAAGGCCCAGACGGTCGGCATCAGGCCGGCGAGGGCGAGCGCGACGCCGAAGGCCGCGGCGGCGCCGACGATCAGGCGCAGTCGCGGGCGGTCGCGACGGGCCGAGAGCAGGGCGCCGACCACCGAGCCGACGGCGATGGCGGAGGAGAGCAGGCCGAACTCGCTCGCTCCCATGTCGAACTCGACCGTCGCCATCGTCGACGCGAAGATCGGGAAGTTCAGGCCGAAGGTGCCGATCAGGAAGACGATTGAGAGCACGACCAGGATGTCCGGCCGCCGGGAGACGTAGCGGAAGCCCTCGAGCAGCGCACCGGGGCCGCGGGTCGCGCGCGGGGCGGAGCGCAGCTGCTCCCGGTGCAGGAAGCGCAGCGAGACCAGCACCGCGAGGAAGCTCGCCGCATTGAGGAGGAAGACCCAGCCGGAGCCGACGGCCGCGATCAGCACGCCCGCGAGGGCCGGGCCGATCATCCGCGCGGAGTTGAAGGAGGCCGAGTTCAGCGACACCGCGTTGGAGAGGTCGCGCTCCTCGACCAGCGCGGAGACGAAGGTCTGGCGCACCGGAGCGTCGATCGCGGCGGCGAAGCCCAGGAGCAGCGCGAAGACGTAGACCATCCAGAGCTGGACGATCCCGGTCACGACGATCAGGCCGAGCGCGAGGCCGAGGACGGCCATCGCGGCCTGCGTCGCCATCAGGAGCTTCCGGCGGTCGAAGCGGTCGGCGATGAAGCCGGAGAAGGGGACCATCAGCAGCTGCGGGCCGAACTGCAGCGCCATCGTCACGCCGAGCGCGGTCGCGTCGTGGTCGGTCAGATCGTTGATGACGATCCAGTCCTGGGCCGTGCGCTGCATCCAGGTGCCGATGTTGGAGACCATCGCACCGGCGAACCAGATGCGGTAGTTCGGCACCGCGAGCGAGCGGAACATCGCGCTCATCGGTCCGCCACCTCGCGCAGGAGCGCGGCGGCGTCGTGCAGCAGCCGGCGCTGGTCGGGGTCGAGCTCGCGGAGGCGGGCGATGAGCCAGGCGTCGCGGCTGCGCCGGACGTCGAGGACCAGCTCGGAGCCGCGCGCGGTCGCGCGGATGCGGGTGACGCGGCCGTCGGCCGGATCGGCGAGGCGCTCGACGAGTCCGTCGTCGGCGAGGCAGCCGACGGTGCGGGTCATCGAGGGTGGACGGACGCGCTCCGCCTCGGCGAGCTCGCCGAGGGTCCGCGGTCCCTCCCGGTGCAGGAGGGCGAGGACGCCGAACTGCGCGTCGCTCAGCTCGTGCTCCGCCTTCTCCTGGCGCAGGCGGCGGCCGAGCCGGCCCACGGCGATGCGCGTCTCGCCGGCGAGGGCGGGGAGATCGGTGTCGGCAGGAGTCACATAGTTAGCCTAACAAAAGAGTTGGCCCGCTGCATGCTGATCGAGTGGACCGCGCAGCGGGCGCCCCCATGCTGATCGAGTGGACCGCGCAGCGGCGTATCGAGACCCCGGGTTCGCCGATCCCCCCCGTTGTGGCCACACCGTTCGCGACAGCTTGGCGGGACGGGAGGCGCTCAGTACCGTCGGAGGCAGACCAGGCCGGGACACATCGCGTACGGTGACCTGGTCCGATCGGCCGCCCGACCCGAAAGGGCGGCTCCCGCGCCCCGGCCTGGCCTCCGCCTCCCGTCGTTCCGCGACGGCAGCGGGACGTGCGGGTCAGGTCCGACGGGCGGTGCGCACCGCGCCGACGCTCGCCGCCACGACGAGGGCGATGCCGACCGCCTCGATCGCGGTCAGCCGCTGGCCCAGCACCAGGAACCCCGAGAGCGCCGCAGCGCCGGGCGCCAGCGCCATCAGGATCGAGAAGGTCGACGAGCGCAGGCGCCGCAGCGCCAGCAGCTCCAGTGCGTAGGGCAGTGCCGACGACAGCACGGCGACCGCGAGTCCGAGCAGCAGCACCGGCGGCAGCACGAGCGCGGGCCCGGCCGTGGCGATGCCGAACGGCAGCGACACGATCGCGCCGGCGGTCAGCGCGAGCGCGAGGCCGTCGAGCCGCGGGAAGCGCCCGCCGGTGCGCCCGGCGAAGACGATGTAGGTGGCCCAGAGCGCCGCCGCGCCGAGCGCGAAGGCGACGCCGACGGGATCGAGCGAGGAGAAGCCGCCCTGCGAGAGCACGACCACGCCGCCGAGGGCGAGGGCCGCCCAGAGCAGGCTGACGAGGCTCCGCCCGGCGATCACGGAGAGCACCAGCGGACCGAGCACCTCGAGCGTCACCGCCGCGCCCTGCGGGATCCGGGCGATCGCCTCGTAGTAGCAGGCGTTCATCCCGCCGAGGGCGAGGCCGTAGGCGCCGACGGTGGCCCAGTCCGAGCGCGAGTAGCCGCGGATCCGCGGCCGGCAGACGACGAGCAGCACCAGCGCGGAGAAGACCAGTCGCAGGGTCACCGTGCCGATCGGCCCGGCGGCGGGGAAGAGCAGGACGGCGAAGGACGCGCCGAGCTGCACGCTCGCGATCGAGCCGAGCACGAGGCCGATCGACCCCGCGCTCGCCCGGGCGGGCGGGACGGCGTTCAGCTCGAGCGCCGCTGCTTCTGCACGGGAGGGACGTTGTAGCCGAGCAGTCCGACACCGGTCTCGTCCCAGAGCAGGGTCGTCAGCGACACGTTGTCGACCGAGGGGAAGGTGTGCCGGTAGGTCTCGGGATTGATGCCGAGGTAGGCGCAGAGCAGGAGCCGGATGAGGGTGCCGTGCGCGACGACGAGCACGCGGCCGTCCGGGTGGTCGCGGTGGATGCGGGCGAGCGCCGTGTTGGCGCGGGCGACGGCGTCGAGGCCGGACTCGCCGCCGGGCATCGGCTGGATCGCGGGCGCGGCGACCCAGGCGCGGTACTCGTCGGGGAAGCGCTTCTCCATCTCGGCGTTCGTCAGCCCCTCGCCCTGGCCGAAGTCGACCTCGACGAGGGCCGGGTCGAGCTTCACCTCGAGGTGGGCGGCCCGGGCGGCGGGCACAGCGGTGCGCACGGCGCGGACGAGGGTGGAGGAGTACACCGCGTCGAGCTCGGCGTCGACGGCCCAGGAGGCGAGCGTCGCCGCCTGATCCTGGCCGAGCGGGGTCAGCGCGATGTCGGAGGAGCCCGCGTAGCGGTTCTCGGCGTGCCAGACGGTCTCTCCGTGCCGGGCGAGGATCAGGGTCGTCACTCGACGAGCCTACCGAGGCTGCCCCTGGGAGCCCGACCGGTCATGCGGCGCGCACGTCGTAGTGCGCGTCGACCAGCACCGGGAGGTGGTCGGAGACGCCCTGCGGCAGGGTCGAGACCCGCTCGATCCGCACCGAGTCGCTGATCGCGAAGTCGAAGTGCCCGCTGAAGTAGCGGTACCGCGCGTAGGTCGGGGAATCACTGCGCGACACGAGGTAGCCGTTCCGCGTCATCTTGCGGTCGAGTCCGCGGAAGAACCAGGGGTAGTTGTAGTCGCCGACCATCAGCGACGGGGTGTCCGGGGCGTAGTCGCGGAGGCGGTCGAGCGCCTCGCCGATCTGCTTCCGGCGCAGCGCGTTGCCGGCCGAGAGCGGGGCCGCGTGGAAGGACGAGACGGCGATCGATCCGCCCTCCCGGTCCTCGAGCCGGACGGCGAGCAGGCGCTCGTGAGCGGGGGACATCACCCGGTCGTGCATCGACTTGCTGAGCTCGAACGCGGCACTGCCGAGGAGCTCGAAGCGGGCGTGAGAGTAGTAGACGGCGAGCCCGAGGCGGTTGCGCGCGGTCACCGAGGCGAGCCGCAGATCGCCGAGCTCCTGGGGGAGCTTCGTGGTGTCGCACTCCTGGAGGCAGAGGACGTCGACGTCGTGCCGGGCGGCGAGAGGGGCGATCTCGCCGTGCGCCCGGTGCTCCCGGAGGTTGTAGGAGATCACGCGGAGAGCGCGTTCGTTCGGCTGCATTGCGCCAGTGTAGGGCCGCCGGCGGGGGCCTCCGGCGACGTTCCGGCGAACACGGAGGGACGGCGCAGGGCCCCCGCGCTTCCCGGCCGGCGCGGTGCCGGAGGGGAGGTGCGAGGGCCCTGCGGAGGGGCGGTCAGTGCCCGGCGGTGCCCGACGCGTCGGTGCCGTCGGCGGTCTCCGCGTCGGTGCCGTGGACGCCGTCGGTGGGTCCCCAGTCGGGCAGGGGCGGGTTCTGCTCCTCGCCCGCGGCGCCGACGCCGTCGGGTCCATCGGGGGACGGGCTGCCCACCTCGTCGAGTCCGGCGGGGTTCCCGGTGCCGGCGCTGCCGGTGGTCTCCTCGGGGTCGACGGGGGTGGTCTCGATGTCGTTCTCGGAGCTGCTCATGGGGCAACGCTAGGACGCCTCCTCCGCGCCCGGAAGCCCCTTGCGTCTCGCCCGGAAGCGGCTGCCATCGAACGCCGTCCCACTGACGGGGGACAGGCTCCGGGCGCTGGCGCCGGCCTGCGCCTCTCGCGAGCATCGAGCCGGACCACCCGTCACCGTCGCCGGTGTGGCGCCGAAGCCCGCGCACCTCGACCGGAAGGCCACACCGTGACCCACGACTCCTCGCCCCGCCCCGATTCCGACCGCCTGGTCACCCGCCGCTCCGTCACCGCGGCCGCCGCGTGGACCGTGCCGGTCGTCGCCGTCGCCGTCGCCACCCCGTCCGCTGCGGCGTCGATCGTCGATCTCGGCGCCTACGCGCTCCGCGGCACCTGCGGCACCCTCGGCCTGATCGGTCCCGGCTTCCTGCTGCAGGCGGGCCCCACGGAGCCGCTGCCGACCGGCACGACCGTCCTCATCACCGGCTCCGGGGTCGCCAACATCGGCGTCTTCTCGGTCTCGGGAGGCACGGCCACCGTGAACGTGCTGAGCAACACGTCCCGTCAGATCACGCTGACCGCCCCGCTGGCAGCGGGAGCGACCATCGCCCTCCGCACGACGCTCTCGATCAGCGTCGCCTTCCAGCTGAACGCCGTCTCGACGCTGCCCTCCGGCTACAGCGGGACCGGCTCGAAGACCGCGGCAAACGTGTCGAGCACGCTCATCCTCTGCTCCGCGAACTGACGAGCGGAACGGCGAAGGCCCTCCTCCTCCTTCTCGGAGGGGAGGGCCTTCGCCGTTGCTGCGGTGCGGAGCGGCGGGTCAGCGCCCGTAGGCGCCCGCGGCGGGGCAGTCGAACGGATCGCCGCCGGCCGAGAGGCCCACGCGGTTGAGGTAGCGGACGACGATGCCGTACGACTCGAGCAGCGAGGTCTCGGTGTAGGGGATCTGGTGCGTCGCGCAGTACTCCTTGGCGATGACCTGGGCCTCGCGCAGGGCGGGGCGGGGCATGTTCGGGAAGAGGTGGTGCTCGACCTGGTAGTTCAGGCCGCCCATGAAGTAGTCGTTGAACCAGTTGCCGCGGATGCTGCGCGAGGTGAGGACCTGGCGGCGCAGGAAGTCGACGCGCGCCTCCTTGGGCAGGATCGGCATGCCCTTGTGGTTCGGGGCGAACGAGGCGCCCATGTAGAGGCCGAAGACGGCCATCTGCACGCCGACGAAGGCGAAGGCCATGCCGAGCGGCAGCGCCCAGAAGACGACGGCGAGGTACAGGCCGACGCGGGCGACCAGCATCGAGATCTCGACCCAGCGCTTGTCGACCTTGCCCTTGCCGAACACGGTGCGGAAGCCGTGCAGGTGCAGGTTGATGCCCTCGAGCAGCAGCAGCGGGAAGAAGGCGTAGCCCTGACGGCGGGTGAGCCAGGCGTAGGCGCCGCGCGAGCGGGCCGCGTCCTCCGGAGTGAACGACACGACGTCGCGGACGATGTCCGGGTCCTTGCCGAGCACGTTCGGGTTGGCGTGGTGGCGGCTGTGCTTGTTCATCCACCAGGAGTAGCTGATGCCGACGACGAGGTTCGCGAGCGTGCGGCCGGCGACGTCGTTGGCCTTGCCGGACTCGAACACCTGGCGGTGCGAGGCCTCGTGCGCGAGGAAGGCGAACTGGGTGAGGACGATGCCCAGTGCGGCGGCGAGCAGCAGCTGGAACCAGGAGTCGCCGAGCAGGACGAAGCCGGTGACGATGCCGCCGAGGGCGAGAGTCAGCACGGAGAAGAGGATGTAGTAGAAGCCGCGGCGGCGGCGGAGGAGCCCGGCGTCGCGGACGGTGCTCAGCAGACCGGAGTACTCGGTCGTCGGATTCGTGTTGCCCTCGCCGCGCGGGCGGGTGCGGATCACGCGGGGGGAGGCCTGGACCCGGGGGGAGGTCTCGACCCGGGGGGCGGAGGGGGTGTTTCCGTCGGACAGTGCGGTGGGGGTGCTCATCGGCGCCTCGCTCGTTCGGGGTGGCCGTCCTCGTCGACGGCCGCTCGGTGAGCGATCCCCGGGAGGTCCGGGTCCGCTCATGGTGTTCACCGCGTCGGTAGGGGCCGGACGAGGCTGCGGCCAACCGGGTTCCGGGGCGACCGAGGTCAACACTATGGGGTGCCGCGCGGCCCCGCATCAGGGCGATTGCCAGTCTTCGAGAGGCATGCCGGAGGGGGTATGCGATGAGGAGAACTCCGGGCCGACCAGGCGATCGTCGGCCCGGAGCTCCCCGCGCGGTCAGGAGCCGATCGAGTCCTGCGGACGGCCCGACTTGAGGGCGGCCAGGCGCGCCTCGACCTCGGTCATCTCGCCGAGGTCCTCGAGCGATTCGAACTGCGCGTCCAGGCTCGAGGAGGCGAGCTCCTCGGCGCCGCGGACGCGGGCCTCCTCGCGGCGGATCTTCTGCTCGAACCGGCTGACCTCGCTGGTCGGGTCCATGATGTCGATGCTCTTGATCGCGTCCTGGACCTGCGACTGGGCCTCGACGGTCTTCGAGCGCGCGATCAGCTCGTCGCGCTTGGAAGAGAGCTGGTGGAGCTTCTCGCGCATCTGGTTGAGACCCGACTTGAGCTTGTCGACGACCTCGGTCTGCGAGGCGATGGTCGGCTCGGCGTCCTTCGCCTCCTTCTCGGACTGGATCTGGCGGGTCAGGGCGACCTTGGCGAGCGCGTCGAACTTGTCGGCGTCGCCGGCGTTGCCGGAGGTGCGGAGCTCGTCGGCCTTGCGGCTCGCGGCGAGGGCCTTGCCGCCCCACTCGTCGGCGTTCTGGACGTCCTCGCGGTAGTCGTCCTCGAGCAGGCGCAGGTTGCCGATGGTCTGCGCGATGGCGGCCTCGGCGTCGCGGATGCTGTCGGTGTAGTCGCGGACCATCTGATCGAGCATCTTCTGCGGGTCCTCGGCCTGATCGAGGAGCGCGTTGATGTTGGCCTTCGCGAGCTGCGCGATGCGGCCGAAGATCGACTGTTTCTGGGCCATGCTGTCTCTCCTTGGGTGAGGTGCTTGCGGGCGGGGGCCGAGCGGATGCGGGCCCGGGGTCTGTGAGCGGGGTCGTCGGATCGAGCGGGTGGTCCGGAGCGGGTCAGAAGCGTCCGCCGCCGCCGCGACGGCCTCCGCCGCCACCGCCGCCGAAGCCGCCGCCGGAGGAGCGACGGGAGCCGCCGCCGCCGAAGCCGCCACCGCCCCCGAAGCCGCCGCCGCCGAAGCCGCCGGAGCGGTAGCCGGAGCGCCGGCCGCCGCCGCCGAAGAGCGACTCGACGAGGATGCCGCCGAGGAAGGCGCCGGTGGTGTTGCCGCCGTAGCCGCCGCCGAGGCCGGGGGCGGAGTAGGCGCTCGCGTCGGAGCGGGCGGCCTGGAGCGCCTGCTGCGCGAGGGCGGAGGCGCGCTGGGCGGAGGCGAGCGCCTCGGCCGGGTCGGTGGCCGCGATCTGCGCGGCGTACTCCGCCGAGCGCGCGGCCTCGGCGACGCGGGTGCGCGCCTGCGAGCCGACGGCTCCGCGCCGGGCGGCGATGAAGTCCTCCGCGGCGGAGACGCGGCTGCGGGCGGCGCCGATCTCGGCGGCGAGGGCGGCCCGCTGGCGCTCGCGCTGCGCCTGGGCGTCGCGGTAGCCGCCGACCGCGGCGTCGATGGTGGCGTCGGCTGCGGTGAGGCGCTCCAGGAGCGCGAGCGGGTCGCGCGGGCTCGCGGCGGCGTCGCGCTCCACGGCGTCGAGGGCGGCCTCCGTCGTGGCGACCGCGGACTGCACGTTCGCGACGAGGGGCGCGCTCGCGGCGTCGGCGGAGTCGCCCGCCGCCACGATCGTGCGGCCCTGGGCGACGTCGGCGCGGATCTCGGCGACCCGCCCGGCGAGGGTGCGCTCCGCCTCCTGCAGATCGGTGGAGCGGGTGGCGACGGCGTCGAGGAGGCCCGAGGCCTGCTCCGCCGCCTGCTGGCCGGCGCGCAGGAGCACGGCGGCGCGGCCCGAGTCGCCGGCGGTGAGGGCCGTCCGCGCCTCGGTCATTTGGTCGTCGGCGAAGCGGAGGCGGTCCTCGGCCTGGTCGGCGTCGTCCTCCACGTCGTCGATCGCCGTCGGGGCGTAGCGGGTGGAGAGGTCGGCGAGCAGGGCGCGGGTGGGGGAGAGGCGGGCCCGGACCTCCGCGGTGCGCGCGGTGAGGCGGGCGGCCACCTCCGGGGCGTTCTTCTCGAGGGCGCGGAGCTCCTCGAAGGCCTCCGCCTTCTCGTCCAGCACCTGCTCGGCGTCGGCGCAGAGCTGCAGGATCCGGCCGTAGCCGTCGCGGCGCTCCTGGTCGGTCTCCGGCTCCGCGTCGTCGAGCCGCTGCTGGAGGGCGAAGGCCTCGCCGAGGAGCCGCTTCGCGGTCGTGAGCGCCTCGCGGAAGGGGCCGGTCGCGTCCGAGCCGAACTGCGCCTCCGCGAAGCCGACCTCCTGCTCGCTGGTGCGCACGGCGTCGTCGGCGTGCACGAGGGCGGAGCCGGCGCGGGTGGCGAGCTCGTCGATCGACGCCTCCACGGCCTCGGCGGCCTTCCGGCGGCGCGCGCGGCGGACGAGGAGCCAGACGATCACGCCGACGACGACCAGCGCCGCCAGCACGGCGAGGACCACCAGCAGGCCGGAGCCGAGCGACTCGCCCGCGCTCGGGGCGTCGAGGCGGGTGCCGATGCCCTGGGCGGCGGCGACCGCGGCGCCCGCCCAGTCGCCGTCGACGAGCTGGGGCTCGATGTCGTCGGTCTCCAGCGCGGACACCTGGCCGGCGTCGAGGGCGAAGCCGTTGTCGACGGACACCTGGTACTGCCGGGACTCGACCGCGACGGCGAGGAGGACGTCGTTCGTGCCGAGTCCGTTGAGCTCGGCGGTCGCGTCCGACCAGCGCTCGTTGCCGGTGGTCCCGGTGAAGGTGTCGACGTAGGCGACGAAGAGCTGGACGCTGTGCTCCTGGTAGAGCTGGGCGGAGGCGGCCTCGATGTCGCCGATCTCCGCGGAGTCGAGGACCCCGGCCGAGTCGAGGACGACGGAGGAGCCGAGCGTCGCGGGCGGCTCGGCCGCGGCGCCGGCGGCAGGGACGAGCGCGAGTGCGGCGGCGGCGAGCAGGGCGAGGAGCGCTGCGATCGGCGATCGGCGGGCGCCCTGGCGGGCCGCGGCCCTCGTCGGGGATGAATCGTTCGGCATCGCGCACTCCCTCGTCGTTCGCCTCCCGAGTGTAGACAGCCCGGGTGTCACCCGAGCGAGGGCTGTCCGAGAGGGGAGAGCGGAGAGGTGGGCAGTGCGCACCGGGGTCCGGAGTCTTCAGAGCCAGGCCGGTCGACGATGCGTGATCGAGTGGTCAGTCGCGGGAGTCGTCGTTCTCAGTGTCTGCAACGGCGATCAGAATCGACCTCCGCCACCACGGCGGCCGATTCCTGAGTACGAGCAGTGCCGTTTGTAGTGTCCTTCAGGCACGAGACTGTCCACATCCTTTGAAGCGCTCGACCTCGCGGACGCCTCGGTGTTCCCCTCGCCGTAGCCCTCGATGTAGCCGATCGTCTCGTTGGGCATGATGCGGACGAGCTGGCACTTCGCATTCGCCGTGTAGATGTGAGCTTCCACCGAAGTCTGGAACTCGGAGCGCTCGAGAGCGTTCATCACAGTGGGAACGGCTGCTCCACCCACGACGACCAGCGCCGCGGCGAGACAGAGAGCGGTCGATCGTTTCATTGCACGACTCCTCGTTGATCTGGTGCAGAGAACGGCGCAACCGTAGGTCGACCGGCTCGCCGAGGAGCCGTCTGGCGTGGAGTGCTGTCGCGCGACGCCCGGCCGGCCCGCGCACCGCGGGTGGGAGAACGCCGGGAGGCGGAATGCGCGAGCGCTGGGCGCCGTTGCCTCCGGGGTGCGTCCCGGGAACGGTGACGTGCCCTCCCCCCGCTCTCCGATCGAAAGGCGATCCGTGGATCCCTTCTCCCCCCTCACCGCCGGCGACCTCGAGCTGCCGAACCGTCTCGTGATGGCGCCGATGACGCGCCTGCGCGCCGACGAGCAGGGCGTCCCCGGCGCCCTCATCGCCGAGCACTACGCCCAGCGCGCCTCCCTCGGCCTGATCATCAGCGAGGGCGTCTTCCCGAGCGCCGAGTCGAAGGCGTACCCGGGCCAGCCCGGCATCGTCACCGCCGAGCAGGCCGAGGGCTGGAAGGGCGTCGCCGACGCCGTGCACGCCGCCGGCGGCCGCATCGTGATGCAGGTCATGAACGGCGGGCGCGTCACGCACACCGACGTCACCGGCACCGACCGCATCGTCGCGCCGAGCGCCGTCGCCATCGACGGCGAGGTCCGCGTCCCGAGCGGCGAGAAGAAGCCGTTCCCGGTGCCGCACGCGCTGACCACCGAGGAGCTCGCCACCGTCCGCGACGAGTTCGTCGCCGGTGCCCGCCGCGCCGTCGATGCCGGCTTCGACGGTGTCGAGGTGCACGGAGCCAACGGCTACCTGCTGCACGAGTTCCTCTCGCCGGTGTCCAACGTCCGCACCGACGCCTACGGCGGAAGCCCCGCCGCCCGCGCCGCGTTCGTGGTCGAGGTCACCCGCGCGGTCGCCGAGGAGATCGGTGCCGGCCGCGTCGGCATCCGCCTCTCGCCCGCGCACAACATCCAGGACGTCGTCGAGACCGACGAGGCCGACGTGCGCGCCACCTACGAGGCGGTCGTCGACGGCCTCGCGCCGCTGGGCCTCGCCTACCTCAGCGTCCTGCACGCCGAGCCCGCCGGCGAGCTGGTCCAGGACCTGCGCACCCGCTTCGGCGGCGTCTTCGTCGCGAACAGCGGCTTCGGCAGCCCGACCTCCCGCGAGGAGGCGACGTCGCTGATCACCGAGGGCCACGCCGACGCCGTCGCGGTGGGCCGCCCGGTCATGGCCAACCCCGACCTCGTCGAGCGCTGGCAGGGCGGCCACCCCGAGAACGAGCTCGTCCAGGAGACCGTCTACGGCGGTGGCGCCGAGGGCTACACCGACTACGAGCGCCTCTCGGCGTAGTCACCCGAGCACGCAAGAAGGCCCGCTCCCTCAACGGGGGAGCGGGCCTTCCGCATGTCACTGACGGTCAGTCGAGGTCGAGGCCGCCCTTGAGCTCCTGCTCGACCTGCTCGACGGTCTGCGGGTCGCCGTGCTCGACGTCCGACTCGTCGGCGGCGTCGCCGCGGCGGCCCTCGCCGACGGCGCGGATCGAGGCCAGCTTGTCGGCGAGCGCCGGGTCCACGGCTCGGCCGGTGTCGCCGTCGTCGGCACTCACGACTCGATCTCTCCCGCGGAGACGGCCTCGGCGTACTTGCGGAGGTCCGGGCCGGGCTCGAAGTCGATGAACTGATCTTTCAGTCGTGCGTTGAGCTCGGCGAAGACGTCCTCCCAGGGCTCGCCCTTCTTGGTCTTCGCGAGGTCGAGCACCGCCTCGCGGAGGACCCTGTCCGAGTCCTCGAGGATCTTGTCGCGGGCTTCGTCGTTCCAGCGGATGTCCTGTGCGTCCATGCCTCGACCGTAGGCGGGCGGCCCGCCCCGACGCAGGGACTTGCGGACCGCGCGAGCGAGGCGTAGGCGCGGTGCCGATCCGTCGGGAAAGGTCGTCTCGCCCGTGTGGCGTGAGCCGTTCGCGACGGATCGACGGCGCGGGTCAGGCCAGGTGCGGGACGACGTCGCGCTCGAAGAGCTCGAGGCCGGAGCGGTCGTAGGCGGCGTCCGGGAAGTACGTGATCGCGTAGTCCATGCCGCGGTCGCGCATGTCGCCGAGGCGGTCGACGATCTGCGCGGGGGTGCCGACCGCGAGGGCGTCGGGGCTGCGGTACTCCGCCACGAACGCCGCGGCCGCCTCGGCGCCGAGGGCGGGGGTGACGCGCTCCTCCAGGCGCTGCAGGCCCTTCTCGACCTCCGCCTCCGACTCGGCGATCATCACGTTGTAGTTGGAGCTGCGGGTGATCGCGGAGTAGTCGGTGCGGAGTCGCTCGCAGTGGCCGCGGAGGACGGCGCTCTTGTGGTCGAACGCCTCCGGGGCGCCCGCGAAGTTCGTGTACTGCGCGTACTGAGCCGCGATGCGCAGCGTCACCTTCTCGCCGCCGCCGGCGACCCACAGCGGGATCCCGCCCTCCTGCAGGGGGAGCGGGCGGTTCACCGCGCCGTCCACCTGGTAGTAGCGGCCGTCGAGCGTCGAGACGCCCTCGGTCCAGGCTTGCCGCATGATCTGCACGCCCTCGTCGAGGCGGCCGAGGCGCTCGGCGATCGGCGGGAAGCCGTAGCCGTAGGCGCGCCACTCGTGCTCGTACCAGCCGCCGCCGATGCCCATCTCGACGCGGCCGCCGGAGACGATGTCGACGGTGGTCGCGATCTTCGCGAGGTGCGCGGGGTTGCGGTAGCTCATGCAGGTGCACATCTGGCCGAGCCGCACCCGCGAGGTGGCGGCGGCGAACGCGGCCATCAGCGTCCAGGCCTCGTGGGTCGCCTCCTCCGTCACCACCGGGACGGTGTGGAAGTGGTCGTAGACCCACACCGACTCCCACGGGCCGGCGTCGGCGTGCTGGGCGAGGTCGCGCATGGTGCGCCACTGGTCGGCGGGATCGATGCCGACGAGGTCGTGGCGCCAGCCCTGGGGGATGAAGAGTCCGAATCGCATGCCGCCGACCCTAGGGTGGCGCGACGCCCGGGTCGAGGGGGTGGCGGCGGCCGGATACGCTTCCGACCGATGCTGACGTTCACCGAGGACCTCGCCCTCCCCGTCATCCTGCTGATGATCCTGGCCGCGTTCGCCGCCGGCTGGATCGACGCGGTGGTGGGCGGCGGCGGCCTGCTCCAACTCCCCGCCCTGCTGCTCGTGCCGGGCATCTCGCCTGTGCAGGCGCTCGCGACCAACAAGCTCGCCTCGATCTTCGGGACCACGACGAGCGCGATCACCTTCTACCGGCGGGCGAGGCCGGACCTGCGGACGGCACTGCCGATGGCCGCGGTCGCTCTGGCCGGCAGCTACGGGGGAGCGAATCTCGCGGGGCTGCTGCCCGCCTCCGTCTTCAAGCCGATCATCGTCGTGGCCCTGATCGTCGTGGCCGTGGTGACGATCGCGCGGCCGGCGATGGGCGCTGTCACCGCGCTCAAGCACGCAGGGCGCCGGCACCTGGTGACGGCGGGGGTGCTCGGGCTCGTCATCGGGTTCTACGACGGGCTGATCGGACCCGGCACGGGGACGTTCCTGATCATCGCGCTGATCACGGCGCTGGGCTACGACTTCCTGCTCGCGAGCGCGAAGGCGAAGATCGTCAACGTCGCGACGAACCTCGGTGCGCTGCTGTACTTCGTGCCGGGCGGCCACGTGATCTGGGTGCTCGGGCTGTTCATGGGCCTCGCGAACGTGGCGGGCGCCTACCTCGGCTCGCGGATGGCGGTCGCGAAGGGCAGCCGGTTCATCCGGATCGCGTTCCTCGTGGTCGTCGGCGCGCTGATCGTGAAGCTCGGCTTCGACGTCTGGACGGAGAACCTGGCGCCGCTGCTGGGCTGACGCCAGGTCCCCGGATCAGCCGAACGGGATCGCGCCGACCAGCACGCCGACCGCGAGCATCACCAGCGACACGATCACCGCGCGCCAGAGGACCTTGCGGTGGTGGTCGCCGAGGTTGACCGCGGCGAGCGAGACCAGCAGCAGGATCGCCGGCACGAGCGGGCTCTGCAGGTGGACGGGCTGGCCGGTGATCGAGGCGCGGGCCATCTCGACCGGGTCGATGCCGTACTGCGCGGCGCTCTCGGAGAGCACCGGGAGGATTCCGTAGTAGAAGGCGTCATTCGACATGAAGAACGTCATCGGGATGCTCAGCACGCCCGTGATCACGGCGAGGAACGGGCCGAGCGCGGGCGGGATGACGTCGACGACCCACTCGGCCATCGCGTCGACCATGCCGGTGCCGTTGAGGACGCCGATCAGCACGCCGGCCGCGAGGACCATCGAGACGACGCCGACGATGCTCGGCGCGTGCTTGACGATCTCGGACGCCTGGTCCTTCATCTTCGGGAAGTTGATCAGCAGCGCGACCGCGGAGCCGACCATGAAGACGTAGGGGAGCGGGAGGACGTCGGCGACCAGCAGGGTCATCACGGCGAGGGTCAGCACGAGGTTGACCCAGATCAGCTTCGGGCGGAGCGTCTCGCGCTCGGGGTCGAGCATCGTGTCGGCCATGGCGGTGTCGGCGTCGTCGGCCTGGACGCGAGCGGCGACGGCGACCTGGGCGCCGCGCAGCGACTCGGGGCCGCGGAGGAAGGAGAAGCGCTCGCGGGCGACGGTGCGGATGCCGCCGGTGAGGGCGGCGAGGCCGCCGGCGCGGGCGCCGGAGCGGGCCGCGCCGCCGCGGGACGAGCCGGCGCCGACGAGCTCCTGCTCGAGCATCGGCTCGGCGAGGGCGAGCGAGCCGAGGCGGCGGCGCTCGCCGAGTCCGAGGAACCAGGCGAAGACCAGCGTGACGGCGAGGCCGACCGCGAGCGAGGGCAGCATCGGCACGAAGATCTCGCTCGGCGAGACCTGCAGCGCCGCGGCGGCGCGCACCGTGGGGCCGCCCCAGGGGACGATGTTGAGCGTGCCGTTGGCGAGGCCGGCGACGCAGGTGAGGACGACGGGGTTCATCCCGAGCCGGAGGTAGATCGGCAGCATCGCGGCGGTGGTCACGATGAAGGTGGTCGAGCCGTCGCCGTCGAGCGAGACCGCGCCGGCGAGCAGGGCCGTGCCGAGCACGACCTTCGCCGGGTCGTCGCCGAGCGCGCGGACGATGAAGCGGATCAGCGGGTCGAACAGGCCGACGTCGATCATGATGCCGAAGTACATGATCGCGAACATCAGCAGCGCGGCCGTGGGGGCGAGGCTGCCGATCGCCTCGAGCACCATGTCGCCGATGCCGATGCCGAGACCGGCGCCGGCGAAGAGCCCGAAGATCGTCGGGACGACGATCAGGGCGACCATGGGCGTGAGCCGCTTGGTCATGATCAGGGCCATGAAGGCCAGGATCATCGTGAATCCGAGTACTACCAACACTGCTGACTCCTTCGTCGTCGTGCGTCCGGGATCCCGCGGCGGGCTCTCCAGGTCGTGGACACACTAGGCAGCCGCGGCCGCCCGGCCCGGGTATCGCTCATTAGCGCGCGATCTGCGCATAGTGTGGGTTCTGCGCATTCTGCGCAGCCCGACCAGCCCGACCAGCCCCGCCGGCCCGACCGTCTCGACGACGAGGAGTTCGATGCGCTTCGCGACCCACGTGCTCGTGCTGCAGCTCGCGACGGTCACGGCGGCCGTCCTGGTCTGCGCGGGCCTCGTCACCGCGCTGAGCGTGCAGCAGCTCCAGGGCGAGGCGGAGGAGACGGCGCTCGCCATCGCCCGCACCGTCGCCGAGGACGCCGACGTGCGCGACGCGGTCGCCGCCTCTTCCGCCGACCCGGCCGTGCCGTCGCGCGCCGAGCTGGAGGGCGGGACACTCGAGACCGCCGCCGAGGCGATCGAGGAGCGCACGGGCGCACTCTTCGTGGTGATCACCGACGACCGCGGCATCCGGCTCGCGCACCCCGACCCCGAGCGGCTCGGCGAGGTCGTCTCGACGAGTGCGGAGGAGGCGCTCGCGGGGCGGGAGTCGGTTTCGTGGGGCACCGGGACGCTCGGCGAGTCCGCGCGGGCCAAGGTGCCGGTGTACGGGCCGGACGACTCCCGCGTGGTGGGCGAGGTGAGCATCGGCTTCGCCCGCTCCAGCGTCTTCGACGATCTGCCGACCGCGCTGCTGGGCGTGCTCGCGGCGGCGCTCGCCGGGCTGGTGCTCGCGGCCGTCGCCTCCGTCTTCATCCGGCGCCGGCTGCTGCGGCTCACCCTCGGGCTGGCCCCGGAGGAGCTCACTGCGCTGGTGCAGGACCAGGCCGCCGTGCTCGACGGGGTCGACGAGGGGGTGCTCGCCCTGGACCGCGACGGGAGGGTCGGCGTCTGCAACGCCCGTGCCGCGGCGATCCTCGGCTCGGAGGATCCCACCGGGCGCGCGCTGCACGGGCGGGCGCTGGGCGATCTCGGGCTGCCGCAGCCGCTCGCCGACGCGATCGCCGCGGCCCTCGCCTCGAGCGAGCCCTCCCGCCGGACCGGCGAGGAGGGCTTCGTCGTGCGCTCGCGCATCGTCTACGTCGACATCCGGAGGGTGACCCGGGGCGACCGCGATCTCGGAGTCGTGGTGGTGCTCCGTGACCGCACGGCGCTCGCCGCGCTCAGCCGGCGGCTCGACGCGGTCGGCGCGATGACCAACGCGCTGCGGGTGCAGCGGCACGAGTTCGCCAACCGGCTGCACGTGGTGGCCGGGCTGCTCGATGCGGGCCGCACCGGGTCCGCGCGAGAGTACCTCGACGAGGTGCTGACCCGCGGGCCGCTGAAGTATCCGGTGCAGCACGCCGACCGGCTGCAGGAGCCCTACCTCCAGGCGCTGGTCGGGGCGAAGGGGATCGAGGCCGCCGAGCGCGGCGTGCTGCTGACCCTGGGGGAGGAGACGCTGGTGCGCGGGACGGTGATCGAGCCGGAGGACGTCGCGACCGTGGTCGGCAATCTGGTCGACAACGCGGTGCGCGCGGCGGTCGAGGGGAGCCGGGACGTCCGGTTCGTCGAGGTCGAGCTGCTGGACGACGGGGACGCGCTCTTCGTGACGGTCGCCGACTCGGGGGACGGCGTCGCCGATCCGGAGTCGCTCTTCGCGCGCGGGCCGGGCGCGGTGGACGAGGACGACGACCGCGTGCACGGCCGCGGCTTCGGGCTGCCGCTCTGCCGCGAGGTCGCGGCGCGGCGCGGCGGCGAGGTCTGGCTGGCGGACGCGGGCGGCGCCTCGGCGGGAGCGGTGCTCTGCGCGCGACTGCCCGGCGCGGTGCGGCCGCCCGACGAGGACGAACGGCTCGAGCGCGAGGAGGAGGACCGATGACCCCGGATCAGCAGGAGCGGACCGTGCTCGTCGTGGACGACGACTTCCGGGTGGCGCAGCTGCACGCCGATCTGGTCGACACCCGGCAGGGCCTGCGGGCGCTCCCGCCGGTGCACACCGCCCGGGCCGCGCGGGCCGCGGTGCTCGAGCACGCGCCGGACCTGCTGCTCCTCGACGTGCACCTGCCGGACCTGAGCGGGATCGCGCTGCTGCGCGAGCTGGAGACGGACGCCTTCGTGGTGAGCGCCGCCTCCGACGGGGCGACGGTGCGGAAGGCCCTGCACGCCGGGGCGCTGGGCTACCTGATCAAGCCGTTCGACGCGCGGCTGCTCGGCGAGCGCCTCGACGCCTACGTGCGCTTCCGCAACGTGCTGCGCGAGGACCGGGTCGCCGATCAGGAGGCGGTGGAGCGGGCGCTGCGCATCCTGCACTCGGGCGACGCGGCGGCGGCGCAGCCCTCCCGCTCGGCGACGGAGCAGCTGGTGCTGGCGCGGCTGGCCGAGTCCGGCGCGGAGCTGTCGGCCCTCGAGGTCGCGGAGCGCGCCGGCATCTCCCGCGCGACCGCCCAGCGCTACCTCTCGGGCCTCGCCGGCCGCGGCCTGGTGGAGATGACCCTCAGCTACGGCACCACCGGCCGCCCTGAGCACAGGTACCGAGCGAAGTAGCGGCACGAAGAAGGCCCCCGGATCGGATCCAGGGGCCTTCAGAATCGGCGATGCCCACGAGGCGAACGTGCGATTCGCGTGTCAGCGAATCGTGCTAGCCGGCGGTACCACGCTCTGCGGGACGCGACCGCCGTCGCGAGCCGACCGCGGTGCGCCGCCGTGCGGCGCACCGACGAACTCAGTGCCCCGTTTCGACGTCCGCTCCGGTCTCGGCGGCGAGGCGCTTGCGCTCCGCGGCCTCGGCGGCCATGCGGCGGCCCTTCGGGCTGACCAGCGAGGCGACGACCGTGACGGCCAGGACTCCGATGATCACGGTGAGCGAGAGGCCGGTGCCGATCTCGAAGACCTCGACGTGCTCGCCGCCGTTGATGAACGGCAGGTTGTTCTCGTGCAGCGCGTGCAGGATCAGCTTCACGCCGATGAAGGCGAGGATCGCGGCGAGGCCGTAGCTGAGGTAGACGAGGCGGTCGAGCAGGCCGTCGATCAGGAAGTAGAGCTGGCGCAGGCCCAGCAGCGAGAACGCCGTGGCGGTGAAGACCAGGAAGACGTCGCTGGTGAGGCCGAAGATCGCGGGGACGCTGTCGAGCGCGAACAGGATGTCCGTGCCGCCGATCGCCGCCATCACCAGGATCATCGGCGTGAGGACCTTCTTGCCGTCGATGTGCGTGTAGAACTTGTCGCCGTCGTACTGGTCGCTCGTCTTGAAGACGCGCTTGGCGAGGCGGACCATCACGTTGTCGCCGGCGTGCTCGTCGCCGGGCTTCACCAGGTTGAAGGCGGTCAGCAGCAGGATCAGGCCGAAGAGGTAGAAGATCCAGGCGAAGGAGTTGATCAGCGCGGCGCCGAGGAAGATGAACCCGGTGCGGGCGATCAGCGCGAAGACGATGCCGAAGAGCAGCACCTTCTGCTGGTCGGCGCGCGGCACCTTGAAGCTCGCCATGATGATGAGGAAGACGAAGAGGTTGTCCACCGACAGCGCCTTCTCCGTGATGTAGCCGGCGAAGTACTCGGAGCCCGGGGTCGGTCCGCCGAAGACGAGGACGCCGACCCCGAAGAGCACGGCGATGCCGACGTAGAGGGCCGACCACAGCGCCGACTCCTTGAGGGTCGGCTCGTGCGCCTTGCGCACGTGGAAGAAGAAGTCGAAGAGCAGGAGCAGGACGATGAAGACGATCGTCAGGGTCCAGATCAGGGGCGACACGGTCATGTGGGGGCTGGCCTCGCTCGAGAAGGGGGATGGGGACGGTCGTGGGGGCTCCGCACGGCGGTAGAACGCTAGCGATCCGGCGGGCGGGCGGGACCGTTGTCCGACGGATCGTGAGTATCTTCTCAGTTCTTCCGCTCGTCTTCGCGCTCAGCGGCCGGGGGGCCACACTGGTCCCATGCCCGGCACCGCGGTCGACAGGACCTTCCAGGACGCCTACGGCGTGACCATCCACTGGCGCTGGTGGTCGCACCCGCGCCCGAGGGCGATCGTGCAGATCGCGCACGGCGTGGGCGAGCACTCCGGCCGCTACGTCGAGCTCGCCGAGGCGCTCGTCGACGCCGGCTACGCCGTCGCCGCCGACGACCACCGCGGACACGGGCGCACCGGCCTCGAGCAGCACGGCGGCGACGTCGCCGAGCTCGGCCGGCTCGGCCCGGGCGGTCTGCGCGCGGCGGAGGAGGCGATCAATCGGCTCACCCGCGAACTCGCCGGCGAGAACTGCGGCGTCCCGATCGTCCTCCTCGGCCACTCCTGGGGCTCGCTGATGGCGCAGCGGATCGTCGACCACCGCTCCGCCGACTACGCGGCCCTGATCCTCAGCGGGACGGCCTACCGCCTCCCCGGCTTCATGAACGCCGGCGATCTGGCGCGCCGGCACCGGGTGCCCGGCGGGCTCGGGCTCGAGTGGCTCTCGCGCGACCCGGCGGTCTGGCAGCTCTTCCACGACGACCCGCTGACCTTCACCACTCCGCTCGCGAAGCGGATCGGGCTGCGCGAGACGCTCCGGCTGATCGGCCGGCCCGCCCGGCGGCCCGAGCACCCGCTGCCGCTGCTGCTCGTGGTCGGCGCGGACGACACCCTCGGCGGCGAGCGCTCGGTGCGCGCGCTCGCCCAGGCCTACCGCCGCCGGGCCGGCTACACCGACGTCAGCGTGCGGGTCTACCCGGAGGCGCGGCACGAGCTGTTCCAGGAGCTCAACCGCGTCGAGGTCACGGCGGACCTGGTCGGCTGGCTCGACGACCGTTTCCCGGCGGCAGGGGAGGACGTCGCTCCTCCGGCCTAGGCTGACGTCATGCATGGCGAGTACAAGGTCCCCGGTGGAAAGCTCGTGGTCGTCGACCTCGACGTCGTCGACGGGAGGTTCGCCGGCTTCCGGCTCGCGGGCGACTTCTTCCTCGAGCCCGATACGGCGCTCGACGACATCGACCGCGCGGTCGTGGGGCTCCCCGCCGAGAGCGACGCGAAGACGATCGCCGCGGCCATCCGGCAGGCGCTGCCGGCCGACGCCGTGCTGCTCGGCTTCACGCCCGAGGCCGTCGCGGTGGCGATCCGTCGCTCGCTGCAGAAGGCGACCAGCTGGCGCGACTACGACTGGCGGATCGTGCACGCGAAGGCGGTCTCGCCGTCGATGCACCTCGCGCTCGACGAGGTGCTCACCGCCGCCGTCGGCGAGGGGCGCCGCGAGCCGACGCTGCGGATCTGGGAGTGGGACCAGCCCGCCGTGGTGATCGGCAGCTTCCAGTCGCTGCGCAACGAGGTCGACCTCGAGAACGCGGAGAAGTACGGCGTCGAGGTCGTCCGCCGCATCTCCGGCGGCGGCGCGATGTTCATGGAGGCGGGCAGCGTCGTCACCTACTCGCTCTACGTGCCCGGCGACCTGGTGCAGGGCCTCACCTTCGCCGACTCCTACGCCTTCCTCGACGAGTGGGCCGTCAGCGCGCTGCAGTCGCTCGGCATCGACGCGGTCTACCAGCCGCTCAACGACATCACCTCGCCCTCCGGCAAGATCGGCGGAGCGGCGCAGAAGCGGCTCGGCTCCGGCGCCGTCCTGCACCACGTGACGATGAGCTACGACATCGACGCCGAGAAGATGGTGCAGGTGCTGCGGATCGGGCGCGAGAAGCTCTCCGACAAGGGCATCGCCTCCGCGGTCAAGCGCGTCGATCCGCTGCGCAGCCAGACCGGGCTCAGCCGCGCCGAGATCATCGAGCGGATGAAGGCGACGTTCGTCCAGCTGCACGGCGGGACCGCGGGCGACCTGACGGCCGAGGAGTACGCGGAGGCCGAGGAGCTCGTGACGTCGAAGTACTCGACGCCGGAGTGGCTGCGCCGGGTGCCGTGAGGCGGGGCGCCCTCCGGGGCGCGGGCTCCGCTCCGCTCAGCTCGCGAGGAGCTCCTGGTAGTCCGGGTGCTCGGCGATGAAGTCGGCGACGAACGGGCAGAGCGGGACGACGTGCGCTCCCCGCTCGTGGGCGTCGTCCAGGGCCGCCTCGACCAGGCGGTCGCCGAGGCCCTCGTGCCGGTGCTCGGGGGCGATCTCGGTGTGCAGGAAGACCACGTCCGCGCCGCGGACCGCGTAGTCGGCGAGGCCGACGTTCTCGCCGTCGACCCACAGCGTGTACTGGGACCGGTCCTCGTCGTGGCGCACCTCGGAGATCATCGCGTCACTCTACGCCGGGGCCCGCGGCGGCCCGGGCACCCGCCCGCCGGGGCGTGTCGGAGGGGTCGGCGCCGTGTCGGAGGGGCCGCCGCCCCCGTGACACCATTGCGGAGTGCCCAGGACGATCCAGATCGCGGACGGCGTCCCGGCGACCCGGAGCGCGGTGATCCACGCCGAGAACCTCGAGGTCCTGCCGCTGCTCGCGGACGGGTCCTTCACCGTGGTGTACCTCGATCCGCCGTTCAATACCGGGCGCGCGCAGGTGCGGACGTCGACCACCTCCGTCCGCTCGGCGACCGGGACCATCTCGGGCTTCAAGGGCCGCAGCTACGAGCGGATCCGCGGCGACCTCCTCCGCTACGACGACCGCTTCGACGACTACTGGTCCTTCCTCGAGCCGCGCCTCGCCGAGGCCTGGCGCCTGCTCGCCGACGACGGCACCCTCTACCTGCACCTCGACTACCGCGAGGCGCACTACGCCAAGGTGCTGCTGGACGCTCTGTTCGGCCGCGAGTGCTTCCTCAACGAGATCATCTGGGCCTACGACTACGGCGCCAAGGCCACCAAGCGCTGGCCGACCAAGCACGACACGATCCTCGTGTACGTCAAGGACCCGCGCGGCTACCACTTCGACTCCGCCGCCGTGGACCGCGAGCCGTACATGGCGCCCGGCCTCGTCACCCCCGAGAAGGCCGAGCGCGGCAAGCGCCCCACCGACGTCTGGTGGCACACCATCGTCTCGCCCACCGGCCGCGAGAAGACCGGCTACCCCACCCAGAAGCCCGAGGGCGTGCTCCGTCGCATCGTCCAGGCCTCCAGCCGCGAGGGCGACGCCGTCCTCGACTTCTTCGCCGGCTCCGGCACCACCGGCGCCGTCGCCCACGCCCTCGGCCGCCGCTTCGTCCTCGTCGACGAGCACGCCGACGCCATCGCCGTCATGCGCCGCCGCTTCGCCGCCCACGACCCGGAGCCGCTGTACCTCTGACGCCCGCCGCCCCCTCTCCAAAAGTTGTCGTACTCGCGTACCCCCTACGACAACTTCTGCGGACCTGATGGCCACCTCGTCGGCGTGCGGATCCGCTCTCCAGAAGTTGTCGTAGAGGAGCGCCCAGTACGACAACTTTTGAGGAGAGGTCGGGGCGGTAGTCCTCCACAGGGGCGGCCGGAGGGAGTTGTCCGTCGGTCGGAGGGAACGGAGCCATGGCGTCGGCTCGGGTGCAGCACGATCGGCGCATGACGGACATCGATCTCGGAGCGTTCACCCGCCGTGCGGCCCTGCGCGAAGGCGCGACGGACGGCGAACTGCGGTCGCCGCGACTGGCGAGCCCGTTCCACGGAGTGAGGACACGCGTCATGCCGGTGACGCACGTCGAGCGTGCTCTGGCCTACCGGCCAAGACTGCGTCCGGGGCAGTTCTTCTCGCATCTGACGGCGGCCGAGCTCTGGTCGGTGCCGCTTCCCTTCCGACGGCCGGAGGACGATCCGATCCACGTCGCTACGTTCTCCCCGCGGCGACCGCCGCGGACTCGGGGCGTCGTCGGGCACGTCCTTCTGCCGCAGAACGTCGCCGTGTCCACGAGGTTCGGACTGCCGGTGGCCGATGCGGCGTCGACATGGGTCTCGCTCGGGATGCTCCTTCCCGACCGCGACCTCCTGGCCGCCGCCGATCACCTCCTCCTCGTGCCTCGCTACCCGGACGAGGTCGATCCGCGTCCGTACGCGGGACTCTCCGACCTGCAGGACCGAGTGAACGGGTACCACGGGCCCGGACGAAGACGGCTCGAGAGCGTGCTGCGGCTCGTCTCGACCGCGGCCGCCTCCTGCAGGGAGACGGCCCTGCGATCGCTGGTTCGCGAGGCAGGACTCCCCGCCCCGGAGGTCAACGTCGAGATCACGGTCGGCGGCCGGCTCATCGCGATCGGCGACCTCGTCTTCCGCCGGTGGAAGGTGCTCGCGGAGTACGACGGCCGTCAGCACCAGACGAACGATGCGCAGTATGCGCGCGATCGCGAGCGCTCCCTGGCGCTCCAGCTGGCGGGTTGGATCCAGGTCGTGGTCCGCGCCGACGGCCTCGAGCGGGACCGCGCGCGCACCGTCGCCGAGATCCGGGCCGCCCTGATGGCGCACGGCTGGCGGCCATGACCCGCCCTGCCTTCACCGAGAGCTCACTCACTCCGCCGGGTCCTCGAAAGTTGTCGTACTCGGCCATCGAATACGACAACTTCTGGAGAGTGGCGAGGAGGAGGGGAGGAGAGCGGGCGCGGTCAGGAGCTCGCGCGGACGATCAGCTCGGTGGGCATCAGGGTGCGGTGCTCGACGTCGGCGCCTTCGATGCGGGCGGTCAGCAGCTCGGCCATGCGGGCGCCGAGCTCGACGGGGACCTGGCGGACGGTGCTGAGGGCGGGCACCGCGGAGCGGGCGAAGATGTCGTCGTCGAAGCCCACGACGGCGACGTCCTCGGGGACGCGGCGGCCGGCCTCGCGCAGCGCGGCGTAGGCGCCGACGGCCATCTGGTCGTTGGCGGCGAAGAGCCCGTCGATGGCGGGGTCGCGCTCGAGGAGGCGGCGCATCGCCTCCGTGCCGCTCTCGGGCGAGAAGTCGCCCCACTCGACGAGCGAGTCGTCGAGCCCCGCGTCGGTGAGGGCGCTGCGCCAGCCGATCAGCCGGTCGACGCCCGGCGGCATGTCGGCAGGGCCGGCGATGGTCGCGATGCGGCGGCAGCCGCCCGCGATCAGGTGCGCGGTCGCGACGGCGGCCCCGTCGGCGTTGTCGACGTCGACGAAGTAGGAGTCGCGCTCGTCCGGCGAGAGCGGCCGGCCGCCGAAGACGATCGGCAGCGAGTTCGACAGCGCGGCGTAGGAGTGGTCGCCGGAGTGGTGCGAGACGACCAGGGCGCCGTCGACGTTGCCGCCGAGGAGATAGCGCCGGGTCTTCTCGCCGCTGGTCTCCGAGGCGATCAGCATCGAGAGCGTGTAGTCGGTGTCGGCGAGGCGCATCGCGGCGCCCTGCACGATCGCGGCGAAGAACGGGTCGGCGAAGACGCGCGCGGTCGACTCCGGCACGATCAGCGCGATGGACTGCGTGCGGCGGGAGGCGAGCATCCGCGCGGCCCGGTTGGGCACGTAGTCGAGCTCGGCGATGGCCTTCTGCACGGCGGCGACGATCTCGGCGGCGACCTGCGGCGCGTTGTTGACGACCCGCGAGACCGTGGCGCGGGAGACGCCTGCCCGCGCGGCGACGGCCTCGAGCGTCGGCGAGCGCCCGCCTCCCCTGATCCCCTCGGACACGGTCTAGTCCAGCGCCTCGGCCGCGGCGCCGCCGATGAGGCGCGAGTAGACGAGTCCCGAGTCCTTGATCAGCCGCTCCTGGCTGGAGTAGTCGACGCGGACGATGCCGAAGCGCTTCTCGTAGCCCCAGGCCCACTCGTAGTTGTCGAGCAGCGACCAGACGAAGTAGCCGCGGACGTCGGCGCCCTGGTCGATCGCGTCGGCGACCTTCTCGACGTGGTCGAGCACGTACTGCGTGCGGTCGACGTCGTGCACGCGGCCGTCCTCGACGACGTCGTCGTACGCGGCGCCGTTCTCGGTGACGTAGAGCGGCGGCAGGTTCTCGTACTCCAGGCCCAGCCGGGTGAGCAGGTAGCGCAGCCCGTCGGGGTGCACCTCCCAGTCCATCGCGGTCCGGGGGAGGCCGCGCGAGGGGAAGGTGATCGACTCCGAGCCGACCCACGGCGAGCCGACCTCGCGCTCGGTGGCCTGGGCGAAGTCCTCCGCGCCGGCCGGCAGCGGGTGCCCGGAGACGTTGTCGTCGTGGTAGTGGTTCACGCCGAGGAAGTCGAGCGGCTGTGCGATCGTCGCCAGGTCGCCGTCCTGGATCAGCTCGTCCAGGCCCAGGCCCGCGACGTCCTCGAGCAGGTCCTCGGGGTACTCGCCGAGCAGCAGCGGGTCGAGGAAGATGCGGTTCTGCAGCGCGTCGAAGCGGCGGGCGGCGTCGAGGTCGACCTCGTCCTCCGGGTCGTCGGGGACGGCGTTGGAGAGGTTGAGCGTGATGCCGAGGTTCTGTGCGCCGAGCTCGCGCAGGGCCGAGACGGCGAGCCCGTGCGCGAGGTGGGTGTGGTGCACGGCGGCGAGAGCGGCCTGCTGCGAGATCACGCCGGGCGCGTGGATCCCGGCGCCGTAGGAGAGCAGGGTCGAGCAGAACGGCTCGTTGAAGGTGGTCCAGTGCGCCACGCGGTCGCCGAGGCGCGCGTGCACGGCCTCCGCGTAGTCCCGGAAGCGCTGGGCGGTGTCGCGGTTCGTCCAGCCGCCCGTCTCCTCGAGGGCCTGCGGGAGGTCCCAGTGGTAGAGGGTCAGCCAGGGCAGGACGCCGGCGCCGAGCAGCTCGTCGACGAGGCGGGAGTAGAAGTCGAGTCCCTCGGTGTTGACGGCGCGGTCGCCGGGCTTCACCCGCGACCAGCTGACCGAGAAGCGGTAGGAGTCGAGGCCGAGGCGCTTCATCAGCTGCACGTCGGCGGGCATGCGGTGGTAGTGGTCCACGGCGACCTCGGGGGTGTCGCCGTTCGCGACGGCACCGGGGACGCGGGAGAAGGCGTCCCAGATGCTGTCCTCCTTGCCGCCCTCGTGGCCGGCGCCCTCGATCTGCGCGGCGGCGGTGGCGGAGCCCCAGAGGAAGCCGGCGGGCCAGTCGCGCGCGGCGAGGCGCTCGGCCAGGGCGATCTGCTCCGGCAGGGTCGGCGAGGCGGGGGAGGGGGGAACGGTCACTGCGGACTCCTTCGGCGGCTGTCCCGTCATCCTACGACCATCCCGGTGGAGCGCTCTCTCACCGCGCTGGCGGGGTGGGCGGTGGGCCGGGCCGCACAGCGGGCGGTGGCGTGGCTCCGGGAACGCCGACGGCCCGGCACGCCGAGGCGTCCGGGCCGTCAGGGGTGGCTGCCGAGGCAGTCGGAGGGTTCAGGCCCGCCGGTCGCCGTCCTCCGTGCGCCGGGGCGCCGTGGCGACGGAGTCGGTCCGCACGTCGGGCTCGATGCTCCCGGCGGCGAGATCGGCACCGGCGCGGGCGGCCATCTGCGGGTCGGTGCGGCGCAGCTCGGCCGCGGCGTCCTCGTTCGCGAGGTCGTGAGCCTCCTGCATGGCCGACTTCGCCCGCAGCGGCGGGGTCTTCAGGAACCAGGAGAGCACGAAGGCGAGCAGGACCACGCCGAGCGCGACCTGGAACACGGTCACCGTCGCGTCGTTGAAGCCGGTGAGGAACGGCGCCGAGAGCGCGTCGTTCGCCGTGTTCAGGAACGAGGTGTCGCCGTCGAGTGCGGAGCCGATCGCCGACGAGTCCTGCGACTGCAGCAGCTTCAGGATGCCGGCGTTGGCCGGGTCGGCCGCGATGGTCGGGTCCGAGGCGGCGGCCTGCAGGTTCGCAGCGATCGTCGGGTTCTTGAACGCCGCGGCGATCGTCTCCGGGATGCGGCTGAACAGCACCGAGAAGATGACCGCGGTGCCCAGCGTGCCGCCGATCTGGCGGAAGAACGTCGAGGCGCTGGTCGCGACGCCCATGTTCGCCGTGTCGACCGAGTTCTGCGAGGCGAGGGTCAGCGTCTGCATCATCTGGCCGAGGCCGAGGCCGAGCAGCAGCATGCCGCCCATCACGAAGATCACCGGCTTGTCGATCGAGACGAAGGACAGGTAGAAGAACGCCGCCGACATCAGGAAGGTGCCGAGGATGGGGAAGGCGCGGTAGCGGCCGGTGCGCGAGATGATCTGGCCCGAGACGATCGAGGCGATCATCAGGCCGAGGATCATCGGCAGCATCAGGAAGCCGGACTCGGTCGGCGTCGCGCCGTTGACGAGCTGCAGGTAGAGCGGGAGCGCCATCATGCCGCCGAACATGCCGAAGCCGACGAGCACGCCCAGGACGGTCGCCATCGAGAAGGTCGGCGAGCGGAAGAGCTTGAGCGGGATCAGCGCGTCGTCGCCCATCATCCGCTCCGCGGCGATGAAGCCGACGATGCCGAGCACGCCGACGACGTAGCAGACCCAGGCGATCGGCGAGCCCCAGCCCCACTCGCGGCCCTGCTCGGCGACCAGGAGGAGCGGGACGGCGGCGACGATGACGAGCGCGGCGCCCCACCAGTCGATCCGCACGGAGCGGCGGGCGGCGGGCTTGGGCAGGTGCAGGAAGCGCACCACGATGAAGAGCGCGACGGCGCCGATCGGCAGGTTGATCAGGAAGACCCAGCGCCAGCCGGTGATGAAGAGGATCTCGGGGGTGCCGGCGAGGAGCCCGCCGATCAGCGGACCGACGACGCTCGAGATGCCGAAGACGGCGAGGAAGTAGCCCTGGTACTTGGCGCGCTCGCGCGGCGGGAGGATGTCGCCCATCACGGTGAGGGCGAGCGACATCAGTCCGCCGGCGCCGAGGCCCTGCACCGCGCGGAAGCCGGCGAGGCCGAGCATCGAGGTCGCGAAGCCGGCCAGGAGGGAGCCGATCAGGAACAGGACGATCGCGATCAGGTAGAGCGGGCGGCGGCCGAAGATGTCGGAGAGCTTGCCGTAGATCGGCGTCGCGATCGTCGAGACGATCAGGTACGCGGTGGTGACCCAGGCCTGCTGCGAGAGGCCGTCGAGGTCGTCGGCGATGGTGCGCATCGACGTGCCGACGATGGTCTGGTCGAGCGAGGACAGGAACATCCCCGCCATCAGGCCGAAGATCACGAAGAGGATCTGGCGGTGCGTCATGATCGCGCCCGACGGGGAGGCGGCGGTCGCGGGCGGGCGGGCGGAATCGGTCACGGGGGTCCCCTTGTCTGGCGGACGCCGCCAGGGCACGGCGGACCGCCGCAAACGTTGCGTGCTGCGCAAAGTTACACCGCGTGCGAGCTCACCGGCACTGCTTCCGGCGAGCCTGTGGAGGATCTCAGAGGGGACCGCCCGATCCGCGGTCCGAGGCCGTCGATCAGGGTCCGGGAGTGCCGCCGATCAAGGGTCCGAAGCGCCGGCGGTCGAGGGCCCGGAGCGCCGGCGATCGAGGGCCCGGAGCGCCGGCGATCGAGGGCCCGGAGCGCCGGCGATCAGCTGTGCGCCGGCACCCCCGCCTCGGCCCAGCCGGCCTCGCGGAGCGCCGCCCGCGCCTCCGCTCGCGCCGAGTACGGCGTCCGCACGCCCTCGATATCGCGGTAGTTCTGGTGCCCGGGTCCCGCCCAGAGGATCGAGTCGCCCTCGTGCGCCAGCGACACCGCGACGCGGATCGCCCGCTTGGGGTCGTCGACCTCGTGGATCTCGCCGTCGGGACGCGCCGCCCGAGCCGCCGCCAGCAGCGTGGCTCGGATCGACGCCGGATCCTCGAAGCGCGGGTGGTGGTCGGTGATCACCAGCACGTCGCTGCCCGAGACCGCCGCCTCGGCCATCGCGGGCCGCTTCAGCGCGTCGCGGTCGCCGTCGGCGCCGAAGACCATGATCACGCGGCCGGGGGTGACCTCGCGGACCGCCTCGAGCGTGCGAGCGAAGGCGTCGGCGCTGTGACCGAAGTCGACGTAGACGGTGGGGCCGCGCTCGCCCGAGACGCGCTCGGTGCGGCCGGGGAGCGAGACGTCGAGGCCGCCGTCGCGGTGCAGGGCGGCGCGGATCTCGCCGATCGGCCGGCCCGCCTCGATCAGCATCACGATCGCCAGGGCGGCGTTGGCCGCCATGTGCGAGCCGATGATCGGGACGGAGGTGGTGATCGCCCGGTTCTCCCGGTTCTCGACGCGGAAGTGGGTGCGGCCGAACTCCTGCTCGAGGATGCTCACCCGCCAGTCGGCGTCGACGTCGGGGAGCGAGGTGATCGTGGTGACGGGCACGCCCGCCTCCGCCACGACCCGCTGCCCGGCGGGCGAGTCGAGCGAGACGACCGCGCGGCGGGAGCGGTCGGGCTGGAACAGCTGCACCTTCTGGGCGAAGTAGGTGTCCATGTCGCCGTAGTCGTCGAGGTGGTCGTGGCTCAGGTTCGTGAACGCCGCGACGTCGAAGACGACGCCGTCGACGCGGTGCCGGGTGAGGGCCTGCGCGCTGACCTCGATCGCCGCGGCGCCGACGCCCTCCTCCTGCATCCGGGCGATGAGAGCGTGCAGCTCGGTGGCCTCGGGAGTGGTCAGCCCGCTCGTCACCGAGGTGTCGCCGATGTGGCGCTCGGCCGTGGAACTCAGGCCCGGCACGACGCCGAGCTGGCGGAGCATCCCCTCGAGCATGTGCACCGTCGAGGTCTTGCCGTTGGTGCCGGTGACGCCGAGGAGCAGGGGGGCGCGCTCGGTGGTCGCGTAGACGACGGCGGCGACGGCGCCGAGGCGGGCCCGCGGGTCGTCGACGACCAGCACGGGCAGACCGGTGGCGCGCGAGGCGGACTCGCCGGCCGGATCGGTGAGGACGCCGACGGCGCCGCGCTCGGCGGCCTCGGCGACGAAGTCGGAGCCGTGGCGGTGGACGCCGGCGAGGGCGACGAAGAGGTCGCCCGGCTCGACGTCCGAGGCGGTGAGCGTGATCCCGGTCACCTCGACGGGCGGGACGTCGCCGTCGGGCAGCTCGATCGCGCGGGCGAGGGCGGGGAGGGGGACTGCTCGGACGTGCAGGGGGCGCAGCATGGGGTCCTCTCGTCATCGGGACCGGTGGGCGGCTCATCCGAGGGGGCGGATGCGCGCGGTCGCCGAGGCTGTCACTCAAGCTAGGGGGTCTGCTTATGTGAATCCTTTGAGGATATTCGACACCCCCATGGAGGAGCAGTGCTGAACGGATACACCCCTCAGTGCTTGACAGGGCTCTCCGCGGGCGCGAACGGGGCCCCGCGTAGGCTCGGAGCATGACCTCGGACGAGAACCCGGCCCCCGACGGGCGCCCCGTACGGCGCCGAGCCCTGGTGATCGGGGGAGTCGCCGTGGCCGCCGGGATCGCCGCCGTGGGCGTGAACGCGGCCCTCGGTGCGGGGCGCGCGAGCGCTCCGACCGCGTCCGCGACTCCGAGTGCCACCCCGGGCGCGTCGGCCGGCGCCTCCGCCACGGCGAGCGCCGCTCCGGTCGAGACCCCGACCGAGACGCCCACGCCGACGCCGACCGCGACGCCGGGGATCGACCTCTCCGCCCACTCGAACGACGACCCGGCCAGCATCTGGGTGGTCGTCAACAAGCTCCGCACCCTGAACCCGGTCGACTACGTGCCGGCCGACCTCGTCTCCCCGGACGTCCGCTACGTCAACCGCCAGCCGATGCGCCAGGCGACCGCGGACGCGCTGGTGCCGATGTTCGCGGCGGCCTCGAGCGAGGCCGGCCTGACGCTCGCGGTGCAGAGCGCCTACCGCTCCTACGACACCCAGGTCAGCGTCTACGCCGGCTGGGTGTCCTCGCGCGGCCAGGCCGGAGCGGACGCGACCAGCGCGCGCCCGGGGCACAGCGAGCACCAGACCGGCTGGGCCGTCGACGTCGTCGGCTCCTCGGGGACCTGCGCGCTCGAGATCTGCTGGGGCGATACCCCCGAGGGCCAGTGGGTCGGCGCGAACGCGCACCGCTTCGGCTTCCTCGTCCGCTACAAGCCCGACACCACGCCGATCACCGGCTACGAGTCCGAGCCGTACCACCTCCGCTACATCGGCGTGGAGCTCGCGCAGCACCTGCACGACGCCGGCATCCCGACCCTCGAGCGCCTGTTCGGTCTGCCGGACGCCCCCGACTACGCGCCGGGCACGGTCTCCTAGCGCGCCCCCGGTCGGCTGATCGGCGGGCTCGAGATCACCTCCTCGCGCATCCCGGCGCGCCCTGTCGGGCATCCCGCGCCACGCCTTCCGTTCGAACGAGCACGTCCCTAACCTCTCCTTCAAAGCGAGGCAGGCTCGCTTTCGATCGAAGGAGATCTCATGACGTTCCCGCTGCACGCCTCCTCGAAGCGCTCGTCCGCGATCATGGTCTGCCTCAGGGGAAAGTAGGGCCGGAGCGTGTTCCGCCGACGTTCACCTGAGTGCTTATTGCGTGAGCTCCGCTCGATCGATGACGCCATTGCAGCGCATCCCTTCAGGTCCGAGCCGATCACGCGCGCCTTCGCCGTCATCGAGGACGGCGACGGGGACAAGGAGCTGATCAGCGCGCGACTCCGTGAGCAGGGCCTGCCGGAACTTCAGACGATCGGAGCTTCCACGCTGCGGTACTCGCTCAGCTGGTGGTGGCTGCACAACCGGCGGCGCGCGGCCGTGCGGAAGATCGAGCGGCATCGGGGTTGAACCCGCCCGTCGTCCGTCGGCGAGCCTGCCCTGCGCTCGAACGGACTGGGAGCTGTCGGCGCATCCGCTGGAGGGTGACAAGCCTGTTGAGACGCGGGCGGGAGGGGTTCCCGCCCGCGTGGCCGAGAGGCGGAAGGGAAGCGCGGTGCTCCGGAGACCGACGCGGGAGAAGCTGCAGCGCGACCTGGAGGTGATCGACGCCGCGATCGCCGGACATCCGTTCTCCTCCGACGTGCTCGTTCGCCTCCAATCGGTCTTCGCCGAGAGCGACGGCACTGGGAAGGACGGGCAACGGATCAACGCGCGCCTGGCGGAGGAGGGTCTGCCGACCATCCCGGGGATCTGGATCTTCTACGCCCGGAACTTCTCCAGCTGGGGGTGGCTGCACAACCGGCGGCGTGCGGCCGTTCGCAGGATCGAGCGGCGCGAGGGCTGAAGGCGTGTCCGTTCGGACATCCGGATGTGTCCGGAAATCGGTCCGCAAGGGCTTGCGGAGGCGGCCGTGATCAGAACCGGACGTGACAGACGGGCGTTGTTACCGTACCGTTACTCGGAGTGCTTTCGGAGGTCGCCCTTAGGGGACTCCGACTCCCGCGTGGTGACATGGCCGCTTCCCCCTGAAATCCCGCACGCCCCCGCCCCCGTGCGCACCGACCCGTGAGTTCCCCTGTGCCCCACAGTTCCACCCGTTCCACCGTGCCCGCTGCCGCCGAGGTCGCCCCCGCCGACGCTCAGCTCGCACCGCCGCTGACCCGCCGTGAGGCGCGCGAGCGCGAGGGCCGCGTCCGCGCGACTCCGGTCGCCGCTCCTGCCGCTGCCGCCGCCCCCGCCGTCGAGGCCCCGGACCCGGCCGTCCTCGCTCCCGCCGCGCTCGCGCCGGCCGCCGAGGGCATCCGCCCCTCCGCCGGAGCGCCGCTGCACCCCGCCAGCGGCGACGTCTTCCCCTCCCGCCGCGACCGTCGCGCCGCCGAGGGGCACCGCCAGCGCGTCGAGCCCGCTCGTCGCGGCTCCTCCTTCTTCCGCCCCTCGCGCCGGCACCTCGTGCTGGCGATGTCGGGCGGGCTCGTCCTCGTGGCCGCCGCCTCCGGCGTGAGCCTCACCGTCGGCGCCTCCGCCGACGCCGAGTCGGCGACCGCCTCCACCGCCGCTTCGACCGTGACGGCCGCTCCCGTCACCGTGCTGCCGGCCACCACGGCCGACGCCCGCGTGGTGCTCAGCAGCGTCTCGACCACCACCGGCACCGTCGCCGGCGGCACGAGCGTCACCATCGCCGGCTCGAACCTCGACTCCGTCGCCACGGTCCGCTTCGGCGACGCCGAGGGCAGCGTCACCGTCGACAACCCCGACCAGATCACCGTCACCGCTCCGCCCGCGGACGGCGAGACCGAGGGTGTCGTCCCCGTCGCCTTCTTCGACGCCGGGGGAGCGCCGATCACCTTCGACGCCGTCACGGACTCCGTCGCCGCCGCGACCGTGGACGGCACGCCGGTCGAGACGGTGCAGCCCGCCGTGGACACCACGACTCCGACCGAGGAGCCGCTGACCGCGACCACGGCCACTCCGGCGGCCACTCCGACGGCCGCCGACGCGACCGCCGCTCCGACCGCGACGCCGGCCACCGCCGCCACCGAGGCGCAGCCCGCCGAGCTCGTCGCCCCCACCGCGACGGCCTCGCCCAGCCCGACCGCCACCGGCGTCCTCGCGACCACCAAGGTCGTCGCCTCCGCGATCACCTTCGCCTACACGCCCGACCCGGCGATCGAGGCCGCGAAGGCCGCCGCCGCGCTCGAGGCCAGCCGCCTCGCGTCGCAGCTCGACTACCTGCAGACCTACTGGTCCGACTACAACTCCGCGCAGTACGGCGTCATCGGCGGCAACGACTGCGTCAACTTCACCTCGCAGTCGCTGATCGCCCGCGGCTGGGAGATGGACGGCGAGTGGAGCTACTCGCGCACCGGCGGCTACAGCTCGGCCTGGGCCTCCTCGACCGCCTTCAACTCCTACCTGGCCGCGCACCCGGAGCGGGCGACGCCCCTCACGAACGCGCAGCGCTCGGAGGTCAAGCCCGGCGACGTCGTGCAGTTCGACTGGGACGGCTCGGGCGACTGGGACCACACCGGCGTCGTCACGAGCGTGAAGGGGAGCACGATCCTCTACTCCTCGCACACCGCCGACAACCTCGACCAGAGCATCGACTCGGCCTCGGCCGGACGCATCATGTTCTGGAGCGTCTGAGCCGGAACCCCGGGGCCGCGAGCCCAGGACTCCGCAGGGAGCCCGGACACAGCGGAAGAGGCCGCCGTCGCATCAGCGACAGGCGGCCTCTTCGTCGTTCGACGAGGGCGTCAGTTCTTGAAGACGTCCTTGACGTCCTCGCCGACCTTCTTGGTGTGCGCCTTGGTCTGGTCGGCCTTGCCCTCGGCCTCGAGCTTCTCGTTGTCGGTCAGCTTGCCGGCCGCTTCCTTGGCCTTGCCGAGCAGGTTCTCGGCCGCGTTGCGGATCTTGTCGTCAGCACCCATGAGGGGCTCCTTCCGTTCGATTCGGTTCGTCCTCCGGCGACGGCCGCCGGAGGAAGTGGTGGGCGAGCGCGGGCGCTCGCGGGTCAGGCGACCCGGTCCTCCTTGGAGAACCCGGCCCGGGCGCTCGAGGCGACCTCGAGCACGACGGGCAGTCGCGCGCCGAGCAGGCGATCGAGCTCCAGGACCTCCTGGTGCACGGCGTCCACGACCGTGCGGGGTGAGACCCCGCCGCGGGGCAGGACCCGGACCTTGAGCGCCGTCGACGAGCCGTGGCGGTACGCCGAGACCGTGACGTCGATCAGGTCGGTGCGGCCGGCCAGCGCGTTCTCGAGCACGTCCTCGGCGAAGCCGGTGGCGATCTCGACCTCTCCGGCGACCCCGCTGGACGAGCCCGCGTCGGTGAGGACGGTGCTCGTGCGGCCGTGGCCGTGCGCGGAGATCAGGACGATCGCGAGCACGATGCCCAGCAGGCAGATGCCGAGGATCGCGTAGAGCGGCCACAGCACGGCCGCGTCGCTCCAGGCGGTGCCGTCCTCCGGCGAGATGCGGGAGACGAGGGCCGCGCCCTGGCCGTCCGCGAAGTCCGCGACCGCGTCGCGGACCGGCTGCGAGACGGCGATCAGGACCAGGCCTGCGGTGACGGCGGCGAGGACCAGGCCGACCAGGAAGAGGATCAGGCGGTTCACGAACCGGTTGCTCGTGGTCATCAGATCCTCCCGGACTCGGAGATGCGGACGGTGGCGCGGGTGGCGGGCGTCGCCGCGATGCGGCTCAGCTCGTCGTCGACCGCGGACTGCACGGAGTCGCGGTCGACGGTGATCCCCGAGGAGGGGGTCACCTCGATCACGGCGGTGCGGCGGCCGATCGAGGCGCGGGTGTCCTCGCGACGCGACCGGGCGGCCGAGCGGGCCGAGCGGGCGAGGGAGGAGGCGATCACGCCGTCGTCGATCACGACGGCGAGCCGGTCGTCCGCCACGGTGTGGCGGGCGCGGGCCCCCGGGGCGAGGGCGAGCACCAGCAGGATCAGCGCCAGCACCGCAGTGCCGACGGCGATGCCGATGATCGCGCCGGAGGCGAGATCGGTCACGCCGACGATCGCGCCGAGGAGCGCGGACGGAGCGAGCAGCAGCGGAGCGGCACCGAAGATCGCGAGCACCGCCTCCGTTCCGACGTACGCGGCGATCAGGATGATCAGCACGAGCACGACGATCTGGGCGGCCGAGCGCGAGCTGTGGGTCTCGCGGCGCAGGTAGCGGCGGTAGCGCGCGTCCGGTGCCGCGTCGCGCGGTGTGGCTGCGGGGCTCATGCGACTCTCCTCGTGGCTCGGGTCGGGGTGCGGGTGCCGGTCACGCGGATGTCCACGCGGCTGACGGTGCGGCCGGTGAGCGCGCCCATCCGGGAGGCGATGGCCGCCCGGTCGCGGTGGAGGCGATCGAGCAGGCTCCCCTCGGCGGTGGAAGCGCCCTCGGTCAGGACCGGGGCGGAGACGGCGAGCGCGAGGCCGCCGCTGTCGTCCGACAGCCGGACGCGGATCGCGGAGACCTCGACGCCCAGCTCCTCGTGGACGACCGCCACGGCCATCCGCTCGAGGGAGCGGACGGAGATGGTGACGGTCCCCGGCTCCGACGGAGCGGTCCGCTCGCCGGGACGCTGGTCGAGTGCGGTCACGGCGACTCCTAGCGGGAGGTGGTGCGGCCGCGGAACACGTCCACGAGGCTGCGCACGTCGAGCGAGCCGTCCAGCATCCGCGCGATCAGGACGCCGAGCGCCATGAACACGGCGGTGAGGACGAAGCCCCAGAAGCCGAAGAGCAGGGAGGCGAAGGCGAGGATCGCGCCGACGACGAGGCCGAGCGTGGTGCTGCGGCCGGCCGGGGCGGGGGCGGGGGTGCGGGGTTCGCTCATCGGACGCGGCTCTCGGTCTCGGTGTCGCCCTTGTCCTCACCGGGGATGTGCACGTCGACGATGGCGACGTTGATCTCGGCGACGGACATGCCGACGAGCTCGGTGATGGCCTCGGAGACCGCGGCGCGGACCTGGTCGGCGACCGACTGCATCGGCACCGGGTACTCGACGACGAGGGTGACGTCGGCGGCGACCTGGGTCTCGCCGACCTCGACGCTGACGCCCTGGGCGTGGTCGTTGCCGCCGACGGCCGAGCGGATCGCGCCGAAGGCACGGGCGGCGTTGTTGCCGAGGGCGAAGACGCCGGGCACCTGGCGCGCGGCGATGCCGGCGACCTTGGCGATCACGGCGTCGTCGATGACGGTGCGGCCCTGGGCCGTGCCCGAGGCGGCGCTGTTGCCGAGGCTGGTGACGGTGTCGACCGACGCCTTGTCGACGCGGGGGGCGGTGGGGGTAACGGGGGTGGCGGGGGTGCGCGTGCTGTCGCTCATGGTGACTCCTGTGCGTGTCGTCGGCCGCTGGTGGTGCGCGGCCGGGGTCGGGGAGTCCGGCGGATTTCCCGTCGGGCTGTGCTTTCATGAGTGAGACGGAGCCCGACGGGGATTCGTCACGGTGCGATCCGGAGTTTTTCCTGATAGTCACCTGATGGTCGATGCCGGCTCGAGCCGGTGCCCGCTGGAGGAGTCCCATGCCCGGTCTGGAGACGGCGAGCGACGCGCTCCTCGCCGAGCGCTCCGCCGAGGGCGACGTCCGCGCGTTCGAGGTGCTGGTCAAGCGGCACCAGTCGATCCTCCGCGCCTACGCCTGGCGGCTGACCGGCTCGCAGGCGGACGCCTCCGACGCGGTGCAGAACGCGCTGATCACCGTCTGGGCCCAGCTCCCGCAGCTCCAGGAGCCGGCGAGCGTGCGGAGCTGGATGATGCGGATCGTCAGCCGCTCCAGCGTCGACCTGCTCCGCCAGCGCAAGCCGGTCGACGACGTCGACGCCGTCGAGCACCCGCCGGCGCGCGAGCCCGGGCCGTTCGAGTCGGTCGAGCAGAGCGACGCGATGCGCGCTCTCGCCCAGGCGCTGGCCGAGCTGCCCGAGACCCAGCGGCAGTGCTGGCTGCTCCGCGAGGTCGGCGGCGAGTCGTACAGTGAGATCGCCGAGCACCTCGGCATCACCGCCACCGCCGTCCGCGGCAAGCTCGCCCGAGCACGGGAGTCGCTGGTCGTGGCGATGGAGGACTGGCGATGAGGGCCCGCGGAGAAGGAGTCGGCGCGATGAAGGAGTCGGCGCGATGACCCCGGACGAGACGCCCGGCGGGACGCCCGGCCTGCCCGGCACCGGCGAGGACGCCGTGCTGCCGCTGCCCGTGCCGCTGGTCGCGGACGACGCCGACGCCGAGCCGGACGACGGCTCCGCCGACGCGATCGGCATCGACGAGCTCGGCGACTACCTGGACCGGGGCCGCCTGCCCTACGACCCCGCCATCGAGGAGTCGCCGGAGCACCGGCGCACGCTGCGCGCCCTCGAGCGCGTCCGCGCGCTCTCCGGTGCGCTGATCGACGACGACGCGGCGCACCTGCCCGCGCCCACCGAGAGCTGGTTCGGCTCGATCCTCACCCAGGTGCGGCGCGAGGCGCGGGCCGGACGCGACATCCCGCTCGCGAGCACCGACCCCGACGTCGAGCTGACGATCACCGAGGGCGCCGTCCGCGGCATCGTCCGCGAGGCGGGCGACAGCGTCTCCGGAGTCCTCGTCGGCCGCTGCCGGCTGCAGGGCGACGTCGCCGATCCGGGTGCCGACATCGCGGTCGAGGTGACGATCTCGGTGTTCTGGGGCGTGCCGATCGCCGACGCGGCCCAGCAGGTGCGCGAGCGCATCCACTCGCGGCTGCTCACCCAGACCGAGCTGCGCGTCTCGACGATCGACGTGCGCGTCGAGGACGTCTACGTGCCGGGAGGGGAGGAGTCGTGAGCGGGTCCGAGCCGATCCCCGTCCCTCCGGCCCTGCTGGTCCCCGCGGTCGCCCTCGGCGGATCCGCGCCGAGCGCGGCCGCCGTGCTCACCGCCGAGATCCGCGCCCTCGTGGGAGTGGCGATGCTCGTCCCGGCGCGCGGCCAGGTGCGCGACGTCCTCGCGCACGCGGCCGGCGCGCTGACGCCCGCCACCGTCGATCCGGCCGACGGCCCGCTCGGTGCGGTCTCCGGCGGCACCTTCGCCGAGCCGGTGCTCGTGCGCGTCCTCGGCGACGAGGTGTCGGTGTCCGCGGAGGTCTGCGTCGCCGCGGAGTCGTCGGCGCCCGACATCGCCCGCGCGGTCGGCTCCGCGGTGCGCGAGTGGTGCCGGCGCGAGCACCCCGGGCGCCGCGCGCGCATCGCGGTCAGGATCGCCTCCGTCGACTGACGCTGAAGCGCGTCGTCGCTGAGGGTGCCGCCGCTAGGCGCCGTGCTCGGCGAGGAAGGCCTCCGTCTCGGCGGCCGTCGGCGTCGAGACCGCCGCTCCCGCCCGGGTGACCGAGATCGCCGCGGCGGCGGTCGCCCAGCGGACGAGCTCGACCAGTGCGGCCGGGTCGTCGAGCCTCTCGCCGCCGCTCGCGAGCCGTGCCGCGAAGACGCCGCAGAAGGTGTCGCCCGCGCCGGTCGTGTCGACGACGGAGACGCGGAAGGCCGGTGCGCGCACCGGCTCCTGGTCGCGGACGGCGACCACGACGCCGTCCGCACCGAGGGTGACCAGCACCACCGGGACGAGCGCCGTGAGGGCGACGGCGAGGGCCGTGTCGTCCGCCGCCGCGATGCCGCGCTCCGCGCCGAGCTCGCGCGCCTCGTGCTCGTTGACGATCAGCACGTCCAGCTCGGCGAGCAGCTCCTCGGGCAGCGGGCCGATCGGCGCCGCGTTGAGGATCGTGGTGGTCCCCGCCGCGTGGCCGGCCCGCGCCGCCGCCAGCACGGTCGGGACCGGGATCTCGAGCTGCAGCAGGAGCGCCGAGGCGCTGGCGATCAGCGCCTCCTCCTGCGCGGTCAGGTCGGTGAAGGCGGCATTGGCCCCGGAGTCGACGACGATCGCGTTCTCGCCCGCGTCGTCCACCGTGATCTGCGCCGTGCCGGTGCGCTCGCCGCCGCGGCGCGCGTGCAGCTCGAGCGGCTCCTCCGCCAGCAGCCCCGCGAGCTCGTCGCCCGCGGCGTCGCGGCCGAGGCTCGTGACGAAGCTGCTGCCCGCGACCGTGCGGGCGGCGGCGACCGCCTGGTTGAGCCCCTTGCCGCCGGGGAAGGTGCGGGAGTCGAGGGCGAGGACGGTCTCGCCGGGCGCGGGGATGCGGGCGACCCGGTGGACGTGATCGAGATTGGCGCTTCCGAGGACGACGAGGCTCATGCTCCGACGGTAGGGCACGCGCAAGGGGCTGCTCGCATCCTCCGGCCGCACCTACGGTGGAGGAATGGAAACTCGAATCTTCGGCCGCACTGGTGCGCCCGTCTCCGTCGTCGGCCTCGGAACCTGGCAGCTCGGTGCCGACTGGGGTGACGTCGCGGAGAGCGACGCCCTCGCGATCCTCGACGCCGCGGCGGAGTCCGGCGTCACCCTCTTCGACACCGCCGACGTCTACGGCGACGGCCGCAGCGAGCGGACCATCGGCGCCTGGCGCGCCGCGCACCCCGACGCGGGCGTCTTCGTCGCGACGAAGATGGGCCGCCGCGTCGAGCAGGTCCCCGCGAACTACGTGCTGGACAACTTCCGCGCCTGGACCGACCGCTCGCGCTCGAACCTCGGCGTCGACACGCTCGATCTCGTGCAGCTGCACTGCCCGCCGACCTCCGTCTACTCCGACGACGCCGTCTTCGACGCACTGGACACCCTGGTCGACGAGGGCGCCATCGCGCACTACGGCGTCTCGGTCGAGCGCACGGAGGAGGCGCTCACCGCCATCGCGCGGCCGAACGTGGCGAGCGTCCAGATCATCCTGAACGCGTTCCGCCTCAAGCCGCTCGACGCGGTGCTGCCGGCGGCCCGCGAGGCCGGCGTCGGGATCCTGGCGCGCGTCCCGCTCGCGTCCGGCCTCCTCAGCGGCCGCTACACGACGGAGACGACCTTCGCACCCGACGACCACCGCACCTACAACCGCGACGGCTCCGCCTTCGACGTCGGCGAGACCTTCTCCGGCGTCGACTTCGCGACCGGCGTCGAGGCCGCTCAGGAGTTCTCCCTCCTGGCCGCCGACCACGGCCTCGCCCCCGCCGCCGCCGCGCTGGCCTGGATCATCCAGCAGGACGGCGTCACCGCCGTCATCCCCGGCGCCCGCTCCGTCGAGCAGGCGAAGGCGAACGCCACCGCCGCGGACGCCGCCCCCCTCGGCCCCGCCTTCATGGAGGCCGTCAACGCCCTCTACGACACCCACTTCCGCCCTACGGTCCACCCCCGCTGGTAGCCGTCACCCGCTGAGTCGCCCGAGAAGGCTCGTTCTCCACCCCGAGAACGAGCCTTCTCGGGCGAGTCAGTGGTGCCTGTGGACAACTCGACGCACGGGTCGCTCAGGGGCGCCAGCATGGCGCGGTGAGTGGCGACGGGCCGGAGGGCCTCTTCAGGGTGGCGGAGGGGAGCGCCGCGGGGCTGTCGCGGGCGCGGATGCGGTCGGCGGAGTTCTCGTCGCCGGCCTACGGAGTCAGATCGTCGGCTCCGGCCGTCACGCTCGCGGATCGCTGTGCGGCGGTGCAGCACCGGCTCGGCGACCACGTCTTCGTCTGCGGGCCGACCGCGGCGCTGCTGTGGGGCGCTCCGCTCGACCGGTGCTGGGAGCAGCGCGCCGTCCTGGACGTCGCCGTCGTCGCACCGGCCAGGGCGCCGCACGCGCGAGGGCTGGCGGGCCGCAGCCTCACGGTCGATCGCGACGTCGACATCGTCCTCGGCAAGCGAGGCGCGCTGACCACTCCGGCCCGCACCTGGTGCGACCTCGGTGCCGTCCTCGAGCTGGCGGACCTCGTCGCTGTCGGCGACGATCTCCTCCACCGGCGTCTCGTCGGCGAGGAGTCCCTGCGTGCCGCGCTCGCCCGGCACCCGGGTCGACGCGGGATCGCGCGCCTGCGTCGAGCCCTCGGGCTGCTCGACGGCCGCGCGGAGTCGCGGCCCGAGTCGCAGGTCCGCGTCGCGCTCGTGCTCGCAGGCATCCAGGGTCTCGAGGCGAACGTCGAGATCCGTGACGAATCGGGCGCCTTCCTCGGTCGGGTCGACCTGTGCATCGCCACGGCCCGCCTGATCATCGAGTACCACGGCGACTACCACCGCTCGGAGCCCGGCCAGTGGCGCAGGGACGTCGCCCGCGCCCGCCGCCTCCGCGCGGCCGGCTGGACCGTGATCGAGCTCACCGGCGACGACCTCGCCGACCTCGCCTCCGTCGTCGCCCAGGTGCGCGCGGCGCTGCAGCACTGACTCGCCCGAGAAGGCTCGTTCCCGGGGTGGGGAACGAGCCTTCTCGGGCGACTCAGCGGTAGCGAGCCGCGGGCGGCGCGCGGGCTAGGAGCCCAGGGCGGCGTCGACGATGGTGCGGGCCTCGGCCTGCACCTCGTGCAGGTGGTCGAGGCCGCGGAAGGACTCGGCGTAGATCTTGTAGACGTCCTCGGTGCCGGAGGGGCGCGCGGCGAACCACGCGTTCTCGGTGACGACCTTGACGCCGCCGACCGCCGCGTCGTTGCCGGGGGCCTTCGAGAGCTTGGCGACGATCTCCTCGCCGGCCAGGGTGGTCGCCGAGATAGCGTCGCCGTCGAGCTTGCCCAGCGCCGCCTTCTGAGCCTTCGTGGCCACCGCGTCGACGCGCTCGTAGACCGGGTCGCCGAAGCGCTCGGTCAGCTCGCGGTACAGCGCCGAGGGGCTCTTGCCCGTGACGGCGACGATCTCCGAGGCGAGCAGCGCCAGCAGGATGCCGTCCTTGTCGGTGGTCCAGACGGTCCCGTCGAAGCGGAGGAACGACGCACCCGCCGACTCCTCGCCGCCGAAGCCGACCGAGCCGTCGACCAGCCCGGGCACGAACCACTTGAAGCCGACCGGCACCTCCCAGAGGCGGCGGCCGAGCGACTCCGCGACCCGGTCGATGATCGAGGACGACACCAGCGTCTTGCCGATCGCCGCGTCCTCGCGCCAACCGGAGCGGTGGCGGTACAGGTAGTCGATCGCGACCGCCAGGTAGTGGTTGGGGTTCATCAGGCCGCCATCGGGCGTGACGATGCCGTGGCGGTCGGCGTCGGCGTCGTTGCCGGTGAGGATGTCGTAGTCGCCGGCCCGGGCGACGACCGAGGCCATCGCGCTGGGGGAGGACGGGTCCATCCGGATCTTCTCGTCCCAGTCGAGGGTCATGAAGCCCCAGGCCGGGTCGACCTCGCCGTTGACGACCGTCAGGTCGAGCTCGTACATCTCGGCGATCAGCTGCCAGTAGTGCACCGAGGCGCCGCCCAGCGGGTCGGCTCCGATCTTCACCCCGGCCTTCTTGATCGCGTCGATGTCGATGATGTTCTTCAGGTCAGCGACGTAGTGGGTGCGGTAGTCGTAGGTCTCGACGGCGCTCGGCTCGGCCGACTTCACGTCGCGGTTGCCGTCGGCGATCAGCTCGTTGGCGCGGTTCGCGATCCAGGCGGTGGCGTCGGAGTCGGCGGGGCCGCCGTGCGGCGGGTTGTACTTGAAGCCGCCGTCGCGGGGCGGGTTGTGCGAGGGGGTGACCACGATGCCGTCGGCCCGGTCGGTGTGCGACGGGTCGTTGTTGTAGCGGAGGATCGCGTGGCTGAGCGCCGGGGTCGGCACGTAGTCGTCGAACTCGTCGACGAGCACGCGCACCTCGTTGGCGACCAGCACCTCGAGCGCCGTCGTCAGCGCGGGGCGCGAGAGGCCGTGGGTGTCGGCGCCGATGAAGAGCGGCCCGGTGATGCCCTCGTTCGTCCGGTACTCGACGATGGCCTGGGTCACCGCCGCGATGTGGTCCTCGTTGAAGGCGGTGTCGAACGACGAGCCGCGATGCCCGGAGGTGCCGAAGACCACCTTCTGCAAGGGGTCGGACACGTCCGGCTTCTTCTCGTAGTACGCCCTCACGAGGGCCTCGACGTCGATGAGATCGGAGGCCTCTGCCGGCTTCCCTGCGCGATCGGTCATGGGGTCCATAGTGGCAGTCGCGCCGGGGCCGCGATACCGGCTGGACAGGCGCTGGCTAGGCTGTCCGCCATGCCCGACCGCGCCTCCGACGGTGTCCCCGACACCGCCCCCGCCCCCCGCACCTACAGCTATCTCGGGCCCTCCGGCACGTTCACGGAGGCGGCGCTCGCGCAGGTGCCCGAGGCGCGCGGGCACGTCTGGCGGAGCGTCGGGAACGTCGGCGAGGCGCTCGACGACCTGGTCTCTGGGCGCAGCGACGGCGCGGTGATCGCGATCGAGAACTCGGTCGAGGGCGGGGTGACGGCCGCGCAGGACGCGCTGGCGCGGATCCCGGGCGTGCGGATCGTCGGCGAGTACCTCGTGCCGGTGTCGTTCATCCTGGTCGGCCGCCCGGGCGCGCGGCTCGAGGACGTGCGGATCGTCGCCGCGCACCCGGTCGCCTACGGCCAGTGCCGCGGGTGGCTCGACCGGACGATCCCGAGCCACGAGCACCTGCCGGCGTCGAGCAACGTGCAGGCCACGATCGACCTGCTCGCGGGCTCGCCCGCGCAGGCCGCGATCGCGCCGCCGGGCATCGTCGCCCACCACGACGTCGAGGTTCTCGCGGAGCGGATCGGCGACAACCCGAACGCGGTCACCCGCTTCGTCCACGTCTCCCGCTCGCGGGAGCTGCCCGAGGCCACCGGCGCCGACAAGACCAGCCTGATCGTCGAGCTGCCCTCCGACGCCCCGGGAGCGCTGCTCGACATGCTGGAGCAGTTCGCGACCCGCGGAGTGAACCTGAGCATGATCCAGTCGCGGCCCATCGGCGACGCCCTCGGCCGCTACCGCTTCGTCATCGACCTCGACGGCCACGTGCACGACGAGCGGGTCGCCGACGCCCTTCTGGGGCTCCGCCGCTTCAGTCCGCGGGTGATCTTCCTCGGCTCGTATCCCCGTGCGGATCGCCGTCCGGTCTCGTACGTGCGACGCTACGACGACGAGGTGTTCATCGAGGCCCGCGACTGGCTGCGCGGGATCCTCGGCAGCGAACCGGAGGTCGACGATGACTGAACGAGGCGGAGCCGAGCGCGAGCGCGTCGATCCGCGGTACGACGCCGCCTTTCAGCGGGGTTTCGCCGGGGGAGTGGACCGGGTGCGCGGCGACGAGCGCGCGTTCGCCCGGCCGGTGACGGCACCGGAGGGGATCGCGCGTCGGCGGCCGCCCGCGCTCGCCGACATCGCGACCACGGCCGACAGCCGGCGCTCGCGGCGGGCGGCCGAGAGCGGCACTCCGATCAGCGCACCCGCCCGGCTGCCCTCGGACGCGGCACTGGACCGGGAGCCGTTCGCCGATCCCGCGCCCGAGGAGACGTCCGTCCGCCGCGTCGAGGTCGCCGTGGAGCCGTCAGCGCCGCTCTGGCGGAACCCCTGGCTGCTCGCCCTGCTGCTCGCGGGGCTGGCCGGCAGCGTGCTCGGCGTCGCGCTGCTCTACAGCGGCTACTCCTCGCCGCCCGCGTCGTACTACGGCGACTCCGACACCCCGTCACCGGAGTGGATCCAGCGCCAGATCACCTACTACGCCTCGATCCCGCTGCTGGGCAGCCTGCCGTTCGCGCTGCTGCTGGCGATGGGCGTCGCAGCACTGCGCTGGCGGTCCAGGCCCGCGAAGCAGGCGCCCTCCGACGACGTCGAGACCGAGTCCGAGGCGACGACCGTCTGACGCCCGCACCTCCGGCGGAGAGGGGATCTCCTTGGAAGAGACGGCCGCAGCCATGCTGGTCGAGTAGCCCCGCAGGGGCGTATCGAGACCCATCGTCGCCGGCACTTCCCGTGCGAACCTCTCTACACCCCCGACGCGCCGAACAGCAGCCCGAGCAGGTAGGTGACGAGCGCCGCACCGTAGCCGATGCCGAGCTGGCGCAGGGCGCGCGCCAGGGGCGGCGCGCCGGAGAGCAGGCCGACGATCGCGCCGGTCGCGAGCAGCGCCAGGCCGACGAGGACCGATGCGAGGACCACCGCGGCCAGCCCGGACATCCCGAGCAGGTACGGCAGGACCGGGATGATCGCTCCCGAGGCGAAGAAGCAGAAGCTCGACAGCGCCGCGCCCATGCCGGTGCCGATCGACTCGTACTCGTCGACCGACGGGTCGGCCTTCACTCCGCCGATGGTGATCGGCGAGGTCGGCGCCGCGCCGCCGCGCAGTCCCGCGAAGACCCGGGCCGCGCGGGCGTCCGCGTCCTCCTGCGAGAGCCCGCGGGCGCGGTAGACGAGCGAGAGCTCGTTGGCGTCGACGTCGAGGTCGGGGACGACGTGGTTGGTGTCGAGGTCGGGGGAGGAGGCGGAGAGCAGCTCGCGCTGCGAGCGCACCGAGACGAACTCGCCGGCGCCCATCGAGAGCGCGCCCGCGAGCAGCCCGGCGATGCCGGTGAACAGGACGACCCCGGTGCCGACTCCGCTCGCGCCGACGCCGAGGACGAGCGCCAGGTTCGAGACCAGACCGTCGTTGGCGCCGAACACCGCCGCGCGGAAGGTGCCCGAGAGCCGATTGCGGCCGCGCTCGGCGAGCCCGCGGACGACCTCGCCGTGGATCCGCTCGTCGGCGGCCATCGCCTCCGTCGCATCGTCGTCGTCGGCATACGGCGAGCGGGCCTCGGCGCGCTGGATCAGCGCGAGGACGAAGACCGAGCCGAACTGCCGGGTCAGGAAGCCGAGCAGCCGCGTGCGCAGGTCCGGCCGGGGCTGCGGCTCGGCGGCCGGCCCGAGCAGCTCGCGCCAGTGCTCCTCGTGCCGGCCCTCAGCGGCGGCCAGGGCGAGCAGGATCTCGCGCTCCTCGCCGGAGCGGCGTTCGGCGAGATCGCGATAGCTCGCGGCCTCGGCCAGCTCGTCGGCGAGGTAGCGCCGCCAGCGGCGGATCTGCACGGGAGTGGGGGAGGAAGGGGTGTCTCGGGCGGTGGTCGCCATGGGATCTCCTGGGCTTCGGCACCCCGGCCGACCCGCGCGAGAGGACCGGCCAGGACACGTGTCGACTGGCCGAAGGTCTCGTTCGCCCGGTTCCGCGAGGATCCGGGTGGCGTGCCGGGTCCGGGACTCTCCGGACCAGCATGTCGACGCGCCTCGTCGTCCGCTCGGCGGACGGTGGGAACTACTCCCCTTCGCAGGGACCACCGTAGCCGAGAAGGCAGCGCGGCGCCTCTCCGATCGCAGGGCGGCGCTCGCGGGTACAGTCGAGCCGCGGCGGAGCCTCCCGGCCCCGCCCCCGCGCCGCACCGGCGCCCTCGAAGGGGAGGCCGCCCATGACAGCCGACAGCGCACCGACCCGCCGACTCGTCGCCGAGCTGGAGGAGCGCGCCCGCGAGGTGCTGCCCTGGTTCGTCGCCGACTACTACGGCGCCGTCGCGGGCGGCCGCTCGGAGCGCGACGCCGACCTCGCGGCCTGGGACGCGATCCGCTTCCGGCCGGCGGCGCTGCGAGGCGAGCTCGACGGCGGCACCACGACCTCGGTCCTCGGCACCGAGGTGCGGGGCCCCGTGCTGATCGCGCCGATGGCGCAGCAGAACGCGGCGGATCCGCGCGGCGAGATCGCGATGGCGGAGGCGGCGGCGCGCGCCGGCACCCTCCTCGGCGTCTCGACGAACACGGCGCTGCCCTTCGAGCGGATCGCCGCGGCGGGCGCGCCGTGGTGGTTCCAGGTCTACCTGCTCGCGGACCGCGACGTGACGCACGCGCTCGTCGAGCGGGCCGCTGAGCACGGCGCCCGCGCTCTGATGCTCACGGTCGAGATGCCGGTGCTGCGCGGCGAGCGCCCCGGCATCGAGCCGCTGACCTGGCCGGAGATCCCCGGCAAGGCGAGGCTCGGCAATCTGACCGAGCAGGAGCGCGCCCTGGTCCTCGGCCGTCCCGTGCCGAACCCGGGACTCGACGACATCGGCCGGCTCCGCTCGGTCAGCGGTCTGCCGGTCCTGGTGAAGGGCGTGCTGCGCGGCGAGGACGCCCGTCGCGCGGTCGACGCGGGCGCCTCCGGGGTCGTCGTCTCGACGCACGGCGGCCGGCGGATGGACGGCTCGATCACCGCGGTTGGGGCGCTCGCCGAGGTGGTCGACGCGGTCGGCGCCGACGCCGAGGTCTACATCGACAGCGGGGTGCGCACGGGTCGGCACGTGCTCGCGGCGCTCGCGCTCGGGGCCCGCGCGGTCTTCGTCGGGCGGCCGCTGATGTGGGCGCTCGCCGTGGGCGGCGCCGACGAGGTCGCCGGGCTGCTCGGACTCCTCGACCGCGAGTTCCGGGTCATGCTGCAGCAGTCGGGGGCGGCGTCGATCCGCGATCTCGGCGGGCTCGTCGCCCGGTCCTGACGGGGGTCACCGGTCAGGCCGCGATGCTGCTGCGGGCCCGGCGGCGCTGCTGCCGCTCGTGCTCGGCCTCGAGCAGCGCGCGGGTGCGCTCGGTGGAGAGCAGCTCGACGAGGGTGTCGGTCTCCTCCTCGATCCGCTCGCGCAGGTCGAGCGGCTCGGTGGTCAGCAGTCGCTTGGCGGCGGCGGCCACCAGCGGCGGGCGGGCCGCGAGCGCTCGGACGCGCTCGTCGACGCGGGCCGCGAGCTCGGCGCGGGGGACGACCTCGGTGACCAGCTGCCACTCGAGCGCCTCGGCGGCGCGGACCGAGCGGCCGGAGAGCACGAAGTCCAGGGCGCGGCGGCGGCCGATCGTCGCGGGCAGGGTCGCCGTGACGCCGCAGTCCGGCACCAGCCCGACGTCGCCGTAGGCGCTGACGAAGGTGGCGGCGGGCGTCGCGACGACGATGTCGGCGGCGAGCGCGAAGGCGATCCCGGCTCCCGCGGTGATGCCGTCGATCGCGCAGACGACGACGGCGCTGCTCTCGCCGAGGAGGCGGAAGGCCTCGCCCGCGGTCGTTGCGAGGTCGCGGAGGTACTGGTCGGGCCGGTCGGCGCCCAGGATCGCCGAGACGTCGCCGCCGGTGCAGAACGCGCGACCCGCGGACTCGACGACGAGGACGGTGCAGCCCGCGTCGGCGTTCAGCGTGATCAGGGCGCGCACCAGCTGCAGAGCCGTGTCGAGGTCGAGCGCGTTGAGATCGTCGGGCCGGTCGAGGATCAGGCGGGCGACGGGGCCGGAGCGCTCGACGCGCACGGTCGGGGGTCGGGGAGTCATGGCGGGGCCTCTCGGGGTGAGGTCGGGAGCTGCGGTGGAGAGCTGCGACCCTCTCGCGGGGGAACGGAGGGGGCCGGCGCCGTCCGTCGGGGGAGGTGGCGCAGAAGTGGTTCGCAGCCCCGGCCCCGCCGGTTCGGTCCGCCCGGCCGATCCTCAGGCGCGCCTCCCGGCCCCTCTAAACTGCTGGGGTGATTGATCCCGTACTTCTCCGCGAGAACCCGGACGTCCTCAAGCGCTCGCAGGAGGCGCGCGGCGACTCCGTCGAGCTCGTCGACGACGCCCTCGAGGCCGACCGCGCACGCCGGGCCGCGATCACCGAGGCCGAGCGCCTCCGCGCCGAGCAGAACGCCTTCGGCAAGACCGTCGCGAAGGCGCCGAAGGACGAGAAGGCGGCCCTGGTCGCCGAGGCGCAGCGCCTCGCCGCCGCCGCCAAGCAGGCGCAGCAGGAGGCCGCCGAGGCCGACGAGCGCTTCGGCTCGCTCGTGAAGCGGCTGGCCAACCCGATCATCGACGGCGTTCCCGCCGGTGGCGAGGACAAGTTCGAGCTCGTGCGCACCGTGGGTGAGCGCCCGGTCTTCGACTTCGCGCCCCGCGACCACCTCGAGATCGGCGAGCTGCTCGACGGCATCGACATGCAGCGCGGCGCGAAGGTCAGCGGCGCGCGCTTCTACTTCCTCAAGGGCCTCGTCGCCCGTCTCGAGATCGCGCTGATGAACCTCGGCCTGGAGCGCGCCCTCGAGGCCGGCTTCACCCCGCTGATCACGCCGACGCTGGTGCGCCCCGAGATCATGGACGGCACCGGCTTCCTCGGTGAGCACGACGACGAGGTGTACCGCCTCCGCGACGACGACCTCTACCTCACCGGCACCAGCGAGGTGGCGCTCGCCGGCTACCACGCCGACGAGATCCTGGATCTCGCGGGCGGCGCGAAGCGCTACGCCGGCTGGAGCACCTGCTACCGCCGCGAGGCCGGCTCGGGCGGGCGCGACACCCGCGGCATCATCCGGGTGCACCAGTTCAACAAGCTCGAGATGTTCGTCTACACGCTGCCCGAGGACGCGGAGGCGGAGCACGCGCGCCTGCTCGCCCACCAGGAGGGCGTGCTGCAGAGCCTCGGCCTGCACTACCGCGTCATCGACGTCGCCGCGGGCGACCTCGGCCAGAGCGCCGCGCGCAAGTTCGACGTCGAGGCCTGGGTGCCCACCCAGGACGCCTACCGCGAGCTGACGTCGACCTCGAACTGCACCACCTTCCAGGCCCGCCGCCTCGACACCCGGTACCGCACCGAGTCGGGCAAGACGGCGCCCGTCGCCACCCTGAACGGCACGCTGGCGACCACCCGCTGGATCGTCGCCCTGCTCGAGACGCACCAGCAGGCCGACGGCTCGGTGCTCGTCCCCGAGGCGCTGCGCCCGCACCTGGGCGGCCTCGAGGTCCTCGAGCCGGTCCGCACCGCATGAGCGCCGGCCGCCGCCTCATCGCCCTCGACATCGACGGCACCGTCATGCACGAGGACGGCACCATCACCGACGCGGTCGTCGACGCGATCACGCGGGTGGTCGCCCAGGGCGACGAGGTCATGCTCGCGACCGGCCGCTCGCCGTCGACCACGCTGCCCGTGGTCGCGCGCCTGGGCATCGCTCCGGAGTTCGTCATCTGCTGCAACGGCGCCGTCACCCTGCGCCGCGACCCCGAGGCGGAGGGCGGCTACCGCCCCGACGTCGTCGAGACCTTCGACCCCACCGAGGTCCTCGAGACCATCCGCCGGCACCTGCCCGACGCGCACTACGCCGTCGAGGACGCCGACGGCGCCTTCTCCTACACCGAGGCCTTCCCCGGCGGAGCGGTGATGGGCGCCGAGACGGTGCACGTCCCGTTCGAGGAGCTGCTGGGCGTGCAGTCCACCCGCGTGGTCGTCATCTCGCCCGGCACCGGCATCGAGGAGTTCACCGAGCTCGTCGAGCGGATGGGCCTGCACCAGGTCAGCTACGCCATCGGCTGGACCGCCTGGCTCGACATCGCCCCGCACGGCGTCAACAAGTCGACCGCGCTCGAGCTGGTCCGGAACCGCCTCGGCATCGAGCGGAGCGACGTGGTCGCGCTCGGCGACGGCCGCAACGACATCGAGATGCTCACCTGGGCCGCCGAGCACGGCGCCGGCCTGGCGATGGGGCAGGCGCCCGCCGAGGTCCTCGCGGTCGCCTCCGCGATCCTCCCCGGTGTGCACGAGGACGGCGTCGCCGTCGCCCTCGCCGACCTGCGCTGACCCGACGCGGCGCCCGCCGCTCCCGCGCCGCGCGGGCCGTCGGTTACCATCGACTGTCTCTCCCCGCGGGGAGCGGCAGGGAGGGCTGTCCGAGCGGCCGATGGAGCCAGTCTTGAAAACTGGTGGGCAGAGATGTCTCTAGGGTTCGAATCCCTAGCCCTCCGCCACCGCGATCGAGCGGCGACGCCTTCCGCCGGCAGGTGACGAGGACGAGCACGCGATCCCGCCGTCATGCCGGTTGAGCAGCCCGCAGGGATGTGCACGCCGGCCGAGTAGCTCGCAGGGATGCGCATGCCGGCTGACCAGCCTGCAGGGATGTGCATGCCGATCGAGTAGGCCGCAGGGATGCGCATGCCGGCTGACCAGCCTGCAGGGATGTGCATGCCGGCCGAGTAGCCCGCGGGGAAGTGCATGCTGGTCGAGTAGCCCGCGGGGAAGTGCATGCTGGTCGAGTAGCCCCGCAGGGGCGTATCGAGACCCACCGTCATCAGCAGGGTGGGTCTGCAGGCTCGCCCTCCTGACGTGTGTGGATCTCGAAGCTTCTATTTGTCAAGGTCGGCAGAGGAGGGGGAAGAGTTCGCGGCAGAGAGCTCGTTTGAGGAG